>CAIMFH010000030.1 GCA_903840265.1 uncultured Schlesneria sp. | reverse complement strand
TGACATGCGCGGCTCGGCAGGAGCCTCGCCCTCCCAATCACCAACGCATCCCTGTTGCGAGAGCAGAATTGCGGTCACTTCAACCAGTCGGCTTGGAGACAGTCACCAGCAGGTTGGCATCGCGAGCGAGCAGCCAGCGGCCGTTCTGCTTCTTTAAGATGGTCAGAGTGCTGCCAGTCCGAGTGATCGTCTGATCGCTGCCGGGTGGCGTCACGACGACTGTCAGATTCGTCCACATATAGGCGAGGTCGCCGCAGACGGTGACCTCTTGAATATCACTGGTGCCATCAAACTTCGGCGCGGGCTGGCCGGGCTGTGGTCGTGCGGCCGCGGCATAGGCGTCTCGCCCCTGCATGGGAGATCGGCCGGGGATCAAGAACACGACATCTTCGGTCATTAAGCTGAGAACGGTATCGATGTCGCCCGCCTTGGTGGCACTCATCCAGGTTGCCACGAGCTGACGGATTTCTTGTTCATCGCTGGTCATATCGTATCCCTTTCCATTGAAGCGCAGATGCCGCATTACGGCGTCGAACGTGGCTCGACGTCAAGCAGGTGTCGGACGAAGAAATCCATGCGGCGGCGTTTTCCGTAAGGGGATTCGGCCGCGCCGTGACCGGCACCGGGGATGATCAGCAGGTCAAAGTCTTTGTCGGCTTTGATCAGGGCGTTGGCGACCTGCATGGTTGAGGCGGGGTCGACATTGCGATCGAGCTCCCCGACGACCAGCATCAGCTTGCCTGTCAGTTTGTCCGCGTTCGTGACGTTGGACTGCGCGGCGTAATGATCTCCGACGGGATAGCCCATCCAAAGTTCGTTCCACCAGATCTTGTCCATCCGATTGTCATGACAACCGCAGTCCGAGACCGCCGCTTTGTAGAAATCTCCGTAGGCTAACACCGCTCGTGTCGAACTTTGGCCTCCTGCCGATCCGCCGTAGATGCCGACGCGTGTGATATCGAGTTGCGGATACTTCTGGGCGGCGGCTTTGATCCACTTGATGCGATCGGGGAAGCCTGAATCACCAAGGTTCTTCCAGCAGACATCGTGAAACGCTTTGGAGCGATGCGACGTCCCCATGCCATCCAACTGGACGACGACAAAGCCCAACTCGGCCATCGATTGAACGCCGTGATACGCCGCGAATGGCTTGGGAGTAAATGCGCTGTGGGGCCCGGCGTAGATGTATTCGATGACGGGATATTTCTTCGCTTCGTCGAAGTTGGTGGGTCGCCAGATCACTCCGAAGATGTCTGTCGCGCCGTCTCGGCCTTTGGCGGTGAATCGTTCGGGAACCTTCCAGCCGGTCGCCAGCAACTCGGACCAGTCACCCCGATCCACTTCGCAAATCAACGACCCGTCCGCAACCTTGCGCAGTTCGATGATCGGCGGCTGGTCGACTCGCGAATAGGTATCGACCAGGTATTGCCGGTCGGGCGAATAGTCGACGGTGTGAGTCCCGTCGCCCGCTGTGAGCCAGGTCAGACCGCTACCATCGAAGTTGATGCGTCCGACGTGGATGTAGTACGGATCCTGACCTGTGAAGACACCGCTGGCTTTGAATGTGATCTGGCGATGCTCCTCGTCGACGTGGTCGACTCCGCGAACGACCCAATCCCCTTGAGTAATCGGGTTCTTCACGCTGCCGGTTGCGGAATCGTACAGATACAAATGGTTCCAGCCACTTCGCTCGGACATCCAGATGATCTCGTGAGGGTCGTCGACATAGTCCACGAATCGCTTTCCGGCGTAGTCGAGGAACGTCGGGCTTTCCTCGTTGATGATTGATGTCGCCGCGCGAGACTGCGCGTCGACCGCGATGATCCGCAGGACTTGATGACCACGCTGGTTGTAGGCGAACGTGAAACGACTGGAATCGCTGGCCCAACGGATCTCGTCGATGCTCCACGGATTCGGGAACAACTGGTCGCTGATGGCGTGAGGCAGGTTACTCGGGCTGGAGGCCGACGCCACATCTTCGGATTCAGCGGGGACATCGAACAGGCAGACTTTCGGGTGGGCGATTCGATCGCCTGGCTTCAAGTAGTCGAACGAATGCAGCTTCGGCTGCAACTGGTCTTTCGGAGACGACTCGACCAGATAGACGGTGTGCGTCTCGGGCTGGCGTGTCTTCAAGGCGACGAAGTGTAAGGAGTCGGGTGACCAGACGACGCCCCCTTCGTAGGGATCATCCGCAGTCCCGTCGGTGCTGAGTGTCACTTCCTTGCCGGACTGTTTGTCTCGCAGCACGAGGTTGTGATTGCGAATCACGACTGATTTCTTGCCGTCAGGTGATTCTTCGCCGCGCGATCGCGTGCGTCCGCCACCGCCACGTCGAGGTCGATCTTGAGGTCGTGCCTCATCTGTCTTCAGTAGCTCGGCATCGACGAGTTCGTTGGACTTGATGGCGTATCGCCACCCCTTGCCACCAGCATTGAAGCGAATCGACGCACCGTCTTCAGCAAACTCCAACTGCGGCAGATCCAGTCGATCGGATTCGAACTTCTTACCGAGCTTTTGCGATAAGGCTGCGGCGAGTTGTTCGTGATCAAACGCAGGCTGCCGTGATCCTTGAGCAGCGTCGATGACGACGAACTCGTGCGTCTTCCCGGTCAGGTCACGGCGATACCAGAAGTGAGTCTTGTCGGCTCCGAACCAGTGTGGTTCGACCTTGGCGTGCGCGACCTTATTGCGAGTCTGCTCGGACAGTCTCGCAGATCGTTCGTAGTCGGATCGTGTCCCCTGAGCAACAGTCGTCACGGGAAGAGTGATGAAGAGGCAAGACGACAACAGGAGAGCTGATCGAAACATAGCATCTCATCCGTTAAAAAAGCTGTTTCTGCAACGGGAGGCTGTGTGACGATCAACCTCAACACGCAGTGCCGGCTCTTCGCCACTTCGGGAAGAGCACTGGCAGCTCAAAGCCGCCGCCAGTGGCACCCGACTGACAACCTACTTCGTGGCTTCGAGGAACTTTTCGTAGGCAGCGGGGATATTACCTGCGGCAACATCTCCGGTGTGAACTTGAAGGCCGTAACGCAGTCGAGCTGACTTGCCGGGTTCGAGTACGAACGGTTGGGCGAGGGCTTTGTCGTTCTGATAGGCCCCTTCACCGAAGGGGCTGATTGAGAACAAGCCATAATCACGAACGTGGTATCGCGAGGGACGGAAGTTCGTCGGATGATCCATGATCGCCACACCGTAGATCTTGCCATCGACCGGACCCGAGTAATCGACCCATTTGGACCGCTGGCCCCAGCATTCCTTCGTTCCCTTTTTCCCTTCGGCGTTCGTGACGATGCCGCCCACGACTTCTCGCATCGTGGTGGCGACTCGAATGCCGAACAGGCCTTCCTTCGTATCATCGAACGTCACCTTTTCGCCGCTGGCGGTGAGCGTCGCGTCGTAGATCACCAGCCGTGAGGGAAAGATCGAGATCGTCGTGGTTTCGATCAGGATTGGCAGTTCGTCTTTGCCGAGCCAGTGATTCTTCAGTTTGATCTGAGCGGGATTGCCGTCAATTGCTTCGACCTTAACATTCAGGATCTTGCCTGATTCCGCCCAGAACTTTACTTCGTTGACTTCATCGACCGAGAACCAGATTCCCTTATGATGAGGATGATCCTTGTCCTTCGGATCGCTCAGCGGCCGAGTCACCACCGCTCCGCCGGCCGCATGAACAGGCGACAGGAACGGCTTGGCCCATTCGGGGCCAGTATGCAGGAATGTGAAGTTCTCGCTGCCGATCATCACGGCCAGTCCGCCGTCAGCTTCCTTGAATGTGACCTTGTCGGTCGATTGAGCTTTCGCCGCGTTCGAACAGAGAACGGCACTGCTGGCCAGGAGGATCATCAAGGATGGCAGCAGACGTATCATCGAGCATCTCCTGTGGCAGGCAAAGAAAAGCAGGTGGGTCTTAGGGGTCGGCGAACAATCGTACCGGCATCGGTTTCTTGCAGTCGAGTGTCCCGGTGGATAAAAGCGAGCAGGGCCGATGTTCTTTTGCACGGGACATTGTGCCAATGCGCTCGACGAGAAGTTGATACAAGGACAATTCATGCCACGCGGTGTTCCGCAACGCGGAAAAAAGAAAGAAGCCAAACCGATCCCGCATCTCTTGCGGCCGTACCCACCGGTTCAAAGTGGCCGACGGCCTTCGGACTATGATCTGGAAGCACGTCACTGGGAGATCGTGATCAGTGGCGAATTGGTTGACAAAGATGGACAACTCCATGAGAAGTTGCTCGATCTGCCTCGTAACTCGCGCGGGACGATCTTCTTCGATTCCACCGGCGGCAGCGCGTATGTGGGCCTGGCCCTGGCCAGCCTGATTCGGATGCGTGGGCTGAAAGCGGTCGGTGTTGTGGCTGGCGAATGCAGTTCGGCGGCGCTGATGCCGTTCGCCGCGTGTATGGAGCGATACGTCACGCCGCATACGTCGCTGCTGTTTCATCCGATTCGCTGGCAAAGTGAAGAGCAGGTGCGGATCGAAGAAGCGGCCGAATGGGCGCGGCACTTTCGTGTGATGGAAGCGGATCACGACGCGCTGCTCGCGCGGCTGTTTGATTGCTCGCCCGAAGTGATTCGCACATGGAGCAACCCCGGCCGATTTGTTACAGGCGAAGAATTTGTGGCGGCTGGACTGGCCAAGATGATTGATTTGTTCTCGGGGGATGTCTGGAAGCAGATGGCTGGTCACGGCTGAGGCAGCCAGGTGGAAGTGTTGCAGCGGCACGCCGGGACTTTGCAACCGACGCCAGTGCGAAGAGTTGCCAAACCGGGTTTTCCGTAACGTTACCTGGCGCTCCGCGATATCAACTTGATCGCCAGCCGATGGCGGGCTAGAACCGAGTAGGGGACTTCGTGTGTCGGTAGTTGCATCCCGAAGCGCAGTCGTGTCCCCGTCACCTTGACGAGTTCTGATCGAGAGACTTCGTGCGATGTTGATCCGGTTATTGGTCGCGTTAGTCATCTGTGCGGCGATTCCTCAACAAGCATTCCCGGCCGCGGCCGACCTTCCTGCAGAACTGCGGGAAGGAGTGAGCCAGATCAAGCTGCCGGGGCTGGTCGGTGCGCTCAGTGTGTATGGGCCGGATGCGTTCACGATCGCGGCCGCTCCGCTGGAAGATGGGGAATTCGCGGCCGTCGTTGCCGTTGGCAGTTCGGGCAAGGGCCGTGTCGTATGTGCGGGTCACCCCGGTTATCTCTCGGTTGATGTGATGAAAGAGGCCGACACCGGTCGCTTGATGAACAATCTGCTGCTGTGGGTGGGACACGTTCAGCCCAAGCAAACCAAGCCACTGCGACTGGTACTGCTCGACAACAAGCCGCTGGCGGAAGCACTGGCGAAGAATGGCTATCGGACTCAGAGCGTCGCGGCGGCTCAACTTGTCGAATCGCTCGGCAGTTGCGATGTGTTGCTCGCGCGGCCTTCGAAGATTCAGAAGCGAGATGTCTCCAAGATTGCGGATTATTTGAAGCGTGGCGGCGGCTTGATGATGGCCGATGCGGCCTGGATCTGGAGTGGCTATGACGCGCAGCCGGGCGAAAATCTGGTTCGCGATTTCGCGGGGAATCAACTGGCTCGCCCCTTTGGAATCAGTTGGGCTGCGTCCACCGTCAAAGGGCAGGACGGTTTGATCGCTGTCGCGGATGGGGGCGGGTTGCTGGTCACGGCTCATACTGCACTAGCTTACCTGAAAGATCATCCCAAACTCAGTAAGCAGGACCGCGAGGGACTGCAGGCGGGCAAGACGGTCGAGCTGGCGATCAGTGCGATCGCGAGTAACGACAAGCTGTTCCTTCCCGAACTGAAGAAAGTTTGCGAGTCCCTGGGGGGAAGCAAGGTGAGCCCCGGCCCGACGAAGCCATTGAAGGAAGCGGACGTGTTCGCTCGGCTGTATGTGGGAATGGAGACGGGGCAGGCTCAGCAGTCGACTGCTGATAGTCCCGTTGCCAGTCCGCTGGCGACGACATTCCCCGGCGTGCCACCGGAATCGGCGAAGCCAGTTGAAGAGAAGATTCACGTCGATACCAAGCGGCCTCGCTGGCACAGCACCGGACTGTACGCTCGGCCGGGCTCCATTATTGAAGTCAACGTGCCACCGAAGGCGGTCAACAAGAAGATCAGCATCCGCATCGGCTGTCATACGGATGTGCTGTGGTCTAAAGACGAATGGAAGCGAGCCCCCGAGATCGCTCGCAGTTTTCTGATCACGTCCCCATCGACCAAAGCCACTTCGGGGTTCGGGGGACTGATCTATATCGATGTGCCGAAAGAGTGTGCCGTCGGCGAGTTCGAAGCCAAGATCAGCGGCGGTGTCCCTGCCCCGCGCTTTGTGCGAGGCAAGACGACGAATGCCGACTGGAAGACGATTCGAGCTCGACCCGGACCCTGGGCCGAGATTGGATCGGACAAACTGATCATCACGATTCAGTCGGAAGCTATCCGCGACTACGAAGACCCTGCAGGATTGATGGAGTACTGGGACCGCGTGCTGGATGCGTGCGCGGACCTCGCCACGATCTCGACGGAGCGATCTTCGCCCGAGCGGATCGTGTTGGATGCGCAGATCTCGGCCGGTTACCTGCATGCGGGCTATCCGATCATGGGGCCACTTTCGACGACTCGCGAACTGCTCGACTTGAAGACGCTCAGTACGAAAGGAAACTGGGGTTACTATCATGAACTCGGCCACAACCACCAACGTCCGGAATGGACCTGGGATGGCTTGGGCGAGGTGACCGTCAACCTGTTCTCGATGTATCTGCTCGACACGCTGAATCCAGGGGCACCACATCACGAAGCGATTCAACCAGCCGGCCTGGAGAAGATGATTCATGAGTTTGAGCAGAAAGGAAAGCTGGATGGCCCGTTTCCACAGCTCATGCCCTATATCCAACTCTATCGAGCTTTCGGCTGGCTGCCGTACATGAAGGTCTTTGCGGAATATCGCGAGCTCCCCGACAATCAGAAGCCGAAATCACTTCAGGAAAAGAAAGATCAGTGGCTGGTGCGGATGTCGAAAGCGACGAACAAGAATCTGGGCCCGTTCTACGAATCCTGGAAATTCGGTGCGTCGGAAGAGGCAATGAAGTCGGTACGCGATCTGCCGGAATGGAAGTTCGAACCTCTGAAATGACTGGCTGGGATTCTTGCGAGCCGAACTTAAGGTTCACCTTTAAATACTACCCTCCAACTGATCACACTTTCACGGTCGCTTCGTGTGAGAGCCGGTGAAGTGGTTAGCCTACTCAATCCCGTACGCAGTCGAAGTAGTTAAGCCAAGTCAGTTCCGGGGACCGCGAAAAATGACTCAGGAACCATTCGATCGCCTCCCGGATGCACGGGTCTTTAATCTTCAACAAGCACTCGCGACGATATCGCATCACCGTCCCGACACAAGTACGAGTCTCGAACCGATCGGATTGCGGCAATCGATTGGCCAAGAGCGTGGAACCTCGTGAGCGGGGAATCGAGAAATGAACCAGCCACTCATTCGGGCCCGATTCTGGAATCGCAACCAGTAAGCGTAAGGTGACTTTCGGTTCCTGTTCAGAGCTTTCGGCTTCGAAATAGTCAAGTAAAGCCTCAGGAGCACCACCTCGCTCGGGGCCGGCTGCCATGACTTCCATCAATGAAAGGACATCATCAACAGACGGATTGCGACAGATCGTTTTCGAACCCCGATCCAATACAACAAAACTAGATCTCGTATCGCTCATTTTGGAAACCATCCCTTATTTGTGAAGTATCCGGCACCATGCGGGTAGATGACCCACAGCTTTTGACCTTCGTCGAGAAGTTCTTTCAGTCCTCTTTTGCAATAGTCGCACGGTCCAATTTCATAGTTGATATGGATCACTGATTCTTTCAAGTGATTCTCTACCATCTCGGCGGCGGCATGCCCCTCAACATGCTTCAAGGTAATGATCGCATCTTCCGAGAGCTTGCTCATTCGTGGAGTGAATACTTCCAGTGCCTTACCGCCATCGGCCCCGCTGGTCACAATCTTATGATCATTGAAGATGCCTGTCGTCGGGCCTTTGCCTTTGCGAACGGGAAGCAATGGATGCGATGACGCGACTTTCGGAATCTTATCGAGGGGCCGAGGTTGCCAGCTTCCTGGCAAGATTCCAATCCTGTTAAGACTGCGCTCAACGACTTCGGAAGCCGCTTCTGACGATACCTTATTCCCCTTCTTAGGCAGCAACTTCCTGGCCCAGTCTCGGACGGTGGTGAGCGGGACCATGATGATCTTGCCATCGGCTCGGGTAATGACAATCTCTACCCCCTTGTTCAAGACGATCGATGCGATCTTACCACCGATGTACTTTTCAAGGGCGCCTTTGATGACCGTCCAGGTCATCAGCCAGACGAGTGGCGGAACCCCGGCCTTCGCCACGTCTTGTGGCAGGTATTCGTCGGCGGCCGTTGGCATGCTGCCTGCCGACAGGTCGTCCCACGAGATCTCGGGGACATCTAAATGATGGACGTAGTGGCCATGCCCGACGTACCACGAGTCCCATTCGCTCGTGTTGTCCGGTGAGTGCCAATACCAACTGATGACCTCTTTGACATCTTTTAATGGCAGCGAATACGTACCGGGCGTCATCCTCCCTTCGGTGTCGGTGATATGCCGCAGAACTTCTCCGTTGGCATATTCACCGACCATATTTCCTTGCTTGTCCCAGAGCAGCCAACGTCCCGATCCAGCATCAACGACATCCAGGCCGGCCAACTCGGGCGGCTTCTCACTTTTTACAGCTGGGATGGCAGGTTTCGCTGGTTGGACAGGTAAGGCGGGCTCCGGAAGCTGATGTTGTCGTCGCCATTCGGCGGTCAACGTGATTGGGATTTCTTGCTGCTTGGGTGGCAGGAAGCGATCTGTGGAATCGACTCCAATGGAATCGAAATACGCGTCCCAGTCCTGTGAATCGAGAAGTACCTCCGATTCGGCGGCAATCGCTTGAACTAATCGGTACGGCAAGAATTTGCCGTTGCGTTTGACACATTCGACTTGGCGACCGTCTCGCGAGGCAGTGACAAGTTCTCCTACGGAGTAGTTCTCATCAAACAGTAGCGTCTGTCGTTTATGCAGCGAGCCCATGTACGAAGCGCGATATCGCACATCGTGTGGATCTCCGCGAACGACAGCTTCGACTGCCCATCCGGTTGTGTTTCTGCCAGTTCGCCGTTGCGCAAGTGGTGGTAGGCGCGAAGCACGTTCGGCAGCGGAGCTTCCTCCCGTACCGCTCTCAACAAACTGCCCAATCTTGTTACGAGGATGTTTTGAGGGATCGAACGCGTAGCCCGATCCGCCTCCCTTCGATGACTTTTTTCTGTCGGACTGATAGCGAGCAAGCATCGCTCGGGCGCGAGCGTGTTCGACTCGCTGACAATATCGGCGCTGCGGTACTGGAGGGCTCTCAATGACGGACCGCTGATATGCCGTCACAGTATTGTCGTCGGACTTGCTGAGCGGGTACCACTTGAGGTGTGGCTTTGGAGTCGGAGGATCAGGTGACCGCTGGTATCGAGTCGTCTCGGCAGTCGGCGGTGCCAAGTCGTCCAATAGACCGCAGGCGCGATACCAGTTGTATCGAGCGATGGCCCAGTCGACGCGTGACCAGGTGCTGGAATCGTAGTTCAGTGCCTTCTCTGCGTAACCACGAGTGGGAAAGGTCTGTGGGTGAGCGTTGTCGGCTTGTTGGGAATAGCGGTGTCGTTGAGTTGCAGCGACCGGCTGCTGGTACGTCGCAGCAATGTCGTCATCTGGCTTGCTCAGCGGGTACCATTTCAGATGCGGCTTTGGCGGTGGCGGATCGGGCGACCGCTGATAGTTGGCAAGCGCCGTCGTCTGCTGTGGCCGGACATCCAGCAGGCCGGCGGCGCGGTACCAGTTGTATCGGGCGATCGCCCATTCGACGCGTGACATGGGGCGTGCTGTTCCGAGTCCGGTGTTGTGTCTGCTTGAGTTCATGAACGTTGATTTCCTGTGATGCGAAAAGCGGGTTTGCAGAAACGAGAACAGGCCACAATCTCGTGGTAAACGAGACTGCGGCCTGTTGGTTACAGTGCCACATTGCAGTCAAAAGACTGCGCGACGATGTCAGTTATGATTGACCGACGAAGGAAGTGGTTTGTCTGACTCTGGAAGATCCTTTATTCAGCGACTTCGAACAAGATCGCAAGAAATTGCCTGGTGTGACTTGCGCGTGTTCGGTCATGTCCACTTTCCTTCAGGACATTTTTCGGTAGCCAACGCCAGCTTGTTGACCAGGCGGTTTTGCTCGACGCAGGCACAGCCGCATTTGGTGCAGTGGTTGTTTTGCAGGAAGGGGCATGCCTGACAGATCGCCAGGCGTTCGTCGATCTCGGCCTGAGTTCGGCGTGGCATCCCGGCCAGAGTCCAGCGCGCCATCGCGGCGGCGAAGTTCCAGCCGCGGATGATCAAAGGAGGCGTGTTAACCGGCAGAGGCGGACTCGTGGTGCTTTCGGGGTTCATCTTTGCCGCAAGCGCCCGATAAGCGTTGCACTTCTCAATCGGGAGATTGTCACATTGGATCCATTCATGAAGTGTTGGCATCGCCTGCTTACTCCGTCACCGTAAAATTACAGAATGCGAATACTCCAGTGAGCAACAACGGATCACAGGAAACGAGAGTCAGGCCGAGCCCTCCGATGCCGGTTGCGCTGTTCAACTTAATCTTCCAATCGCCGTTGCTGCAGCTCAGTTCGTACGTATATCCATACTCGCTGCAGATACTCATTCCCGGGTCTCCCGTCCAAGCATTCGGACTGCCAGTGAACGTGCCACCGCCACTGTATGGCGTCCCTCCGATCACGCCACTGCTACTTAGTGTCAGTGATGTCGCGCTCGCTGCGAGGCAGCAGCAGCCACCTCCGCCAATACAACTTGCTCCACTCGAACTACTCGAACTTTTACTACTGCTCGATGACGGGCAACAGACGCAATCAACCACAGTGGTGGGCATCTCAACATTTCTCCGCTCGAATATCCGCCGTCGTAACTTTTAGTTTGCCGTCCTCGCAATTGACCCCAGTCACGACCGTGACACAACCACCGCCACCGCTCGAACCGCTTCCCCCACCGCTGCCGCCAGAACCACCTGATGACGTTCCCGAACCACCCCCGGACCCGCTGGAGGTGCCTGACCCTGATGTGTTGCTGGTTCCCGATGATCCCGTGGAACCCTCAGATCCACCGCTACCGCTGCCGCCCCCACCACTGCCTCCATCGCTACCGCCTGATCCGCTCCCTCCACTGCCGCTGCCGCTATTACCACTACCACTGCCGCTACCACTGGAGGTATTGCTGGTCGACCCTGAGGATTGCGAACCCGAAGTGCCCGAGGATTGCGGCTGGTTTGAATCCGACGAGACTTCCGACGCCCCAGATGATTCTGAATTGCCAGACGATCCTGATGACGCAGACGACGCAGATGATGTCGACGAGCCCGATGACGCAGATGAGCGTGATGACGCAGACGACGTCACACTACTTTGGCTGGATGAGGTGACGGAACCAGAACTCGTCTGACTGATGCCGCTCGATGCGACACTGGAACCACTGGAATCGCTCGATGTGCTCGATTCGCTGGACGTACTGGACGCGCTCGATGTACTGGACTTGCTTGATTCGCTCGATGCACTGGAGCTTGATTCACTCGATGCACTCGACTGGCTGGATGTGCTGCTGCTCGACAGCGATGACTCCGACGAGGTCGAAGACTGCGAAGAAGTGCTGGAACTAGGCGAGCTCTGGGAACTCGACGACATGCTGCTGGAGGACTGGCTGGAACTGGACTGGCTGGAGCTCGATCGACTGGAACTGCTGGAGCTTTCTCCCAGGGGATCAATTGGCAGGGATTCAAATCCGAAGTTGGGCGGCATCGACACGGCTCGCGTTTGGCAAACCAGCTTGCGTCGCCTCCCCTTCCCTTTGACAGTCATCTCCCAACGCACGTAATCATCGCAGCCCGACGGCACCCAGGGGACGATGCCAGCGTAGGTGATGTCATATTGGAACAGCAGCCATTCGTAGTAGTCGGGCTCAATCTCGGCTGCGAGTTGGGCTTCGAAACCACGAAGATACTCGCCCGATTCCGAGATGTTTCCACTGCCGACTTTCGAGCAGTGAAAGACCTTTGAGCCACCATTGACTGGAACACCGGTCACATCCTTCTTGGCATAACCCGAAATGCGATCCCCGGTGGTGTTTCCATACGTGACAACAATCCGAGCAGGAACATTGCCCAACACTCCCGCTTCCGATGAAAAGTCTCCGCCGGCGACTTCATCCCAACCGTGCCCCAGGTTCGCAGCGACTGTCGTCGTTGCTTCATCTGAAGTTTGTGTTTGGTACGGGATGAACTTGTTGGAAGTGGCCGGACCAAACAATCCGACAACGCGACGCTGCAGTGTCAGCGCGACAGCGTCCACCAGCATGGCCGCATTCTCGAAATCTCGTACGAACTCCACCGCCGATGGTCGGCCATACGCCATGGGGACAGCGCTGCCCAATTGAGGTGAATCCGAAGGACTGACCCCCGTGATCTTTTGCAGTGCCTCACTCCAGGTCGAAGGGGCGTAGAGTTCAACGTGATACAGTTGCCAGAAGTAGCGAGCATCGACGAGGGGCAGCAACCACAGTCGATCATCCGGGTCGACCCCATCGGCACTAACCGGCCGCGGAGCCAGCAGGTACATGCCCGTCGTGAACCCACTGCCGTCGCCATCAGCAACCGTCAAATCCGCCGGTTTTCCCAGTTCGCAGGCATCCAGCACAGCCGAAAGACTGTCGCCACGGATCAGGAACAACGCGTTCGCCCAGCGCGTTGCCCCAGTTGGCCAGTACAGCGAATTGATACGGGGGCGCGGCGGCTGAGGATAATTGCCGACGGGAAGTCCCACTCGTCGGACTGTCGGCGTGTCGAACGCTGGCCAGCCCGCGGAACTCGACGACGAAACAGGTGTTCCCGGATTCGTGATGCTGGCAAACCGAGCCTCGCGAATCGCCGTATTTTCTGTGCAGAAGATACTGGCGTGGAGTTCGTTGAGATGCCGGTCGAGCCAGGTGCGGACCGCTCCCTCGGGATCTTCCAGCAGCAGATCGACGCCAGCGAATTGGATCGTCATTGGTCGCTCAGGTCCCAGTAGTACGCGCCTTGAAAAGCAATCGAGAACGACGTGAAGTCGCCTTTCCCCTGGCCAGACGCCGGATGCACGGCACTCGTCGGTCGCAGGTACGACATCAGCAGCGGTTGCCCATCACTCGAATAGAGCTGTTGTCCCGCGAGCGACTTCAAGACACGTTGTTTCAATGTCAGGCTGCCGCGAGTGTTGTCGGTCATCGCGATCGCAGAACGCTCGATTTCATCGAGCAGGATCTTGGACCAGACGCTGACTTGGAAGATCGCCATCTCGACCACACCGTCTGGCCCCGCACCCGTCGGATCTTCCAGGACAAATTGCGAATTTGCCGGGGACACGGTGCAGAAGACCTGGTCCTGAACGTCAACCCCCGGCCAGGGCACATCGGAAATGAAGCAAGTCGACTCGCTACCGAACAGGTCGTTGATGTCGATACGCAGCTTGTTGACGATGGCCTGCAAGACCACGATCTGATTGGTCCCGCCGACCTCGCTACTTGTATTGAAAGCATTTGGCATGGCCAAGATCTCCTGGGGTACTAGAGCCCATCCCACTCCACTGTGGCATCCCGCGAGCGGACACCCACTGTGTCCAACCCTTGTTTCAACGCGACACGGAAGTGCGACCCGCACTAGTCACCCGTCAAGGTTGCTGTCGAGTTTGTTGGACCTTCGTTCGTCCAGCCGTTGAAGCCCATCTTCAATATGTCCGACGGAACGGGTTGGCGGGCCAGTGCGAACACGAATTCGGCGTTCGCGCGATAGATGTCGTTTCCATCGGCACTCTTCGACACCGTTCCCCCCAGCAGCTTCGACTTCAGCAGCGTTTGTGGGATTCCGCTAACGGTCGCAGTTCCACCATCCATCGTCTCTGGATCCGGAAATTCGGGCCACGCGCCTGCTCGTTCGGCTCGAATTCGCACGATGCGACGTGTCTGTCCGTCACTCAGTGCAATCACCGAGGTCTTCCGCCGTGTGTCGATCCCCTCGTCGTCAAAAGGCGCGGACGCAATTGGCATGGCGGCTCGCATGGTCCGCGTCTGATAGATCGACTCCATCTGCCATGTTGTGTACATGTTCACGCGATGGCCGTCGCTGAACCACGGAACATCGTCCTCATCCAGCGATGGCGTCGTCGCTGCTGTGACCGTGGCCTTCGGCAGGCCGCTCGCTGTCCCGTTCTCGTCAGTCAACTGATTGTCGTTGTTGATGCCGCCAATGACAGCCATGGCACCCTGCAAGAAGCCCCGGAAGATCCCCATCAATGACAGCGGCCCTTCATATGCCGTTGAGTCAGAGTCATAGCCATCGGCCGAACGAGTGGAGTCGTAGTGACTGGCGAAAGCTGGCAGGTCGCCTTCCGTGATCTGTTTATTGAAGCCTTTCGTGCGAATGGTTAGCCCCTGGATCCGATTTGGCGGTCGCCAGCACGAGGCCGTCACACGGACCACGTTGACATCACCGGTATGGTCGGTGATGCAGATATCATTGAAGACAACCGTTCCCGGAGGATCGGGCTCGGCGTCTGCTGCGACGCCCTCGACTTTGGCGACGACGATCGCCAGACCCAGCATAATCAACTGACCTTTGTCAGACGTCCTGTCCCCCTCCAGCAACACCGTACATTGAGACGTCACCTTCAATCCGTCTTGACTTAAAGTCTGCTCGCTGTGTTCAACAGACCAGCGTCGCGCGGGAGACGGTGCCGATACGGCCACTTCCGAATCGCGAATCCTGTACTGCAATCGCTTGCCATCTTCCGTCGCGATGAAGTCCATCTGATCACGACGCATCCCCGGTTGCAGAGGTGGCACGACCAGGTAGCGGAACCAGTGCGGGCTGAAATTCGACGTCGCCAATTCCAGCAATCCGCGATACGTCCGCGTCAACCGCAAATTGTGATCCAGCGTATCCGTGCAGGCCCAGCGATGAGCCAACACACCGGTCACATTTTCAAAGGCTGAACCATCGTCATTGAACTGCACCAGATGGATGACAAACGATGCTTCAACGCGAAAGATGTTGTTCGACGAGACATGAACAACATCAAACTGGGTGCAGTGTGGCCCGTCGTTCACGTCGTAGTAGGAAAGCCCGGTGGCAGCGAGATCCGCGGGGACAGTCACGAACGTCATCGGATTCGCGGCCAGGATGACCGTTCCCGAATTGATGTCGGAACTGGTGCAACCGACTGCCATTCTAAAGGCTTGTCGTGGCAGCAATCGCCATCGCGCTTGCTGATGGGCCCCCGCGGCCGATGTTTGCGCCGGCATCACAGATCCACCGTCGTCGAAGGAGTTGACGCTTGAGTAGGCACAATCGTTGGGAAATCCGTGAAGGTAGCCCATTACGCGGACAGTGAATCGCCAACACTTCAGATTCACCCCAGCCTTGTCCATCACGGGACGCTGTTCGATCCGCCTGGTCTGGCAGTGATACAACTGAACTGTTCCATATTGAATGCAGGTCTGGCCATTGGGCATGGGCTTGATCCGTTCTGATTATCGAATCGGCTTGAGAGGCCGTTTCGGGACGTTGTTGAACCGCGCGTCCGTGATCGAATGCGTCGATGTCGGCCAGCCACCAGATTGGCCGTTGGCGGCGGGCTCGTCGAACTGCTGATCGTCTGAGCCAGTCTCGCCGTCAGTCGATTCCGATGACGCACCCGTGGCATCTTGAATCGGTAGAGACCGCCCTTGATCGAGCCGTTGTGAGTTGTTGCCGAATGAATCTCTCTGGCCTTTGCCTCCAGGGATGAGGCTGGCCGCGAAGTCCATCATGGGGCGCGCAGGCGGAAAGAAGCGAGATACCGACTGTTGCAGGAACTTCCAGAACGAAGACCCTTCGTTTTGCTGCTGCGGTTGTTTGCCCGACCCGCGACTGGGTCCGATTCGCTGTTTCGATTGCGACCCATCGCGTTTTTGAACGCGACGATTTCTGGCAGTGAACGGTTGCGCCGCCCCCTTCTTCGGAAAGGCATTTGGACCTGCCTTGCTTTCAGGTGGTCGTGGGCTGCCACTACGTTTTCCCGAGGGAACAGAGTTCCGCGGCCTGCGATTCCCCTTCGCCGAGTTTCGTGACAATCTTGACGTGCGACCGCCAACAGCAGGTGGCTTGCGAGAGGTGCCGCTAATGTCCTTCAAGACGCGATCAATCAAACGCGGACCTTGCAAATTCGGATACTTTGAGGACGGCGCTGATGATGAACGATTCTTGTCACCCTGTTGCTCCGTTGGCGAAGCCTTGAACTTCTTCGCTGGAGTTTGCTTCGCAGCCCGGTCGCCCATTCGACCTGGTCGACGACCGCGTGTTGATTGAGGATCGGTGAGTCGCGAGGCCGACTTCTCGGCACGGTCGCTGGCGCTTTTCGCCGGGCGCTTCGAACGTAGTCCGAGGGCCCTCGGCACCGTCTTAATGAAGTTCATGACCGATCGCCAAAGACTCGACTGTCGTTTCGAAATGGGTGCCTGCTTGCGGTCTTCGGCGTTTGCTTTCCTGGCCTTTATTCGACTGGATGTCATGACGATCTGACCCTTTCGCGTCTTCCAGTGATTCGGATTCGCAGTCGCGAGATCATTTAGAGTGCGTCCCACTTAATTGTGGCGTCCCGCGAGCAGAAATCCGCTTGGTCTCACCCATGCTTCAACGCGACATGTAAGTGCGACCCGCACTAGCCGATCACTTGGCTCTTCAACTCGCCTTCCAGCCGCCAGTGATCCATGTCTCCGCGAGCGTCGGTTTCAGCCAACGCTCGACAAATCCATTGGCTCAGACGGCCGACGTCGGCTCCACTGGCGATCCAGGCGGCTCGGGCAATGGCTCGGTCACCGTTGAGCCAGAGGCCGAGCCGGGCCTCGTGGGTATCGGCAAGTCGTCCCAAGGCACCGATGCCGTGGGTTCCACAGAGGTCGGAAAGAGGCTGCCATTTTTTTTTACGTCACCCAGGTACTGCCGAAAGGAACTGAGCAGGTCGAGGCACTCCTGTTCAGACAGCCCCCCTTCGGACAGCTCGCGGACACAGAAGACGTCTCGCACGGCGACCGCAATGGACTGGAACGCCTGTAGTTGAATCGACGAATTGCCCGACTGCAGCAGCTTCGGCGTTTCGTCCCAATCGAACGACGGATGAGTCCAGAAGCCGCGAGCGATTGGCGTCGTTGGGACTGTCGGGATAGTAGTTTTGAGTTCGATTGCGAATCGTCTGCCGTGCCGGAACACGAACCAGATGCGGCTGCACCAGTTCCATGGTCCCCGCCGTCGACGGAGCGCCGTTCATCAGCAACAGATCCTTGCCGTCACGCAGGGCGTCTAACGTCGAATTGATCTCGGTCAGCAGAGCTCCATCCTTCTCGGGATCAAATCGACCACGGCGACGCTTCAGGTAGATCAGCCCCAGGTCGCACGCCAGCCGCCGCACGAATGCCGCGGCCGTCGTCGACAACGCCGACATCTGAGTCGGCGTATATCGATTGCCGACATACACCGCCGCGTCGATCGCAGCACTGGCATCCTCCAGCACAGACAGCAGAACGGCATTGGTCGGCAAGTCACCCGCAGCGACCTGCACACCGTTGTCACTGACCAGATCACCAATCAGCCGAGCGTCATATCGCTGCAGCATGTCGGAAGGGGTCGAATAGGGCATAGCAAGCCAAATGAAAGAGTGAGTGAGGGGAGGAAAGTGACGAGCAACGAGGGAAGAAAGAGGAAAGAAGCACAAGACCGGTCATCCGCGTTTGTCGTCTTCCCTCGTTACTTTCCTCTCGTCACTCGTTACTTGATCGCTAGCAAACATTCTCGAGCAGATAGCCCGTGACCGGGGCCGTCATGCTGATGTCGAAGTTGTCGGTGACTGCGATGTTGGTCAGGCGATCCCAGCGGATGTCGTCCGTTTCCACGGCCAGGTCGTCATCGCGATAGATTTGGATCGAGCAGGTCGAGAAAGAACGGCCCCCTTCGACACCTTCCAGCGAATCCGGCTTGTGAGCGACAATGACCGTGCCGAACGGCAGGCAGTAACTGGCGGTCTGTGTGACCAGCCCCTTCTGGCTCGTCACTTTCACCGTCTTCTCGATCACGACATCCGTGTTGTAGAGCCGTGGCGGCAAGCCGTAGGTATCCTTCGGGAAGTCATCGTCGGCCCGCAAGAACTTCAGACCGCCGACGTTCTGCTTGATCAGCTCGACAATCTCCTGGCTGACCGCAATCTGCTCGGCCGTATCGGGCGACATCACCAGCACCAGGTCATCGGAATTCACCGCGGCTCGCGTATCGAGCGTGATGCGGTTCTTGATGTGGTTCAGCGAACGACGAATCGCCAGCCGGGCCGATGTCGACGCCGCCCAGTTCCCGGTCACGCCGGTGATCGCTCCAGGGCTGCTGAGGTCCGCCACGTGCGACGTATCGTACTGCGAGGGATCCGACATCTTCGCCAGGATCATGTTCGTGCGAACGGTCATCGCCTGTTGAGCCAGCATGCGGCTGCGTCGATCGCGTTCGTCCCAGGCGGCCTGCTCGGACGTCATCTTGCCGAGCGTGCTGGAATAGCTGCGGCGACTGCAACGAAACGACTTCTCTTCGAAGTATTCGTCGTTGCCGTTGTCCTTGGGTCGCGGAGTTCCATCGGCCCACAGTTGTTTCGCGCTGTCATCCTCGGTGATGCGGGCTCGCTGGTCGAGTCCCATCTGATACCAGATCCCCACGGTCTGTTGGACTGGGACCGGTTGGCAATATCGCAGGCAGGCAAAATCGTTGACATTGCGCGAGAAGTCGACGAACAGATTCCCGCTCGACTTCGCATTCGGAACAAAGGTGTTGTAAGCACCTGGCAAGACTTTCGGCATGAGCATTTCTCCAGAAGGCGGCTGTCCGCCAGGAAGGTCTTCAAATCTCAAACAGAGAACAAACAGCGGCAATCAAGGGAGCAGGCCAGTAATCACCGTGACGGGACAAATCGCACCGACGGTCCCCGGCCCTTCCGCGCGAGCCCCATAGAATTTGCCAGTGGTCGCGACAACCCCCTGCCCCGTGCTATCCGACATCAGCAGGTCGCCGGCACTCCACGCGGCGTTGCACAATAAGCCGACACCAACACTGCCCGGCGGGTAGATCCCAATCACTTCGCCGACTTCGGCCGCTTCCAGGACCTGAGTCGAAGTGAAAGCAGGATCGGGTCGCAACCGACCGGCCTGCTGAGCGATCCCCAGCGGCAGATGAGTCCCATCGCTCGCCTGGATCGCGCCGTTCGCGTGACTGGTGTCGGGCACCACAAAGCGGCAGGTATTGATCGTGCCACCCGCCCGGGCATTCATCAAAGTACTCATGCAAACATTCCTCTCAAAGTGAATTCTTCGTAGCGAATCTTTTTTGGTAGTAGGCACACTCCGTGTGCCGTTCTTCGCATTTGCTGACTGCTCACCGCACACGGAGTGTGCGGTCTAATTTGCGGTCGAGTGACGCCTCACAAGCTCACGCCATGCTTCTGACAGATGGCATCGAACTCCTGCTCGAACGTCGTTGAACCCTTCTTCATCGCGTTCTTATGCGCCGCTGCAAGAGCCGCCTGACGCGAGTAACGTTCAACCTGGTCGGGACTGACTCGCGATAGACCGCCTCGTGAATAACGATCGGGTTCAAAGCCAGGATCTTCGAACAATTCGACGTTCGTGATGTCACCGCGACGCGAATACTTGGTGACCGTCGCTGCACAATGCCGTTCGAACTGAACGTCCGTCATGTCCCGGCACGTCTGCAGTTCCTCATTCGGATCAAATGCATATTCGTGGCTCAGGCTACCCAAGCGCCGATAGCGCTCCACATCCCGTCGATCTGCCGCCGATGTCACTTCCAGCATCTTGATCCGAGCCGCCTGCCGACTGATGATCCCAGCCAAGCCATCATCGACAGTTCGCGAATACTTGGTCGCACCACGTCGACCCGCCAGGTAGGCCGCATGACAATCGGGCCCCATCGCTTTGTACTTGCTCGCCTCCGGGTCATCGTCCTCTGGTGCTTCCGCTTCATCGGGATTGGCCGTCGGATCGTCGACGGGTCCCTCGTCCTCATCAGGAACCTGAGGTTGCGCATTCGCATCGTCATCGTTTGGTCCCTCTGTCTGACTCGCCACCTGCGCGACCACCGCCTGAACGATGCTGGGGAGTAAGTCCTGGAGGGCCTGACCCACGGCGGTCGTCAGGTCGGGTGTCGCATTCATGTTGTCGCCATCCATCCGAGATTCTCCGGAGTAATGTTGCCTGATCCGCCTTTCAGCAGACGGAACGAAACTGTTTGTCGGTCCGGGCAACGTTGCCGCGGAATACCGCATCACCATCTGCCCATCGCTCGCTCGGGCGTAAAGATTCATGCCGCAGTCAAGCTTGGGAGTCTCCGCTCCCAGGGCGGCGATGGGATCCAAAGTCCGCTGCGACATCGGCTCGCTCGCCCAGACCTCAGGCGAACGACGCTGCAACTTTTCAAATCGTGGCACATCATCCCGATGTACCCACTCATCCGCGTAAATCGCCCACAAGGGATCGACATCACCGAGCTGCCCCAGATAGAACGGACCCGAGTAACCCAGTGGCGAAGGCATCCCTGCCCCCTTGGCCTTCTCATCCTGCGAAGGAGTGTGACCATCACTGATCACTGCGAAGTTATCACTGTTGCGAATGCGATAGTTCGCCCAATCGACAAGCTGCTGCAACTCCTGCTGCCCGTACGTGATCTCCGGTTGCTGCGTATCGACACTCGCAGGGACCGTGTGTTCGAGGAAGATGCAACGTGGTCCGAAGTGAACGAACTTCGCCTTCGGAAACATCGCCGCCGCTTTGTCGCGCAGATCCTTGTCGTTAGCAGACAACTTCCAGATCCGCAGGATCTCGACAGTGCGTCGATTCACCGACGGAATCCGTCCCTGCAAAGCTCGCGACGCACGAGCGAAGAACTGCGGCTGAGTCTCCCCCGCCATCGGTGCCAAAGCCGCCCGGCTCTGTCCCTTCCCATGTGGCGTCGCAGTTCGACCCGCCTGTCCCGACGCCGTGAACCTCTTCAACCCACCCTGCGTCTTCAATAAAACCGGTGTCGCCATTTTCAGCCCATAAAAAAGAAAAAGGCCGCGTCTCAATGAAGAGCCGCGGCCTGTTGGTTACAGTGCCACACGAATTGTCTGGTCACCAATCGCAGTGATCATCGAAGTGGATCACGTTGTTGGCGAGGGCTAATAAATCCGTTTTCGGTGCGCGGGTCAATACGGCATTTGAGGTATTTTCCAACTTCCTTCGAAATGAGTTAGCAGCGACAAATTCGCTGTGCCGCGGACATCATTGATCACGTGAGGGGTTAGAGGCAAACCATGCGGGCCTATGTGCAAACGGTGAAAAAGGATAACGCCACCTATCTGGGGATGGAGCAGTCGGCTCATTGGTTCGAACAGCGTGGGTACGAAATTGTGCGCTTCGATTTTGATGAGATCGCGTTGGGCCGACTGGATGATGACTTGCTTCACCACGCCGAGGATACTGTCGTTCGCGGCGGTGTCGGCGCCGTTCGAGAAGCGCTGCTTCGCGCCGGACGACCAAGTCCTCCCAACATCGATCTTCCCGAGTCACTGTCCCTATGGATTGGACGACGAATCTGGCATACGACGATGGGTCAAGTGCGAGCAGCGGTGAAGACCGAGGACTTCACGCCGATCCACATCAAACCTTTGCTGCAACACAAGCTGTTCAGCGGAGTCGTGGTGCGAGCATTCCGCGATCTGATTCCGATGGCATCAGTCTCGGCAGAGGTCCCCCTGCTTGCTCAGGAATACGTGGACTTCGTCTCAGAGTGGCGAGTCGCCATCCTGCGAGACAAGATCCTGCATGTTGGCAATTACCGTGGGGATCCGCTGGTCTTCCCCGACGCCAATGTGATCCGATCCAGCATCGAAAGCTTTTACGACCGACCAATGGGCTTCGGGATGGACTGGGGAATCACCAGCGACGGGCGGACGCTTCTGGTCGAAGTGAACGACGGCTATGCCCTCGGCAATTACGGAATCCCCGGTGCGGCCTATACCGCCCTCATCGAAGCCCGCTGGCGACAACTGATGGGCTTGGCCGACAAAACGTAATACGGTCCAGATCCGGCGTGTCGATCATCGCCTACGCCCACATCCGGCCGATCTTGCGTCGTACGTCGGCCGTCGTGATGTCGCTGTCGGTGGCGTCTTGCGCGGAATCCTGCTTTGATTTCCCGGCGTTCACCTGGGCGAAGTGCGGCAACAACTCATCGGGGATGAATCGCGTTCGCTGCGAGAACGAATGCCGGTCGCTTTTGTGATGCGGGTGGAAGTAGTAGCGTTGCGGGTGCATCACGTACAGGTTCGATCGAGCTCGCGTCAGCCCCACATAAAACAGGCGGCGTTCTTCTTCGATCTCGGCGGTCGATGATGTGGCCAGATCGGCGGGGATGTTGCCGTCGGCGGCGTGCAGGATGTAGACCGACTCCCATTCCAGGCCCTTCGCCGAATGCATCGTGCTGAGGATCAGATAGTCATCATCCAGCAGCGGATCGGCGGCGAAGTCCTGAGTTGAACTCGGCGGATCCAGCGTCATGTCGTTCAGGAACTGCGAACGCGATTCGAATCGAGCCGCCATCTGTTCGAGTTGCTCGAGGTCTCGCTGTCGCGTGAACGCATCGTCAAACTTCTGTTCGAGCAGCGGCGCATAGAATGTGCGAGCGTAATGGATCTCAACCTGCAACGTCAGCGGTGATCCATGTCGGCCCGACAAGGCCTTCAGCAGCGCCATGAACAGCGGCCAATGAGTCGCCGTCGCTTCGGGGGGCTTGAAGCTGCTCCACGCAGTGAAGTCTCCCTTGTTCGTGACGAGCTGCTCAACCAGTTGCGTCGCTTTCTTCGGACCGATCCCCGGTAATAACAGCAAAATTCGCAGGGCCGACACCGAATCGCGCGGGTTTTCGGCCAGTCGCAGGAACGCCAGCATATCCTTCACATGTGCCGCTTCGACGAACTTCAAGCCGCCAAACTTATGGAACGGAATGTTCCGTCGCGACAGCTCCAGTTCCAGCGACAAGCTGTGGTGACTCGCCCGGAACAGAACCGCCTGCTTCTTCAGTTCAATCCCGCTTTCGCGATGAGCAATGATCCGCTCAATCACGGCGTCGGTCTGCTCGGTCTCATCCAGGCACGACACCAGATGCGGTCGGTTCCCTTCCAATCGAGTCGACCACAGCGTCTTGCGATGCCCCTCCGCCGCCATCGCGATCACGCGATTGGTCGCTTCCAGGATCGGCTGCGTGCTGCGATAGTTCTGCTCCAGCGGCTGCACCGTCGTGCCGGGGAACATCGTCGGGAAGTCGAGGATGTTGCGAACGGTCGCGGCGCGGAACGAGTAGATCGATTGAGCGTCATCACCCACCGCCGTCAGCCCTTTTCCTTCGGGAGACAGCCCCTTGACGATCTCAGCCTGCAACGTGTTGGTGTCCTGGTATTCGTCGACCAGCACGCAATCAAACTTCTGCCGCACAATGCCGCCGACGGAAGGCTCGGTCATCA
The DNA here is from genome assembly GCA_903840265.1 of uncultured Schlesneria sp. Classification (GTDB taxonomy): domain Bacteria; phylum Planctomycetota; class Planctomycetia; order Planctomycetales; family Planctomycetaceae; genus Schlesneria. The sequence continues at coordinate 165,738 of CAIMFH010000030.1, read as the reverse complement.
AGTGATGCCAGAACAACAGCAGGTCGTCATAGTCCAGTGTCTGCTGCTGCTCCTTCCGTTCGGTGTAAGCAGCGAACAGCTTCTTCAGTCCATCGAGCTGATCGACGACCCACGGGAACGATTCTTTCAGCACCAGCTCCAGCGGCTGCTGCGTGTTGACGACGCGGCTGTACACATCCAGGCAAGTCCCCTTCAGCGGGAACCTTTTGTCAGCCTTGGACAGTTCCAGCTCCGCCCGAATTACGTTCATCAAGTCTTCAGCATCACTGCGATCCAGGATCGTAAAGTCGGGCTCCAATCCGATCAGCGCCCCATGCTGCTTCAGCAATCGCGAGGCGACCGAGTGAAACGTCCCTCCCCAGACTTCGCGCGAGGCCGAAGGAGAAATGAACAACCCGTTCCCCGCCAGCTTTCGCCATCGCACAAGCAATGCGTCCACTCGCCGCAGCATTTCGGCCGCCGACCGACGAGTAAACGTCAGCAGCAGAATGCGACCGGGATCGACACCGCCGGCAACCAGGCTGGCCACACGATGAGCCAGCGTCGTCGTCTTGCCCGTCCCGGCCCCGGCCACGATCAATAGCGGCCCCTCGCCATGCTGGGCCGCCGCCCGCTGTTGCGGGTTCAGGTCCGCCAAAAGAGCATCAATCCCTGCCGCAGCAGCCGCCGTCCGTGACATACGCGTTCCGTTCCTTCCAATCACGCCGCAGCACCTCGCCGCCAGCCGGACCAGCAAGTATCACGTGCGAAGGCCGCTCTGGCAACATGCGGCGTAAATGTTCGCCATGAAAGGATGATCAGCGGTCGCTCGAAATGACGCTGGCGATCTCCTATGACAAAAGCAGGCCGCAATCTCGTGAAAAACGAGACTGCGGCCTGCTGGAGATATCTTGATGTCACCGAAACTGAAGCGACTGCCGAAGCAACTGTTTGTCTTCAATGCGGATATCTGTGAAGTTCACTCTTGATTCCGCAGATGCGCGGCCACGAATGCAAGGAAGTCAGGCTGAGCAATGTCGTCAGGTACCCCTAGAGGATCGACCTCGACCAGAGTAAATTCCCTTGACTTGTCGAACCCGAAACAATGGCCCTGCATATCATCTCCAATCAACATGACATTCAAAGGATCACTTTGGAAGTTGGGATAGGTCTCGCGCGGCGGCATTGGGCCACTGTAGATAGAGAGACCATCGAAACATCCGTAGCCCAACTGTTCGAGGAATTGTAAATACTCCTCAGGCAATCCGGGTTCGCGGTGAATGTTGATCACAAACCTGCCGCGGCGCGCAGCTCGTCGGCTGTTTGTGGTCGCGCTTTGTCGGCCTGGATGCGGGCGTAAACCTCGCTGCGATGAACCTCTACGTCGGGCGGAGCGGCAAACCCGATGCGCACGTTGCGGCCGGATACCTCCACGATGCTGACGATGATGTTGTCGCCAATGTTCACCGATTCGCCGCTTCGTCTTTTCAAAACCAGCATTCGAATTCTCCTGAAGTTGTCATTCCGTTTGAAACGTCCATTGCTCTCAATCCGGCCCACATGACCATACGGCTCGGCGGACTTGGGTCGGTTTTTTTGTGTTCAGTCCCGGTAGGGACGACCGACAATAGCCCACCGTTTCAACGGTGGGTTTCGTCACGTCGTGACCAGCAAACCCCGGAGGGGCGACAGATCGGTGTGATCGGCGGTGCATGATTGATCCCCGGTCCGCAACGTATTGTGAGCGTTCTGTCGTCCCTGGCGGGACTCTCGCCAGGTGATGCTCTCTATCCCACCACTGAAGTGGTGGGCTATTGTCGGTCGTCCCTACCGAGACTTAGGAAGGCACCCGTCGAAGTCAACCGAGTGCTCACGCAGCGCAACTCACTTTGGTGTATGGGTGAGTCACGACCATCCCACGAGCGACTTAACACGCCACCTCCACATCGGCGATCTCATAGGCGACTCGTCGCGGAGCTTTCAGGGTCAGCGTCACGTCCTCGCCGTTGACGATGCGACGCACCTGCAGTTGTGATGGGATCCAGTCGTCCTCCACATCCAGCACCACCGCTTCCTGGTCGACCGAGAACGCCGCCAGCAGCGATTCCTTTTCGCAACGGTGATGCGTGAACGTGATCTGGTCAGCCAGCCAGTCGCCGATGTTTCGCTTCAGTTCGACGAGCGACCACCATTCGCGAGCGTCACTGCCAAGCTGATCGACGGTGGCCTGTAGACGCGCGGCTTGCTGCTTCAGCGAGGCGTTCTCTGTCTTTAGTTCCGCCAGCAGAAGATCCGTCGTGGTTGTGCTTTCCGTCGTGAAAACAGGTTCTGTTTGCGTGGGCATGAGTCGTGAACCTCTCTGTCTGGTGTTGTTCTGATCGTTCCCCAAGCATACCCCTCAACTGCCGCTGTGTAAACGCAGAATATTCTCACGCAAACCGAGAAAATACACTAGGAAGACGGAAACAATTGACGCGGATACAGTTCCAGCCGCGGAGAATTTTCCACGAGCTGCTGTTTCGAGGTGAGACATGGGCAAGAAACTAGAAATCAGGACGATTTCCGAGGTGCAATCGACGGCCGAGGCCCTGGTCAAAGCGGCCGGTCGGCTGACTGCCGTCTGCCTGGACATGAAACGCCTGAAGATGGACGAAATCGTCCTCTACTGGGCTCAACGCCAGTGGACCGCGTTCGACATCGTGACAGAAATGTGCAAAGACGCCGAGTTGATGTCGGAAGCTCAGTTCACCGCGTTCCAGCAAGGCCGCAAATCGGTCTACTCCGCCACCATGGAACGAACCGCCCGAGACACGGCCAAGAAAAAGGCCAAGACCACGCCGGTCGCCAAGGCGAATAAGAAAGCTGTGGGGAGGCCGAAGAAGAAGTCGTAGGCTGCGGGTAATCGTCTATTTCTTTCCAAGACGAGGTGAATTAAGATGCCCAAGTGGACTTGTTTTATCTGCGGCCATCAGACGCTCGATAGCCGCTGCGATTGGGACATCTGCCCGGTCTGTTTCTGGGAGGACGATACCTGGGTCGACGGGAATCAGGACGAGAGCAGCCCGGCAAATGGTGGCTTGCGAGTATCCGAGGCTCAGGCTAACTATTTGGTCCATCGATGTTGCTGTCTGGCTATGATTTCCCATGTCAGAGCCCCACGACCCGACGAGGAACTCGATCCGGATTGGGTACCTCTTCCAGAGGCAATCGTTCTCGCACATCAAATTCGGTCGACTTCCGATTCCGAATCGTAGTCAAGCCGTTTGGGGAAAAGTTGAGATCAGGCCGACGGCTTGCAGTTGATCGTGCTTCAGTCCCGGTAGGGACGACAGACAATAGCCCACCACTTCAGGGTTGCAGCCACGTCGAATAGCCAAGTCCCGGAGGGACGACAGAACGTCACCTCGCCAATGACGTAGCATTTGTGTCACCCGTCGCCCATTTAGGTTCTAACCATCACGTACATCGCGGTGCTCTGCCGTCCCTGGCGGGACTCGCGTTCTTGTCATCACTCGAACCCACCACTGAAGTGGTGGGCTATTGTCTGTCGTCCCTACCGGGACTGAAGACTTGCGGAAGTGAGTGTGTTCCGCATCAGAACGTGAGACGAGATGGCACCCGAACGACTCACCTCGACTCATACGTCTCTTGATGCTGCTGCTTGAGTTTCACGTACTTCGTGTGTTCGCGAGCCTTGACGTACTTCTCGTAAAAGATGCTAGCCGCGGCGGCTTTTTCGGGGTCTTCGGTTCGAGCGAGCTGGTTGCGTGTCTGAGCATCGTACTTGCGACCGCTCTGGTAATTGGCGTACCGGCGAGCTCGCGTCCAGCCCATCTGCAGGAACTTGCGAGCCATATCGGCACCGACGAAATCGTCTGCTTTCAGATAGGCGAGGAACAGCTTGTGGATCTTCGTCGACGACTGGGTGGCATCCGCGGCCGTTTTGAATTTCCAGTGCGGCAGGATCTCGCTCTTGTAGGGTTCGACCATCAAGACCCCTTGCTCACCCTTGCCGACTCGATACAACTCGGGCTGCTGGCGGAAGTCGATCGACTTGTAGTCCAGCGTGTAGTCGAACGACGCGGAGTGAGTGGGCTGGGGCTTCGGTGGTCGCTTTTTGGCAGGCATGTCGTCAATGGTAGGCACGAGTGAAGTGGTGGGGAACGTGTGAAACGTGGTGACGTGGTGGTTCATCGAAGAAATGACGGGCTGGAAGCCCATCCTACGGAAGAGCAGACAGCCTTCAAGCTGCTCGGTATTCTGTGTCTGATTCAAATGCAGCAACGAACTATGACGAGGCGACTGGGGTGGACGAACAGGCTGGCGATGACGAACCGATGAACCTGGAGATGATTCTGGAGGCGCTGAAGGTCTCCAAGAGCTATCAGGATTCGTTTGAGGAATTGGCGGGTAATCTGCGTACGATGGACCCGTCGAAGATGACGACGGCCCAGGTTCGCAGCCTGTTCGATATGCTGGCCAATTTCTTCGAAGCGGTCGCTCAGAACGATCGGCAGTCTCGCAAGCTGGTCGACGAAGCGTTGCGATATGTGAAGTTGTCTCAAGAGGGACAGTCACCTTGAACGACGGCAGAGGACTCTCACGCGAAGCCGCGAAGAAAGCCGGATCAGAATCATAAATGATCATTGGTGATCCTATTACTTTCGCGGTCGAATCTCGAATTGAAATCGCGTACGACAGCTCAGGAATTCAGGCACTCGGTTTGTTTGTGATCCATGTCGGTGGGTTTCGATATGGCGTCTATCAGAATGACGCCTCGATGCTCGGGGTTTCTTTTGACGAAGTCGGAAGGCGTATCGCACGGAGGGGCCAACATACGGCTCCATTCGTTGAGTTTGATGCGGCGGCGATCGCGGACGCTTATCGAGGTGCCATCTACGGCGAAGTTCAAGAGGATCAATATCTTGGGCTGCCTCGGCAGCAGTTTGAGGGTTTGATCTATGATCATCGGATCACCTGGGCACCTGATGGTGATGAATGCTTTGACGACGGTAGCTATGTCCTTCAGTTTGATGCCGGCGATCGCGTTCGACTCATCGCATTTCGGACAGACAGTTGGCCGTACGACCCCGACACATTGCGAGATGTCTGGCTTGCCGCAGACGACTACTACGGCATCCTCATTCGTTGGTACGAGGCGTTTCAAGCCGAGTGGGAATCGATGCCACACAAGCACCGAGGCTTGATATAATAAGCTCATCTGAATAAGGGGGCTCACCATGTCCGACGAACAACCAAGCACGTTCAACATTCTGGAGCTGTTCAGACCGGTTGTGTTGCCGGTTCTGATCGCGACCAGCGGCATTGTGGTTTGGTCGTTTTACCACTTCGAGTGGCCCGGATTCCTGCTGTATCTGATCGTGGCCTTCGTCGCGGGAAGCATGGCCGGGGCGATTGTTCGCGTGCCTTTGATCTCCACTTGGGCAGTGATGGGAACGGCCGGTGGTCTGTTTGCGGGGGTGTCTCAAGGCTGGCGATACGGTGGTTGGATCGGTGCTATTCCTGGCGGACTGATTGGTGTTTTCTGCGGTCTGGTCGTTGCCATGCTGCTGTCAATGTGCCTGTCGTTTGTCCTGGTGATGTGTGGTATTGACCCGTTTGTGAATGCCGATGGAGAAGGCGAAACAACGTCGCACGCGGCTTGACGTAGGCCGAGAGTACTGGCGCGAAGGCGACGGGTTGGAAACCCATCCCACGTGGGGGCATCAACAAAGACAGCCGCCTGACCTCGAGAGGTCAAGCGGCTGCATAAACGTCATCCGTGACGATAACCGAGCGGCTCGGTGAAGGGGGCCGCTCAGATTATTTTCACGTTGGCATTAGCGTGGTTGGCGTGGCAGGTCTTCATTGCGATGGTAGAGCCAACCGCGGCGGATGGCTTCGCGGCGGCGTTCCCATTCGTTCTTGTCGGCCCACTCGGACTGCATCTCTGATTCCGTCGTGTCGTCCCATTCGCGGTCGGCGTAGTGACGGCTGGCGGCGTAGCCATAGCGATAGGCTGGCTCATCGGCGTCGTTGTACGCTTCGAGTTGACCGGTCTTGTTGTGTGGTGTCTTGGCGTTGCCAGGTGGAATGGGCTTGGATCCAGCGGCTTGAGAAATGGTGTCGCCAACCTGTTGATCCAGGTTCGGTTCGTTGCCACCCATGTCATGCTTGGTTTGAGTCCAGTCGCGTTGGAAGGCGGCTTTGATCTTTGACCAAGCGGTATCATCTTCGTCGGTGTACCACGCAGGACGCACTGGTTGTACGGTCGCCATAGTAGTCGTTCCTTAGTTGAGTTAAGAGACGCCGTCACCGCGCCAGATTGGTCGCAGTCGGTCGTGCCTCAGAAAGAGACTGGTGGACATTACGCAGATCGCGTGCCGACTGAGGAAGAATTTGGAGGATGAGCAGTCCGCCACGAATCTCATTTCTCGTCTGCGTGTCATTCGCGTGAGAACGTCTTCTCGTCCTCTGAATTGTGCGGATTCGTGAGCTTTGTGGTCTCGCCGAGGTTCATTCCGTCGCGGTGGCGATGGCTCGCTGCAATGCTTCTTTCACTCCCATCGGGTGAATGGCGAAGACTTTGCCGGCCCGCTTGTCCTGGACGACTGTTGGATTCTTGAGCCCTTCGATCAGATGTCGACCAATCGCATAAGTGGCGGGAGTGACCACCGCCAGCCAGAGGCCCGAGAGATACGGTGTCAGCACGGGGACGAAAATCAGCAGGCGGCGTAGACCTTTTTGATGAGCGTACTCACGAATCAGATCCGCGTAAGTGACGATTTCTGTGCCACCTATTTCGAAGATGCGATCGCGACCCGGCGGAAGTTGTCTGGCGGCAAGTAAGTAGGCCAGCACATCGTCGACAGCAATAGGCTGAGTTGCCGTAGTCAGCCACCGAGGGCAGATCATGACCGGCAGACGATCGGTCAGCGACTTCAACAGTTTGTACGAAAGGCTGCCAGCGCCGATCACCATGCCCGCGCGGAATTCGACCGTGTCGATCCCCGACGAATTCAGGATCTGGCCGACTTCGTGGCGGCTGCGCAAGTGCGGAGACAACTTCGGATCGTTGTCATCTCCGAGGCCGCCCAGGTAGATGATTCGTTGGACCCCGGCCTTGCTGGCCGCGTCGGCAAAATTCTTCGCGGCTTGCCGATCCTGCTCTTCGAAGTCGCTTGAATCCGACATCAAGTGGACAAGGTAATACGCGGTGTGGACTCCCTTTAGTGCATTATCCAGCGAAGCCGTATCGAGCACATCGCCCTGGACGATCTGCGTGGATTCCTTCACTTGGGGCCGCAATTTGTCTGGGGTTCGAGCCAGACATCGCAATTGAATCGGCTGTTGTTCGAGCAGCGAAAGCAGTCGCCCGCCGACGTAGCCGGAAGCGCCGGTCAGTAAGACAATGGGATGATTGTCCGGTTCATGATCGTCCGGCTGCGATGTTGACATTGATGTTCGCCAATTTTGTGGTGATGTCGCGTATACTATTTGCGAATGGGGTGCCGTAGCGAGAATTATCGCTCAGGATACAGCAACCGGGGCTCGACGACGGGCAAAGATTGAAGGTGGAAGTTGTTTCTTCAAAAGCCGTCGGCCGACGCGGTCGCTCGTTTCCTGGCCACTCAGGCCGATCTTCCGTTTTCGTACCCCGACGTGGGCGCGTCTGCGAGCACGCCTCCGGTCGGCTATGACGTGGATCGAACTCGCGTCAAGCTGGGTGAAGGCGAAGCGGTCTATTTGGCCGCCGCCGCCGCGATTAAACGCTGGCAGCAATTTCGGCTCGGCTGGGTGGACGTGTGGCCTCGTGACGCAGCGATTCAAGAAGGGGTGATCGTGGCGGTGATCGGCCAGGCGATCGGTTTCTGGTGGCTGAATGCGTGTCGGATCATCTACGTCGTTAACGAGACCGGTCCCATCAGCCGCTTCGGGTTTGGCTATGGGACGTTGCCCGGTCATAAGGAGAGCGGCGAAGAACGATTCCTGATCGAGTTCAATCGCGCCGACAATTCCGTCTGGTACGATATTCTGGCGTTCTCACGTCCCAACCACTTTCTGACACGTCTGGGCTATCCCGTCGTCCGCCGCCTGCAAAAACGCTTCGGTCGTCACTCCAGTGCGGCGATGCTGAAGGTCTGCTCGCTGGTCAAGTGAAGTTGCGGGGCGACAAAGGAAAGTGCCAATCATCGGGTAGCGCGGGCGTCAGTCCGATGCCGCGCTGTTTTCGCTGTTGTGTTGTCGTCTTTCGTCCCTGGCGGGACTAAAGAGCTCCTTCTGATCTCTGTCAGCGACTGATGTCATTCACTCAAACGACACTTCGAAGGCATGTTCCATTTTTGCAGTTGCTCGAAAGCCAAGCGGAGTAAGAAGGTGCGATTTATCAGCGATGCTGCTGGCAAAAAAACTTGATGAGTTTGCAAAATAGTGGTTGCGATTTGGAGAACTGCGAGTATCCTCGTGCCTGTCTTCGACGCACTTGTTCAAACGATGTTGAAGACGGGTTGACGATCACCACTCGACAAGAAATGACGCTCGTTTGTGATTGGTCCCCCCCAGGATGCGGCGGATGGTTTCGCCCTTCATTTCCATGCTGTCATGATGTCAGTGTGTTCTTCCGGCAGTGTGATGCCGCAACGCTGACGAAAGAGGTCATCGACACATGCGAGCTATGACGATTCACACGGACACGACCGAACAGAATCTCGACCTGGCCATCGACCGACTGGAAATGGATGCGGCTGATTTCTCTCAGCGACGCGTGCATGGTGAGATCACCGTGCGGCTGCGATTTGTTGACGGCGTCGCTGTGCAGTGGGGAGTGAATCACGAGGAAGTCTACAAGACGGGCCGCGATTCGTTGCCGCATGGCGGCTTGACGGATGTGCGGTCGCGGCGATCGTAGACCGCACAGTCTGCGTGCGGCAAACGGCACACGGAGTGTGCCTGCTACTTTGAGACGGCGATTTCTTGCCGTCACTTAAGACAATTCGATTTCGGGACTGTAACCAACAGCCCGGCAATTCTTCCGCGAATGGCGGTTGAGCTGCCGGGCTGTTTTGTTTTGACGTTGTTGTGTTCTTCCTCGTTCAAAGGCAGATCCATGTTCACGAAACCTGTCACGTTTGATCTCTCGGGCCTCTTCAACAGTTCCTTCCTGCTGCGACTGGTTGCTTTGATCCTCGGTGCGTGCGGCGTCTATGGAGCAGTCGGCTCGGTGCCGAAGATGGCGAGTGCGGCGGGGGCTCCGATCAATGATGTGCTCAACACGCTCTTGCCGGCCCTGGGAGCAGTCGCCACGTGGTTCGCATCGAACTGGTTCCAGGTGAAGCCCGATCTGATCCAGGCGGTGACGACAGTGATCGCGAACCCCAAGGATCCTGTTGCCGATCTGCAACTGGCCGCGAAGTTACTCGGTTACCTGCAACAGCAATGGCCGAACGAGCCCGAGATGCTGCGGAGTTTCAGTGACGGTGTGAAGAAACTGACCGATGCCGTGGTGAGCGATCTTTCGAAGCAACAGGGAGCGACCACTTCGTGATTCCAGCGGATGCAGAAACAGAACGAGCGTTATCGCGGTTGTGTGTTCTATTACAGCAAGCATTTAAACGGCGAGCGAACAAGCATGATGTCCCGAGTGCGAACAAGACTGATGATCGTTGTAACGCTGCTGCTGTGGTCCAGCGGATGCCAGATCCCGTGGGATCAACTGCTGAAGGTCGATCACACGACGATCGATCCGGCACCACCTGCTGTCGTCACACAGCCGCAGTTTCGACTGTTGATCATTGAAGAGACGGCCGATCGACCGACGTTGCCCGCCGAGCAGCTTGGCATCTTCACGTCGACAACGTTGCGGGACTATCTCGACCAGCATTGCGTGACGCTGGCGGATGGATCGCACGGCTATCGCATTGTCGACCAGGACGACGTCGCCAACCTTCCAGCGGAGTTTCAAGCAACGGCAAAGCTGAAACGAGATGCCACGCCCTGGCTGTATTGCACAGATGGAACTCGCGGACTGAGTACGCCATTGCCGGCCGATGTTGATGAGTTGTTGGCGAAGATCAGGCCGTATGCGGAATCAGATGCGAGATGAAAGTGACGAGTAGCGAGGAAGAAGGATCACTTTCTTCGTGGGATGGGCTTCCAGCCCGTCGCCTTAGTTCTGGTCTGTGCTTTGGGTTTTGCCTTTGAGGTTCATTGGCGCTGCGAAGAATGACGGGTCGGAAACCCATCCTACGGGAAGAGAAGAATGCTCTATATCGACGAACCGATTATTAATGAAACGACGATTGACCAGCATCTGGGGAATGACACGGATCGTCGATGCGGGACGAAACCGCGCACCTGTGCCGTCGGGTCGATGACGTTTGCTCCGCAGATCCCCGCTGATTTCAAGGTGCTTCCGCGTGATCAATGGCGGACTCGCATTCAGCAAATGGATGCCGAGAAGTCGCGGCTGTCGGACTTCATCCTGCATCAACAGATTCCATGTAAGTCTCAAGAACAGACGTTGTATTGCCACGGCAACTCGCCGGCCGCCGCGATCGAATTCCTGCGTGCGATGGAGGGCCAACCTTATGTGCCGCTATCCCCAGCTTCGATCGCGGGGCCGACGGTCGGCTTTCAGAACGCCGGTGGCTACATCGCCGACGACTTGAAACAGGTGACCGATGTGGGTGCCGCGTCCGAGTACTTTGTGCCCGCGAACCAGATCGGTGAACGCGGCTTTCGGGCGGGTTGGCAGCAGGATGCCGCGAACTACAAGGCCAAAGAATGGTGGGACCTGGGCCATCGCTCGCGGTACTCATTCGATTTATTGATGACACTGCTGTTCGCTCGGATCCCAGTTTGTGTCGCCTACAACTGGTGGGGCCACGCTGTGACGATGACCGATCCGGTGCTGATGCCCAACGGACGATTTGGAGCTCGCGGTCGCAATTCGTGGGGCGATGGATACGGAGCTCACGGGTTCTTCGTCGTCGAGGAATCGTATGCGACCCCCGATGAAGCGTACGCGTTGCGATCGATCACGCAGTCGCAAGTGACGTACGCCGGGATGCATGTTCTGGCATGACAGGGATGTTTGGGAGGGCGAGGCTCCTGCCGAGCCGCCTAAGTGATTGTGATCCCATCGACATTTGCGGCTCGGCAGGAGCCTCGCCCTCCCAGAAGCATGACTTACGAAGAGAAAAGGACCGATTGTGAAACGAATCTGGTTGACAGGCGTGTTGATTCTGGGTGCGGCTGTTGGTTGTCGCGAACAGCAATCGCGTCCGTTTGTGATCACGTCTCATGAATCTCGCTTGGCGGAGAATCCGGAGTCTTCTGGCGGAAATGCTCAGCAGCCGACAGAAGTGGCCGAGCGAGATTCTCTGTTGGACTACGCCTGCACGATCAGGCCGAATCGCGGTAGTGGCGTGAACACGACAGCGGGCGTGGTGACATGCTGGCATTGTGTCAGCAACGTCGTCGGGCCGGTCCAGGTGAACTGTCATGGAGAAACGGCTGCGGGTCGAGTGATTGCGTTTGATGTGGAACAGGACCTCGCCCTGATCGCGGTGACGTGGCAACAGCCGCATCCGGCGGCAGTCGTTTCGACCGATGCCGTGACCACCGGCGAGGTCCTGTTCAGTGCGGGCCGCATGCGAGACGGTCGCGTCGGTCTGGATCGCTATCGGGTGGTCGATTCGCCGTTCCACGCGACCGGGACTTCGATTTACACCGATAACCCATTCGTCAGCGGTCAGTCAGGCTCGGGTTTGTTCAATGCCTCGGGGCAGTTGGTCGGGATTGTCAAAGCGGTTGATATGACTGACGAACCTTATCGCGGTTTGTCGACCGGAGCGGCAGCGATCACGAAGCTGCTACGCACCGCGGCGGCAGCGAATGGCCTCACGACCACGAAGAAGCCGCAACCTCGCCAACGTCGTCGAGCGGTCATCGGCACCGCCGCCTGGTGCGAACCGTGTCACGTGTTTCGATCGCGGAATAGCAGCGGCAATAGCGAGCTGGAACTGGTGTACGTCGACATCGAACAGCCATGCCCCACGACTGTGACTCACGAGGAATGGGATCGGTTGGTGTCGACGACCCGCGGCCTGTACGGACCGCGGGTGGAACAAGCGATTCCGCTGGCGTTGTGGCAGGCCGAGAACGGCAAGTGGTACTGCAAAACGGTCGGTGGATGGTCGTGTGATTCGCTGGCGGCTTGGGTGCGGTGAAGCGGTGGACCATGAGAGGGGAACCACGGAAGACACGGAAACGCACGGAAGAAAACGGGACCACGAATCTCACGAATAGGCACGAATAAGAAGGGGCGAAAGAGATTGGAAATGGAAAGAACGACCCAGGTGAGCCGCGCTGCGTCAGCACGCGGACCGAGCGCGGGTTGGCGTTGTGACGGACAGTCGATCGTACGGTCGTCCTTGACGGACTGCAGACGAAGACGCCGGGGATCGGGTTGTGATGACGTTGACATGGTCGTTACGAGGATCAACGGCACACGGAGCGTGCCTGCTACTTTGGGGAGGACATTGACGTGAATACTTCGACATCGCCGGTTGGACCTCAAGTGCGGTTGATCCTGGATGGATTTGTTCGAGCGATTGGTATCGGGAATCGAGTCGCGTTGCGGTGGGATCGGACGGGGGCGGCGACGGTCGATTTGATCGGGGGTGTGCCAGAGCAATGGTCGGCTGAACGCATCTACGGGCGGCTGGGGCGGTTCTCGGCCGAGTGCTCGAATCTGGCGGTGGCGGTCAATAGTCCGTACCTGCAATACGAACTCTGCGGGGTGAACAACAGCGATCTGCGACTAAAGGCGGGGGCTGAACTGCCGGGGTTTGCTGAGCGTCTATCGCCGGTCAATCCGCACGCTGTCGGTGCGAGTCCGATGGGATCTCCGGTAGGGGCCATTGGGCTGATGACCGTGTTCAGTGTGTTGTCCCTGGTGTGGGCGCTGCTGCATCCGCGAGCCACTTTGAACCTGCCGGGAACGATGGAACTGGATGCGGTTCTAACGGATGCCAACACGTTGCAGGTCACTTTCAAAACGCCGCCGACGATCACTGTCGCGTGGGGACTGCAATTCAGTTGTGCCCCGAATCAACTGACGCTGACCGAGCGGTCGGCTGTCGTGCAATACAAGGCGGGCTGGTTCGCTCGCACAAAAGAATGGAGCTGGTCGTGATGACATTCGCGATTGTGATTGATGACAACTACATCAACTGGCTGTTGGGGCTGATTGCCGTCGCACTCCCCACCATCGGGACGACGATTGTGCTGCTGTGGAAGAAGTTTCTCGCTTATATCACGCCGAAAGTGACGGAGGCGTTTAACGCTCACACGGGCCTGGTCAACGAGATGAAGCTTCAGATCCCGATCGTCGGGGAAACGCTGAAGAAGCTGGGAGACACGCAAGAGAAACAGTGCGACACACTGGAGAGACACAGCAAGTGGCATGAACAACATGCCGAGAAGCTGAACAAGCTGATGACCAGTTGGTCCGACAATCACGAGGTGCAGCCATGACCGCCATCACCGTTGGGCTGATACTTGCCTGCCTGGGGCTGGCCGCTCTTTGGCACAACTCGTTGCGATGCAGTCGACATCGCGGCCTGCGACTGGCGCTGCTCGCCACCGAGTTGCGACGCAGCGAACAGAGTGAGCGATCTCAACGGCAGGCCGTTCGCGAGTTCAAAGTGACGATCGCCGAACAGACCGAGCAGATCGCAGAGTTAGAGCAATCACTAAGTCAGTGGCATCAGCGACACACTGCTGAGGTTCAGCATCGCCAGGCTCTGTTGGCCGGTCGCACCACCCACGAACAGGAGGACTGACCATGCCGACACCAGAAGTTGTTAATTGTCTCGCCACAACAAGTACGCGGGGAATTCATCTCGCCAGAACCGAGCGTGTTCGCGAACGTGACGGAGCGGCCACGCTGCATCGACATAACAGCTTGACGCTATGTGGAGCGAAGATCGAGAAGTTGTTTCCCTACTTTTCTGCCGAATGGATCTACGTAAATCGATCTCGCAGCGTCTGTCCCGACTGCATTGCGAAGTGGCTGAAAGATCGACGCACCACCCGTCGCGAATCCGTTGCCAGAGGGGTGCTGCGATGAATCAAATCAAACTGACTGCGGTCAAACTGGCCGTCTGTGCGGACGCTGGCGATGACATCGTGCTCCCCTTCTCAGCGGCCAACATCGACACGACGGACTGGATACTCGACTTTACGTTGCACCTGGCGAACCCGTCACGCGATGGGCCGCAAGGGGACGCGGTGGGAAGTGCCACAGTGACGAATACGCCCGGGACACCTGATTCGTCGCTGGTGGTCCGCATCGCCGGAAGCGTGACCACGGTCTACCAGAACGTGCCGCTGTGGGGTGTGTTCCGCCGGACGAACGCGGGTAGCGAACGAACGCTGGTCAAAGCTCTGTTCAGTCTGGAATAAGGCCTATTCATGTCAGTCACCGATTGCTGCGAAATCGATTTGCGATGGGGGCCCGTCGAGCCGATCCAACTGGCGATTGATCCACAGCCGATTGAACTGCGAACGGCGGCCGTCCCGATCGAGCTGGAAGTTGTGCCGACTTCAATCGAATTGACGATCGCAGCGCAGCCGATCCGGCTCGAGATTACCGGTGTCGGTGTGCAGGGACCGCCGGGGCCAGCGGGATTGGGAACGGGCGGCAGTACCGTGGGACTGGTGCAGATTCGCTGGGGAACACCAACGACCGAATCCAGCAACGTGATCGAAATCGTGGGGAGTGTGCTGGATTACGACGGCCTGCCGCTGGCATCGTCGGTCGCGGACATCGAAGTCCGCGTGACCGATGGAGCGGTTGATGGCGAACCTTCGGCGACCGCCTTTCTGACGGCAGCCGGAACGCCCGTCGGAACCGTACTGGCGGGCAGCGGCACGGCGTCGCTGGTGATTCGATCGGACAGTGGGTCACTGGCGATTGCCGTCCACGAATCGACAACGAACTGTCACCGCTATTTGTGGATCAGAGCGGCCGGCCACGAACGATTGTGGGTGCGAGCGGCCGATGGCGTTCAAGAATTGATCTTTGCATAGGGACAATCATGGCAACGAAAAAACTTGGCAGCACGAAGGCAACAGACACAATCCTGGTGACATCGGTGAACCTCGCCAGCGAAGTCACCGGCAATCTGTCGGTGTCCAACTTGAATGGCGGGACTGGTGCCAGCAGCACAACGTTCTGGTGTGGTGATGGAACCTGGAAGGCGGTCGCAGCCGATCTGACGACAGCGACTGGCACATTGGGCGTGACACATGGCGGCACAGGCCTGACCGCGGGAACCAGCGGTGGGATTCCTTACTTTTCATCGACGACGACGATCGCGAGTTCAGCACTGCTGACAGCGAATGCCCTCGTCCTGGGTGGCGGAGCCGGAGCGGCCCCAACGACGCTGGGGTCGCTCGGCACGACATCGACGGTGCTGCATGGCAACGCCGCGGGTGCTCCGACGTTTGGAGCGGTGGCGGCTTCTGATCTGACGGCAGCGTTGCAGGATATGCTCGCGTCAATCGCCTGGGGAACGGCGGGAGCTCAGGCATCACGCACGATCGAGATCCAAGCGACAGCCAATGATGCCACCGGCACCGCGATCGCCGCTGCGACAACCGATGTCACGGTGACTGTCTCGGATAGCTCGACCGATGGCGAGCCTTCAGCAACCGCGACGTTGGCGGCAGCGGGAACACCGGTCGGGACGGTGTTGGCCGGATCGGGGACCGCCACGATCTCAATGCGGACCAACGCCAGCGGCCTGTTCTCGATCGCCATCACCGAGCCCTCTGCCGGAAGCCGCTACCTGAATGTGCGGCAAGGCCCCAACAGTCAGGCGTTCGTCCGTGCGACCGCGGCCGCGAAACAAGTGACCTTTACGTGACAGGAGCAATTCCCATGTTGAAGCAGAAACAGCGTGATTCGAAGCGTCGGCCCACGGTCGCAGTAGCCTCATCCGAGGCACCTCCGATCATCGCCACCGAATTAACCGATGACGAAAAGAAGGCGAGGACCGAAGCGGTCGCGGCCGAGATCAAGACGTCCTTGGAACGACACGGTTGTGTGTTATCGGTCAGTCGCTGGATCGACGACGAAGGCCGCATTCAAGCGGGGATGACGATCACCGTCAAACCAAAGTAGTAGGCACACTCCGTGTGCCGAAGGCTGCCTCCGTGAAGCTCGCTCACCGTTGGACGCGAGCTTGCGACGGGCCAGGGGGCTTACGCCCCCCGCTCAGAAAGACATTTATTCAAAGGCAAACTCGTGGCGACCAAGAAGCTGGGGAGCGTGAAGAACATCGACACCGTGCTGGTGACGAGCGTCAATCTCGCCGCCGATGTCGGGGCGACGATTCTACCCGTGGCTAATGGTGGGACGGGGAATGGCTCGTTCACCGACGGTCAGTTGCTGATTGGCAACACCACGGGGAACACGCTGGCCAAGGCGACGCTGACGGGTACCGCCAATCAAGTGATCGTGACGAATGGTGGTGGGTCGATCACGCTGTCCACACCGCAAGGCATCGCAACCAGCAGCAGCCCGACATTCGCGGGACTGACTCTGACAGCGGCGCTGTCGATCGCCAATGGCGGCACGGGTCAGTCCAGCGGCTATGCCGCGTTGGATGCTTTGACACTGAAAGGCTCCGATATCGCGTCGGCCGGCACGACGAACCTGGCATCGGCCACCGGTTGCTATGTCAACATCACCGGCACGACGACGATCACCGCACTGGGAACGGCAGCAGCGGGGGTCGAGCGGACGTGCCAGTTTGCGAGTTCGCTGACACTGACTCACAACGCCACATCGCTGATCCTGCCGGGGGCGGCGAACATCACAACCAACGCCGGTGATGTGGCGACGTTCGTATCGCTGGGTTCGGGAAACTGGATCTGCACGGGGTTGACCCGCACCGTCCAGCCATGGGGCGGCCAGATGGTCTTGCTGGCGACGGCGACCGCCTCAGCCTCGGCCACCGTCGATTTCGTCTGGGCTACTGGACAGGCATATCAAGAGTATCTCGTCATTTTCAGCAACCTGCTTCCGGCGACAACATCTGTTGCATTACAGGCTCTCACAAGTCCGGACGGCAGTTCCTGGGATTCGGGGGCGAGTAACTATAGCTGGGCTGTGACGCAGTATCTGTCGGGCACCTTTTCAAGTGCCGATGTGAAACTCCAACTGGCAGGGGGCACGGTCGCGTGGACAGCGACTGCGAATCGTGATGCCAGCGGGGAAGTGAGGATCATTGATCCGGGTGCGTCAAAGAACTGCAAAATGAGTTGGCACATCTCCAGCGCAGCCGATGGAACGTCACGGCCAGAGATGGGGGCAGGAGCCCGGTTGTCTGCGGCGGCCGTGCGTGGGGTTCGCTTCAAATTCTCCAGTGGCAACATCGCGACTGGCGACTTTCGTCTGTACGGAATCACGAGGTCTTAAATGGAACAGCCGACTCACAAGATCGTGAACGGCATCGCCGTGGCACTTACTCCCGATGAAATCGCTGCGACAGTTGCCGAATGGGAAGCCAACGAAAACGCGCCGCAGATCGTCTTCGCGGACAAAGTCGCCGCAGGATACGACACCGGTCAGGGATGGTTCCTGCCGATCGACGATGCCAGTCGAGTATCACTCGGCGAACTGCGAATGCAGATTCGCGAAGGCTTGGAACTGGGGGCGTGGACGACGGATTCGCCATGCCCGGTGCAGATCCTGGCCATGGATAGCAGCCTGCAGGCTTTGACCATTGGCCAGGTCCGCGAGCTGATTTTTCAGGCGGGAAACTACTACGCACAACTTGTCGCCGAGTTGCAGTTCGCTCGAGCGGCACAATGACAATAGGTGCGATGAAAGGAGGTCGTTGCCAAGCAAGAAACGTCTTGGCGGCTCAAGTGCTCGACAGATTACGGCACACAATTGAGGGCCTCCTACGGCCCAAGGGGCCAGCACTTTTCTCAGCCAGGGCCAACGGCCCTGGACCTTCGCAATAGATAGTTGTCTGAGGCCTGAAGGGCCGGACCTTTAAGCTGAAACGGTCGTTTCGAAGAAGTAAAGGATCGGCCCTACAGGCCTCCGGCGTCTTGCATGCTCCCGTTCCAGGGCCGATGGCCCTGGCTGGACAAAGTGCTGGCCCCTTGGGCCGTAGGAGGGGCAAACCATCTATACATGGGCGTGATAAATGAGACCGATCCTATTCATCCCCTGACGTGCGAACGACTCATTCTCAATTCATCAATACCACAACACTCAAAGGAGATTCACATGCAGACATCAGGTCCGATCATTCATGGAGCCCTTGGTTCGATCGGGGCGACAGCGTTGCAACTGACAACAAACGCCGCGCCGTTGAACTCGGGTGTGCGAATCAAGGCTCTCGCCGGAAACACCAATAAGGTCTATGTCGGACTGGCCGGTGTGACGACGTCAACTGGTTATGAACTTTCGGCGGGCAACGATGTGCTGGTGCCGTGCAAAGATGCGTCGACGATCTTCGTGATCGGCAGTGCGACGGGCCAAGAGGTGCGGTTCATCGCGAACTGATGCAATCATTTCGTGGGATGGACTTCCAGCCCGTCACTTCTGCGACGCGAGATCGACTCGCGACAGAACACGAAACACAAAAGCAAAGGCGACGGGCTGGAAGCCCATCCCACGTAGAACAATCATCTTCCACTTCGAAACGCGGAGCCAACACCATAATGACAGATTCAGCACCAGCGACTCAGTCGATTCTGCAAGCGGTCGACGAGCTATTGCGACGCGTGATCGCGTGGACTCAGGATTCACACGGCACGCCAATCATGCCTCCCGCCATCGCGACCCAGATTCAAGTCGTTGACGAGCTTTGTCAGTCGACCAAGCTTCCCGAACTGTTCATGCCGCTGCACACTGCCAGCGGTCGAATCATGGTCGAGTACGAAGGCTATCTGATCCACGAGCTTGGCAAGTATCGGCCTGAGAACGGTTCGCCCGGTCCTGGATTCTGGGCGTCGATGAAAGAGCTGGCGGTGGCTCGTCTGGAGGCCGATCAACCGCCTGTCGAACGGCTCGAACCCGTCAGCACGTTGTTGCAAGCGGGAGTCTCGCACGCCCAGATTGGCCTGCAGATCTATGGTCGACGCGGTGTCGGCCCGTTCATTCAATCCAACGGCGATGTCGATGTCGGACTGATCGAACTGGAAGCTCGCGAGCCTGGATCGGTGATCGAGGACGATTGGGTTCCGCCGTGGCATCAGCAGGCGATCGATCGGCGACGACAACTTCTTGAGCAACAGACGGCAATCCTTTCCAAGATGGAGACAGCTCGGCACTACGACGACCCCTGCACCGTGGAAGAGATGTTGCAGCAGGGGGCGTTCGTGCAGCAGGTGCAGCGAGCCAAAGGGGTGAGTCGAGCGAAGGTACTCGCGGCGGCCCAGCGCATCGGCGTCACTCCTGTCGACGGACCGGGCTATCAGCAGCAGCAGTCTCATCCCGGGGGAGAAGCGCCCGCGACGACAGTCGAACCAGAGCATGATGAACAATCGGAACGTGAGACGGTGCGCAGCTTGGTGATTGAATCGTACCAGGAATCAAACGGCGAGAAGACGGCTGCCGAAATCGTGCAGGAACTTCGTTCGTTGGGTCACGATGTCAGTATCAACGTGGTGACAGGTTTCATCAGCCATTGGAAACGCCGCCAGAAACTCGAAGCGGCCGGGGCCGCGTGACGCCGAGAAGAGAAGGCAGGATTCTCACGCGAAGCCGCGGAGGCGCGAAGGAGAGAGTTTGTTCTTAGTCCCGGCAGGGACGGCAGACAATAGCCCACCGATTTATCGGTGGGTCTGCGATGCATGCGAAGAGCAAGTCCCGGAGGGACGACAGAACGATCGTGATGTCAAACGACATCGTGTGAAGATCGAACATTTGGATCGTTTGCTTCGGTGGAACTTCTGTCGTCCCTGCCGGGACTGAAGACGGTCCTGACTCACGCGGTGCTATTCAAAAGGAATGACCTTGAAAAAGCTATCGAAGTCGAAGGCCGATGATCAGCCGAGTGAACGTGATCTGGGCTGGTATCACCAGTGGGCAGTGTTGCATCGGCGGCTGGGAGCAATCGCGGCCGAGGCCGGTGCCGAACTGCTGGACGTACGGCAGGCGGTGGGCAAAGTCGACGTCTGGATGCGGACGCGGGTAATTGACGATGTCTCTTCGCTCAGGCGACGGCATTCGGAAACGCTGGAACAGCTCACCTCCGACTGTCTGGGGAAATGGAATGCCTCTGACCAGGTGGGCATGGCCGAACAGGCTCGCAAGTTCCTCGTCGATCTCCGCCGGTTGTGGAACGTCGATGTTGAGGCCGAGTCTGAATCTGACGAAGAGAACGAACCCATGGATTGGCCGCCAGGAATGACGCGGGATCAAGCCATTCAATATCAGATCGATCTGCTGCAAAAGGCCCTCCATGAGAACAACGAAGAGAGTCAGGCAGCCGTTGGGACGCAGCAGTCAAGCATGCTTTCAATTTACAGCGAGACGTGATCAGCCGCAGCGACACGATCAACAGCGTTCGTTCTTCGAATCAAAGCACCCTGGCGTGACATTCCTGCTTGGCGGGAACGGGGCCGGAACGACGACACTCGCCTTGCGTAAGGCGGCAGATTTCGTGCTGACGACCCAGCCACCTCGCAAAGACACGCCGTTCTGGATCATCGCGGAATCGTTTGAGCAGACGATGAATGTCTGCTGGAAAGAGAAGCTGCATCAGCAGGGCCACTTACCCCGCGGAAACATCGATTGGGATCGCATCCGCTGGTACAAGCCCAACAACGACTGGCCGTTCGCCGTACCGCTGAGGCCCTGGTCGGACGGCCGCAACTGGCAACTGGTCTTCAAGTCGTACGATCAGGGTCGATCCAAGATGCAGGGGGAATCGATCGGCGGCTTTCTGTTTGTGGAACAGTTTCCGTGGGGGATCCTCGAAGAAGTCCTGCGTGGCTGTCGTGAGTACTCGTTCACGGGCAATAAGCTCGCCGAGTTCACGCCGGTCGATCCGTCGCTGTCGATCCCATTGCAGGAGATGGAAGAGAACAACTCACTGCCGCCGGGCTGGGCGATCTATCGAGCCAACACGGAATGCGCGGTGGAAGCAGGTCACGTCTCGCAGCAGTGGTTCGACCAGTTCTTCGGGATGATCCCGGACGCGATGCGCGATGTCCGGATGAAAGGCTTATGGGGCGGCTTCGAAGGTTCGATCTATCCCGAGTTCGATCCCGCTGTGCATTGCCTGCCACCGTATTGGACCGCCCCGTCGGGATGCCAGCATCGCCGTATGATCGACTGGGGCTTCGGTGTCGACAATGCGTTCTGTTGCCTGTTCGCTTGTCGCAACGGAGTGGGTCAGTGGTTCGTCTACGACGAGTACTATTCGACCGACACGCGATACACCGTCGTGGAACATCTTAAGGCGATCAGTGATCGGCATCCATGGCCGCTGCGCAATCCGTACTTCGGAGCGACGTGGGCCGACCCGAGCAACATCAACTGCCATCGCATTGCGTCCAAGTTCAGCACGTACGCTCCAGGTTACGACGCCATCCACTGCCAGCCCGCGAACAATTCAGTCGAAGAAGGAATCGAACACGTCAAGTGGCTGCTGCGGCCGGACCCGGCCCTCGCGATGGAAGATGGTCAGCCGCAACCAAGACTGTTCATCGTCCGCGACCGCTGCCCGAACCTGGTCCGCCAATTGCGAACGTACCGAAGAATGCTCAGCGAACGATCAGGCCTGAACCCGCGAGACGCCATCGACGCGCCGCTCAAATCCGACGATCACGCGGTCGATGCTCTGCGCTACGGCCTGTTCTCCGAGGCAGCGATGCAAGGGTTAAGCCCGTCAGTCATCGCTCGACAACACCGGCCGCAACAGCACGGCGTGCAGATCAACTCGTCGAGGCGGAGACGCTGACGTAGGTTATGCTTCAGCATAACTTTGATCATGCACCGACGAGCTCTGGAACCTCCCGTCGGTGGCGTCTGCCGCCCCTACTGGGACGCGAAAGCATCGTCGAGAGCGAAGACTGTTATGCTGAAGCATAACCTACGAAAGAACGATGGAATCGGGGCGGTTATTGCTCGTCGGCATACCGCACGCCCAGCCATACGGTCGGCTCATCTGGTGTCGTCCATTCGACCCGGTGCTTTTTGAACGCGGGGATGTTGATGAAGTCGCCGGGCTTCATCTCAACCATGCCATCCTCGAACTGCAGTTTCGCGGCTCCCTGCAGAACGATCACCCATTCGGCCTGCGGTTGGTCGTACCAGAAGTCGGGTGCCGAAGCATGGCCGTGCGAGACGATTCGCTCAATGCGCATGTCGGCCGCCTGGAGGAGTGTCTGGACCACTTCCTTGGGCATGTTCCGCGGAACGTCGTCAAAGATGTTGGCCGTCATGACTATTTCACTTTCGCAGCAGTCACGAGGCTATCGGGATAGTTCGTCACTGTTTTCCACGCCAGTTCCTGCAATGAGCGATTGAACTTCTCATCCCACGCATCCCGTTTGGCGTTCTTCAACATCGCGGGCATCGGCAGGCCAACGGGAGACTGCCCGTAGAGAACTGCGAAATGCAGATAGGCGTTTAACGTTTCCATCGGGGCCGAGGGATGAACGGGATCAACGAAAAGTTCGCTTTGCTTGGTCAGGCCGGGCCATTCGTTGTTCGCGATCTTTGTTCGCAATGCCACCATGGCCTGTGCGCTGGGAACCAAGGCGACGATTTGTTTTCCCTTGCCGTACTTCTTGTTGATGGCGTCCGCTTGAGCTTCACCCGCCTTGATGTTTCGCTCGTAGAGGCCCTTGAGTTGATCGGGTGTTTTCTCTTTGTCGGCGTTGTCGAAGGCCCCCTTGGGGAAATCCTGATTGTCGATATCGCCACCGCCCCAGGAAAGCTGCACGATGAATCGCATGTTGGGATTGTGTTCCAGTCCCAGCTTGACGTAGTTCTCGACCCCTTCATCGGGGAAGGAAATCGGCGACATGACGAAGACATCGACTTCCCCCGCCTTCAAAGCCTTCTTGGCTTCATTCTGATCGTCGGGCAGGTTCCAGTGCTGAACGGTTTTGGACGCACCGAGGGATTGAAGGCCGACGAGTTTATGCCCTTTGATGCCTGCGGCCTCTGCCATCTTGCCGAGAGGTTCAGGGACGTACCACATCAGGCTGTGCGACGCAAAGAAAACTCGCACACCCGGTGGGGACGGAGTCTGATCCTGCGCCGGGGAAGACCCTGCCAAGCATCCCAAAACCAGCAGCAGACCAATCCCGATTCTTAACATCACGTACCTTTTTGCGGCCAGGTTCGAAGAGTAGGCAATGTGTCATCAGCAACGTAGGCGATGCTTTAGCATAACTCTTTTGTTGAGCCTGCGCAGCTTCTCTTGTTCACTATTCGCAACAGATTGCGCACAGACAATATAGTCAGCACCACCCAAGCAAATGAACCCATCCCAATGAACATCATGCCCATGGTCGCTCTCGCCCCGAGATAGCCATCTTCGGAGGTTGATTGAGAGAGGATGACTCCCGACAGGGTCAAGAGCAACGCGGCGGCGAGAAGACATCTTTGCAACATAGCCTGTCTTAGCTTTGGGGGCACTCATCACGCCCGCTTCCGTGGCTTCCAGAGAATCAAGTAGGCGGAGAGAAGGGTCAACGGTGCGGCGAGCAAGCCGTAGTGAATTGTCCACAGTGTGAATGACTGGCCGCCAACATCGGCCAGTTCGGACCAGCGAATCAAGCCGTTGGCCGACCTTAATTCGAAGAGCCGATCAATCGCGTAGATATCAATGGTGCTGGCAGCGACATAGCTTCTCACCCACAGGATTGCCAGCGCACACGCCGTCAGTAGCGTGGCTACTCCCGCCTTTCGTCGCCAGCCGTAGAGGTAGGTGTGCATGGTTTACGGCTTGATAGGCCATCTCTTCAACGCCAAGCCACAAAGCGAGGTCAGTACCCGTCTCTTGTTGAACGTGAATGCTGTCACATCGTCGCGAGTGAAAAAAGTGATGCTGAAGCATAGCCTACGAAAGACAACGCGCCATCACACCTTCATCGCGGACGGATCATCCGGCGGGGCCATGGCTTTTTCGAGTTCGGCCAGCAGCAGATCGAGGCGGAAGGGTTTGTAGAGGGCCAGGCGGAAGCCCATTTGGCGAGCTTTCACCATGCGGTGGGCTCCGTCGTAGCCGAAGCCTTTCATCAGCACGACTGGCAGATGCGGGTGGATATCACGGATCTGCGTCAGAGCTTCGATCAGGTGCATGTCGGGCATTTCGGCATCGAACAGCACCACATCGTAGTGGAAGCTGCGAATCATCAGCAGCGTTTCTTCGCCGTTGTGAGACGTCTCGACTTCGCAGCCATATCGAGCCAGCAGTTCGTGAGCGGCTTGCCGGACCGATTCATCGCCGTCGGCGACCAGCACGCGTTTCAAACGTAACTTGAGTCGCGGCGGGTTCTGGTGCATGACCGGGGTCGTCGCCTTGGGAGCGACCTTTTCGCCCACGCCGTGAATCAACTGGCGGATGGTTCGCGTTTGTTTCAGCATTCGCTGCAGGCGACTGGCCGCTTCAGGATCGAAGCCGACATACTTCGTTTGCAGCCAGGCAATGTCGTTCAAGATTTCATCGACCGGCTTGGCGGCGTCTCGCAGCAGGACGATCGAGCTTTCCGAGGCCGTGGTCGCTCGTTCGAACACCAGCAGTTCGAGCGTATTCAACGCGACCGCGAGGTCTCGACAGAACAGTTCCAGGAATTGTTGATCCTGTTCCGAGAAGGCGTTCGGCTTAGTGCTTTCGACGTTGAACGTTCCCAACACGCGATCGTGATGCAGCAGCGGCACTGTCAGTGAACTGCACGCTCCGACGGCCCCTTGCAGATACAGGACATCGCTGGAGGTGTCGCGACAGAGATAGCTTTTGCCCGTCGCCGCGACAAAGCCGGTCACGCCGTTCCCTTGAGGTTCGGCATACAGCTCGCGTTCGGCCGCTTCGGTCGTCATGCCGACGTTCAGCAGCGGTTGCAGACGGTTCGTGCGTTCGTTCAGCAGGCGGACTTCAATCGTTTCAAAGTTCAGCACATCTTTGGTGTGTTGAACGATCTTCTGTTTCAGTAGCTCGATCCGTTCGTCGACGTTCATCGACGCCAGGTCTTCGGGAGCGAGATCGCCCAGGTCTTCGCCCGCCTGGTGAATCGCCTTCAGCTTTTCGACCTGTAGTTGTTCGGCGGAGATGTCTCGCACGGTGACGACCAGCAGCGACGGGTATTCCGCTCCGTCAGCAAAGACCGGAGTCGCCAGCACATCGAAGTAAACTTTTTCGCCAACGCGATACGTCGTGCGAGCCAGGCTGCCCGCGCCGAGCGCCGTATGAAACGGTGAGAAGTCGGGTCCGATAATCTGTGGTGAGCCAAACGCATCGTGAAAGGTCAGCCCCACGGGCGAGACCGAATCGGGTTCCGTGCGGCCAGTCAAATCGAAGAAGCGATTGTTGCACCAGCGAATCTGCAGATTCGTGTCCAGGACGGCCACGCCTTCGGGCAGATGCTTCAAGACATTTTCAAAGGCCAGCAGGGCCGGCAACCGACGAGCCGGTTCGCCCAGGACCACCGCACCCGAATATTCCTGGTCGGTGTCGAACGAATCGGATGGCCAGCCATCGTCGGGGGCAGTACACAACGTGCACGCCAGCGACTGGATCGCTTCCAGCAGCGATTGATCCGCTTCTTCGCCGGAACCAAGGACTAGTAGTCGAGGACGATCTGGCAACTGAACCCGCTTTCCCTGTGGTGACCAAAGTTCGTGGCCAAATTATAGGCGGTAGGCAAGTTCAGGAGCAACACGGCTTCGCCTCTGGGGAGTTTTATTACGGGAATTGCCCAAGCCAAATGAAGATGCGAATTCCCTTGCGATTCTTCAGTTTGAGCCGCGTCATAGCCAGCCCGTTAATGTTGTACAACTTCTGACCAGAGCCAAAAATCGGCTGTCTCTGCCGTTCATTCGAGGCGTCACACGCGGATCTGTTCGAATGGCGCATCACCTCCATTTCGCCTGTCTTCGTGTTTTAGTCCCGACCGGGACTGAAGACTGCACTTCACACGCATGCCTGCCCACCGGCCCTGCCAGGCCGGTGATCCGCGTTCCACGGTGCGTAAATAGGTCGCTACATGATTGGCTATCGTTGGTGGCTCGTTGTGGGATTTGGTAGATTCTGTTTTCAGTTCGGTTCGGGCCAACGAATCTGGAGCTACCAATGGAAATCGTGCTGTTCCCAATCAGGCGTGGCGTGTTGTTGTCGGTGGAATTGGAAGACGGTCGGCGAGCGTTTTGGTCGGAGTCACTAAAGTGCTGGACGACCCGCGACGACGAGGCGACATCGTTTGAGACGCAAGCGACTGCTGCCACAGAATTGGCGAACGGTCGCAGGAAAATGGAGGCCGCGTTTCTAAAGCGTACCGGCATCGATCTGCCAGTCCAGGATGGATGACGCGCAGCGAGGTGGTCGTTAAGTGGCGGACCTGACCCCATGTACAGCTTCTTCTACGGCTGGCGACGAAAAGCGGGGTGCGTCTCACCGGTGATGGCGCTGGCGCCCTGTGGGGCCTGGCCAGCATGCCGTTATTCTGGCAAGTCGACATGATTGTTATTGCCAAACACTGCTCGCAAATGAGGAATACCATGAGAGGAATCGGATTACTGTTTGTGTGCTCACTGATCGGCTGTTCCAACGCGGCTCCTCCAAATGACCCTCGTGCACAACACCAGCCCACTGCATCGTCGCCACAGTCTACCGTCGTGCAGGAGCCGCCGATTGTTGCTCAGGAGCAGCCCACTGCTCAGAGTACTGCCGCTTCCACAATTCCTGACAACCCTGCTGTCGTTTCGAAGCTGGATCCGTTCCAACTGGAACTGCGCAAGTTTTTGGAAAAGTCCCGGGCCGGCGCTAAAGCTCTCGAACGCGTACCGACCCCTTCTGAATCACAAGACCTGCGGTTAGAGATGAGCGCGTTGTATGCGAAGCTGCCGGACGTGCCAGACTCTTATCCAAACCGAGAAGCATTGGCGAAACAGATTAAAGGCATCGAAAAATCATTTAATTACGGGGGCGCAGTTTTGATTTTCTACGTTCAAAACAAGGATAACCAAGCAGAGGCCAAGAAATGGAAGGATGAGCTTCAAGGCGCTGCGAATTCGATTCGGTCTGCGTGCAACGATCTTGAGGAAGCCTTGGGCCTCAAATGACCGACAGCGACAGCACGGCGCTCTGCATCATGAGCCAGCGACCAAGAGCCAACCCGATATGTGAGTTCTTTCGAGGGTGGCGGCGGAAAGTCGGGTGCATGACGCTGGTGATGGCGTGCGTGGCCATGGGCGGATGGCTACGAAGTCTTGCGTGTTTAGACGAGTTTTGGGTGGAGGGCCTGGGGCAGTATCACGAATTGATCTTAACCGACGGCTCGGTTCATTGGATCGTTCGAGACGGAATGTGGAAACTCGATTGCAGTTGGACAACGTATGCTTCACATGATCGCCAAGCACGGACTAAGATTCTGGAGTACCTGATTCGCTCCGAACAGTACGGACTCAATCCAGATCACCACACGTCCATCTGGCACTTTACAATCCTGCCTGTTGCGATCCCCCTTACCCTTCTCTCCGCCTATCTGATTCTCTGGGAGCCACGCAAGCGGGTATGACCAACACAAAGCCAGAGCAGTACCCAGTTCTGCGATGATGACGAGAGCTCTTTTCAGTCGATCCTGGAGGCGGATCAGTACACCAATCAAGAGTTCCAGTTTCCAGCACCTCGCACGCATGCCTTCCCACCGGCCAACGCCGAAATCGAGAATCAGCTTCTCGCGCACATCCTCTGGCAACATCGTGAATTGCGATCAGGCGACGAATGGGGCTGAATGCTCTTGCTCTGTGAGCGTGATGAGAATACGGTGCCATGCGAGTCTGGTTTGGTGCCAGGCTCAACCCCAACCGGGGCAAATCGGTCGAACGTTCGGGTGGGGAGCGCAGACGGATGTCATCGAGCAAGAACTCAATCGAGCCTGTTGGTCAAACGTGTGCAGGGCGAACGGTTATCGAGTCGTTGAGCCGCCTGGTCATCGTGAGCACGTTGTTCGTCGCGCTGATCGCCGCGGCCCCGTCGTTTGGTCAATTACCAGAGAAAGCAGGGCCTGCGAATTCCGCCGAGGGGCCAGGTGCTCCGCCAAAGTCGGCGCTGGACGAAACGATTGAGCAGCTGAAGAGTCAGGGCAAGACCGAGGAAGCGACGTTTTTGACCAAGCAGCAAGAGAGAGCCAACGGTTTTGGAAAGAGTGACAAAGAATGGGGCGTGATTTTCGGACGGCTGGTTGCGCCCGGATCCGACAAGCTGCAGTTGTGCGATGCTCAGATGGCGATTCATCCGTCCGGCTGGTTTGCGGGAGATGTGGGCGATATCGAAAAGCCTGTCGAATTCCGCATGTGGGGCTATCATCCCGTGTTGATCAAGCATGGCGGTGTTGCCGGAGCGTCCGTGAACGTGGGCGACATCGTGCTGAAGCCATTCCTGTTCGACGAACTGGCAACCGTCCGCGCTGAGCTTCTGTTTGAAGGCAAGGTCGATCCCGCCGCTGTCTCTGTCAGCGTCATGATGCAACATCCGCCGGTCAACAGCCGGTCCGGTGGCACAGACGGCAACATCCCCTGGCCTGAGAAGGAAGCGATCGCGATCGGCCCGGACTTTCGCATTCAACGCACCGGCCTGAATCCCATGCCGCACTACTTCTTTATCAAGGCACCCGGTCATCTGCCGTTCCGTCGAGAATTCAACCTAGAACCGGGCGGAACCGCTGACGTAGGCGTCCTGAGAATCGCACTATCAACGGCGTTTGAGATGGAGTTTTCCATTGCTGACGGTCTGGACTTTACCAAGGCCGAACGTCGCAAGCAGACGGTTCACGCGGGCGATCAGTTCCAGACGAATCCCGCGGGGAAAGAATGGGTGGAAGCGGGGACGCTCAGGATCCCGGAAAAGAAAAGAGCGTATACGTTTCACTGTGCCTTGGCATCTTTGGTCGTGACCGACCTGGGCGAGGGCAAACTGGACGATCACTTGAAGCCGGTTCACCGCGAGCGCCAACGAGGCGAGGCGGTTGAGCTGCCGGCGATTGCGGACGGCCATGTCTATCTGATCACTCACGACATGAAGAAGATGTGGAAGCACTCCACCTTGATGCGAGTGAAAATGACGTCAGGCCAGTAAGCCGACGCGAAGTGCATGCTGTTCCTCTGGTAGTTAGCGAGATCCACTCACGACAGGGTTGCCATGTCGCATTATTTTTTAGCCGGAAACGCCTGGTCAATCTTCGCTGTCTTGGCAATCATCGGCTGCAAAGAGGAGCGGTATCAGCCAGCGATGTATTCGTTCTTCGGTGTCAGCGGATGGCTTTCTCCCGAACAGTACACCAGATTTCAGTCAGGTCTGATCATCGCAGCGATTGCCTGCTTTGTGCTTCACTGGCGGACCTGTCGCACTGCGGCTTCCCGGCAGGATGTGTCGTAACGCCGCGCCGTCTTCGAGTAGGATGGGCTTCCAGCGTTGGAAACCCGTCCTACGGGAGATTGCTTGCTGCGACTGCACTGCGATGACGGGCGTCGATGAACAGCAATAGCTCGTGCGTGACGAACAACAACGTGGCTAGCGTCATGGCGAATTGAGCGACCACTTCCAGCCCCAGCTTCTCCGCGAACAGGCCCGCCAGGCCGGGGACCAGGGCGGCTCCCAACATGCCCGAGCTGACTTGGAAGCCGACTGCGTGCGTCGCGATTCCGGCTCCTAATCGAACGGGGGTCATCGTCATCAGGCAGGGAAAAATCGGGGCCAGACCCAGGCCGATGATCACCAGACCGGCCGAACCGACTTCGACCGGCTTGCCGAACGCAAACAGCAGCACTCCGATCAGCACGATGAGCATCGCCCCTCGCAGCAGTCGATCCAAGCCGACTCGGGACGCGATCACGCCGGAGAGGACTCGTCCGACACCGATCGCGCCGTAGTAGCTGCCCGCCAGCGTACCGGCGATGTCGGGTCGTACCCCGCGTGATTCCGTCAGCACGGTAAAACTCCATTGACCGACGGTGAATTCGAGCCCCACGTACAGAAAGAAGATCACGATCTGCAGCCAGACCATCGGCTCTTGCAACGCGGTCTTCATCGAGACGGGTTGATCAACGTGCCCTTCGGCAACTCGCGGTGAATCGTTCCAGCGTTCGCGAGTGACAAAGAACAGCACTGCCATCGCCAGCAGGATGCCGCCGACCAGTTCATAGCCCAGTCGCCACGATCCCCCTCGCACCAGCACGGCGGTCATCAGCAGTGGACCCAGCGTGGCACCGACGCTGTAGCACGCATGCAACCAGTTCATATGGCGAGCCGAGAAATGAGTTGATACGTAAGCGTTCAACCCGGCATCAATCCCGCCAGAGCCCAGCCCCCAGATCACGCCGCACGCGACGAAGAACGGCCATGCCGGAGCAATACCGCTCCCCAGCATCGCCACCGCAACCAGACCACTGCTGATCCACAGCAGGTTGCCCAGCCCCAGCACGGCGGTCAGCTTGCCACCAAAGAACCCCGACGCACAGTACCCGCAACCCAAAGCAATAAAGACCAACCCAAAGCCACTCTGATGCAGCGAAAACGCCTGCCGGACCGAAGGCCATGCCACTCCGGCAACAGGGTCCGGAAACCCCAGACTGATAAACCCCAGGTACGCAATCGCGAGTAACAAGCCTCGCCCCAACGCATGAGTGCCCGTTGAAGTCGATGTCGTCTCGGTCGCAGAATGATCATCCATTCGTATCAGCCATCCCTGGTAAAAGGCGTGTGTGCAAGAAGTGGTTGATTATGGGCAAACCAAAGTGCAATCAACATGCCAAGTGACCAACGCATCAAGGAGAACGACGGAGATTGGGGCATACGACTTTCCGTGCCCTCTTTCGTGGGATGGGCTTCCAGCCCGTCGCCTTCGCCGTTGGTGACTTCTTCGTAGTCGCGGTAGGGACGACCGACAATAGCCCACCACTTCGGTGGTGGGTTAGGCCGTCATCAATGACCGCCAGTCCCGGAGGGACGACAGAAAAGCTCGATCGCAGCTCCCTCGTGAATCCGAAAGCAAAGCGATCCCCACGCCGCCATCAACCTGCATTCTCGACAAACAACTTCTGTCGTCCCTACCGGGACTTAAGACAAGTCAGCAGGCTCGCTTTGTGTTGGTCCTGAATCCCGCTTCCGTGGCTTCCCGAGAATCAGGTAGGCGGAGAGAAGGGTCAGGGGACTTGCGATACACCAGTAGGGAACGCTCCATGAGATCAATCGACGTTCCATTGGTTTGAAGAATCTCGCATGAGCCAAATCCCGTGGGCTCGACTGGGGCTCATCGCCATCAATCCAAACTAACGGCGTTACTTTTCCACTGTTCAGATTCACAAACGTGACTCGGCGAATCGGCCTCGACAGCCAATCGGGCATTGGCGGGTCTGTGTTTCGTTCCTTCCATCCATGCCATTCGAGTTTTTGATGAGCGGAACGAAGCAATTGCCGTCTTGCTGCGACCGAAAAGCGTGCCGCATCTTCGACGTTGAGGCTCCGCACCCAGAGGCCCGCCAACCCGCACGCGATCATCAGGGTGACTACGCCTAGTTTTCGTCTCCAGCCGCGGAAGAATTCACGCATCTTGTTTTACCCGCTTGCGTGGCGTCCAGAGAAT
Source organism: uncultured Schlesneria sp. (assembly GCA_903840265.1). Classification (GTDB taxonomy): domain Bacteria; phylum Planctomycetota; class Planctomycetia; order Planctomycetales; family Planctomycetaceae; genus Schlesneria. The sequence goes on along the minus strand of CAIMFH010000030.1, from coordinate 133,911 downwards.
CAGGTAGGCGGAGAAGAACGTCAGTCCGATTGCAACTGGCAGATAAGAGACTCTCCATTCGTGGTACTCCATGGCCGGTTTCTGCGATAACTCTGCTCGCTGCCGATCAATGCCCTCGCGCAGTCTTTTGTTCAATGTACGACTCGTTAACGCAAACCAATCGCCGCCCTCTGCGTTGCATCCAAACCAATAGGCCTTTCCGTCGAGTGACCAGATTATCGTTTGTCGCTGGCCGTTAGGGATCCCAATGAGATCGGCCACAATTCTGCTTCGAAACCACAAAACCATCATCATGCACGCCATCACCAGCAGGACTACCCCCGCTGTCCGTCGCCAGCCTTTGAAGACGGTGTGCATCTAGAGTTTTCCCTGGCCTTCTACTGAACGGACGACGCGTCCGTTCTTGTCGATGAAGTCGAGTCGCCACTTGCCATTCCCGACGCCATAAAAATGCCTCTTCAGTGCATCCGCGGGAACGGTGAAATGATTCGGGCGTTGGATCGTGTTTGGTGCTTTGTCTGTGAACGCCAGACTGGGGCCGCTGAGAGAACGGAGCAGTTCGGGTGCTATCTTCTCTGAGACTTCGGTCACATTTCCATCGGCCAGCAACACATTCCAAACCTTTCGGTCGAGCCCTCCGTAGGCATCCTGATGATTCAGAGATTTCAGTGGTCGAAAATTGAAGGGACTTCCCCAAGGGACGAAATCGGAATGTAACTCGCCAACCAGCATCATGCTGGCCTTTGTTGGAATGCTTCCAAGCCTGACGGAGCTGTTCGGTCCGAGTAAATGAGCATTCGCGGAGTAGTGGGCTGGGTAATACTCCCAAGATCCGACGGTCATCTGCACAAAAGGACTCTGATAAGCCACATGGGGTTCCAGAAATATCCCCGCGTTTGCCGCAGAGTCCCAAGGTCGGTTGGAGTCGATCCAGTTGTACATGGGAGAAGCATCTAAGAACGGCAATACCGCAGCCATCCACCCATGATGCGGACGACCATCCTCATGAAATGTGCCTCCCGGCGGCAGGCACGTATAGGCGTCGTGATAGTTGTGAAGTGCCAGCCCCAACCACTTGAGATTGTTCTTAGACTGAGATCGCCGACTTGCATTGCGCGCATTCTGGACCGCTGGCGCAAAGATCACCAGCACTAACAGGACGGTGCCAATCACAATCGCCGCTTCGAGTTGCCGTCGTGACATCAGGTCCAGTCCTAACCTTGTGGCGGTCGAGAATCCTGCTGCCGTGGCTTCCAGAGAATCAGGTAAGCGGAGAGAAGGGTTAAGGGGATCGCGATTCCACCGTAATCAACCGTGTTGTAGTCGCCAAACACATACGTTAAGGGACGAAAACCATATGTCTCCCATTCGAAGATCCATCCTATCTGCGGGTCCAGGCGGTCCAATTTGTTGAATCCCCCTTCGGTCTTGAATCCCCCATCGGTCGAACGCAAATGGAAAGATCCCCAAGTCGACCCCACGTAGAACACATCGCGACAATAAAGACTACGCACCCACATCCCCATCACCGCGCACGCCATCACCAGCGTGGCTACCCCCGCTTTTCGTCTCCAGCCGTGAAAGATTTCACGCATCTTGTTTCAACCGCTTCCGTGGCTTCCAGAGAATCAGGTAGGCCGAGAGCAGTGTCAGGGGGATGGCGATGACCCAATAGGGGACTGCCCAAACTGCGGAATAGCCATTTACAAACGTTCGGCGTCCGCAATAGATCCCGCACAACTCCCAACTCCAGTTCTCCGAACGCGAGGGCACTGGTCCGATCAACTGTGAATTTGGATAGTGTGATTTGTCGTATGTCTTCCACTCTAGCAGCGGTGGAAATGCCGTCTTTAGTGGGAAAGTGCCAGGGATCAGTGTCAGATGGAACCAGATGATGCGGCCATCGTAGGAATGAACGACGTCCCTTGCTCCTCGACGCTCAATCTTGACGACGTCCGTGGCATGCTGCGTTCTCAACCAGATTGAGCACGCCACGCACGCCATCACCAGCGTGACGACGCCCGTCTTTTGTCGCCAACCTCGAAGGAACTCAGACATCGTAGTTCATCCGTTCGGGTGCCACTGGCCGCCGCTCTGGGCAGCCAGTGTCTTAACTATGAAGTGGCAGCTCGCCCCATCTCATCACGGCCTCAAGTCTAACCAAAGCCACATCGAGGAAAGTGATTCTAACTCACGACCCGACCTGAAGTATAAGAAGCGTCGCTCAGTCAGCTGATTGTTTGAGCAGCTTGTCGAGACGATGGTATCTCAGTGATCGACGTGAAGACACTGGCTGCCCAAGGCGGCGGCCAGTGGCACCCGAAGCGAAGATCGAATTGGCGAGGAGACTCTAACGAGGCACCAGCTACTTCAGTAACTTAACGGCGGAATTCAAGGTCCATTTCACAACGTGGCAAGTCCTGCCTTGGCGATTGCGCAGCAGCGCCTTTTCCTCGTCCGATGCGAACGTCCACGTCTTCGAGAACGAATCGGGATCTTTGTAATCCGGGGCGTCTTCGGCGGTCCACTTCTGGCTGAAATCATAGTACTTCCAAGGCTCGGCATACCCCGGGTCGGCTTTGTTGATGTCGTCGAAGCTTGGCTTCCAGTTCGAAAGGGCCATGAATTCGAAATTATCGAACTTCGTGAGGCTTCCCTGGTGGACGACCTTGTTCGCGTGCGCTGGCACGCCCATGTCTTCGACCATGTGCAAGATCACGCCGAGATAGAAATAGGCTCGCTCCTTCTTGCCCTCTTGATACGCTTTCAGGCTGTCCTTCCACCAACCTTCGATATCTGCACAGCCTTCGTTCGTACCGCGATGTTCCACTCGCTTGGTTTCGAGATCGACTTGGTATTTCGCTCCGATTTTGACATCGGCATCGTTTGTTTTCAGCTCATGCAATTCCACATTCGCTCCATCGACGAGGGCCTCTCGGTAGTTGGCCAATTCGGGTGCAGAGCTTTTCAGGGCGTCGATGCCCCAGTTCGTCAGGTAGGAGTGTGTTGGAGTGGTCGGATTCCAATGCCGACTATCCCACGCGATCGATGCACTGTTGTGGTTGAAGACCAAAAGCAGCAATGTCATCAAGACCCATGCAAGCGGTCGTCTGGGTTTCATCACTTAATCCTTCGCTTTGAGGTCTGGATGCCTTTACCGGCTTGGAGGAAAGTCACTATATCGCCCTTCGCTGACACACCATACGCTTGAGACGCCGGATGCGGCGACTTCGTCAGCGAAACCCCTACAATGTCAGCCAGGCCCAACCAACCTTTCCCTGCAACGATCTGATTGCCTCATGGACGCCAAAGCCAAATACGCCGCCGGGTATGCCTCGATCGACTGGACAAATTGGCACGGCAGCAATGATGTCCCGACCGTCGACATGAAGGCGGATTATCTGCACGGAGAGTTGTCGCCGCTTGCGGCAGGCCAAGGTCCCGTGCTGAGATCCGATCGAGTCGTTCACGATGGCGACACGACGGTGATTGTTATCGAAAAAGCGAATGGATCACGCCGCCCGAAACGGCTTCCAGAACATTAGTGCGCGTCGCAGTTACGTATACATCTTCATGATATCATGCCCCCATGCACACTTTCTTTCACGGCTGGCGACGAAAAGCAGGCTGCATCACCCTGGTGATGGCATGCTTGCTGACATCCGCGTGGTTGAGGAGTTTTTCTGAATATTATCAGCGGTGGTCTCGCAAATTCGACGAGGCTACGTCTGGCAGCGTTTCGCTGTGGAATCACGATATCCGCATTCAGATCCGGATGGATGAGAATTTGAGCGTCGTCAGAGAATGGAGCATCGCCATTCCATACTGGTTCGCCATCCCGCTCACCCTGCTCTCCGCCTACCTGCTTCTCTGGGAGCCACGGAAGCGTGCCTCATCGAACGCATGATATCATGTCCCCATGCACACCTTCTTCCACGGCTGGCGACGAAAAACAGGCGTAGTCACGTTGGTGATGGCGTGCGCGCTGATGGGGCTGTGGATGCGCAGTCAATTGGCCGGCGACACGTGGTGCTGGTCGATCGGTCATGAAACCGAAGTCGTGATCTCTGAGAACGGAATGCTGTCCTGGTGGAGATTGGCGACGCAGCGCCCCGTCGCCCGATTCTGGAACCCTGGATTCGTCGGTCGAACGAGTGACGGTACACGCTATGCGGCCATCGGAGACTGGGGCGTGGAGCTTGGTTTGTCAGACTCAATGACAGTCCCCTACTGGCCCTTCGTGATCCCGCTGACGCTGCTCTCGGGTTATCTGATACTCTGGAAGCCGCGGAAGCGAGATCCCGGACCGACACCAAGCTAGCCTCGTGGGATGGGCTTCCAGCCCGTCGCTTTGGCTTTTGGTCTTTTTCTTAGTCCCGGTAGGGATGGCCGATAATAGCCCACCACTTCAGTGGTGGGTGAGTCGACGATCGAGGACCGCAGTCCCGGCAGGGACGACAGAAGACTTCGATAACATTTCCCTGGCGAGCTCAGAAACCAGGTAGCCTCCCATGTCCCGACCAGCCTGCCCGTCAGGCAAATGGACTGCTGTCGTCCCCACCGGGACTGGGAGAGTCAACAGCCAAGGCGACGGGCTGGAAGCACATCCCACGAAAGAACAGTGACTGGCGTCAGCCGACTTGACCAGCAGTCGCTGGCGGTTCAATGTGTGGCGGTGTTGTTCGAAAGCTTGTCGTCAATCGCAGACGCGTCCGATTCCACATTAACCCGCATCGAGTACCCATGTGAATTCGACCGTCACTCTGTCATTCCGATATCTGGAGCGCGACTACGTTCGCGCACTGCGAGCTCACTACGCGACGCTATTTCGTCTGCCTTGGGACATTGTCGCCACGGTCGTTCTCGTCAGCATCGGCGCTTACCTCTGCTGGTCACAGGGGCCCGACTGGCTTAGAATTGGGTGTCTTATCATTGGAGTGACATTCGCCCTGATGCTGGTGGCCGCATTCATCGTGATCCCGCCGCTGGCCTTCCGCCGTGAGCCGAAGTTCCGCGACGACTATACGGTGACGTTCTCACCGGAAGGCATTCACTTCCGCACGGCGCACGTTGATTCGCAGTTGCAGTGGAGTCTGTATTCACGAGCGTTCGTGGATGCTCATTCCTACATGCTCTACTACGGCAACCATCAGTTCACGGTGATTCCGAAACGCGTCTTCCAGAGCGTCGAGCAGCAACAGGCGTTCGACCAGTTGCTCACCGATCACATTTCAAAGATCGTCACACGACCTTGAATGAGGGCCGTGTCTTGTACGGAGCGTGCGGTCTACCGCTTGACCACTTGCTATCATGTCCCCATGTCTACCTTCTCCCACGGTTGGCGACGAAAGCTCGGCTGCATCACGCTGATGATGGCCTGCCTGGCCACGTTGTTCTGGGTCCGGAGCTTTCGTCACAACGATGAAATGAACTTCTGGACCGGCCCGCTGGCGGTTGATTCCTTGAACTCCTCTCCCATGGGCCTGTGCTGGATGAGCCGAGACAAACTCGCTCCAAACGTGCCAATGCTCTCGGGCCGGTTTGGGTGGGTCGCGACTCAGACATTTGCCAAGGATATCTGCGACCCGTTTCGTTGGTCGACGACCAGCTATCACTTCCGTTCGTGCGGCTTTCAAGTCGCAGAAGCGACGATCAACCCTCCTGATCGCGGCGAACTGAGAATCTGGATCATCCCACACTGGGCTCTCGCTGTTCCGCTGTCACTGCTCTCCGCCTATCTGATTCTCTGGAAGCCACGGAAGCAGGTGAATCGCGATGCGTGAAGTCTTCCACGGTTGGCGACGAAAGCTCGGTTGCGTCACGCTGGTGATGGCACTCGTTGTCTACGGCGCCTGGATGCGGAGTCGTGTCAGGCATGATCTCGTCATACTGCCCTGGGGAAGCGACATCTACTGCATCGAATCCATGTGGGGGCAGATTGACTTGGGTCGGGTGACAGTCCAAAACAACCGGATGCGAGCCTCATGGAAGTCAGACGAGATCACTCAAGCAAATTGGAGATGGGTCGATGAACAGGGAAACCCGCGGGCAGTTGATTACTTAACCGAGGTGGATGAAGTCGAATGGCGTTGGGATTGGGTCGGATTTCATTTTGGAGCGGGGCATACATCCCAGCACAGAACGGAGGACTATCTATTCCCTTACTGGTCCGTGGCCATCCCCCTGACCCTGCTCTCCGCCTACCTGATTCTCTGGAAGCCACGGAAGCAGGTGAATCGCGATGCGTGAAGTCTTCCGCGGTTGGCGACGAAAACTCGGTTGCGTCACGCTGCTGATTTCGCTCGCACTGACGGGCCTGTGGATTCGCAGTCGTTCTACGCTGGATGAGTACCACCTCTGGAAGCAGCAGCAAACATCAATGATCGTGGCCTCTGAGAAAACTTGCCTGGTCTTAGGCCGATTGTGGAACGTGAGCCCCACCGTCATCCGCGGCCCTTACATTGCAATGGATCGCGAGCGAATCATCTCGGGCGGACGGATCGTGCATGCTGCGGACCTTGAGATCGAGTCGCGCTGGGGATCTGGTGGTCTCGGACTCGTCAAGCGATATCAGCAACCGCCACTCAGCGTGAAGAACATCAGATTGGATCTGCTGATCATTCCTTACTGGTGCGTCGTCTGGCCGCTGACTTTGCTCTCAGCCTGGCTGCTGTTGTCCAAGCCACGCCAAGCTAGACGCCATGGAAGCGAGTCGAATGATCAGAAGACGCCGTAACCAATCCCGCGCCAGCCTCATCACGTGCGGATTCGTTGATTAGAGCAACTGAGCGTATGCGACGCCCTGTGAACGCAGAGCTGAACAGTCATAATGGGGTGGCGCGCCCGGAACCTCATTTGATCGAGCCTGTGTTTTTCGGAGAGGCGGTGACATGCAATCACAACTGGCAACGATCCAAATGCGGATATTCAGTGTCGCCATCGCCAGCATGCTGATGCTGTCCGGTTGGTGCCAAGCCGCCGAGTGGTACTGTGACCCCGTCCATGGCAGTCCGTCTGGCGATGGAACGAAGGCGCGGCCATGGGGTGGGTTTGGTGAGGTCGTCGCTGCTCGTACCGTTGGCCCGACCATCAAGTCGGGCGACACTGTCTTTTTGATGAACGGACAGCATGGCAACGTCACGCTGTATCCCAAGTTCGGCACTGTGAAGAACACGTCGCATATCACCGTTCAAGCATTGCCGGGACACAAGCCGCTAATCAGCCAACTGGCGGTTCGCGAGGCCGCATTCTGGACGTTTCGCGAGATCACGTTCGCCTTCGATCAGCCTCTGCCCAAGTTCGCACCGCTCGTGAAGATCGAAGCCGACGATATCGTGTTTGAGCGGAACACGATCTACACGGTAGAAGACGCGTCGAAGTGGTCGCCGGAAGACTGGGCGGCCAAGTCGATCACGGGCATGTTCTACGACGGCAACCGCTGCGTGATCCGCGACAACACCATCAAGAATGTGCGACACGGAGTGTACTTCGGTGGCGATTCAATTGAAGTGACCGGGAACACGCTGGAGCAATTCGCCGACGACGGCCTGCGTTTTTCTGGCAGCAATATCACTATTCGAAACAACTCCATTACCGACAACTACTGCCTGCTCTCTGACAAGAATCACAACGACGGAATCCAGGGCTGGAACCTCACCAAGGCCGACATGGAAAACGTCGTCATCGACAGCAACACCATCATCGCCAGCACGGGGAAATATCCGAACCTGCCGCTGATCCGCAGTGGAGTTGATTCGCAAGTCTTGCAAGGAATCGTGATTTTCGACGGCGGCTGGAAGAATGTTTCTGCCACCAACAACATCGTGATCACGTCGGCCTATCACGGCATCTCATTTTATGGTGTCGACGGACTGAAGATCTCCAACAACACGGTGATCACCAGCTGTTCGACTCCGAAGATTCAAGCGTGGATCGGCGTCTTCAATCGCAAGAACGGAACCCCGTCCAAGTCGGTGGTCGTTCGCGACAACATCGCGGCCCGGTTCTCGCTGGCAGGCGATGTGAAGGCGACGAACAACCTGTCTCTCATCCCATCAAAAGGTCACGCCCCCGTCGATCCCAGCAAGATCTTCAAGGTGTGGAAGCCGAGCGAAAACATCTTCGATTTGACAGTCATCAACAGCGGCTCGCATGGCGAGATCGGCGCGAAGCGCTAGGCGAGTTGGACCGTCCCACACCGTTCCCCCTCTTCCGTTCCTCCCTCTTCCGCAGGATGGGCTTCCAGCCCGTCATTTCTGCTCATCAGTCCCGTCAGGGACGACAGAAGCGTTCGATGACAGTTCCCGCTTGAACGCAGAAATATGACGATGGACAACGTCTCGGGAGCTGCATTTCCACCGTGAACTTCTGCCGTCCCTATCGGGACTAAGACAAGAAAGAGAAGGCGACGGGCTGGAAGCCTATCCCACAACGGGGCTCAACAATCTGCCACAATCTTCGCAAAGTTCCCCAATTAGGGGCTTCTTTGAGTCACACGAGTTGATCTATACTCTCCCCCGCCCCACCTGGTTCGTCAGGTCGGGCCTGACACCGATGTGGCACTGTAACCAACAGGCCGCAGTCTCGTTTATCACGAGATTGCGGCCTTTTTTTGTCTTTGGAGGCTGCCCCGATGGATGTTCGCAATCAATCTTTGATGTCTGGAGTCACCTACGGCCAACGTCGACGCGACGGCGGCCAAGTCGACTGGACCGCTCCCAATCGGGGTAAATATCCGGTCAGTCATGTCGATACGTTCCTTAATCGGTACACGTCGCTCGCGTCGGTCTATCGCGACTACGACGAGGCGCTGCTGGACGATCGGTCCAACGCCCGCTTCATGCGGAACGATGTCGGCATCCGCGAATGCCTCGATTCTCGCCAGCGATCCGTCGCACTCTTGAACTGGCATATCGAATCTGAAAACAGTTCGTCCGCCGATCAGCGTGAATTCTGCTCGCTATTAGAAGCGATCTGTCGGCGGATCAGTCACTTCACCGAGTACCGGCGCAACTGTCAGCACGCGATCTGGTACGGCAAGTACGGCATCCAGCATCGCTGGGGAGTTCAGATCGTTAACAACAAATCCGTCTGGATGCCAACGCCGCGACACCAGGATGACTGGGGCTGGAAGCCGCTGAACGGTGACAAGCTGGTGTTCCGTCAACAACGCCCCGACCGGCCGCTGCAACCGGGTGAATACGAAGGCCAGGTCGGCATCCGCGTGGGCAGTCGCTACAGCGTGGGTGACGTGATCAACGGACGTTGGAAGGTGCAGCCGACCGACTATGGCCTGGGCTACTTCCTCTCTCCCAACGAGCGACGGTTGCTGCTGATCCACAAGCATCACATCGAAGACGCCGACTATGCCGACGGCGTGCGAGCGGGATCGATCTACGGCGTCGGAATACGCTCGGTCATTTATTGGGAGTGGTACCAGAAGCAGGAAACCATGGCGTTCTTGATGGAGTTTCTGGAACGAATGGCAGGTGGCATCCAGGTCTGGAAGTATCCGCAGGGAAATCAGCAGGCTCACGACGAAGCCAAATCGGCAGCCGAAGGCTACAACAGCGGCGAGCAACATATTCTGCTGGTCCCCGTCCCTGTCGGCGATACCGGCCAGTACGGAGTCGAGATCATCGATCCCGGCTTCCAGGGAGTCGAAACGCTGCATCAGTTGCTGACGCAGTACTTCGGCCATCGCATCAAGCGGTACATCCTCGGTCAGGTGCTGTCCTCCGAATCAGAAGCGACGGGAATGGGTTCGGGTGTCGCCGAACTGCACGCCGACACGCTACTGCAAATCCTGCAGAGCGACTCGGCCAACCTGGAAGAAACGCTGACCAGCGACCTGCTCGGCTCGATTATTCAGATCAACGTGCAGAAGGGACTCTGGTCCGAGCCCGGATTCCGCCCGCGGTTCGTGATCCAAACCGAACAGGCCGACATCGACAAGCAACTGCAAGCCTGGACGTCGCTGCTCGATCGCGGCTTGTCGTTCCGCAAACGCGACCTCTATCAACTCGTCGGAGCCGCCATCCCCGGCCCGGGCGACGACGTGTTGGACCCGAAAGGCCAACTAACTCAAAAGAGTGACCCCCATGGTCAGCAGCCCAGCGGGAAGCCGCCCGTCACTTCGGGTGCCACTGGTGGCGGCCTTGAGCCACCAGTGTCTTCCAAGAGCGATACAGCCCCGACAACACCTTCAGCCCAACCCAACACAAATGCGGACCAGCGACACAACCGCTCGCTGACTCGTCAATCGTGAACAGACCACGTCAACACCAACGGAGGCACCCCTCAATGACCTCAACCAAACGCCAAGCCAGTCTCGGATCAGCACCACCCATGACACGCGTCGAATGGGCCATCGCCCGGTACAACTGGTACCGCGCCTGCGGAATGCTAAGCGATTCGCCGCACAACACCGTGACCACAACGCACGAGCGGTCACCAGACGCACCGCCACCGAAACCGCATCTCAAGTGGTACCCGCTGAGCAAGCCAGACGACGACCTGGCAACAACATATCAACCACCTTTCGCCTCAACCCAACGGCACCGCTATTCCCAACGAGTCGAAGCCGCACGGCATCAGACAGAGAACGGAGAGCAGACAAAGGGCGACGACCCACGCACCTGGTCGCGCGTCGACTGGGCCATCGCCCGATACAACTGGTACCGCGCCTGCGGTCTGCTGGCAGATTCACCACCGCCGAAACCGCACCTCAAGTGGTACCCACTGAGTAAGCCAGACGCCGACGTTTCTACGTCAAACACGATCCTGGCTCGGTACCAGGCCGAGAAGGAGGCGACGAAGGGATCTGCTTCAAACGGTCAGTTCGACGCCTCAAAGCACCCTCGTGCTGAGGCGGGTCAACGCAACGGTGGACAGTTTGTCAAAGCGGGTGAAGGAACGACGGCAGCTGCCACTGAACCATTCCAGCAGCATTTCACGACGCCACTCCGGCAGCACTATGTTGTCTCGTCTCATCCTGAATGGAAGTACAAACAGCACTCAGGTCTGCATGTGCCGGGTCTAGGTCGCGACCAATCAAAGAAGTTTCTAGAGCTTGTTGAACGTGGGAGCGCTCTTCGAAATCAGATTCGCCAGAAAGATGCAGAACTCGCGAAGTACCAATATGGGGCCTGGACCGTGGAATCTCAGGCCGACGAACGGAGGCTCCAGAATGAAAGGAGCGCCTTGGTAAAACAATGGCGGCAGTTGGATTCTGAATTTGATCAGCACGGCTTCGGTAGATTGACGACCACCGGTTATCAGGAAGGTGTCGATAACAAAGGCCGGCAGGTCAAAGCGAGGGGGACTGGACTTGGGGGCGCTGTTCAAGCATTCGACAAGTCGCATTCCCCCATTGAAGGCGATTCCGGATGGAGGCAGATTCATCACCATTCGTCTGCGACAAAACTCCTAACCGATCCTGTAGAACCAACACCGGAAGAGCAGCGAAGCCGTGAGCTTCAGAAACGCATCGCAGAGCGGCAAAGTCAGGTTGACGCTCTGACACGACAACAGGATGCGGCGGTCAAAGAACTGAAGCAGCTCAAGGGTCACTACATAGTGACTCGCGCAACTCGGGATCGAATTAAAACGCTGGAAGCATTCATCAATTATTCGCAACAAAGGGTGAAGCGATATCAAGCGGAGATCAATCGTGATCGAGCATCACTATCAAACGGCCTGAATCTGCCTGACCTTCCGAAGCTGACCGAAACGGGACCAAGCAGCAGAGAGGGAGGCCGACCCCTGCTCAAGTGGATCAAAGACGCTCGCATTATGGGAGAATTGGCGAGCGCATCTTATGAAGACGTGCCACTATCGAAAACGGCAACAGATTTGGGATGGTCAAAAGTTCGCGACTTTCGCAATGATGAGACCAGTTTCAATGCAGTATTATTCGTCAACCATAAGACCGGAGAAGCAGTTCTTGGCTTTGCAGGAACTACTTTTGAAGACCGAAGAGACCTTGTCGTCGCGAATGGCCGACAAGGGCTTGGATTCCAGGATCGACAATACGAACAGGCAATTCAACTTACCGCGCAGCTAAAGAAGAAGTTTCCCAATCTGCGATTAACCGGGCACTCACTCGGCGGAGGCCTCGCATCGGCCGCTGCGATCGTCAATCGTATTGGAGACACCGTCACATTCAACGCCGCAGGAGTACATCCATGGACTGTGAATCGGCATAAAATGAATCTCAGCAATGCGACAGAGCTAATTCGAGCATTTCGAGTTCAGGGCGAAGTCCTGAGCTCTCTCCAAGACGGACGTTTACCAATTCCTAAAATTCTGCAGAAGGGGCCTACCGCGCCCGCCACCCAGGCTATTCCATATCTCATGCCTGACGGGGTTGGAACGAACTATTGGCTCGATTCCGGCTCTGGAACCTCTATCGCCAAGCACGGAATGGACCACATTCAGAAAGGCTTAAGTCGCCCAGCGCCATGAGATTGGTTCTCTTCGCTGTCGGCGATAGCGATTATACCGACACATTCCGTGCGCACGTCACCCCTCCACGTGAATCGTTTCCAACTATTTCGGTGGTGCGATGTATTGGAGAACAACAAAATCGCGTTATAAACCCAACACAGCAACGCCTTGATGGCAAGAGAGTCGTGCAGCCATCGATTTGATGGGTTACAGGGCGAGTTTCGCCTCCAGACAATGGCAAAGGTGTATCGTGGATCCCGAAACAGAATATCGGCTTCAGTCGTCGGGTCTAATGGTGTTTGTGGCAGCTATTACGCTGGGCGGTATCTATTGGCTGTCGAAGCTAGCGGGCATCCGGACCCATCGAGATCTGGCAGATGTCGAAAAGATCGTTCGGTTCATCCTGCTGTTGTTGAACACCGCATTAACGTTGGCAGCCGGGTTGGCAGGAACAATGGGAACAGTCCTCGTCGTTGCGTTTTGCGATAACGCTCCCCCCTCGGCCTGTTTGACCGTCGCTGGAGTGGTCATGCTCGTCAGTGGTTTACTGGTGACGCTGTCAGCACTGGCGATCCGGATTATGGTTCGGAACGACGATCAAGCAGTCTGGTACCTCTATTTTTATCCAATCCCGTTATTTATGTTCGCAAACGTCATGCTCGTAATGATGCCTGATGTCGACTTTGTCTGGTTTGGAGTCATGAGCATGAGCCTGTTGGCGATGCTCTACGCGCTCGCCATTCGAAAACCTCGCCACCCTGTCGCCGCTGCAAGGCCACACGCCGTTCCAAGAGACGACCTGCGATGAATAATGTCAACGACGATCACAATCGTCGCAAAATAGCGGCACTGATCCTAGCGGGCTGTGCGGTCCCGCTGGCCTTCGTGTCTGTGTTTCTTGGAGTCTGTTTTGGCGTCGCTGGTGGTTTTGAACTGTTCATGCTTGCCGTCGTCATCGCAATGGGCTTGATTACTTTTGCGGTCTGGGTTGTGGTGCGATGCGGAGATGCACCCTCCGATTCCGACGAAACCCAATAATCGTCTCATCGCGGCGGACTGCAATTCACAAACATCGCCACCCTGTCGCCACTGCAAGGGCACCCTCCGTTTCAGATGGTACCGTGACCACCGTCGAGCATCTGCAGGAGCTGGTCGACTGGTTGAAGAAGACGACAGCTGCGAATCCGATCTACGTCCATTGCGCGTTAGGACACGGAAGAACATCCACCATTGTCGTGGCGTTCTTGATTCGCAATGGCTTCGAACAGAACATCGATTCCGCATTGTCACGCCTGCGAGCACTCAGATCAGGTGTCGATATCAACGCCACTCAACGAGAGCTGTTGAACGCGTATCTCGTGAAGCAGGGTCAAGCGGATCCGACAGCAACGTCACACCACGAATAATGGACTGCTCCATGAATCCCGTTGTCTCAGTCCTGCAGCGACCTCTTGGCGTCGAGAAGTTTGGCTAGGGCGAGTCCGCCCAGCGCACCAACGATTGCCCCGACATAAAACCGAAATCGGATGTCTTCAATCGTGGCAATATTCGCATCATAGGACAGTCGACCCGCGATCATTCCCGCAATCGCTCCCCATACGGCCCATGAACGGGGATCTCTGCGCTCTGGCATGCCGCTTGACCAACCAAGATAAAACGAAACAGGCCCCAGCCCCTCAGCATATCGCTGGGGCTTTCGCGTTTCGACTCCACTTTCACGCTTCTTGCTTCTCTACAACCTTGTTGAATCGCACATGCATTCGCTGTGGCACCGTAATACTTATCTGTCGATTCGTTCCTAGTTACTTTCATATACCACCCAGTTCCTCCGTGACGCTCTGCACTCCAAGCTTCTCTTCAACCATTTATTCGGAAATCTTCAACTGTCACAGTCCGCTCTCGCTCGTCACAGCTCTTCGCGACTTCGCTTGAATCTCTCTTCTTCCCATTCGTGTGCATTTGTGAGATTCGTGGTCCCTCTTTCGCCTCAACGAGTTAAGTCCACGCTACCGACAATTCGCGGGAAACTTACTAAAATCGTCGAAGAAGCATATTGACATTTCGCTGTTTCAAGGCACAATCATCCCCGTCTGAAACAACCGTGGACCGTAACCAACGGCCACACCCTGTTCGCAAAAGTGCGAAACGAGGTGTGGCCGTTTTTTTGTTTCCCGTCGCCATTTCGTTGGAACTCGCCATGCCCAAACGCAAACCCGTAACCTCCACACCCCCCACTGCAGACAATTCTCCACTCGACAGCAATGTCCCCACGACGAGATCGCCCAAACGTACCGGAAAGATCGTCACACGTGCTGTTAATAAGACATCCAAAGAGACATCTGACGCACAACAGGTAGATTCGCATAAATCCGCTCCGGTCGTGCAGTTGGCTCAAGTCGCCGGAGTGATTCCAGCCGAGAATCTGCAACAACTCGCCACCGCAATTCAGTCCGGCCGCTGGCTCTTCGCCGTCTGGCACGTCACCGACGGTCGTTTGCACCTCGAACGAACCGCCACCAACTTCCCCACAGTCGACCTCGACAAATCCGTCGCCATGCTCACCGAAAACCTGAACGAACTAAGTACTCCAGACTAATGCTCATCTCCGTCGCTTAGCCCTCAGCCCGCGCCCTCAGCCGCCTTAATCATCGCCATGAAAAAGCCCCCGCGAAAACTAATCCTCTGCTGCCCCCTATGCCCAGGCGACATCATGACCATGACCGTCGCCGTCCAATCGCTGCACGAAACCTACCCCGGCCAATACGTCACCGACATCCGCACCCCCTGCCCCGACATCTGGCAACACAACCCCTGGATCACCCCCATCCCCGACAACGACCCCGAAGCCACACGAATCCAGATGGAATATCCGCAAATCAATCGCTCGAACCAGACACCAATCAACTTCGTCTCGTGCTACACAGAGTTCCTGGGCGAGAAACTTGGTCGGCCGCTCTACGCCCGCTCTAACCGTCCGTTCATCTACTTGGCGGATGAAGAAAAGAATTGGCTGACAATGCTGCAGGAGCACTTCACGCACGGTCGCAAGACGCCTTACGGAGTCCTCGTCGCCGGTTCCAAGTGCGACTACACGATCAAGCAGTGGCCGATCGAATACTACCAGGAAGTGATTGATCGGACGCTGGGCTTGTTCCAGTGGGTTCAAATCGGCGAAGCCGGGCATAACCATTATCGCCTGGAACGGTGCATCTCGGTCCTGGGCGACACGACACATCGCATGCTGCATCGTCTCGTCTATCACTCCGCCATCGGATTGGGACCGGTGACCTACCTGATGCATCTGTGTGCCGCCTTCGAGAAGCCCTACGTCTACCTGGCTGGCGGTCGCGAACCAGTGACGTTTCTGTGTTACCCCAAAATGCACACGCTGCACACGATCGGCGCGTTGCCCTGCTGTCAACAAAACGCCTGCTGGAAATCGCGAGTCGTCCCACTCGGTGATGGCGATCCCAAAGATAAGCAACTCTGTGAACACCCTGTCATCGGCCTGAAAACGCCAGTCGCCAAATGCATGGCGATGATTCAGCCCGACGATGTCGTGAGCATCATTCAACGATACGCGAGGTTAGCTGTATGAATGAACTTCAACATCAACCG
The DNA here is from genome assembly GCA_903840265.1 of uncultured Schlesneria sp. Classification (GTDB taxonomy): domain Bacteria; phylum Planctomycetota; class Planctomycetia; order Planctomycetales; family Planctomycetaceae; genus Schlesneria. The sequence continues at coordinate 117,846 of CAIMFH010000030.1, read as the reverse complement.
GCATCGCCACTGCCGTCGCCCCTGTTTGTGGCGGGCAGGGCCGCAGAAGAGGTGGCGATGCCGGTAACGGTCTTCACGAACGGGTGTTTCGACCTGTTCCACTATGGACACGTCGACTTCCTGCGTCGCTGCAGGGCACTCGGAACCAAGCTGATTGTCGGCCTCAACACAGACGCTTCGATCCAGAGGATAAAGGGTCCCGAGCGACCAATCATCTCACAGCGCTGGCGACAAGGAATCGTCGCCGCCTGCCGGTACGTCGACGAAGTTCATCTCTTTGCAGACGACACGCCAAACAACCTGATCGAGCGCCTGCGACCCGACATCATCGTGAAAGGTCCAGGTTACTCGGAAGAAAACCTGCCCGAAGCCGCTCTCGCCAAATCATACGGGGCCAAGGTGGTCATCCTCGACGGACTTCCGATCAGCACGACTGGGATCATCACAAGGATTCGCACTCATGCCTGAGCTAAAGTTTAAGTTCGACCGCCACGGTCTCGGCGACGTTTGCCACATGGCTCACGCCGTACAGATCTACAAACGTCGTGGTTACGACGTGACAGTCCAAGCCGAAGAAAACAAGCTGTTCCTGTGGAAGGTAGCCGGCGTCAACATTATCCAAGGTGGAGATCTGCCAGACCACTCTTACCATTATCCAAGCGGTTTCGACGATCTCAGTCTGCCTGATCACGCCACAAACAAAGTGGCCTTCGGCCTGCGTCACGACGTAATGCCGAAGTTGGAAGATCTAGGTCTGACGCAAGAACAAGCCTGGGACGAGTTGTGCATAGTTCGCCTGTCGGCACACGACTTCATCTCAGCCGAAGCCCATGCCGAAGCAGAACAGTTTCTGGAAGGCCTGCCACACCCAATCATCTGCTTCCACAGTCGAGGCACCAATTGGCATGAGCGAAAGTCTCTACCAACAGAGGTGGCCTTCGACGTCATTCTAAAACTACTCGATCAAACCGGCGGTTCCGTCGTAGTCCTCGACTTCGATCGCCGAGCCCCTATGGTCGGTGATGCCAGATGCAAAGGAATCAAACCTAGCTGGGGCCACATCGGCATCGATCGTCTGTGCGCGTTATACGAGCGATGCGACCTGATGATCGGAGTGGACAGCGGGCCGCTTCACCTTTCCGCGTTGACCCCTATCAGGACTCTGGGCGTCTTCCGATCCTTGAAACCGCCGCGAGTGTGCTTGCCGAGTCCGCATTCGGTGTATCTGGTGGATGGCAAGGATCACGACTATTGGAACTATCGCCCCAACTGGAATTTCGCCGAGTACTCCGGCCCCGAACCAACGGCGGACGACATTTTAATGTGTGCCATGAAGCTGCTCGACTCTCCGTCCACTACTCAGATTTCTCAAGGATCTCGCATGCGCGTAAACTTTCCGCCGATTCCAGGCAGATACATATATGACAGAGTCGGCCACGACCAGCGAGAAGTCGAACTTCGGTCGGATGGAACGATCGGCGAAGGCGCTGGCGATTGTGAAAAGGTCTGGAAGATTGAGCCGACTCCAATCGGCGAAGTCATCACGATCTATGGAATTCATGGCGGCCCGACATGCCATCTCTCATTGAATGATGACGGCGTGTTTCGCGGGCGTTGGCTAAGTTGGGAGAAAATGCCGATAGAACTTCGCCCAATCGTAAGTGCTCTCGTGCCAACGAATGAGCCCAATCAAGCGGTCGGTCATCCTTCGGATTCAATTCCTGATGCCAATCCTGCTTTTTTCTTCGGTGTCCTGACTTACAACAGGTTCGATCTGCTTGAACTCGCCATCGAAGCGGTTCTCAAATCGACTCTTCTTCCGGCCAAAATCTACGTTGTTGACAACAGCGGCGGCAAGTGGACCGGCCATCCGTCACGCCGAATCGAGATCATCCGACCACCTTACAATCTCGGGGTCTCTGGCGGTTTCAATGTCTTACAGCATCTCTGCCAGCCCGCCCCGCTAATCGTCGGGGCCGACGATGTGGAGGTTGGCCCAGATTTATTTGAAAAGATGCTGGAGTGTAAGACGCCTCTCGTGTTCGCCGACGGCAGCATGGCCTTTACCGTCCACATGATTCGCAACGAAGCGTGGAAAGCGATTGGTCCTTGGGACGCCGAATTCTACCCGGCCTACCACGAGGACAATGACTATGCGAGGCGAGCGAAGCTGGCGGCGGTGGCGACTGGTTGTCCACTGAGCTCAGGATTCAAGAACAACGGACCTAGCGCTACGAAGGCGGCGATGAGTGCGGAAGAGCAAGGAGCTCTCAACAACTGGTTCAACAAAGGGCTCGAGCGATATGTCATAAAATGGGGAGGAACGCCCCATTGCGAAACATTCGTGAAGCCATTCGATGGAGTGAAGTGATGTTGATTCGTGAAATGTGCGATTCGTGTAGCGGCCCCCTGCGCGACGTGTTTTCGATGGGGTCGATGCCGCTGGCGAACAGTTTATTAAAAGCGGACGACCTCGCATCGCCGGGAGAAGCCTATCCGCTGGTCGTGGCAGAATGCACGGAATGCTCCCTGGTTCAATTGCGGTACGTCGTCGAGCCGGAAGTAATGTATTCAGATTACCGCTTCTTCACTGGGGCGAGTACCCCGAATACCGCCTTGTTCAGATCGCTCGCTCAGTCGATCAAGCAACGAGTGGGGAGTGGCCTAGCCATCGAAATTGGCAGCAATGATGGCACGCTACTCGAGGCGATGGAAGTGGAAGGTTTCGATGTTGCAGGGGTTGATCCGGCCAAGACGCATTGTGAGATTGCCAGGAAGCGGCTGACTCGCGGCACGACAATCAATGCGTATTGGTCGGAATCAGTCGCTGCCGCATTCGCTGGTAGAGCTGATGTTGTTGTGGCCTGCAATGTTCTCGGCCACAGCGACAATCTGAATGATTTCATGAGCGGCGTAAGCAGGGCACTCAAGCCGAATGGCATCTTTGTCGTAGAGGTTCAGTATTTACAATCCCTACTCGAAGAAGCTGGCTTCGAGATGATGTACCATGAGCACGTCAGTTACTTCGACGAGTGGTCACTCGGTGCGCTGCTGGCTCGTCATGGCTTCGCGATTGAAGACTGGGAAGTCATTGATGCCCAGTGCGGAACGCTCAGGATGTGGGCATCAAAAACAACAATTTCCATGCCGATCGAATTCCGAAAACACGACTGGCAGAAGTTCCGATCTGATCTCGAATCTCGACGAGAATATGTGATGTCGCGGATTGATGACGCGATCAGCAATCGGCGACCGGTCTGCTTTTACGGAGCCCCAGCCAAAGCCACGCAATTGGCGAATTTCTGGAAGCTCGGAACAGACACGGTTGAACTCGCAACGGACACGACACCAGCCAAGCAAGGATTGTGGATCCCAGGAGCGCTAATCCCAATTGTGCCGCGAGACCAATTGACACCGGCCTACACGGCCATCGTGATGGCTTGGAACTTTTACCGTCAGATCATCGCCCGTGAATCCGAGTTTGTGGCGGCTGGTGGCGAACTGATTTGCCCAACTTTGAAAGGCGAACCATGCATTACTCCAACACGATGATCGTGATTCCTTGCGACGGGAATGACGACTTTCTAGATGTTTCGAGTCGCCTGTGGTTGGCGCAGGATGGCGAACCGTCGTTACTGGTGATCGACACATTTGGTCGTCTTGACAGCAACCCCCAGCTCAAGTCCAGGCTGCGCGACAACCCACGAGTCGAGCTTGCGAGCCTGAATCTAAAACAGCCGACTTGCTCTGGCCACGTGTCAGATCCAGTTGCCTATGCTCACGACTACGCCTTCGCACGATGTCACACGAAATATTTGCTCGCCACGCATGTTGACGTGTTCCCGCTGCACCGTGGCGTGGTGACGTACATGGAATCGCAGATGAAGTATGGCGGGGTTGCCGGATGGGGCATGTCGCCGCGCGGCCCAGCTGCCAAGCACGCTTGGGAGAATGGCCTGCCATATCCTGATGTGAACCCGTTTTCAGACGCGGTGATGGGAATGGTCTGCACGATTTATGATATTCCTGCATTGGATCGCGCTGGCGCATCATGGTCCATCCGTCGCGGACATCATGAGTTTGGATTGCCACGAGTTCAGTGTGAATGGGGATGGCCGGACACGGAGACGACGTTCGCGAAGATCATGGCTCACCAAGGTGTGACCATGCGATTCCTTGGACGGGAGACGAACTTCGAGAATCAGGAAACGGAGCACTGGCTGCATGCTCGCTCGGTCAGGATAAGCATGCAAGAACGGCACATTACGGCGCTGAATCGCGCTGCGGCGCTCGCTTCCTCATGGGGAGTCTAGAGGTAATGACTGCGACGTCACAGATTCTTGTGCTGATGGTGGTGTATGATCGCTGGAGAAACACAGAACGCTGGAAGCGCATCTGGAATTCCGTGGAACGATCAGACGAATTGTACATCGTGCGAAACACCGATGGCGGCACAGTGCGCGTTGTGGATACTGAACCGGTCGTAATCGAACGCCAGAATGTCGGCGCTGATGTCGGAGTATATCAAGATGCGATCCTCGGCCGACTGCCATTGCCGGAATGGGACTGGCTGCTCTGCGCACCTGATGATTTCCTTCCGATGCGAGTGGATTTCGTAGACTTGTTTCGAAGCTACATCAAAGGGCCAGAGGTGGGCCTGATTGTATCCAAAACCAATGAAGGCGCAAGCGTGGGCATCCCGTTCCACAGTCGCTCGGCCGCGTTCATGATTCGGAGCGATATTGCCAGTCGATTGAAATTCCCATGCGATCCGGTGGCGTCAATACAGGACTGCCGCAAGTTTGAATTCGGTTCGCACAATTTTCTGCGACAAGTGCAGGACATGGGTGCAACCGTAGAGTACATGAGCGACGCTGACTCTGATGTGTTTTGGGACCAAGGACATGAGCACTATCGCCATCGATTTCCGGAGTTTCCAGCTCGTGACATCTGCGACATTATGCATTACTCAGGTACCGACAAGAGCGAAGTCCATAGTTACTGCGATGCGTACGGCCCATTGATTGAACCGTTGCGGAGCACGCATTCTCCGATATTGGAAATCGGGGTTCATGCTGGCAATTCACTCCGGGCGTGGCGCGATTTCTTTCCGAATGCACACATTCATGGGATCGATATTAACCCATCGTTCATGGTGCGCGGTGAGGATCGCATCTCAACGCATCATATGGATTCGCGGGATGTTCAAGCAGTGACGCAGTGGGCGAAAGACCATGGACCATTCCAGCTAATTGTGGATGATGGCAGTCACATCTTGGAAGACATGGTGCTTGCTTTTGCAGTCCTATCCCATTTCCTCATTGATGGCGGAATTTATGTCATTGAAGACGTGCAGTCTGAGGGCGACATGGAAGCCCTGAGCCACTTTCCTGGTGCTACCGTCTATGACCGGCGCAACGTCAAAGGACGATATGACGACATCATGGTTGTTTTTCGGAAACCGATTCAGCGCGACCATTCCGCTACGTAGTAGATCCTGTCACCGGCGCCATTATCAACGAACCCGTTAACGGGCGGAAAGTAAGCTAACCAGTTTGATTTAGGCGCGTTTGACAGTTTCGCTTTTTGCATCATTACGGACTTGCCATTCACCCAAAGCCAATTTCCTTCTTCCACCTCATCAGATGCCCCGATCCAAACGGCCCGATCGCAGGGAGAACACAGTTGAGCAATAAACTCTTCCTCTTCTCGGGACTCAACACACACCAAATGCCCGCCCATCTCCTCACACCGCTGCTTTGCCACGTGCCAAGTCGCTGGTTCTTTAATCAGGGCATAGGTATGTCCACCAAATTTCACTGTGTCTTTTGGTCGCGGGCGTTTGGTTGGTTTCTCGGGCTTGTGGGATTCGCCTTCGGGGTCGTTTTCCAGTTGCGTGATGCGGGCTTTGACTTGTTGGGCTTTGTCGAAGTCGCCGGTTTTGGTGATTTCGGCGAGCTTGTCCTTGTAGGCTTTTAGGCGGATCTCGGCGGCGGATCTCTTTGCTTTGGCGGCTTCTTGCTCGGCTTTGGCGGTGGCGGCGTCGGCTTTGGCGGCGTCGGAGGTGAATTTCTCTTCGACTGAGGGGAGCAGGAATGGAGCGATGTCGGGGATGGCTGCGGCCGGGGTCGCTGGGGCGGCGGGCTTCGTGTCGTCGCCCATCAGCGAGCTGGTGGAGAACAGGATGGCGAGCGCGGCGAATTGATGGTTGATGCGGAAGTTCATTCAGGCATCCCTTGTTGAGCACTTCTCGTGTCGAACACTTCTCTGGAATGGTGGCCTTACGTGACGAACAGACTAACCTGCCAAACAGCTCAAAATCAACATCCGCGAATCGCCGTCGTGGGGGACATCATGGTGGATGTCGACCTGCACTGTTCTTGCGAGCGGATTTCGCAGGAGGGGCCTTGGCCGGTGCTGGGGATTAAGCGGACTCAGCGGCGGTTGGGTGGGGCCGGGAATGTCGCGTTGATGCTCGACGCGCTGGGAGCTCAAGTCGAATTGTATGGGGCTGTGGGACGAGATGGGTGCGGCGAGGTCGCTGCAGCCGGGTTTGGGCATCGCGTGGTGATGGTGCATGGGCGGACGACGAGTAAGACTCGGTTGTGGGTACAGGGGCGGATGACCGGGCCTCGGCTGGATGAGGATCTGCGTGAACCGATCAGTCCGAGCGATGCAGCGCTACTGGCTCGACTGATCGCCGAATCGGCTCCGGATGCCATCATCGTGGCCGATCATGGCAAGGGAGTCGTAACCAGGGACCTGATGCGGCAACTCGGTCGGTCGAGGATTCCCGTCTATGTCGATCCGATCAAGACCACGCCTGATGGTGATTTCGTGCCGGCGGCCATTGCGGGGGGCTCTCATGAACTGCCGCCGTGGTGTCGCGCGGAATGTGTGATCACCAAACGGGGTGCGGACGGGCTGCATTGGTGCGACGGCGAGCGAGAAGGGACGTTATTGTCGACCTGCCAGAACTTGGTCGATCCGCTGGGCGCGGGGGATCAATTTATCGCGGGATTGGCCTACCAGAGATGCCACGGCCGGGACTGGCCCCACGCGATTGAATGGGCCAATACAGCCGCGGGATTACAGTGCGAACTCGCAGGCTGCCAGCCGGTTTCCGTCGCAGAAGTTGAGCAACGCCTGGAAACCAAACTAACAGTGTCTGAGGGTTACGTTGAGGGGCAGACGCAGTCATTTCTCGAGAATCATCGGGTTTCCCCACATTGGTCAGGGAGTTAGGTCGCGCCGTCCGATCCCGTCCAAAAATAGTTGAAGATCGCAACCTCAATAGTGGTATTGCGATCTGAATACGATCGTATTCAAAAAACGAATTTCACTCCAAAACGACGCACTTTTTCATTGACGGATTGGCGATATAGAAGCTAATCTTCGCCTGTCTTACGACCGTGACTCTTCACGGGTGCTTCGCCGAGATTAGTGCTGATCTCGCCCCGGATCGAAGCAAGCCGCCGAGCGTTTTTCGTGTTTTGGTGCGTCGTCGATCGCACTCTTCCAAATGGTGCTGCGCCCTGGCGTTGGTACGCCTGGCCTCATCGCGGCATTTTCGAAAGGGTTGTCGAAATGCTAGTTCTGTCTCGTGGTTTGCATGATGAGATCAAGATTGGTGATGACATTGTCGTGACCGTGCTGCGGGTCAGCAACGGGAGCGTCAAGATTGGGGTTACGGCACCTCGATCGGTGCGAGTATCGCGTAGCGAGTTCACCTTCAGCGATCATGCGGTGTCAGAGGGCGTTGTGGCGGCTGACGTTGGGTTGTCCGATATCATGTCGTGCGTTGGTCTGTCGTCCCCTGGTCTCTCTGGGGCGTCAGGTTGTTCCGGTGACGCAACGCTGCTGGACGTGATGCTGCCGGAAGCCGCGTCGGCAGAGGCGACTCGTCGTTCGCCCTGCCTGAAGTCATAACGTCACATCACATCACGTCACGTGGACCTCTTACTGTCGCGGGCTCGGGAGGGGCCGCGTTTGTCTGGTGGGCGCCGGCGGAGTTAGGAACCCGCCGCCCGCGATCGCCCACTGCTCCTTTGATTGGAGTTGTTCGGTGACCAAGACTCGTTTGAAAGCAGGGAGTGCCTATTCATTTTTCTATCCGCGACACAACTATGCCGGGATTCGCTCGCCACTGGAACAGCGGTGCGTGTTGGTGATCAGTGTGCGAGACACCCGGAAGGAACGGTTGGACCCGACAACCAAACGGATCAACCCCCGGCTGAACCGCGGCCGGTGGCTGATGATCGGCCAGGATCGGGATAAAGGGTCCGAAAGGTCGTTCTACGTTTCATCGATGACCGACATCAAACCCGTGCCACGCGATCAACAACCTCTGGCATCGAATCGCTTCGCGGTGATCGATCGCAATCGAGTCGCGTTCTCGGCCGAGTCGCTCGGAGAAGCTTTAGCGTATGTCTTGGGATCCGGTCGGGGGGTACTCTGCGGAGTGCTGCAGGATCACCGGGGCGAAGATTGAGGTTTCGTTGCAGCAGGGCGTTGGCAAACGGCGGGTGGCACAAGGCCCCCAGCCGGCCACGCCCGATTCTTTTCTTTGCTCGCGACTCGTTCCCCGGGTGATGTGAGTACGAGATGACATCGAGAGAAACGCGCGGGGCGATGCCCACGCGGTTAAACGATGTGCGCGACCCACCTGTGGGGAGAGGGTTATCTTCAGCGTCTGTTTGCATCGGCACTGGTTGTCCGAAGCGGCCAACGCAGTGGCACGTCTGTCGTTTTAGGGAGTGTCCACTGCGGACCGCAAATCGGGAGGATGTGATACAGGCGTTACGGTCGGCGTTGTTGAATGTTCTGAATCAGATCGTTGGCCCCGTTTGAGTGCGCGTGGAATCAAATTGATTTCAAGCGGTGAGATGGTAGGGCGATTCTTTGCTGCTTGTTGCGGGTGTCGAAGAGGTGTTTTTGACGATCTGGCGAGCGTCACGACGGAAGGTTCAGGCCTGAAAATAAGGTCTTTTGTGACCGGTCAGTCATTTCGCAAAGGTGTTGTCGGTGAGGCTCGGTTGTGCCCTTAAATCGCGAACTTGAGTGGATTTTTGGATTTGGCACAGTCTCTGCGTTCGTACTTGTTCCGTGTCCTTGAGACAAATTCAAAGCAAGTTCGAATAAGAAAGAGAGAACATCATGTTCCGTCGCACACTGTTGGGAATGGTTGCTGTTGCTGGTTTGTTGGCCTTAGGAGGCGGTTCGGCCTTCGCGAATGGGGGATGGGGTGGTGGTCATGGCCATGGTCACAATCATGGGGGTGGATACGGTGGCGGTTACCGTGGCGGCTATGGGTATGGGGGCGGTTACGGATACCGACCTATCGTGGTTGCTCCTCCACGACCAATCATTGTGGCACCTCCTGTTTATCCAGGTGTGGGTTGTAACACCGGCTACGGCTACGGAGCTGGCTACAACACTGGCTACGCTCCTGGTTATGGCGGTGGCTACGGTGGCGGTTATGGGTACGGCGGATATGGTCAAAGCGTCGGGATCTCGACCCCAGGCTTTGGCATGTACCTGAATCGGTAGTCCTGACCAGCACGATGCCCGGCTGACTTCAGCCATCACTTAGCAAACCAAATCAAGTCGGCCCCCGCTTATCACGGGGGCTGTTTGCTTTTTGGGGTGCCTTTACGTGGGATGGGCTTCTAGCCCGTCGCCTTGGTTTGGTCTTCGACTTGAGATTTCGTCTTCACGAGACATCGCGCGCTGGGAAGAGTGACGGGTTGGAAACCCATCCCACGAAGACAAAGGCGAATCGAGGCGAATGACGCGGCGATTTAGCGGCGGCGCCACAGGCCGCGATGGATCGCGCAGCCCATTTTCTTGCGGCTGCGGTGGAAGCCTGTCAGGTAATCGAGGTCGTCTTTACCTTCGGGTTCTTCCGGCGGCGTCATCGGTTCGAAGTCGGCGTGGTTGTTCATCAGGGCCGAGATGACTTTGAAGTACTCTTCAACATCTGACCACGAGTGAACGTGACCGCCGTGCATCACCACCTGAGCCAGCAGGTTCGCGAATTCGTCGGTGAACAGTCGTCGCCTGCGGTGCTTGGTCTTCCACCAGGGATCCGGAAAGTAGACGCGTGCTGCTGCGACAGAATGCGGAGCGATTTTCTTCGCGAGCAAGTCCTTGGCATCTCCACCAATGACGCGACCGTTGGGAAGGGCTCGCTTGGCGATCCGCAACGCTCCCCGTCGACCTTCCTTGAAGTCGAGCTCCGCGCCGAGCCAGTTGGTTTCGGGATGAGCCAACGTCGACTCGAACAGAAACTTGCCGCGACCGCAGCCAATGTCCAGTTCGACCGGATGATCGTTCCCGAAGAACGTCTTCCAATCGATAACCCCTTCGACTTCGTCGTAGGTGATGAAATAAGGATGCAGATCAACGACTGGTAACGGCATGGCTCTATCTGAGGTCTTCAACAGGGTCACTCCATCGGTGGAGTGAGCCGCGTGCCGCCCTTGCGGGGCTTGTTTTGGATGGACTCAAACCCGGGCGGTGCCCGGGGCTGATTGGTCGGTGCCCCTGCGGGCAAGGCCGTAAACGATTATCACTCTTAAATATACGCAGAAGTGCCACTGCTTGGCCGCGGCGGACAAGCAGTGCGATTGCGGTCGATCAGCCGGAAAGAAAAAGGTGTTTCTCACGGCACTTAAGTTCTCGGTAAGCAGAGGAAGCGCAGGTCGAAGAGATTATCGTCACGGGTCCGGTGGCATCGGCACTGGTTGTCCGAAGCGGCCAACCAGTGGCACGTCTCTCGTGTTTCGAAGCAAATAAATCGTTTATTCGGGAACAGCGCTGACGGTCTGGCGATCGATATGAATCGGCACTCCGATCATCTGCCCGCTGTAGACCATCTTCCCTTTGACGTAGCCCTGGAAATTGAATTCGGCTCGCTGGCCGGCTCGGATGCGGTGCAGTCGGGCCATAATGATCAGACGATCGCCGACGAAGACCGGACTGCGGAACCGGACATCTTCCATCCCGCCGAAGGCCAGGAAGTCGCCCCCCAGTAGCTTGTACTTTCGAGCGTAAAAGCCAGCGAGTTGAGCGGCGCATTCGCACAGGACCACGCCTGGCATCAGCGGGAAAGCGGGCATGTGGCCGCGAACCCAGAACTCGTTCTCGGTAATGTCTTTATATCCGACCAGTCCATGGGCTTCGCGATCGACAGTCAGGATGCCAGTCAGCTGCTCCATCTCGAATCGCTGCGGATTGATCTCGCGAATATCCTCGATCGTGAACAGCGGTTTGCTCTCGTCGAACGAGTTGAAATCATAAAGTGTCTGCGGGGGCATCAAGCATCTCCTATGCATTCAAATATCTGGTCGCGAAGGATGAAGGAAGCTGCTCGAAAGTTCAAGCGGGCAGCGGTTCCTGTCTCCCTTTACACTCCCAGCAGATCGCGAATCTGAGTCAATTCCGTGATCAGGCGATCTGGTTTCGTGGCAGAATCCTTCAGGTCTTCGGGGGCAGCCTGCAGCCCCAACTTTTCCGACGCATACAGCGCCGTGCGCATCCCAAGCGACTTGGCCACAGCTAAGTCGTCGTGCACCTTTGAGCTGACATGCAGAATCTGTTCCGGCTGGATGCCCGCTTTCACAAATCGGTCGACAGCCCGTAAATACAGGGTTTTCGCGGGTTTTCGCACCCCTTCTTCGTAGGAGAAGGTGTTCAGCGACGGTGTAAAAAGTACATCGGGACGCGGAATCGACCCCTGTTCGAGCAGTGCTCGGAAGAGCTGCACCAGCGTGAATGGCTGCGCATCCGTCAGCAAGGCCTGTCGCAGGCCTGCCGCCTGAACGGCCTGGAGTGCGGGTAACGCTCCGGGGGCGGCTTCCACTCCTTGCAGCGAACTGTGAAAGAAATAGGCGACTTTCTCGGACAGCTCATCCATATCGCCGTAGAACCCGGTGTCGTACTCGTAATCCTTTTTGTCGAGCATCGACAGCAGCTTCTTCCAGACGTGGGCCGAATTCACCTCGGTCGCATCCCCTTTTCGCCCCGACGAGGCCATTTTCAGTTCATCGACCGCGTTGAGGTACTTCTGCTGCATGTACTCCCAGGGCTTGCCGGGCTTGCGAGTCATGCTGTTCCACATGTTGAATTCCTGGATGGTCTTATCCAGGGCGATCTCCATGCGGATCGCTTGAGGGTGCTGAAACAGCAATTCGCCGTCGGTGATTCGCAGCAGAGTTCCGTAGACGTTCCAGGTAATCGCGCGAATGCCAGTGAGAGGCTTGAGATACGCCGTCGCCTTGGCAGACTCGATCTTCGGTGCCGCCGGCCATCGCAATTTTCGTTCGGCCAACCATTCGGCATATTCGAGTAGCGATTTCGCCATGCGGAGGTGACTCGATTCTAGGATGTCGTACAGAGGTGTATCGCTGCCAGAGGATTGTGGCTGTCCACACAATCATAACCGCAAACGACTTTGATCAAATCCCAAATCGAAAGTTCGGCGGTGTTGCCTGACTGTTTGCACCATCTTTAATGGTCTCGCGGCGTACGCGAATCGAAACCGACTGGCACAGTTGCAGTTCCATGAACCTCGCCCGACAATCCGTGTCCACTGTTTGACCGATTTCTGCTCGCGAAAGTCCGCGTCCCGATGAGCCTGTTTCGACCTGAGATTGATCGTATTGCCGGATATGTTCCCGGCGAACAGCCCCAAGATGCCGGCTGGACCAAGCTGAACACGAATGAGAACCCGTATCCGCCGTCGCCACGCGTTGTCGAGGCGGTGACAGCGGCTGCTCAGGGGAAGCTGAATCTGTACCCCGATCCGCTGGGGACGAAGTTCCGCAAAGCCGCCGCGGAAGTGGTGGGATTCGATCCCGATTGGATCCTACCCGGGAACGGCAGCGACGAAATCCTGACGATTCTGACTCGGTCGTTCGCTGGTCCGACGGACATGATCGCGTATCCGTACCCCAGCTACATCCTGTACGAAACCCTGTCCGATCTGCAGGGGGCCAAGCACGAACGGCTGTTACTGGAACCTGACTGGTCGTGGAATTTCGATAAGATCGGTGACCAGATCGCTCGCAGCAAGTTGATCTTCGTTCCGAATCCGAATTCGCCATCGGGCAATCGCTGGACGTGGGACTACTTGCTATCGCTGACGCCGCCTCGCGGCATGCTGGTGCTCGACGAAGCGTACGGCGATTTCTGTGACGCTCCTCATCGTGGCGAACTGTTGAACAGTGATGTCGGCAAGCAGGTCGTCATCACGCGGACGTTCAGCAAAAGCTACAGCCTGGCCGGAGTTCGCTTCGGATTCGCGATCGCTCACCCCGACGTGATCGGCGGACTGCGCAAGATGAAAGACAGCTACAACTGCGATTCGCTGTCGCTGGCGGCGGCAACGGCGGCGATCGAAGACCAGGACTGGATGCAGCAGAATACGGCTCGCATCCGGACGACGCGCGAACGTCTGTCGGCGGCGCTTACGGAACTTGGCTTCAACGTCGTCCCCAGCCAGACCAACTTCGTCTGGGCCACGCATCCCACGGGCGAACATCGGCTGCAGTATGAAGCGCTCAAGATGAGAAAGATCCTGGTCAGATACATGTCGTTCCCCGATGTCGATTGGGCAGCAGGTCACAAGCTGGACGGCTTGCGAATCACGGTGGGGACGGACCCGGAAATCGACAGACTGCTGGCGGCACTGAAAGAGATTGTTTAAGTAGAAGTGCACAGAAGAGCTTGAAACACAGAGGCACAGACGACACGGAGAAAGAATAGCCATGAACCACGGAACACACTGAAAACACGAAAGAGAATTGAAGAGAACTAGATTCTTTCTCATTCCTTTGTGATCTCTGTGCCTCTGTGTTTCAAATTTTCTTCCGTCTTCATGCCATGACCGGAAAGATCAAGATGACCCGTATCGCGAAGATTGAACGCAACACGGCCGAGACGCAGATCGTGCTGTCGCTGAACCTGGACGGCACCGGCGTCGCCAAGATCGAGACCGGTGTCGGGTTCCTCGATCACATGCTGACACTGTTCGCCAAGCACGGCTTGTTCGATCTGGAAGTCGCCGCCAAGGGCGACCTGCATATCGATGCGCATCACACGACGGAAGATGTCGGCATCTGCCTGGGCAAAGCGCTACTGCAAGCCTTGGGGACCAAGCAGGGTCTGACTCGCTACGGTTCGATGACGCTGCCGATGGAAGAGACGCTGGTCACGTCGGCACTCGACCTCAGCGGCCGGATGAAGTTTATTTACAAGGTCGAATTTCCCACCGAGAAGATCGGCGAATTCGATACCGAACTGGTCGAAGAGTTCTGGCAGGCGGTCGCTTCGAACGCCCTGATGAACCTGCATCTCGTGCTGCATCACGGCACGAACAGTCACCACATTTCCGAAGGTCTGTTCAAAGCAACCGCTCGGGCACTGCGGATCGCGACGACGATCGATCCTCGTCAGACGGGAATCCCCTCGTCAAAGGGAACGTTGTGACCGCCATCCCGTCATTCCCGCGCGGGCGGGAATCCATCTGCTCTGCTATTCCGGCATCACCATACCTCGCTGGATTCCCGCCCGCGCGGGAATGACGACTAGGGAGCTTACAGCGAACTCTCTAGTTCCACCGGTGTGAGCGGGGCTCCGAACGCAATCAGCAGCAGCAGGTGATCGAGACGATCGAGGAGGTCGTCAAGCTCCGACAGATCATTCTTCAGCAGCTTCGTTTCCAATTCGCGGGCCGAGTCTGTCAGGATCGGGAAGCCAGCAGACCCCCCCGCACCAGCCAGCCAGTGAGCCAGCTCGGCCATGGTCTGCCAGTCTTCGGAAGCATGAGCCTGATGCATCTCCGTCAGCTTCAACCGGAATCGATCGACGAACTCGGTCACGATGTCGGCGAATTCTTGATCGTCAACCGGCAGTTCGGAAACGACCGCATCGTGCAGCAGCCGCTTCGTCTCTGCTTTCGGAGCGGTGGCCGGAACCGGGTTGATTTCGCCCAGGATTGTGGAGATCTTCTCGATCAGCTTCTCGGGGTTGATCGGCTTGGTCAGATAGTCCGAGCAGCCCGCTTCGATGCATCGTTCGGCATCGCCGCGCATCGCGTGAGCCGTCAGGGCGACGATGGGAACTCGGCAGCCGTGTTCGCGCAGTCGACCAGCGGCGGTGTAGCCGTCCATCAACGGCATCTGCATATCCATCAGGATCAGGTCGAAGTGATAGACCAGCCCCAGTTCGACCGCTTCGAGTCCATTTTCGGCCATGCGCGTCGTCGCACCGGCTCGATCCAGCACCAGTCGAATCAGCTTGCGATTCGTTTCGCCGTCGTCGACCACCAGGACCGACAGTCCATCCAGCCGATTGCGCGGTGGCGTAGGCTGAGGCCGTGCGACGGTCATGATGTCGGAGACTGGATGATCCAACAGGCGGACTTCCGACAATGGTCCGGTCGCAATCGTCACAGAGAACGTGCTTCCCTTGCCGACTTCGCTTTGGACCGAAATGCGTCCCCCCAGTCCGGTCGCCAGGTGACGGCTGATCGACAGACCCAATCCCGTTCCACCGAATCGTCGAGTGACCGAGCTATCGGCCTGCGTAAACGGTTTGAAGATTGATTCGCACACGCCAGCAGGAATACCGATCCCCGTGTCGATGACATCCACGGTCAATTCACCACGTTCCGCATCCAATCGCGCCACCGCCTGAACGCCGCCCCGTTCGGTAAATTTGATCGCGTTACCGATCAGGTTCAGCAGCAGTTGACGGAAACGAGCCGAGTCGCTGGTGATGACTTCGGGAATCGATCCATACCAGTGATAATCCAGAGCCAGCCCTTTACCGTGAGCTCGCGCCCGCATGACCGACATGACTTCGGCGATCACCTGATGGGGCGAGAACTGCGCTTGCTCGTAATCCATCTGGCCCGCTTCGATCTTGGTCAGATCGAGGATGTCGTTGACCAGCGTCAGCAGATGTTCGCCACTGCGATGAATCGTCTCGAGGAAATCCTGGCGTTCCGCCTCGTTGTTGCGGTCGCCACCGACGCGCAATAGATCGGCAAATCCCAGGATCGCGTTCAGCGGAGTTCGAATTTCGTGACTCATGTTTGCCAGGAAGCTGCTTTTGGCCTGGCTGGCGGCTTCGGCACGCTCTTTGGCATTGACCAGTTCCGACTGAATGCGCGTCCGGTGTTCGATTTCTTCCTGCAGCAGGAATGTGCGATCGGCGATGCGGCGTTCCAGTTGTTTCTGGCCCAGTTCCAACTCGTTCCGTGAGGATTGGACTTGTTCAATCATGCGATTGAAAGAGTTGTACAGGATGCCCAGTTCGTCGCGAGAATCGGAGTGGACGCGAATCGAGTAGTCATCGTTTGAAGTAATTTTCTGCGCGGCGGCGGCCAGTTCCAGGATCGGCTTCGACACCGTGTTCTGCATGACCGATCCGAACAGCGTGGCGACTCCTAACGCCAGGACCATCACCAGCAGCGACACGCGCGAGTAGCTGCTCATTTGCTCCCACAAATCGCGCATACTGGTCCGCAGATAGACGGTCCCGACGCGCGTCTGCTGCGGATCCATGATCGGCTGAAAGACTTCCAGATAGCCAGTCGCCGTGGTCCGCACGCCCTCCCGCATCGGCACTTTGCTCGGCACGACGACACTGATATCCGGCGCGTAAGAGGCGACTCGCCGATCATTGGCGTCATACAGACCGGCCATTTCAATGGTCGGCTGCGAACGTAGCGACGCCAGCAGTTCCTCGGCCTGATGCCGCTGCCCCATCGACACGACGACCGAACTACTGAAGCTCAGCAGTTCGGCCTGCATCTTCAATTGTCGCAGCTTCGAATCGCGCAACAGTCTCAAGTCATTCAGCAGAAAACCGGCGCACGCCAACACTAGTGCCAGTCCCACGGTGATCGCGGACAACAGAATCAGCTTCGTTCGCAAGTGCAAATTGCGGATCCAGCCTGCGGCGGGCATCAGCGACCTCGATCTTCGTCCACGAGGACAGAGACGTTGACCAATCGAACGTCGACCTTCAGTCGTTGCTTGGCCGCGGCCCGCTGACTGAGTTCCAACAGGGAACTATCGCCACTCTTCACGATGCTCAATACCCCCCCGGCTTTGGCGAAAGTACCGGTCTCGCCAATCGTGAGCACTGACTTACCGTCAACCATTTCCAGCGCTCGACTCGCCAGTTTCTGCGGGTACGATTCGGCGACCAGCAGCACGTGGCTATGGGCAACTTCATCAGGTGACTCATATTTGCGAATCTCCACGACACGTCCGTGAATCCGCTTTTTCCCCTCCAGATAAGGGGCTTGCAGCTTTTCATGGGCCGACGACACCTTGCCAAGCACGGCCATCACGAAGGGCGAAGTCTCGGCCTCAAACGATTCCTTCGGCCAGGTGATGTACGACAAGGCCGAGTAGGCCAACGACGAATCACCTCGAGCAATCATCTTGGAAGTGGTTCGCGCATCGTTTCCACGACAGGCCGCCAGTGTCGAAAATCCAATCATCAATGTCGCGGCGGCCATCAAAACAGACTTGGCCGGCCAGGAAAGTTCCTGCATGTGCGGGCTGATCGTTTTTGGCTTTGACGGCATCTCGATCCGGTTGCCAAAGAGTTGCGCCATCTCGACGGGATGAATGACGGACGACATCTTCACTCCAATGAACAACGAATTCGGGCCCAAGGACGTACACAAAACTTAGCACGCCTTTGGGTACCGGGGAGTTATTTCTGGTCCGGACTTCGGGACTCGACAAGGTCGTCGTTGTGGTGATCGCCGTGGCTCAAAGAGTTCGCCGCTTTCGCCAGAAATTGGGCGCCGTCGCACGCGATGCCATCACGTGATCGACCCAAATCCCCGGCGAGATGAGCGACAACAGCGAGCGAGCCGCCGTTCGGTGAGGCCCATTCGAGCGCATCCCACCTTATTGTGGCGTCCCGCGAGCCAAAACCCACTGTGTCTAACCCATGCTTCAACGCGACACGTCAGTGCGACCCGCACTTCCTCTGGATCACTCGGTATCGGCGAGTTCCAGTTGAGTTCGCACGACATCATCACGGCGTGAGAAAAAGGCTTCGATCACTTTGGGATCGAAGTGTGTGCCGCTTTCACTACGCAGAATGTTAAAGCACTTGTCAATCGGATAGGACGGCTTGTAAGGACGCACACTGCTGAGCGCGTCGAACACATCGGCCACCGCAGTGATTCGACCTTCGATCGGAATGTCTTCGCCAGCCAGGCCCAGCGGATAGCCCGATCCATCCCAGCGTTCGTGATGGGTCAACGCGATGCGCGAAGCCATCGTGAGCAATGGCGACCGGGGAGCGTCGAGGATTCGACAACCGATCTGCACATGCTGACGCAGCTTTTCCCATTCCCGTTCGCTCATCTGTTCGACGATCTTGCGACCGAACAGCGTATGTTTTTGCATCCGCTCGTACTCTTCCGGAGTCAACCGGCCCGGCTTCAGCAGGATGTCGTCGGGAACACCGATCTTGCCAACGTCATGCAGTTGCGACGCCAGTTCGATCATCGAGCTGGTCGTCGGGTCCATGCCCAGCGTCCGCGCAATCATTCCCGAATAGCGACCGACTCGTTCGACATGTCGACCCGTGTGGTCATCGCGATATTCCACCGCCTTGGCCAGGCAGTGAATGACATCCATGCGAGACGACTCTAATTCGGCGGTCCGCTGACGAACGGCCTCTTCCAGAGCTTGTGCATGGTTGCGCAGTGAATCGTGATAGCGTTTGACCGACAGAACGTTGCGGACTCGCGGAGCCATCTCGCTCGGATCAATCGGCTTCGTCAAGAAGTCGGTCGCCCCCAGGTTCAGGACAGTCAGCTTCGTCGTACGGTCGGCAGAGGCGGTCAGGATCAGGACGGGCAGGTGAGCCAGTTCATCGTGTCGACGGATCAGCTTCAAAACATCCACACCACTGACGATCGGCATCATCACGTCCAGGATGATCACATCCGGACGCTCTTCCAGGATCACGGCAATCGTTCGTGTGGAGTCCGTCAGGCCGATGCACTTCTTATAACCTAACTCGTGCAGGTACTTTTGACAGACCTTCACGTTGATCGGTTCGTCATCGACGATCAGGATCTTGGCGTTTAATAGCGATTCGTCTTGTTCACGGGGTGGCATTCCCGTGACCGATGTTCGACTCGCGCCTCCATCAACCCGAGCGACCATTGAGGGATCGGACCCGAATTGGGTTCGAACCTCACTGAGTACCGACTCGATTTGTGGAGCAGCTTCTGTGCTCATGGCAGTGATCCATGTTTCGGACGCGACTGCAATGCAGCCGAAACTGTTGGTAGGTCCGCAGTGGACATAATCACTGTTGAATCTAGTTCGCAGTTCCTGATATCACGTCTATGCGGTCGAGATTTTTGGCAACAACTCGTACACAGATCACAGTCCGTCCGACTGGCGCGATGACACGGAATCTACCGACTTATTCGCCTGCAACGCGCGTCGCAACAAAGCCGAATTTGCGGCCTGTCATGGTGACGGTTCCCGCCATCTGCGACTTGTCCTTCGTCCACAGAAAGCCGTCCACCGATAGTTGTGTGTTCGCCAGAAACACTTCCAGCTTCACGTTATGCGGCGTACTGCCAAGCTGCCCGGTCACCTCATACGAGTTCTTCGATTCCTCGGAGGTGAATGATCCGGTCGCCTTGCCGCCATCGGTCACTTTCAGATCAAGCTCGCCCAACCAGCGGCCATCGGCGTTCAATTTCCAAGTTCCCGTGAAATCTTCGCCAACGACTCCTTCATGATCCTGAGGGTCGCGGCGAGCGGCTTTGTCGGCTGGCGGCAACTGCGATCCATTCAAGACCACAAGTTTAACGTGGTCGGCCGGGATCAGCTCACCGTCTGCAGTGAAGATAATGTCGCCTCCTTGCCCTTCAGGCACGACCTGCCCGATATCCAGATTGAAGGCGAAGCCGGGGAACAGCATCACGTCTTTGCCCGTCGCCGACGTCAGGTCCAGCCGATCACCCCGATAAACCACGTATCGCTCGATCAACAACACTGGCATCGGCTTCTCGGTATTCTTGCCCTTCTTCAAGCCCCACGAAACCAGCACCTTCGCATAGCTCCCTTCGTCCGTCTTGGCGACAAAGCACGGCGAACCGATGGTCGGGGCGAGTGGCTTAATCTTGGACGCATCCTGCATCGTCACCAGTTTGACCGCCTCGCCACTCTCAGCCAGACGCTTCACGAGGGGGGCCGCATGTCGCTCGAAGACGTCTGCCGCAGGCAAATTGACCGTACTGATTGCCACAAAGCAGACACACAGACACGAACGAGCAAACCAGGTGCGAATCATCGAAGGCCCCGCGAATGAATGAGATCGGTCAATCCTGAGAGGCACAATCAACGGCCCCGGCCATTCATTGTGGTTCTAGGACGACCATGAATCAATCGCGACCATGATTTAGGGAACGGTCACTTCTTCTTTTTGGGAGGGCGAGGCTCCCGCCGAGCCGCGCATGTCGACGGACTCACAATAACAATTGCGGCTCGGCAGGAGCCTCGCCCTCCCAATCAGAATCATCACACCTCGACCGGCGTCCGCAACGTCGCTGTCACCCGCTCAGTAAGAATTACAGGGGCTCGACGAACGAACCTTTTGGTTCGCCAGGCCTGACCACTTAACGCAATCAATGCCACGCCAGCCAGCACGATCATTGAGTTACTCAGCGTCGATCCTGTCACCGCTTCACCCGCGACCAACCAGCCCAGCCATACGGCAACGACCGGAGTGATCAACGCGTAGGTACTCACCAGACGAGGTTCCGCGTTCTGGCTGAGCCAGACATACGATGTCCCCGCCGCCACGGTTCCAACCAACGTCAGATACAGCAAAGCCAACACGGACGAAGTCGTGATCTGATCCCAGGGGAAAGCCAAACTCCCATCCCAGGTCGTCGTGGCTCCAATCATCACACCACCGACCAGCGACTGCACCGACGAGAACAGGAAGATCGAACCCCGCACCGAAGCTTGACGCTGAACCAGCGTCCCCATCGCCCAGACCCCAATCGACGAGAACAGCGCGATCCAGACCAGCAGATTCCGCATGTCCAGATGCTCGGAGTGTGAACTGGTCAGCGCACCAACGCCGATCAGCGACAATACGATCCCGGCGACCTGACCCCACTGAGGTGGCTTGCCGCGGAACAATTGCCAGTCGAACAGAATGATCCACGCGGGTAGCGATCCAATCACCACCGCCACCAAACCAGTCGGCAATGATGTCACCGAATAACAGACTAAGGCATTGCCCAGGCTCAATAAGAATCCGCTGATAGCAGCGAGACGCAGATTCGCCGCCGTCAGCCAAGTTTCTTTTCGCATCTTACTGATCATGGCCAGCACCAAACTGGCCATCACGTAGCGCAGGGCCGTCACAACGAACGGCGGGATGGTCTCGATGGCGTACTTCACTGCCAGAAACGTCGAACCCCAAATCAGGCAAATACAACAGAAGTTGAATGCTATTTTCGAGTTGCGACTGCCGTCTAACATGATCCCCTGCGAC
Source organism: uncultured Schlesneria sp. (assembly GCA_903840265.1). Taxonomy (GTDB): domain Bacteria; phylum Planctomycetota; class Planctomycetia; order Planctomycetales; family Planctomycetaceae; genus Schlesneria. Next base: position 96,276 of record CAIMFH010000030.1, on the reverse strand, counting down.
TTCGTTCGAGCGTTCCGTCGACACCGCTCCACGACATGCGCAGCAGCATCTACCCCCATCTACAGCCAACATCGCGAAACCTTTCACGAGTTGTCGGCACCCAGAGAGATGTCAGAGACAAGCGTGGAGGCCGCTCGGTTCACTCGGTAGTGAATGGTCACAGGTGAGCCGCGCTTCGTCAGCATGCGGACTCTTCGTCTTGACATGATCGCGTGGTCCAGTGTGAATCGGGTCCGCGTGCTGACGCAGCGCGGCTCACCTGGACCGATTCGTGACGCTTACAGCGTCCTCGTTTGGCCACCATCGATATCGATGATCGACCCCTGGCAATACGCCGCTCGGAATGACGCCAAAAACGCAACCGCATCACCAATCTCCGTCGGCGTTCCGAATCGAGCGATCTTCATCTCGCGAGCCAGTTTCTCGGCCGCTTCCTCTTTCGCGATTCCCTGATCGCTCGCCGATTTGTCGATGCGAGTTTGCAGTCGATCCGTCGCAATGGCACCAGGGTTGATCGCGTTCACGCGAACGCCATCGCTGATCCCGCGATCAGCCAGCACCTTGGTCAGGTTCAGCACCGCCGCGTTGACCGAGCCACCAATAGCAAATTCTGCCGATCCCGTCCGGCCGCCAATCCCAACGATGTTGACGATCGATCCCTGCGACTGTTGCAGGTAAGGCCATGCCGCTCGGCAACAGCGCATCGCTCCGAAGAACTTCAGCGCGAACCCGTCGTCCCATTCGGTATCGGTCAGCTTCAGGAAGTCGCCGCGCACAGTCGCCCCGGCGTTGTTCACCAGCAGATCCAGTTGACCAAACTGATCAATTGTCGCAGCAACCAACTCTTCAGCGGCATCCTCCTGACGCAGATCGGCAACCTGAACCAGACTCGGCGTCGGCAGGCGCTTGGCAAGATCCGCGAGTTGCTCAGCAGATCGAGCGACCAGCACCAGCCGCATCCCTTCCGCCGCCAGAGACTGAGCAATCGCACGCCCAATCCCACGACTGGCCCCGGTCACAATCCCCACTTTGCCAGCAAGCCGCAGATCCATCGTCGCCTCTAATGTAGTAGGCACACTCCGTGTGCCGTTGCATGTTCCATCGACAAGAATCTCGGCACACGGAGCGTGCCGTCTACATTACTTACCCCACTCGACCGCCAATTGCACCAGGACGTCAACCGCCGCCTGCATCTCTTCCAGGCAGGTCCATTCCAGCGGCGAATGCGGGTTGTGTTCGCCTGTCGACAGGTTCGGTGTCGGCAACCCCTTCGCGGTCAGCATCGAGCCATCCGTCCCACCGCGAATGATGGTCAGCTTCGGAACACGACCGAGCGACTTCATCGCATCGACCGCTTTCGAAATCGCTCGCGGTTCCGGCGCCAGGCCTTCGCGCATGTTGCGGTATTGCGGACGAACCTCGATCAAGATCTCAGCACGAGGATGCTCCGCTCGCAACGACGCGGCGATTGATTCGAGTAACGCGGCTTGCGCGGCCAGCTTCTCGGTTTCAAAGTCGCGCAGGATCAACCGGGCACTCGCTTCAGCGACGCCCCCTTCGATGTGATACGGATGAATAAACCCGTCGCGACCATCGGTGGTTTCGGGGCTCAGGCCAGCCGTCGGCAATCGCGAGATGAACGTACTGAGGATCCGAACGGCATTGACCATCGCTCCCTTGCCGACAGACGGATGCGTGTTGATCCCTTTGACGGTGACCTTCGCTCCATCGGCCGAGAACGTTTCCGAATCGATCTCGTCGCGTCCGCCCCCGTCGAGCGTATAGGCAACATGAGCCCCCAGCTGCTTCAGATCCAGCTTGTCGGTCCCGCGTCCGATCTCTTCATCACACGTGAAACAGAGTCGCACAGGGCCATGCTTCAGCTCCTTCGCGCGCCGCATCAGTTCCGCTGCGGCCGACATGATCACAGCGACGCCAGACTTGTCATCGGAACCCAACAGCGTCGAACCATCGGTCGTGATCACGGTCTGACCGATGCAGTTCTTCAGATCGGGATTCTCGCTGACTCGCAGTACCTTGCCGTCCTTCGGCAAGACGATGTCGTTCCCCTGGTAGTTCTCATGCAGCAGCGGATTGACATCGACCGACGAGTACTCGGGCGACGTATCAACGTGCGCGACATAAGCAATCGCCGGCACGCTTCCAGACACGGTCGCAGGCACCGTGGCCATCACGATGCCAAATTCGTCGCACGTAATCTCGGTCAGCCCCAGCGACCGACATTCCTCAGCCAGCATGTGGCTGAGCGTCAGTTGCTTGGCGGTACTGGGATAAGTGGTGCTGGTCTCATCCGCTTGAGTGTCAATCTTCACGTAGCGCAGGAAACGAGAAAGCAAAGTTGTCATATCGGTGTCTCAAAGAAGTTACAGCAGGAAGACAGTGACCATCGTATCGGCGATCCCCATCAGGCTCGCCCCGGCGATGATCCCCGCGCAGATCGGTTCGTGATTTTGCACCCACAAATTGTTCGCCGCGTGCTCTTCTTTCACTCGCCCCACACCCAGCAGCCAGAACAAGAGGGCTCCGGTAAACATGCACAGCGACGATCGGAAGTCGATCACGAAGGCCAGGCCGATCGCGACGGGGGACAGAGGGAATCGATTCTTCGTGACGATGCGGGTCAATTCCAAAATCATGGCTGCAATCGAAGCGATAACCACAGCCGTTTGGATCGAACCGGGCAACTTGTGAAGCCCTTCTTTCAGAACCTGAGCGACACCAACCCAGATTGTGACAGCGGGCATCGGAAACTGGTCGTTCTGCAGGTTGGCGATCGTCTCGGGATTGTTCGGGTCCAGTCCCTTGGTGAACAGCGCGAAGAACAGGAACGTGCTGGCAATCGCCCCACTGAAGATGCCGATAATATGGCCGATCGCCTGTTGACGCGGCTTGGCTCCCAGCATGTAACCCGGCTTGATATCCATCAGCAGGTTGGACGAATTGCTGACCACTTCAGCAGTAATCCCTGCCGTGGCCAGGTTCGATTTAATGTCGCCCGGTCGAATGATGCCGTAGAACAACTGTGTGATCTTGCTGGTGGCTCCAACCGGTGTCGTACTGGTCAGCGCCGTCGAATTGGCGGCGACCAGCGACAGAATGAACGTCAGCGGCAGTCCGACCAGCGACGCCCAGATCGGCACGTCGAAGAAGGCCAGACCCATCCAGGCGGTGATCACACTCATGATCGGAATCCCGACTACCGAAATCCACAACGGAAACTCGATCTCCTTCAGAGGGTCGTCTCCGGTGCGCTCCCCGGTCAATCCGCGGAAAGCGCCCAAGATCACGTCGGGCTTGGCGAAGAACGAAACGAATGACGCCACCACCATGGCCGCGACACCGGGCCACAACGCCCAGATCGTAATTTGCCTCATTCCGTAAGTGATGCCGTCCGCCTTCGGTTTGATCTCACCGATTTCGATCATCCACGGGGCCAGAATCAAGTAGTTCAGGACGGCACCGATCAGCAGCGAAACTCCTGCTCGAATCCCCATCAAGCCTCCCGCCCCAATCAAGGCCACATCCACCGTCGGTGAGACCGTCAGTTGATTGAGGTCGACGCCGCGCAGCTTGGGAGCATTGGGTCCCGTCAGTCCGAACAACTGAAACAGATCCTCATGCAGATGCAGCACCTTGTCCTTGGCAACACCCACTCGTGTTTGGATCCATGTTTGGATCCCTTCGGACTGCAGGAACTTGATGAACGCGGCCGTCCCGGCGGCAACGCCCAGGATCTTCGCCTTCATCAGCCCGACGGACGCATCTGACGAGTGCAACGTATCCATCACGACCCCGGCCGCGCGGCCTTCGGGGAACGGGTGCTGTTCGTCATTGATAAACCGCCGCTTCATCGGAAACGCGAACAGCACACCCAGGATCGACAGGGAAATATTCCACAGAATGATCTGCCACCACGGGATGATCACCTTGTTGACGATCATGTAGGCCGTCAGAGACGAGATCAGCGGAGCGGTCATGTAACCGGCCGACGTCGCGATCGACTGCATCGCGTTGTTCTCCAGGATCGTGAACTCTTTCATCCCGAGTTGCTGCAGAACCTTGAAGAAGGCAAACGCCAGGATGACCGAGGTGATTCCCACTCCCAGCGACCACCCGGTCTTAGCACCGATATACAGGTTTGTCGCCGACAGCAGACCGCCAAGGACGAAACCCATCAGGGCCGAGCGAATCGTCAACTGGGGCATGTTGCCGCGATAAACATTCTCCAGCCACCACTTGTCCTTCTGCTCGACAGTCCAATCGCGAATCTGTTCCTCAGATAACTGCTGAATCGTCATGAATGCCTTCCTGGGTGGCGGCGAAGTGCGGACAGGACCGAAATCCGTTTGTACTCGACAACGGCAGATAGACCAAGTGATGCGGAAAGGCGAAGGAGGGACTCCTCCCGTAGCTAAGGTCGCCAAGACCTTGGGCGAACGTCATCGGCAGTTATTCGTACATCCACTTCTTCCAATCTCTCGGCGAAAATGCCCCCAGAACCGCACTACAGCAATCCACCCGCTGGCTCGATATTTGCAACTCAAACCACCATCGGAATCGATCGTCGCTCCCGTTGCTAAGTGACGCCTTGCCGCAGCCTTCCCATACAGGATCACCCAAATGGATATCGAACCCTACGAATTGGCCCCCGGCTGCTGGATCTTGGCCATCGGAGTCGAACGCGCAGACCGCGACTTTGCGGGCCTCACCGGTAAGACCACTCTGCCAAAGACCTATCAAGCCGCGTGGTCGACCGACGGCAAGTGGCTAGCAGACAAATCGATGACGTTCACTACCATCGACGAGGCCGAACAGTATCTGACGGCGAATCGCCAGCAAATGGTGGATGCGTCATCGGAATTCTGAAAGCGGACCACTGAGCGAAAGTCGTCCGGAGTGTCACCATTAAAGCCCATCCTACTTAACTGTGGCGTCACGCGAGCAGAAAATCGCTTAGTCCAACCCATGTTTCAACGCGATGCATCAGTGCGACACGCACTAGTGCTTCTTGGAAACCTCATCGATACGCCGTTGTTCTGCATCCGCGGCAGCCTGATAGTGTTTTGCTCTCACGGAATCGTCCAGCCTGATGGCAGCTTCGGTGGCCAGCCTCAAGAGATGCAACCACGATGTCTCTAACTGAGATTCGTGACGGCAAGCCCATTCAAATCCCATTCGGGCCACATCTGGTGACGCCGTTGTTGCAATTTGAAAGGCCACCGCGACAATGCTGCGACCTAACCCCACGGTGTGCCATCCGTCGATTCGTGGCAGGTAGTCGTCGAACCCGCGAACGAGTATCCAGGCTTCATCGGGCCTCCCATCTTTTAACAGCAGTTTAGCGACACAGCAGGCGTTTGAGGCCCGATCCCACTCGTCCTGCGCCATATCCAGCATCGCCCGACGATGCTTGATCGCACCCTTCAAATCACCCAGTTGCTCTCGCAGATAGCTCAAAGAACTCAGCGACTCGTTTGTCTCTGATGCTTCAAGTCGGTCCAGCAACAGTAGCCCTTCATCGCAAATTTCAAAGACCATAGCTCGGTCAATCCAGACCATCAGTGGTTCGTCCTCTGGTCGTTTCGAGAACTCCTCCACCAAGGCTCTTTGCCAGTCTTCAATCTCCGCAGAACTGAAATGACAGTCGCCCTGTTCGTCAAAGAGAAATTGCTTGATCTCGTCTTTCAATTCATGGTCCGAGTTGGCGAACTCGGCCAGAGCGGCATCACGCCCCACCGCAAAGAGAAACTGCGAGTCATACCCACAATAGGTATCGAAGTTCGCGCACTTTGCGGCCGCGAAACGCCACAAATCGCTCCCTCGCCTCCAACGCGACAGCAGATAACTAACCAGCCGCAAGGCGTCGCCGAATCCCTGAAAGTCATCCTTCGAACGGGCAATGACTTCCTGGTCAAACAGATAACGTACGAGGGACTCATCCGCGGGGTGATGATCATACTGCAGGGCAATCAACCGGCGATATCGCTCTCGCGTATTCGCATCTTGCTTCCCGTATTCAGGGTGTACGAACTCCGAATAGGCGCAACGAATCCACAGTTCGGGATCGGCGCGATACATCGGAAGTTGGTCAATCGCCTCGCGAAAGATCGAAAGCACGGGTTTGCCCTATCACTGGAAATCGTGTTGAAGAGCCAACAGTCATTTGTCACATATATTCGAACGCCGATCAATCTCTCCCCGGGGTGGCACGCTCTGTGGCTTTGCGACGGGCGTGGTCGCGAATGAAGCCGAAATCCCACGCCCTTCGCAAAGCCTCATGGCGTGCCACACTCCCACGACCGGACAGACGCCGTCGAAAGAGCCTTTCTTCCTCTTTACCACCCGCCTAGAATCATGGTGTACGGAAATCTGTCAAAGATCGAACCGGAGACCGTCGTGACCGACTATGTGGAACCGCTTGGCAAACGAATCCTGATCCGCAAGGACGAAGCGCGCCAGAAGACGCGTGGAGGCATTGTGTTGCCGGATCAGGCCGAGATTCCGACGATTACCGGTCGCGTCGTCGAAATCAGTGTGCAGATCGAACGTGACAGCGACTTCCCGGTCCGCAAATACGACAAGGTGCTGTTCCATCCGAAGAACGCAATCCCGGTCGACTTCGAATCGGACAACCTGCTCTACGTCGTGCCGATTGAAGACGTCGTCGCCGTCTTCCGCCGTGCGGAAGCCCCCGTCACCAAAAAACGCCGCCAGAAAAAAGAGACCGACACGGACGACGAACCCGCCGACGAGTAGGGTTCCTTCTTCGTAGGTTATGCTTCAGCATAACTTACGCTTTGGAGTGCTCCGGCTAGACGGAGCTTTGGTTTCAATAGCCGAACAACCTATGAACGCACAGACCGAATCCAGATGAAGTGATGCGACCAAGTCTTACGTTTCTCGCTTCCATGTGATCATGTCGCGATTGCAACCTGATCCAAAGCGGTGTCGAGCCACCGCACTCCAAAGGGCGCCCGAGCAGATCAGACCTCTAGTCGTGTCTGCGGGTCAATGTTTGATTAGCGTACCCGCTCCCCTAGCGCGTTAACTCTTTCAATCAACCGCGGTTAAATACTCACGCACAGTCTCGGAGTTGCATGACGGCTGCTAAACGGATTTGGAGTCAACACGCAAATGCTGATTGAGCAAAAGCTGACCATTCTCGCCGATGCCGCTAAATACGATGCCTCATGCGCGAGCAGCGGTTCCAAAGGGACACGCACCGGAAGCCGCCTGGGGACGACCGAGGGAATGGGGATCTGCCACAGCTACACGCCTGATGGACGATGCGTGTCGCTGCTCAAGATCCTGCTGACCAACTACTGCATTTTCGATTGTCAGTACTGCGTCAATCGCGTCACCAGCGATACGCCTCGTGCGCGCTTCAGCGTCGAAGAAGTCGTGCGGCTGACGATTCAGTTCTACCAGCGGAACTACATCGAAGGTCTGTTTCTCAGCTCGGGAATCATCCAAAACGCCGACTACACGATGGATCAGATGGTGCTGGTCGCGAAATCGCTACGCGTCGACCACAAGTTCGGCGGGTATATCCACCTGAAAACGATCCCCGGTGCCAGTGATCAATTGCTGGAAGAAGCAGGACGCTGGGCCGATCGCCTCAGCGTCAATGTCGAACTGCCGACCCCTGCCGACTTGAAGATGCTGGCACCCGAGAAAAAGGCCCCCGAGATCGAAGAGGCCATGGACACGATCAAGTCTCGCATCGATCAGTTTAAGGCAGATCGCAAAGCAGGATTCAAACCAGATCGCTTTGCCCCCGCCGGTCAAAGCACGCAGATGATCGTCGGCGCGACCGCGACACCCGACCTCGATATCCTCAACACGTCGGCCAGCCTCTATTCAAAGCAGCATCTTCGCCGCGTCTACTACTCGGCCTATAGTCCGATTCCCCATGCCGATGCCAGGTTGCCGGGTCGCAGTCCGCCGCTGGTACGCGAACATCGTCTCTATCAAGCCGACTGGCTGCTGCGGTTCTATGGCTTTCAGGCGTCGGAACTGGTGGCCGAAGCAGATCGCAATCTTTCACTGGATATCGACCCCAAACTCGCTTGGGCACTACAGCACCGCGACTTCTTTCCCGTCGATGTGAATCGCGCCAGCCGTGAGCTGCTGTGGCGCATCCCCGGGATCGGAACGCGAAACGTTGATCGAATCCTGTCCATTCGCCGACATCATCGTCTGTGTATCAGCGACCTCAAGAAACTGCGAGTGGCCTGGAACAGGACCGCCCCGTTCGTCATCACACACGATCACAATCCTGGCTTGCGATCGCTGGATAAGCTGGGATTGCGCGACCAGTTGAAAGTGAAAGAAAAGCAGTTGCTGCTGTTCGACAGCGATGAGTCCTCGATCGACGGTCAACTGTAATGCAGACCTACACGGTAGAGACGTTCGAAGAGTGGCGAGGCATCGCGCGGCAACTGCTGCGATCACGCGTCAGCCCCGGCGATGTCTGCTTTCACGAGCAGTCGTCGCAAGGGAGTCTCTTCGACGCCGCACAAGAGGAGCAGTCAGTTGCCGCGGCTGAGGCAACGACGGTCATCTCGGTGCCTCCAAAGTTTCTCAATCTGGCACGGGTGGTCGCCTGCCACCGCGATCCCGATCGATTCCAGTTGCTGTATCGCCTGTTGTGGCGGCTGACGACACTGGATTCTCGCTTGCTCGAAGTCCACACCGACGACGATGTGTATCAAGTCCGCAGGATGGAGAAGGCGGTCCGGCGCGACATCCACAAGATGCATGCGTTCGTGCGGTTCCGAAAGGTCATCAGTGAAGAGGGCGAGCAGTTCATCGCCTGGCATCGACCCGATCATCGGATTGTACGCCTGGCAGTTCCGTTCTTCGCGCGTCGATTTCCCGCCATGAACTGGGCGATTCTGACGCCTGACGAATCCGTCGTCTGGAACCAGACAGAACTAGTCTACGGGCCTGGTTGCTCTCAACGAGATGCCCCTGCACCGGATGAACTCGAAGATCTATGGCGCACGTACTATGGCGCGATCTTCAACCCGGCTCGCATCAAGCTGAAAGCGATGGTGCGCGAAATGCCCCTGCGTCATTGGAAGACGCTACCCGAGACGGAAATCATCCAAGAATTGCTGGACGACGCACCGCGCCGCGTCGCCGAGATGATCGCTCGACAGGAAGGCCATGCTCGATCCGCCGCCGATCACTTGCCAGCCGAATTGACCTGGGATGCATTGCGCGATGCCGCTGTCATCTGCCGGGGATGCGATCTATATCGTGACGCGACCCAGACCGTGTTTGGCGAAGGCCCCACTGACGCCCGGATCGTGCTGGTGGGCGAGCAACCAGGGGACAGCGAAGACATCGCGGGACGACCCTTTGTCGGACCCGCAGGCGATGTCCTTAACGATGCACTCGCTCAAGCGGGCCTCAATCGCGCAGAGATCTACGTCACGAATGCCGTCAAACATTTTAAATTTGAACGGTCCGAGACTCGGCGGCTGCATCAGAAGCCCTCTGCTCGCGAGGCATCAGCCTGTCGACCGTGGATCGAAGCCGAATTGAAACTGATCAAGCCAGATATCCTGGTCTGCCTGGGAGCCACCGCAGCTCAATCATTGATCGCACCGGGATTCAGTATCACTCGCCAACGAGGGGAATTCCTGCCAAGCGATTGGTGTGGATCAACGATCGCCACGTATCACCCGTCCGCAATCCTACGATCTCCGACTCCCGCACAGCGGCAAGCCACACTGTCGCTGCTGGTGGACGATCTGGTGAGGGTTAGAGCGCGACTGAACGAGATCACGCATGGCACTGTTTCATAGGTACCACCTCACCTCTTCGGTGGTTCCGTCACCGTGATCGTCAGCGGTCTACTCGGAATCGAAACCAGCGTGTTCGGCTTCTCCGGCTTGGAGGCGTCTTTATTGAAAGGGACTTGGCCCTGTCCAAGAACCACCAAAGTGTAGTCGGCTGGTTTGAGCCCCGCTTGCACGTCGATCGTAATCGTGACTTCGGTTTGATCGGCGTTGATCGTGCCATTGCCGAGTTGGAACCCGCCCGGAAAGTTCAGCGGTTGGTAGTTCAGCGCGCTCTTAAAATCGGGCCAGTGTCGGACCAGTCGCAACTTCACTTCCGCCTTCTTGCCGGATTCAATTTGGATTCGATCCGGCTCGATCGACAGACTGAACGGGGCCTTTTCACGGATCGCGAAAACATGCTCGTGAGTTTCCCGGCTGCCGACTTGATTGTAGACGCGGCAGAAGGCGCGGACTTCGCGGCGTAGTGTGGTCTCGCCGACTTTGCCGGTCGCGAACAACTTGACCGGTCCTGTCCACGGCGCGGCATTATCATCCGTCCACAACACCAGCGTCCCGCGTGAATTGTTGGTGATCGTCAGCGGACCCGCATGCAGTCCCGGGGGAAGTCCTTCAGCCGTAATCGTGATCGAATCGGTAAAGCCGTCTTTGGCATGCACTACAATATCCAGGTGCTCGGCCCCGCCCTGCCAGATCGTGGTTCCGGCCATGTTGTTGGTCGTCTGAATCGATGCCACAAAGAAGTCGGGCTGCGGCTTGCGGACGCTGAGCACGTACTGATACCGAGCCCCTCCGTATCCGTAAGCCTCCTTGACCATGACCCGGTACTTCGTCTTGGGAGCCAGGTTGATCGAACCCGAAGGATCTCGCAGATGCCCGTCGAACGATGAGATGCGATGACCAAAGTCGTCGAGCGAACCGGCAATGTTCCCCTTCTCGTCCATCACGGTCAGCGCGGGATCAGCACGACCCGCGATGCGTTCGCAATACACATCAAATCCATAGGCTCCCCCCTTGTCGTCGGTTTCGAACGTGTACCAGTCGACATCGCGCGGTTGATCAAATCGAGCACTCACCACGGCGGGCAAGGTCAGCGATTGAGCTTGCTCGCGCGTGTCATTCGGTTCGGCCTCGATTGTCGTTGGCGTGTCGCTGACCAGGAGGATTTGAGGGTTCGCATTCAGAAGCGAGATCTGTTCGCCGACCAGCGTACAGGTCGCCGCCGTCGGCAGCACCGAATGCTGTGACGCATGCTCGATGAATCGATACGCCCCCGTCGGCGTGATGTTGCTCGAAGCAGTGACCGGCAGCTTCACCATATCCAACGTCAGATCGCCCACTTTCCAAGGTGACGGCTGCGAACCCGCTCCCAGGTTCTGACCGAGCACCGTGAGTTCCACAGTCTGTCCTGCCTGCACCGCCCGAGGAAACACGTTCTCGATATGCGGCTTGTTCGTCACGATCAATCGATAGGGATAGCCACCTCGATAGGTCAGGTCGCGCACTTCAATCAGGTAGTCGCCGTCCGCCGGAGCCAGAAAATCAAGCATCGGATCGCGACCGTAGTAATCGCGGTTGCTCTGCAGGGGCTGGCCGGTTGCCGAAAACAGCACCAGTTCTGGGTCCATCTCCGTATCCAATCGAGCCGACTGGCAATCAATGATGACTCGCTGTCCCTGCTTCAGCGGCAGTCGATACAGATCCTGGTTGTTGCCATCGGACTCGCCATTGATCGCATTATTCACCGCGATCGCCTGCGCCTTGCCAGCCTCGTTGTTCGGTTCAACTTCCGCAACGTCCTGCAGGCCATGCGTGATCGAGAGCAGTCGCGGATTGGTCACGCCAAAGCGACCGACCGCACGCACATCGTAGGTTCCGGCTGGGACATCCGCAGGGACCGTGATCTTGAAGACCTTGTCTTTGACAAAGGCGGCCTTCAGGCCGGGATGATCGAACAGCAACGAATCGACACCTTCGAGGTCGGCCCCGAGCATCGTAATTTCGACCTCGCCCGGAGCGTTAATCCCCAGCGGCGTGATGCGATGCAACTGCGGTGACGGCAAATCGGCCAATGCGCCAGTGGACAGAATCATCAACAAGCAGACTGGCAGAATCAGGCGGAAAGTCATGATGAGCAATCTCGGCGGGGAATCAATGAGGCATCAGTCGCAGGTCGGTGAAACATCGTACCAAATGATTTCGCAGTGGGAGATCGCGATTGATCGATTTTGGAGTGCTCCGGCTCGACGGAGCTTTGGCTTCAGTGACAGCGGACTCGACAATGCGAGAACGACCGTGGATAGAAAATGCCGCCACGTCTTTACGATCTTCACTCCGTTGTGATCAGGTCGCGATTTCAACTTGATCCAAAGCGGTGTCGAGCCACCGCACTCCAAAGAGAGTCCGGCATCACAGATCCGCCAACTGAATCAGCGTCTTCACATCGTTGGGGCCGCGGGTCGTGGCATCGTGCCATTGCTGCAGCGGGACGCGGCGATTGGCGATGCGTTGCAGCCAGGCGTGATCGGCCTGAGCAAGCGCGTTGACCGCCATTTCGTAATGGCGGCGATTCGCGTTGACCGAGCCGAAGACAACATCGTTTTCCAGGACCATCGACTTGTTCAGCGTGCCGAAATCCGCACTGATCGTTCGACCACCGCTCGAGATCCCGGCCAGGCACGTGATGGCCCCGGCAGGCGTGGACGACAAGATGTCGAAAACCAGTTGCCCGATCCCCGTGCATTCGATCACGATGTCGGCCTTGCTCGCCAGTTCCTTGATGCCGGTCGAATGGTACTGAGCCCCCAGGTCAGCGACGAGACCCGGCTTGGGTCCATCCGTGACAATATCCAGGACATGCACTTCCAACTCACGCTGCCGCCCCATCATCGCAGCCAGCAGCCCAATTGGTCCAGCACCAGTGATCAGCACGACCTTCGGCTTCCAGACCGAACGAGCCCCAATTCGCTCAATGTGATCCCACGCCTTGGCAATGACACTGGTCGGCTCAATCAGCACTCCTTCAATCCCGAGTGAGGCGGGCGCCTTCACCAGAAAATGCGGGTCCGACCGATACCGCTCGCGGCAGAAGCCATCAATCTCTTTGATCCCTCGCTCGGTGTACAGACCGTTGCGGCACATGTCCCATTCGCCGACAGCGCAGTTTGCGCACGGGACAGGATCCGGATGTCGCACGATCCCGGCGACGAAGTCACCCGCACTCAGACCGCTATCCGCAGGAGCTTCCAGGACGCGGCCAATCGATTCATGCCCCAACACCAGTCGATCACGGTTTGGCGGAGCCCAGCCGTATTCGCCCGCAATGATCTCCAGATCCGTCCCGCAAATACCTACTGCCAGCGTCTGGACCAGCACTGAACCAGACTCAATAGCAGGCTCATCAATCTGTTCGATCCAAGCCGAATTCGCTTCACCGGGCCGCACCGTCAATGCATCCATGATTCACCTGTGGGTATTCAGTCGTAGGTTATGCTTCAGCATAACTCTTTCCTGCGGGAAGTCATGCCGGAGGATAACCTACCGAACTTGGCTGAGCGTTGTAGGATACCCCCCAGAATTCGATTCTTCGGGACAGCGTACAAGAAGCCGTACGATGTTTGAAAAACCTGTGGTACCCCCATCGATCACTTGGGAACGCGTTCGCAAGATGTTCGACCACCGGCCCCACCAGTAACAATCTGGGAACGGCAGTTTGATTACTCGGACGACGCCCTTCACCGGATCGCGAGAACTCCATTCCGTCGAACTGGCAGTAGGGAGCAGATGAAACTGGCGACTGCACTTCAGAACACGCTGGTTTAATCCTCACAATCCGAATTCTGATCCTTGCGGTAATCCGATGACTTCAAGAATCGATCGGTCCACTTGCACCGCAAGAATTTTGGCTAAGAGTTAACCATCACTCACGGGAAAAGCGCCACGATTCCCGTGCGGCCAAGGTCTGCGAGACGACGGTCAACCTCGTCTCGTCATTGATGCAACTGCGCTAGGACTGATCGTGAAATTCGCGAACTTGGATCCCCCTGTCAGGAAACGCTGGGAACTCATTCCGCGCGCTGAGAATTCAGCCGGCGAACTGGCAGCGATCCCGCTCGGTAAATCTCCCTTCGAAGTGGGTCGAACTGGTCCTCGTGATCTGCTGGTTCAGTGTCAGCACGTCTCCAGAAAGCACGCCGAATTTCTGGTCTATGGTCGAGACCTCTATCTGGAAGATAACGGCAGCACCAACGGGACATTCATCAACGGCATTCGCATTCACGGTCGGCGGCAGATTCAACCCGACGATATCGTTCAGTTCGGCAGCTACGAATGGCGCGTCTCGCAGAATGTGGATGTCTCTCCGCTGGAAACGATGAACCTGCCGGGAAACTCGCTGTTTGCCAGCGCGATCGAATTCAAGCAGTTGATGGTCGATCGGGCGATTACCCCGAACTATCAGCCCATCGTCAATGTGTCATCGGGCACGACGATCGGCTACGAGGTGTTGGTCCGATCGGCGCGAGACGGCTTTCGCAGCGCCAACGAACTGTTCGGTGCCGCGACACGCGCTGGCATGGAATGCGGACTCAGCGAGCTCAGCCGCAGCGAAGGCATGCGTCATGGGCAATTCCTGCCGAACAACGCCGTGCGATTCTTGAATGCGCATCCTTCCGAAATTGCCAGCCCGAACTTGATCCGCACGCTGGAGCAACTGCGCGAAGAGAACACCCAGGTTCCCATCGTGCTGGAGATCCATGAAAGCTCGATCTGCAATCCCGCGGTCATCAAAGATTTTGCCAGACAACTGCGTCAACTGGATATCGGCTTGGCCTACGATGACTTCGGCCAGGGTCCGTCAAAAATCCTGGAGCTCATCGATGCGCCATCAGACTTTTTGAAATTTGACATCGAAGTGATTCGCGGGATCGATCAAGCCCCCAAGGCGCGACAGCAGATGCTGCGATCCCTGGTACAGATGGCTCGCGATATCGGCATCATGACCATCGCCGAAGGAGTGGAGACCCGCAACGAACGCGATGCCTGTCAGGAAATCGGCTTTGATCTGGTTCAAGGCTACTTCTTCGGCAAGCCGCAACCGATCGAATTGATCGTCGCCAGCCTGGCTGAACTGAATTCGTCGAGTCGTCGCGAGTCCTATTGGGAGACGGCCGTTCAGTCGGTTCTCGTCGGCAGTTGAGCAGTCTCTGAGATCTCCGCGACCGTCAGCCCAGGTGCTGCTACCGGTGCCAATTGCGGGGACTTTACGTGGTTCGAGATTAACCACAAAAGTGATAGACACGGGTGCGCCGATAGACAATGGCAATGGAATAACCACCTCTTGGCGGGAAGGAACCCCCAATGTTAATGCAATCGGACGCAACGATTGAGTTGAAGGACCGCTGGTCTCTTGCCTCGTCGACAGCCAGACGCCGGTTCCGTGACATCGTCATCCAAGGCTGCGAGCCACCACGCTCCAGTCGCGAACCCTACGCCGCTGTGATCCGGATCTGGCTGAGCCTCTGTCCCGAAGATCGGCAGGAAATGCTGAACTGGATGGAATCGCGGTTGTCCGCGCAGACCGAGATCTGAGCGAGTCGTTCTCTGGCAACGGAACACGAGCCTGCCCGCAAAACGCCCGAATTGGCTTTTGGACGACCAGCCAAGCTCCTCGACCACCATTCCCGTCTCCCTCGACATACAGCCAAAGATCGGCACGCGAAATGCTAATTTGCGACAGTATCACCTGATGCTGAACGCGCTTTGACCCCGAGACGGGAGCTGATCAAATGGACGCTCAAGAATACCTGGATGTGCTCTACGAAGACGCGGCCCTCATTCAGCTTTCGCACTACGACGAACTCGGCTATTGCGACGGACGTGGCACCGGAGTGATTATCGACGATGCCGAATGCATCGCCGTCATGCTGGAACCCTGCGGCAACCCGCTGGTTACTCAGATCGAAGTCGGAGCGATCGTCTCATTCATCCGACACCCCGAAGCGCCGCCGAAAATCGTGGGCTCTCCCGCGTACATCGCGCGAAGTGTGACTGCGCAGTTCTCGCGCGGGCTGCCCATGGGCATGCCGCAGATGCTGTAAGAAGTCGGTTCTCTTACTTCGTCGCCAGCGTCACTGCCCCGGCCACAATCAGTAGCCCCCCGAAGGCGACGCGCCAGGTCATGGGCTCGCCCAAACAGAGCCACGCGACCAGCAGCACGAACACCACGCTGAGCTTATCGATCGGTGCCACCTGCGACGCCGGCCCCAACTGCAACGCTCTGTAATAACAAAGCCACGACGCGCCGGTCGCCAGACCCGATAAGACCAGGAACAGCAGCCCACGACTCGACAGACGATTCAAGGGCTCCCATTCACTGCGCCAGCAGATGATGACCGCAGTCACAACCAGAATCACAATCGTGCGAATGAACGTCGCCAAATTCGAATTGATCTGCGCGACACCAACCTTGCCCAGGATCGCCGTTAACCCCGCAAAAAACGCCGAACCCAAAGCAAACACCAACCAGCTTTGTTGCATCGTTTGATCTCTTTTAAGTCGCTTGGCGATCACGTCTTCGGCCGGTGCTAAGCATCAGATAGCAAGACAATAAAGTCAGCGTGGTGGCGAACGGCCAATAAGGGACGCACATGTCGAAATGTTTGAAGCCGGGTCGATCAGCCAAGGGAATGCTGACCAACAAATCGGGAATCGGCGGCGGTCCCGGATGCCACACCCACGAGATCGCTCCTTCCTGGCAAAGGATCTCATACTCGCGAAGCAAGACCAAGTCGCCAATAAATAAGCTCCGCACCCAAGCTATCGTGACAACGACTGCCATCAGCAGAGTGATGCAGCCAAGTTTTCGTCGCCAGCTTTTGAAGAAGTCACGCACAGGGATTGTTCCTCTTCGTTTAACCGCACGGGCAACGCCCTGCGCGTTTCTGCGTGGACGGCACTCACATCTTCCGACGCGCGGGGCGATGCCCGCGCGGTTAAACGAGGGCAGATCGCTACAGCGTCGTCCCTTCGCTGGCACTGTTCGGTTGATCAGGATCAAGCACCGGCGACTTCGGTTCCACCCTTGGCTTCGGCTCCCACTGCAGATCGATCGATTGATTGAGCGGGAAATCCTTCGGATCGAGTTCCGGCGTTTTCGGTTCCGACTTGCGAGGCCCCTTGGCGATCAGGCGAGTATTGCGAATTTGTCGCGACCAGGCTTCGGCTTGATCACCAAAGACGCGCTTCAACTCGGCTTCGGCGGTTTCGCGTTCCGGTCCCTGTGGAAGGCGTCGCCAGATGGCGCGAGCCGCGTCGAATAGATCGGTGTCGGACGGGTTCTGCAGCAGCCCTTCCATGATCACAGTCCACGCGGCCAGAGTGCTCCCCTCGGCCAGCCGATAGTCCGCCAACCGCAGCCACAGCGCCGTTAACGACGGATCAGCCTCCACCGCCAGCTTGAGCAATGCCTCGCGTTGGGCAGGTTCCACGCGCGCGTCGCGATCGGCCAGATACCATAAGTAACGTCCGTTCATGATCGGATGCGTCGCCAGCCAGATCGCAGGCAAGATCAGCACGTGCGCTGCGACGAACGCGGCTCGCACGATCAGGAATCGTGAGACTGGTCCGCAACAACTCCAGGCGGTCAATCCGCCATAGATCAGGCCCGCGAAGTGAGCGGTATTGGCGATCCGAATCGGGGCCAGTTCCAGAGCATTGAAGGGGATCCCCAGGAGAATGAATCCCAGCGAAAAGAGAATCACTTCCTGCGGCAGATCGTCCGTTCGAGGATCCTGCGGTTGCAGGACCATCAATGCCCCCAGCATGGCACAGACCGCTCCCGAGAACCCGACGGCCGCATTGCCACTGATGGTCTCGGCCACCATCGGAATCAAGATCGCAGGAATGAGAAACAGCGCATAGCGCAGGCTGCCCCAGCGCTGTTCCAGGCGCCGGCCCAGCATCCAGGCGGCCGAGCAGTTCAACAACAGATGGACTAGATCACCATGATGGAAAGCACTGACGGGCATCCGCCACCATTCGCCTGCCCACAGATCGAATGGACCTTTCAACTGCCGATGAACCATATCGGGCGCGTCGTCGTAGCTGGTAATTTCCAGACTGACCGCGGCCCCCCACTGCCGCTGCGCATCGCCATAACGCATCCCTTCAAATGACCGAGTCGCACAGATCACCCACATCGCAGTGCAGATAATCAGACACTCAGCCGTCACAGGGGCTCGACGAAACGGACTCACTCAACGGTTTCCTTTGGAGTGCTCCGGCTCGACGGAGCGTTGGCTTCAATCACCACACACCTCAAGCCGCAAGGACGACAACCGATCACACGAAACGCGGCCTATCTCTACGATCTCCGCTCCAATGCAATCATGCTGCCCGATCGACTTGATCCAAAGCGGTGTCGAGCCACCGCACTCCAAGGTGTTTCAAATCTCTTCGGCTTTCTCCACCAGACACTTAGACGACGAACGCAGGTGATCCAATCAGCCTCCAACACAGAACACAATTTCAGTCTCTTCATTTCGTCTTTGGAGCGCATCCCACTTAACTGTGGCGTCCCGCGAGCAGAAGACCGCTTGGTCTAACCCATGTTTCAACGCGACACGTAAGTGCGACACGCACCAGTGTATTCCGTGGTTCAATGTCTGTCTTCGTCTTACCAAAAGAATCACCCCGCGATTCGATGGAAGCGCGGGGTGCTGCGTCGTGAACGCTCAAACCAAATTACTCAAGGATCTGCTTGGTTTCAGCGGAAACCTTGGCGATCGCGTCCTTGGTCAGGTCGCCCTTGTTGAAGGCTTCGCTAACCTTGACGGTTCCATCGACCCACATCATGACGGTGACGTCGGCTTTTTCGTTGAGCTTGTAGCCCTTAGGACCGGCAGCCCCATTGAAGGTGGTCAGCGGCAGTTGTTGAATCTTCAACTTTTCAGCGGTCTTCGTCAGCGATGGAGCAGCCTTGGCTGGATCATCGGACATCAGAACGACAAAACCGGCCATCTTCTGGTCACGGTTCTTGGCGACAACGCCATCCAGTTCCTTGGTCAGAGCAGCGACTTCGTCGGTCATTTCCTTGGCGAAAATCGTGACGACTGGAGCACTACCGTAACGGCAGCGGTAACACAGTTCATCGCCGTCCTTAGCAGGACCAGTGATGTCCTTGACGTTGAAAGGTGGAACCGTGGCACCCTTTTGCAATCCCGACTGAACCTTTTCCGCGGCGACGGCCAGGCCGACTGACGCAACAACCAGCGTGACAAACGCCATCAGGGTCTTCTTCATCGAGGCTCTCTCCTTGGAACAAACAATCGCGGCGTCCACACGACGGCAGGGACGCCCATTCTTCCTGACACTATAGCCACCCATTTCATCCCGGCAAGGACTATCCCCCGTCCGAAGCCGTTTTGCGAAACGTGGAAACCTGAAGAAACTGGCGAAAATTTCATCAAAATGTGAGCCAGTTCACCGATGCAATCGCACATTCAATGGAGCGGACGCGCTCAGTTTCTCTCAGGTGAGCCGCGCTGCGTCAGCACGCGGACCCAGTTCACGCAAGCCTCAAAAAATGACGAGACGCTCGAATCAAGGCCGCTACGAATTCGCGTCGCCGGGTGCCACGATCTTGGAGTCCTCGACAAGGTCGTGTCTTCTTTCGGATGCATAACACGCACCCGGATGGCATCTCATCTAGTTTCACAGCGCCGAGCCAATCGGTCCGCATGCTGATGCGGCCCAGTTCACCAAGACAACATCATCACTGCGTCACCTTCAGCAAATACGCGAAGTGCGGACCACCCGCATCGTTCGCATCCTGAACGGTGATGTAATACAAACCCGACTTGGCCAGCGTGACCTCCAGCTTCGCATCGCGGCCATCGTTGTCATCGACTCCGACCACAACCTGGCCCCCGCCGTCATACAGCGTCAGGAACGGGTCCATCAACGAACCCACCTGCTGAGCCACCACGCTGATCGTCAGTTTCTGCCCCGCTTCCCCTTTGATCTCAAACACGTCGACATTGCGTTGGTCATGAATCGTGCCGACAACCGTCTTGCTCATGCTGATAAGTTGAGCGGTCTTGAACCCGTCATTCGGTTCTTTCTCCTGAATTAGCTCGTCGGCCTTGGCGACGATGATTTCATACGGAACACTCGCCCCCTCGGCATTCACCGCGATCAGCGACAACCGACCCGAAGGAGTCTCCGCCGGTAACGTGAACTTGAGTTCCGCCTGAGTCTCACCGACCCTCTTAGCATCATAGTTCGGCGGAACGGCAGCCTTCCCCTTCGACACGATCTCAGCCTTCAAGTCCGCCGCACCGACTTTGACTTCGGTGACCTGATCCAGCAAATGCCCACGCAGCGTCAGCTTGATCGGCACACCAGTCTCGATCGCCAGCGGGATCGCCACAACGATCTTGGGAACCCTGTCCGCCTTGGCGTCTTGAGCGCTACAGAAACTCGCTGCCAGCGACAGACACACGGCGAGGCAAGCAACAACGCGCCTTCCTGAGCGGGGGACGTGAGCCCCCTGGCCCATCAACACACAATCCCCCGATTTTTCAGAGACCCTCCGAAAGCCGCTCAGAAGTTCAGTCAATTGACGTCGAAACTTTCGCATGATTTCTCGGCCCTATTCGATCAACTAACGGTGATTTCCGTGAGCCGACTAACAAACAACAACGTTCTTCAAAGTAGTAGGCACACTCCGTGTGCCATACCTCTTCATCTCAAAAACTCACACACGACACACGAACTCTGCCATCCACTTCCAGAATCATCCCCGCAGTCACGGGCAGGAAGCAACGTACATCACTATCTTATGGCGGTCAAAGGACTCGAGTCTCCAGGAATCTCCCATCAAGGACCGGACAGTGACCAGGCTGCGACTGGAAATCAAACCGCTGATCGACAGCGCCGAACGTCTGCGCGCCGAAATCCTGCGCCAACTGCCGACTCATCAAGGCCTGCCCGCGTTGGCGGAACGCGTCGCCAGCGCCGCCAGAGAAGCCGAAACCGTTTCACGAGACCTCAACAAACCGTTCGGCCTGCATCGGCTCCCCGTCGTCTTTCTCGCCGTGGCCCTCGTGCTGTTCGTCGGTTGGGTCTACATGCACTTTTGGGGCGTCTCAGTGCTGACGATCGCCCTCCCCGATCGAGACGCGCAGGAACTGCGCACGAAAGTCTCACGAGCCCATCGGCTGCTCTTCAAACCCGTGATCGTGCGCGGATCGCGCGAAGCCGCGGAAATGGTGGCCGAGGGCAAAGTGGATCTCGCGTTCGTGCAAGGTGGCCTGCCGATGTCAGCCGACCTGCCGCGCCTGGAAACGCAACAACCAGAAATCGTGTTGTGGTTCGTGCGCAACGGAAAACCATTCGCCGAAGTGAAACGCGTGCTGACATCACTGTCGGGCGAAGGAAGCCATTCGGTCGCTCAAGCGTTCATGAAGGCCTGGAAGCAGGACTCGCACATTGAATACGTACACGACTGGAAAGGACTCTCGGACGAAGAACCCTATGCGATCCCCGCAGACATCGATGCCGTCTTCGTCGTGAAAGACCCCGCCGACGAACGAACCCTGCGAGCGAGTGAACGCCTGGCCAAGGCTGGCTTCGTCATGGGCTCGCCCGATCTGGGTGCCCGAGCGACTCAGTTGGATTACCTGAAGCCGACGACCATCCCCGCCGGTTACTTACTCAGCATCCCCTCGTTCCCGCCCGAAGCGGTTCCCACCTACAGCGTCGCCACCTACCTGGTCGCTCGCCCCAACCTGACCCCTCGGCTGCTTGCCGTCGCCAGCATCCTGATCGAAGGTCGCCCCCCGTCGATCACCAGCGGCAGCTTTGATGGCACCATCAGCGAAACCAGCGAGATCTTCCAAGGCGTCGAAGCTCTGATGGGCATCCTGATCAACATCGTACTGGCGTTCCTGGCCCTGCTGGGGATCGAGATGCTGACCTACCGCAAACGCTTCCACGAACTCAACTCACTGATCAGCTTGATCAGCATGCATCAAAGCTCGAAAGATGTCCTCGGCGTCACCGACCCCGAACGCCGCCGCGACAACCTGCTCTACCTCAGCCTCTGCAGCGACCTCCTCGGCCTGGTCAGTTCCGTCAGCGGCTACTACACCCAGGAAAACTCCTCGCTGCTATTCAACAACCTCCCCGAAATCATCCACCAGCGCTGCGACGGCCTGAAGATCAACATCCAACTCAAGATCCTGCACGCAACAATCGACGCCCCGTCGTTACAGAAGCCTGAAAGCAATTCGGCAGTTACGAACTGAGCCATTTTTCCAGGAGTTTCCCTTTCGAATTGTGCTCTTAGTCCCGTGAGGGACGACCGATAATAGCCCACCACTTCGAGTGGTGGGTGCGCACATTGACAACCACGCAAGTCCCGGAAGGGACGACAGAACACGCGGGTTGACCGATAATCCGAAGGCGAACGAGATCTGTCGCGACTTATCCTTTTCGAAGCCATCCGAATCGGCATAGCGCGCCGCATCGAGCCAATGTCGGCCCCAGCGCTCACCGTAGTGCGGCGACTTCAACAGTCGCTCCACCTGCTTCTCGTAGGCGTCGGCGGACTTGTCGGCGAGGAAGGCGTCAACTTCGGCAACGGTGGGTGTCAGGCCGACCCACGGCCACTCACTTCTGCCAGTCTGTTGCAGAAAAAAGTTATGCTGAAGCATAACATAACCGACAGGGCTCTACGCAGTCATTCTTCTTGGACGGTGTAGAGTTCGCACGTCGACCCATTGCATGCCGGCTCGGCGAGCGGCTTCGATTCCCAGGTCGGCGTCCTCGTAGACGAGGCAGTTCGCGGGCGCGACGCCTAACCGGCGGGCCGCTTCCAGAAAGACGTCTGGTTCCGGCTTGTGACGAGCCGTGTCCTCGGCCGTGACCATCGTGTCGAACCAACCTTCCAGACCGATGTGAGCAATCTGTTTCGCCACGATATCGCGGAAGCCGCCGCTGGCCACTGCCATCGGCAGCTTCCCTTTATTCTCGCGAACGATGGAGGTGATGGCCGCGATTTCTTCGAGCAGGTGCAGACTGTCGAGGAACACTTGTTCCTTTTCCTGAGTGACAGCGGCAACGTCGAGCAACAACTGTGCTTCGTCCGCCAGCATCTGGATGATCTTGTCGCTGGGGATGCCTCCCAGTTCGTAGAACCGGTCTTCGGAAAACTCAATCCCAAACCGCCGCATGGTCTGGCTCCACGCCACGAAATGCAGAGGCATCGAATCGGTCAGCGTACCGTCGCAATCAAATATCAAAGCTTGAATCATGGGGCGAGCCAAAGGGGCGGGTGTCGTAAACATGGGCACACCTTGGTGACGCAGCATGCCCAGAACGGATAGGCACCATGATCTTCGATCTTGAATTCGGGATACAGAGCAAACGCTCCGACTTTCGGTGAATACTCATCAAGAAAGAAAACATTGATGGTTGAGGGTGCGCCATGTGGGAGGCTTAGGCCAATAGCTTCGCGACGACTTCACCATGCACATCGGTGAGGCGGAAATCTCGGCCTTGGAAGTTCAAGTTCACGAAGCACGGCGAATCCGAAGCCGAACTTATTGTCGAACAGTTCCAGATGCGATGGAGCCCCTGCCATGAACAGGTAGATCACTCGCTTGGCTTTGGGGAGATACTGACTCTGTCGTGCTGCGAGTGCCCCCGAAGCGATGGCCGCTGCGTGCGACCGCTCGCCTTGCATCAGCGAAGCGAGGGCGACGGTCCCGGGTCCGACTCCGCAATCTCAGAAGAACCACCGACGAGTGATATCCAAAGGTGATGACATCGCGTCACTTTCACATGGATTTCGAGTTTTGC
Source organism: uncultured Schlesneria sp. (assembly GCA_903840265.1). Classification (GTDB taxonomy): domain Bacteria; phylum Planctomycetota; class Planctomycetia; order Planctomycetales; family Planctomycetaceae; genus Schlesneria. Next base: position 72,583 of record CAIMFH010000030.1, on the reverse strand, counting down.
TGTTTCAACCAGCTGATCGCGGCAGGGATTCCTTGCTTCACCATGGAATCATAGTGATCGCCAAACGGGACCGTTTGAAAGTCGACTTGTTTGCCCGCTGCCTTCAGGCGATTCACGAAGTCGCGGGACTCGCTGACGTTGACGTTGCTGTCGTCGTTCGCGTGAAAGACAAAGACCGGACAGCCGATGTGGCTGACGTGAGTTTTTGGCGAGCTTTGCTTCAGGAAGTTCTGCAGATCGGGCAGCAGCGATCGGACGGTCCAGTTGGACACGGCATCTGCGAGCCTCGCTTCGACATCCGTGCAGGGGGCATAGGCGATCGAACCGGCCAGGCGCGGTTCATGCTCGGCCATCAACAGTGATACCGTTCCGGCAGAACTATGACCCGCGGTGTAGATCTTTTTCGGGTCGACCTGAGGGAGCTTGGCCACCACGTATTCGAGGGCATTGCGACCATCCACGACGCCGGCGTGGGCCGCTCGGAACTTGGTGTACCCCGCCTTCAATTGGGCGTTGCTGGCATTCTGCAGGTCAGCCAGGCCGCCGTCCAACGAATAGAAGATCACAGCCATCCCTGCTTCGGCGTAGGGCAACGTCTCGGCATGATAGTCGTCGGCGTCCATGTCGTTTCCGACCAGCAGGTTCGATCCCGCAGGGGCGACCAGGACGCACGGCAGGGACCGGTCGGGCGCATCGGTGGGAGGCAGGTAGACTCGAAACGCCATCGAATGACCGGGCGTTGACGACGGCGGCAGCTTCACGAACCACATCCTGACGCCAGACGGTTGCAGGATACGGGGAGCTGTGAGTTCCGGAAACGACGGCACGGGAACTTGAGCGACCGGAAAGAGTGCGTCTGCCTGACCGGTGCTGGCGACGCTGGTATTGCTGCCGATTTTCCTTCCCGCCGAGACAATGGCAACCAGCAGGATCAACGCTAGAAATCCACCGCCGCCAATCCCGATCCAAGGCAGTGGTGTCGACCAGATCGAGGACGGTTTCGACTTCTTCCGCTTCGGCTTTTTCGCGGCAGGCTTTCGCCGAACGGGTGGCTCGTCTTCGTCCGCGTAGTCAAGCTCTTCGACATCGTCCAAAGGAACGGAGATCGCCGTTTCGCACTCTTTGCAACGGAATTTTTTTCCCGCCGCACTGTCCGGGAGACGGTAGGTTTTGTCGCACTCGGGGCAATCGATGTTGATCGTCATGGTTGGCCCTGATGATGAACGAGAGATTGGTTGTGATGGCTTTAGTGCGGGTGGCATCGCTAGCCCCCCGGAAGTCAACGTCCTGTGCCACTTGCTTGGCCGCTTCGGGACAAGCAGTGCTTCTACATGTCGAAGTTCGCCGAAGTTTGTCAAAATGACACCGGGTGCCACGATTTTGGAGTCCTCGACAAGGTCGTGCTGTACCACGTCGAGGTATCATGGCGTTTAACTCTTCTCTACTTTCTACTCACTCCAATCAACTCCCTCGCGGTCGCCGCGTCTATGAAAGTCTCTATCACTAATCTTGTCGAATGTCTGACTGATCTCTCCGACGCGGTCTTCCAGAATCGAGTCTGGACTGGTAAGTCGCTAACAGAAGAATCGACGTTTTCAGAACTGGTCTGCCAGACATTCGATGATACGGGCCTCGGCGACGCGTTGAATGATGACGCTATCCCATTGGAGCTTGGCGCTGACGCAACATCAACACTGCGCGAGTTGGCAGCAGCCGTACGCGAAGTTGATGACACCCTTCCAGCTGCGGAATTGGTGACGAGTCCCCAAATGCAACGAGTGCGAAACCTGGCATCACGTGCTCTGCAGCAACTCAAATGAAAATGGTCTCCAGCACGCCGGCAGGAAGTCCCAGCCAACCTGCCGATTGGAACGAAATCATGGACAAATTAGAAGAATCGGCGATTGGCGGCTTTTTGGATCGGTTCAACTCCTTCAATGACGCCATTGTTCGAAGGGTGGAGCATCACTACTGCGCTTCGGGACAGCAGCAAGCGACACTGACCCTTTCCAGCCAAGATCAACAGGCGGATACCGGCTGGTCCAATGTCGTGATTGTTGTCGATAGAGTTGCGGAAATATTGTTTCGGGAAGGCAAGTCGACGAGGCAGATTTTATCCGATGGATTGAACGTTGCTTGGTTCGAAGGCAATGTGTGGTGTGATCTCTCGCCCTATTGTGCAGATCCTGAAACGATCGACGAGTTTAGACGATCCGACTTTTACATCTCAGGACAGGTCATAAGTTGGCGCGTTGAACCCTACCGCGAAGAATGACGTATCGAGAGATCGTTCGACGGCGCAGTCTGTCGGCGTCAACAAGTCTCACGACGGCCCTTCGAGCTCGCCGGGGTTACTCATCTCCGCGATCCCCGCGGTGCTTGAATTCGCGACCAGTCAATGCTCCCAGGCATCCAAACATCACGAACAAGACTCCCACACCCATCAGCCCACCAAAGATTACCCTGACATTTCCCTTGGCAGAAACAGCGGTCAACGCAACGCCGACCACTGCCATCACCAAGCCAATCCCACACTTGGTCAGTCCGCGAATCCGATTTTTGCGGCACTCCGCCCGCTCAGGCTCTTCCCCGATCCAGGCGATGTACAGACCGATTAGCCCAAAAATCAGCATCGGCCAGCAGACGACGACGGCCCTCACGACCACGGGAATATTGTCCGGCCACTCGTAGAACACGAATCGGTGGATCGCATAGATCAACGTCGCGAGAAAGACGAGCAGTCCCGCACCCCGGACCAGTAGATCGCTGTTGATCACCGAGACCGAGTTCTCAGACCGGCGGCCACCCTTCTTTTGCCCGCGACGAGAACGACGCGGCGGCGACGAATACTCGTTATCGTCGCCGGCATCACTATTGTAGGACTCGTCCCCGTCGTCGGTCGCAGCGTCAGGAAGAGGCAACTCCTCGCCGCACTCATTACAGGAAATGGGCTTGCGGACCGCGTTCTGGGCGATTCGGTATCGCTTACCGCAGACGCATCGAATCAGGGCGGGCATCAGTCTCTCCAGGAACCTCAGCAGTCGGCATGTGCTAGATGAATCGTGCCTTCATAATAACTGGCAGGGTGACATTGCTAGCCCCCCGGAAGTCAATGTGCCGTGCCACTGCGCCAACAGTCACCTGATTTTTTCGTTGCTCCCACTTCTTCGCTGGCTGAGGCTTCTTGGATGAGTCCCGCCGGTGCCCAGTGGTGGCTTTCCGGGATCTATATGACGTTCACCATCCATCCGTTTTTTCAACACTGTCTGATAGAATTCGTGTATCGCGGGTAATGCTTTGAATCCTCCTTGAGCCAAGCCTCGGTATTTTTCCAACATGGTATGGTGGGCATCGGGATTTATCAGGCACTCAAATTGTTCCTCGATCATTTTCCTATCTGCGATGTTGTGACGCCATGCTGACAAAACTGCCTCTAACAAGTTCAGATACGAAATTGTTTGCCACTTGATGACTTTTACGAACTCTCGCGGGACACGACATGTCGTTCCAGATATTTCGAGTGAGGATTCATCGCGATCTAGGCAAGCGGCGACGGTTTCTCGCATGTCTTTCGATATTTCGAAGGGTTCAAGGTCTCTGAGAGCCTTAATTTGTTCAGTATCAAGTTGTTCAACGAGCTTTCTCGTCAATGACACATTGCGATCGAGGCCTTTCGCCCATTCCAAAAGGAACGTAATTGCATTCTCACGCCGGGACCGATCGTGATCGTCACGCATTTCTTGCTGGTATAAGACGAGCTGGATGCCAAGAAAAATGATGCCGATAGCCGAAATTATTTGGGCAATCGCGCTCGCACTTTCGAGTATCGTAGACGGCATCGCAGAACATCCTTAAATAATCTTTTAGGGCTACGTCACGAAATCGAATCTTATCCGACCATTCGTGCACGTACAATAATGCGCGGTCGAGTGGAGGCATGAGTGAAAGCTATCGTGCGACTGTGAGGTGGCACGATTTCACACACTTTCGAAGTCCCTCTGCTCTGGCACTGTTCGATCGCTTCGCTCAATTGCTACTTACTCCGTATAATCCATTGACGAAATCACTTCATCAGAGAGGAGTGTCCTATTAATGAGCGCCATATACTGTTAAACAATCGGAGACGACACGAACATCAAAGCCTTTCCTGCCTGTGTGCACCGCTTGTTCTAAGCGACCACACGGTGGCGAATCCCATTGACTTCGAAGGATTAGGCAGTGCCAACCCGTCTACTGATTGCACTTCCAAATGAAATCGACCAGTGCTTTGATTCGCTTCCGGAGATCGAGGACACCAAGATCAGCCTGCAGTGCGGCCGCGGCCTTCGCAACAGCCACCTTATTGAACGACTTTCCATCTTTCCGCACTGGGGCATAGAGAGCGTGTTTGCTTAGCTTCGCTATCGAATTCGGATGGGCAGCCAGAAATGCGGCCTGCCAACAAGCTGGGGAGAGGTAATTCTCTATAGTCCGGCCCGCCGTGATCCAGCCAACGCCAGACTCTTTGGTAAACTCCGCCATGATCCGCTTCTTGTGAACCCCGACCTTCGTTGAGCATGTCGCCTTGTCGCTGTCCATCATGACGGCCATGTTCCGATTCATTCGACGAAGTTTGATAAAATCTTCAACTGCGACAGCCGTGGTTGGATCGTCCGCCGCAGTCAAGTGCGACAGCAGTCCGCCGCCGTAAAACATCACAGAGTAGTGCACACCTTCGATCAACTCGGGGTCATGCGCTTTGATCCAATGGTTGATGTGGATCCGGTCGGAAGGACCTTCAACCCAAACAATACAATTCGACTGAACTAGATCAGAAGCCCGATAGCCAAGGTCAGCGCAGATCTGCCAGCGATCGCCTGGCGTACGCACGGGGTTGACCTTGGTGGTTCCGTTGGTCAATCGAACGTGGAAAATTGCTGCATTGTTTGCGGTGATCTCAGCATCGAGTAGGTGCGCTGAGTGGGTCGAGATGAAATACTGATTCGACGTCTTCGCCGCCAGATAGGCAATAAGCTTTCTCTGGAGGACCGGGTGCAAATGAGTCTCTGGTTCTTCGATGCAAACGATCGAGTTCTCGAAAATCGTCCCGGCAGCTGCCATGATAATTGTCTGCTGAATGCCAGTTCCCAGATGCTCGAAATCTAAGTCTCTGTCTTGGATTTTGATCGCGATCGTGTTGCGCGCATGTGGAACACGGAGTCGCGCCGTGGGGTCACCAATTATGTCACAGAAAAATTGCTGAATACGTTCAAATCGCACTCCGAATTCGGGCTGCTTCGAGGAGTAATGCTCAAGGGTGGATAGTTCATCAATCAACCCACCACCATCGTGGATTCTTTCGAGATTTGATCGCGCTGTACTAACGGCACGAATCGGCGGAATGGTGACGACGCCGGGCACTGAAAGCGGAAATATTTTTCCGCAGAGGTGAAAAAGGATCGCTCTTGTCGTGATCTCACGCTCATTGTAGTGCTGATTCGGCAGTAGGTGGTTCCTTAGTTGCTCCCACTCCATTCCAGTTACTTCCATCGATCGACGTATGATTTCCTTATCAGGCGCTTGGCTATTCTCGTCCCCTACAAAGTCGAGCCACACCAAGCCGTCTCCTTTGGGAGAGAGCGCCACTGATTTTAGCCATTGCAGCACCATGCGCTTGTAGTAGGGATCGGTCGTTATTGAATCCTGACACTGGTCCAAATGAGGTGCTGCAATCGCGATTGTGACATGTCTTGTCTGAGATCGATGGAGGTCATCTGGAGTCAACTTGACCGCCAAATTGCCGAACGCAGGCTTATAGCTCCTCTCGAGGTGGTCGTGTAAAAAACGCAGGATGTTCGACTTTCCCGAATTGTTGCTACCAGCGAATAGGTTAATACCGGCGAAAGGCCCGATACGCTGAATGTCGGGTCCGAAGCTGCGGTAGCAAGCCAATCCGATGCCGTGGAGAAACGTCTGTGCTGGCAACAGATGCCTTTCAAATAGAACTAGGTTTAGTTGAGAACTTTTGTCACATGCTAGGACTGCGGCAAGGGCGTTCGCAACAACTTCGTTCGAAGACTGCCTTCGAAATTGGCAGCAAAACTGTTGACGACGGTTCTAGCGCGTCCACATGCTGGCGTTCTTCGTTTTACCAACCAACCCAGACGATACCTCGCACCGATGGCCCGTCCCCGCGTTTTCGTCAGCAGCACGTACTACGACCTGAAGCATCTCCGCTCGGCGCTTGAGGGATTCATTGAATCACTGGGATTCGAGCCAGTTTTGTCCGAGAAGGGGTCGATCGCGTATGCGCCTGACATCGCCTTGGATGCGTCCTGCTACCGCGAAATCCAGCAAGCCGACATCATGGTCCTGATCGTGGGCGGTCGATACGGATCCGAAGTGAGCGATTCTGAGCGAGTAAAAAGCAAGAAGGGGGACGACTTCTACACTCGCTACGACAGCATCACGCGTCAGGAATTTAAGACTGCCGCGGAGAGCAACGTCCCGCTCTACGTACTTATCGAACGAGCCGTGTACGCAGAGTATCAGACCTTCAAGAAGAATCGCAGTTCGACCAAGGTAAAATACGCTCACGTCGACTCGGCCAATATTTTCATGATGGTTGAAGAAGTCTTGGCACTGCCCAAGAACAACCCGCTGTTCTCGTTCGATCGGTATCACGAAATCGAGGAGTGGCTTCGCGATCAATGGGCCGGGCTGTTTCAGGAGCTATTGCGCACAAGGTCAAGCCAACAACAGCTGACGAGCCTTTCGCTTCAGGTGAACCAACTCACTGAGTCAAATACTACGCTGCGAAGATATCTTGAGTCGCTGATGACAACCGTGGCTCCCAAAGATTCGAAGGAGATCATTAACGAGGAAACACGGCGTCTCAAAGACATGAGATTGCAGTCTCTTATCCTTCAAGCATTTAACGATTTCGGGGTTTCAAACGACTTCGTGGTTGCAGCGGTCAGAGATGCCAACAGTCTTGAGGAATTTGTAGAGATGATGAACTCATCTTCACAACTCAGCGTACAGTTAGGCACAAACGCGATTGAATATCGGAGCGGAAGACAAGGCGGAGCGGTAGCCTTCGAGGGCGTGAATGCGATGCGGATTGCTCTCGGACTCCCCCCATTTTCAGTGGCCGTCTCACCTGGCAATAGGACTGCCCCATTGGCTCCGAGAGGGAAACCGTCGAATTCCTAGGCGGCGATCCGGCACCATATCTTGAGCAACAATTGCCGGATCAGCTACCACGGGCACGCCGCCTCAACTCAGGCAGCACATCGGCGGCGATTTCTTCCTGCGATGCCAGTCGTACATTTGCCTCGCATATCCGGGCAGTGGCACTTCGGGCATTTGACACCGACCGTCGCCGGGTGTGGCGAAGAGTTACAACTGCTCGTGAATGCTTGTGGTCGCAAGGCTTCATCACTCGGCAGAGGCAGAGCGGATGCAAGCTTTGAAGGGGACGCAGTGTCTACCTGTCCTTACACCCGCTTCCGCGGCTTCCATAGAATCAGGTACGCGGCGAGAAGAGTGAGCGGCACGATGAGTGACCAGTATGACGCGGCCCACATTGACCAGACGAAACTCTCTTGATCATTGCTCAATCGATCAACATATCTGGCGTGCTCGAATCCACACAGACGTCCCTCGGACGTGGGTGTCAGACGATGGAAAAACATTAAGGGATTAATGGAATGCCGTTCCGCAGACCACTGGATCGGCGAAGTCCCGCCCGTGCGCGGCAGGCCGTCTCTCCAGTACCACCTTGCCCAAATAACGCGATGCTCTGAAACGAGAATTGCATCTTGCGACTTTTCGCTGCTTCGGAATGAAATCACATCTTCCACGCGGTGGCTTCTCATCCATCCCAGCAGCAGTGCCAACGCCATCACCAGCGTGACGGTCCCTGCTTTGCGTCGCCAGCCGTGGAAGAATGCGTTCATGTCAGCATGGTACCAAGCGAGACGACACCAACGGTCAAGCTTTCGTTTCCGATAAGATCGCGAAAACGACCGTGATATCTTCGCTGCAACCGAGCCTTTATCCTTGGCAGGCTCGAATAGCTCCCCAGGCAGGCGAATGTCCCATGCGGTCCACCGATCGTCAATCACGTCGTGATGGCCTCATCATCAGGGGTTGTAGCGGGCTGATCGTGGCTTCCACCACACGCCGCGACAGTCCTGTTCGGAAACGTGCTGCATCAACGAGGTGAATCAATGTCCGAGTTTCCGGTTGCCAATCTTGAAAAACGACTCCTCTGGGGGATGGCCTGTGGAGTCTGTGCGGTGCTACTGAATATTGGGCCGCCCCTGCTATTGCTGGGACTTAGAATTGCACCGACATTCCCTTCGCAGCCGGGACCAATTGGCGGCTTGGGCGTTGCGATACTCCTCATCCTCGGAATTCTCGTTTCCGGGTTAGTTGGCTGTGTTGCTGGCCTCGTGCGACCAGGAAGACCAGCCGTGATGACAACCCTGATCTGCCTCGCATTGGAAGACATCTGCATGATGGCAGTCGTGCCAGCACTCTATGCCATTTGTGCGGCAATCAAAGTTGCGTTGATCATCGCAGTCATTAATGGGAACGCCACCTTTCCTCCCTGGATGCTACCCCGAAAACGCCCTCCGCAATGACGATTAGTCATCAACCCGAATGAGAGACCGTCTCGAATGCGGCAGGGTGGCCAGGGGTGGAATTGCTCTTCGAAGTCGATACGCCGTGCCACTGCTTGGCCGCTTCGGACAAGCAGTGCTAACTGCGCATAAACCTTTGACGAAATCGCCTTAATCAAGGGCTTATTGAATCATCCTGGAATCCGGCAGAGCGTTGAAAGAGACCCCAGACTTCGAAGTCTGGGGTGCCAATGAGCACTGCTTGTCCGAAGCGGCCAAGCAGTGGCACATCCCGTTGACTTCGAAGGGTCACGCAATGCCACCCCACCACAATACTAGCTGATCAACGGCTTCGAGAACTCTGTGCGCCAGGTGCTCGGGTCTGGGCTCGACTCCGGCCCTTTCACGTAGGTTTCGTAGAGATCTTCGGCGGGCGTATGTCCGCTGGTGGCAAGCCAGTCCATGAATTCGCCCCAAGCACCAGCGAGACCCTCGTAGGGCCCTTCGTAGACTGTCCTGGCCACCTTCATGGCGGGCCACTGGCTCGGTTTGACTCGACCCGACGCGACGACCGGCTCGCTCACGGGCACGCTAATCTCGAAATCCCAGCCGTCCGCAGGTCTCGTCAAATGATGGACAAACCACGGTCCGGTCGGCTTGATCCCCTGATCGGCAACGGTCGACATCAACTCGCGAAGGCCCGGTCCCATGACGCGCTGGATCTCGTGACGGGCAATCTGGAGGTGAATCACAGCCGTAAGCTGAGTCGTCGTTTGAGTGACGTGCGGTAAGTCGATCATGACCTGTATTCCTTCAGTGTGTTTGGTTTGCAGCACGTTCAATAGAACCTGCTATCCACACGTCGAATGGCATGAGCACAAATCGACAAATCAAAAAAACAAAAAAATCTCCGGGTACCACCAGCGGCGGCTTTGAACGACCAGCGTCTTATCGGTGTGGCCAAGAGTTGCGATCGCTAGCACCGGCCCGTGGTGCCAGAGATTCTACCAACCGCGATCTTCACGCATTCGCTTTCCTCATGATTCTTCATTTCTGAATTCGTGCGAATTGATCCGATTCGTGGTCCATTCTTGTTCTTTTCCGTCCCTTCCGTGTGTTCCGTGGTAGCCCCTCTTCTCTCCGTTTTCCCTCGTCACGCGTGACTTTCATCTCGTCACTCCGTCTGACTTATCGATCTGTCACAAAACATCCACTTTTTTGAGGAAAACCGCCAAAAACAGCCCCGTTTTGTCCCCCAATGTCAAAAACTGTCCTGGGGTGTCAAAATCTGTCAGTGACGGTCGGCCTCGTAGATGAGCCCCCACCGCGAGTGGCGAGACATTTCGCGAAATATGGCATAACGAATATCCACTACGTACTAAGAATCAGTGGACCGTAACCAACGGCCACACGTGTCGACCGCCAAATCGGGGTCAACAGGTGTGGCCGTTTTTCGTAGGAGGCAGATCGATGTGTCAGTTCCACACTGTCAATTCTCAAAATCTCGCTAGACATCTCGCTGACAAAATCGGTACCCCCCCAAAACACTGCCATGGACTGACAAATTCTGCCATTTCGTAAGGTTCGAGACGATGGGGTCGATTTGCGAATAACCTCAAATGACATTCTCCCAAGTTCTTGGCGACCAGACAAATCGCGGTTGTGTCATGCCTGCATTTCTGAAACGCTTGATCCTTGCAAATGATGATCACTACGATCTGAGTCCAACGGCCAATTCACCTCGGCAAAGAAAGAAGCAAATGCGTCGGCCACGTTTGATCAGCCAATTGCTCAGCAGCGCGATGACTCTCCTCTGGTGGTCGTCGACCGGGCTCTGTGCTGATAATTCCGCATGCGAGAGCGTTGTCTTCGAGACCCCTTTGCGCAATGTGGAAACCGCGAGTCTAGGTGCCAGCGATCGATGGTTACTGACCTGCGGACCGGAGTCTTTCGGATCGTTGCGAGAAGTGTCGACGGGACGCATTCTTCGCCAGTTCGACACGCCCTCCGAAAGTCATTTTGGTCGCGGCCTGAATCTCGTCGCCTGTCGCGGAATTATCAGTGCGGATGGATCTCGAGTCGCGATCTCGCAAGGGAAAACCGTCTACATCTGGGATGCGGCCTCGGGACGCCTGGTCTCCTCTTTGAAGGGGCTTTCGGAGTTCGTCAAAGGAATTTCGCTCAGCGGAGACGGCTCGCGACTGCTCACCTGTTACGAAAAGTTGGCGACGGTTTGGGACACGCAGACTGGCCGCAGGTTGAAGACCTACCGCAAACACGTGGAGAACGTCACCGCCGTCGTCATGGCTGCGGACAAGAGCATCGCAATCTCGGCGGACTACACCGGTGCAATACACGTCTGGAATCCTGAGTCCGGAGACGTGATCCATAAGCTTCAAGTCGACAAAAAAGTCTCGGCCTTGGCGATCAGTTCCGATGGCTTGCGGATGGTATCGGGAGCCGATGTGGCCACCCTGTGGGACACGCGGTCGGGCAAGCAAATTCACCGATTCTCTGAACTTCCCGATGGTGGGGCGATCATTGGAATCAGCGCAGACGGAAATGTGATCGCCAATAGCAACGGGAAGTCTGCGGAGATCTGGAGTACAGAGACGGCGCAAAGGCTTTGCTCCGTTGACGCGACGGAACACGGCGTGACGTGTCTTGCTCTGAATCGAGATGGCAGTCAGGTGACAATTGGATATAGCGGCCGCGAATCAGAGATCCGCGACACCGCCACAGGCACGACGATTCGTGGATTGGGAAATCCGAAAGGACCGTGGCACTTCGATTTTATCGGGCAGTCGGGCCATCGCGCCTGCAGCCGCGAAGGGACTGCGACCCAGATCTTGGATCCTGCGACACGTGAACCGCTGCTCGGCATTCTCAAGTCGAGAAGGTTGCCGGAAATTAGCGATGATGAAAATCGCTTATTGATCCATGACACCGTGATCGATCTGATGCCTCCACGCCAGTTGCGACTAATCGACAACGGTCGGGACGGATGGTATGTCCTCAGTGGCGACGGACGCCGCGTGGCAGCACAAACGAATCCCGCCACGACGGTGATCATTCTCGACGCCGAAACAGGGGACGAGATTTGCCGGTGGAAACCTGGCCCGGCTGTCACGACAGTGTCGCTTTCAAAAGATGGATCGAAGCTTTCACATGGGAGCGCGATTTGGAATGTTGCCGATCAAAAACAGATTCAGACTCTTGCCATTCAACCAAACGCAAACATTATGACGACCCGGATATCGCCCGACGGAAACTTCGCCGCAGGGGCAGTATTTGATACCAATCTGTTTTCTGCGGGAGGCTCGATCTGCGTCTGGGACGCCACCACTGGCCAGATGGTCAAGACGGTCCGAAGTGGAACGGGAAGTGGCGAATACTTCTTTTCTTGTGACGGCAAACATGTCTTTACGACGTCGGGGTTTGAACCGGACGGCCGAGTGCTGATGGCGGATGTCGCCAGCGGTAAACGTCTTGCGACATTCCTCGGAGTGCCCGGAAGTATCGAAATTGTCGCCGAGATCGGAACTCAAAAACTAGTCGCCGCGGGGTCTCAGGGACGAACGTTGGTCTGGGACCCGGAAACAGGGGCTGAGATTTGTCGTTTCATTCACGTCGGGACCTCACACGAATGGATTTGCATCACTCCACGCGGCTACTTTGAATGTTCCGACTCCGGGCGTGAGTTCGTGCATTTTCGCATCGCGGATACTCTCGACTTCGTAAACGACGCCGACACCTTCAACCGATACCATCGACCAAAGCTGTTCGCCCGGATCCTAGCGGGCGAACGTGACGTCGATTTTGCTCAGCGCTGAGCATTCAGTTCACAAAGCTTCGCCTTTCTGAAACCAATTTCGTCCTCATGACTACGATCTACCTTGACAGCAATGCCACCACGCCGCCTCTGCCTGAGGTGATTGACGAGGTGGCGCGGGTGATGCGGGATTGTTATGGCAATCCTGGCAGTCGGCATCGCGCCGGGCGGAAGGCTCGGCAGGTGCTGGAGGAATGTCGAGAGAACATCGCCGCCTGGCTGGGGGCGTCGCCGACCGAACTGATTTTTACGAGCGGCGGGACCGAAGCGAATAATCTGGCCATTCGGGGGTTCGCTCAGGGAACTCCAGGCACGATTGTCATTTCGCCGGGCGAACATCCATCCGTTCTGGAAACCTGCCGCGCGCTAACGCGCGAGGGATGGAAGTTGCATCAGTTGCCCGTAGACTCGGCTGGGCGGCTGATTCCGGAAGAGCTGCCGGCCGAGACTCGGTTGGTCGCCGTGATTCTGGCTCACAACGAAACGGGAGTAATCCAGGACATCGCCCCGCTGGCAGAACAATGTCGAGTCCGCGGGATCCCGCTGCACTTGGACGCAGTGCAGGCCGTCGGAAAGATTTCGGTCGACTTTCGCCGCTTGAAAGCGACCTCGCTCAGTTTTGGAGCTCACAAGTTCCACGGACCACGCGGAGTTGGCGGATTACTGGTGGCTGAAAACGCGACATTGTCACCACTTCTCAAAGGAGGCCATCAGGAAGCCGAACGTCGAGCCGGAACAGAACCAGTCGCGCTCATCGCCGGAATGGCCGTCGCGCTGCAAGCTTGGCAAACCGCACACGTGGAGCGATCGTCGCAAGTTCAACAGCGACGGGATCTTTTGCAACAACTGCTCCTCGAACGCTGTGCGCCGGCCGTGGTGAACGCCATGGAGGCCACTCGGCTACCGAATACGCTGAACATCTCGTTTCCCGGAGTCGACGGCGAGGCGCTGCTGGTGGCGCTGGACTTGGAAGGCGTTGCCTGTTCGCTGGGAACGACTTGCGCGAGTGGTTCGTCGGAACCTGCAGCGATTCTGGTCGCGATGGGGCTTTCAGCCGATTTGTATCGGTCCGCCGTCCGATTCTCGCTGAGTTTCCTGAATTCCCAAGCGGAAATCGAAATCGCCGCCGAAAGAATCTCGCGTGTGGTAGCGGCGCTTCGCAAACGAGCCTGATCGGGATATCATCCGGCCTGTCCGGTGATCGTCCCAGAGGATCGAACGCCGGTCCGATCCCGCTGCCGCGGGCATCGCTCTCAAGGAGGAAACCTCCGCAAACGGACACTTGCGAACTCGACTCATGAAGGTCGGTTCTCGATGTTCGAGGCGTTGGTGGCTCGCACTCAGTCCCTGATCGCGACGGCGGAAGTTTTCGTTCCGCTCTCCGAACAGGCGTTTGCTTGCGCCGCACTCTCTCGTCTGGGAAATCGCCGCCCCTCCACCTTGGGCACGCTGACCTATCTTTCCGGACCCGAAGGGATCGGCAAGTCATTTCTGGCTCGACATACGATCCGCGAAATCCGCCGCCAGCACCCCAAGTTGGTTTCCATTGTCGCTACGGCCGCCGAGTTGGAAGAGTTGCTGACAGCCGCCGATCAGCAGCAGGGTCTGGCCGAAGTACTCGAGGCGTTTGTCCGATTGCAGGTCCTGGTCTGCGAAGATCTGCACGCTCTGGAAGCGAGTACATCGTCTCACGATCTGTTGCTGGAACTGATCGACGTGTTGATCCACAACGGCACGCATGTGTTGATCACCAGTCGCAAGCTGCCGGGTGAAGTTCGCGGGTTATCACCACGCTGGATCAGCCGATGTCATGGTGGCCTCTGCACGACGCTGCCAATGATGGGTCGTCAGAGTCGCGTCGCGTTCCTGTCGCGATTGGCCGAGGTGAAGCAACTGCCGCTCGCCAAACCGGTCGGACCGACGATGGACTGGCTCGCAGATCGCTGGCCCGTGTCCCCGCGCGAGTTGTCGATCATCGTGTCGCAACTTGTGGAGAACTCTCAGCGGCGACCTTCACTAGTCGACATTCCATTTCTCGAAAAATGGTTCTCCGAGCATCAGCGAGCCGAAGTCCTGTCGCTGGATACGATCGCCGCCGCGGTGGCCAGTGAGTTTGGAATTCAGCCATCAGATCTGCGTTCGCGTTCGCGTCAAACAGGTCTGATCGTGCCGCGACAGTGCGCGATGTTTTTGGCTCGCGAGTTGACTGGACGACCGCTGGAATCGATCGGGGACTACTTCGGCAAGCGAACACATACGACCGTGTCACATTGCCTAAGTCGCCTGAAAGAACTGCTGCCGCAAGCACCGACGCTGCGTCAACAAGTGCAACGACTCCGCAAAAGAATCGCGGAGTCTCGACGGGAAGACTGTGCATAACCTGTGTGCGAAAAATAGCATTGTCGACAACCAGACGCACCCTGGAAACAGCACTGATCACAACCGCCCGACTTCATCGTCGACACCCCACACGTTACCACGACGCCGTCATCAACTGATCCACAACAGCGGTTTGTGGAGAGTGATCGCAAACCTGAATCGTCACTGCGATTTGCGACTTATCCACATTCGACAATCCACAATTTTCGGGGCTCTCTAATAACACTGCTGCTAAAAATTCTTTGTATGAAGAAGGAAGACCAAGAGAAGACCCCGATGAAGAAAAGACGCCTTGGAACCCGGAAAACGATGGATCGACAGCGTCACAAGATGGTTGGAGTTTTCTAGCTGAGATCGTCAGCGAATGGAATACAGTCACGCAGACTTGATGGGTCGCGTTGACCGTTCAGGCCAGCCAGAAAACGCCGGATTGGCCGTGCGTTACGCAACCGGGATTCGCGCGTTTGACCAGTTTGTCTATACCTCCGTTTGGGGTGTGCAAACAAACTTGTCATGGAAGAGCCAGGGGGCTGACGCCGCCCCGCTCAGGAAAGCGTTTTGGTCGTTACGTGATTGCTGGAATCCCTCTTCGTCGTGTTCCCTGGATGCTGGTGCTATGCATGGCAGCACTGGTGGCACTTGGCTTGTCGGGGATTCAACGAGCGGACTATTTCAATGATGGGCCGGATCTGTTTTCCAAGCAGGTGACCTGGGTTCTGTTGGCATTGCCGGCTCTGATCGCCGCGATGTGCGTCCCCTATCGATACTGGAAGCCAGTCAGCTATGTGCTGTTCGGCTTGTCATTGCCGCTGTTGATCATCGTGCTGTTCATGAGTCGCCGCGGGGGAGCCCGCTGCTGGATCCCCTTGGGCTTTTTTGACCTTCAGCCCTCTGAGATCGTGAAGCTGACGTTCATCATGGCACTCGCTCAGTACCTGATGTATCGCGAGAACCACCGACGCTTGCTGGGCCTGCTCGCTCCGTTCCTAATCACAGGGATTCCCCTGGTGTTGATCCTGATCGAGCCTGACTTGGGATCGGCAATGTTGTTCGTACCAGTCCTGTTTGCAATGTTGTTCGCCGCGGGAGCCAGGCCGCGACATCTGATTTGTGTGCTGCTGTTGGGGATGGCGCTCTGTCCGCTGTTCTGGACGAAGATGAATGCCGAACAGAAGTCGCGGATTGTGGCGTTGTTCACTCAAGTCGATGGCGGACCAAATCCGAACGGAGACCGCTGGCATCAGCATCAATCGAAACTGGTGATCTCGCTGGGCGGTGTCTGGGGGAGTGAATCCTCGGGCCGGTTACTCGACGATGATGCTTATCGCCTGTTTGCGGCTCAGACGGACTTTGTGTTCTGCATGATCGCCGAACGCTGGGGCTTGATCGGGGGCATTGCGACGTTGGCAATCTATCTGATCTTGTTCGCTCAAGGATTGAGGATCGCGGGAGCGACGCGTGAACCGTTTGGACGACTGGTTGCTGTGGGCATCGTGGCCTTGCTCGCGACGCAAACCGTGATCAACACGGGTATGACGGTGGGATTGCTTCCCGTCGTGGGAATTACGCTGCCGCTGATGAGCTATGGGGGATCGAGCCTGCTTATGACTGCCGTGGCCCTGGGCCTGCTGATCAACATCGGCATGCACCCCGGCTATGAAATGACGCCGGACCCGTTCAGGTTCGAACGGGCCTGATCCAACGTCGCCTTGGCAAGAGGGGTGGCGATTCTTTATTCTCCCGCCGACTGCATCCTTGCGTTTGATTCCGGAGAGTCCCGTGTCTGAAGCTACTTCTGAACAGATCCCACTGACAGAGTTTTCTCGAAAGCAACGCCGTGTGCTGGGCGTACTGCTGGAGAAAGCCTTCACGGTCCCTGATCAATATCCGATGACATTGAAGGCGATCACGACCGGATGCAATCAGAAGAACAACCGCGATCCTGTTTCAAACTACACCGAAGACGATGTGCTCGACACGTTGCAGCAATTGCAGAAGATTGGCTTTATCGGCTGCCTGCACACTGAGTCGGGACGGACTGAACGTTACCGACATTACATGCGGCACAAGACCAAGTTGACCGAGCCGCAGCTCGCGATCATCACAGAGTTGTTGCTGCGAGGTCGCCAGCAATTGGGCGAACTTCGCACTCGTGCCAGCCGCATGGTGGCGATTGATTCTCAGGAAGCCTTGCGGGTCGCTCTGCAGGGATTGCAGGAACTGGACATCATCCAGTCGAACGGCAACCTGGATCGACGCGGGATCGATGTTGATCACAACCTGTACGCGACAGGTGAGAACCATGATCAGATGACGATGCTGGCGGATGAACCTGACGAACCGGCCGCTGCCCCTGTCACTCGTGCAGCCGTTGCCAGTCCCGTGTATCAGCAACCGCGGTCGGTGTCGGATTCCGGCTCATCAGAACGCGTGACAGCACTTGAGAGTCAGCTTCGCGATCTGAAGGACGAATTGAATTCGGTTCGTTCGGAATTTCGCGACCTGCTGGACAAGTTCGAGGATTTACGCCGGCAACTTGGTGGCTGAGCCCATCAGAGAGTTGTTCAACAAGCCATACATTGGCCAAGTTCGCGAAAAGTTCATTCGCTCCAGTTGCATCATCACATCTGATTCGGGTAGCAGTAAGTGACCGCACCATCGAGGTGTTGCGTGCGCTCACTGCTTGATACTCGTGAAAGATGCTGATGAACGACTTGAGATCATCCGGACGAGCTGCTGTGCTCGCGCTGTTCTGCCTGTTTAGCTGCGAATCGATCGTCATCGCTGACCATATCTACGATTTGCAGACGAATGCGATCGAAAACAACAAATCCGAATTCGGCCATTGGGGTTACGACCCTACGAACTACAAGCAGTGGGGAACTCACTCGAACCGCCTGATCCCCGTCTACACGTTTGGAACGCTGAGCAGCAATGCCACGGATGGGAAGTTGCCCCCGGTGGATCTCAGGAATTTCACTGGTCCCAACAGTCCTTATCGCAGTGAAGCGGCCTTGCGACGGCTCTACGGCCGAGTCCCGCCGAATACGGTCAATCCGCAGGCCGAATATCTTGATCAGACTAACATCTATGATCTGCAGATGGCCGGGTTCGCGAGTGGCAAAAAGTATGTGTTTCTAGTCGTCTTCGACGGCATGGACTGGCAAACCACTCGTGCCGCTTCGATCTACAAGACGCAGTCCATCGCCTACGACAGTGGTCGGGGAACAGGACTGCACTTTCAAGACTACAAGGCGGGTGGCACGACACAGTTCGGATTCATGTGTACCAGTCCTCACAACGCCGGGACGAAAACGGATCCTGATACACAGACAGTGCTGAATCCTGGCGGCACTCTGTTCGGAGGCTACAACGCCGAGCATGGTGGTCCCAATCCGTGGACCCCGGGAACCGATCGCCTCTATCTGATCGGCAAGTCGACCGACAAAGGCTTTCTGCATGCGTACACGGACTCATCCAGTTCTGCGACCAGCATGACCTGTGGGATCAAGACCTTTAACGATGGTGTGAATATCGATCCGCTTGGCCAGCCGGTGCGAACGATCGCTCATTGGGCTCAGGAGCAAGGCTATTCGGTCGGAGCCGTTACCAGCGTCCCAATCAGCCACGCGACACCCGCGGCAACATATGCTCATAACGTCGAGCGTGATGACTATCAGGATCTGACTCGTGATTTGATCGGCTTGAAATCAATTATTCATCCCGATCAGCCATTGTCTGGACTCGATGTCCTGATCGGCGGCGGGTACGGCCACGTAAGAAAGACGGACTTAGTTGAAGCGACCGAAGCCGAGCCAATCCGCCACCCGGCTGGCGGTAATTTCGTTCCGGGAAACATGTATCTGACTGATGCCGACCTGGCGAAGGTCGACGTGAAGAACGGCGGCAAGTATGTGACAGCTGTTCGGACCGCGGGAGTAAACGGTCGTCAGCGTCTGGCCGATGCTGCTCGAGAAGCAGCCGCAACGGGCAAGCGGTTGCTCGGTTTCTACGGGAACGGCAAATACAGCGGCCATCTGCCATTCGCTACCGCAGATGGGCAGTATGATCCCCCTATTGGCCGCGGTGGTCCAAAGAAGATCGAAGTCTACGAACCAGCGGATCTGGAGGAGAACCCGCTGCTCACCGATATGGCCTCGGCCGCGATCGAAGTGTTATCCAAGAATCCCAAGGGATTCTGGCTGATGGTCGAAGCGGGCGATGTCGACTGGGGAAACCACGACAACAATATCGACAATTCCATTGGAGCGACCCTGGCCGGGGATAGCGCCGTGAAGACAGTGACCGACTGGGTCGAAAAGCACAGCAACTGGGACGAGTCACTCGTGATTGTCACTGCCGACCATGGGCATTACCTGATCATGGAAAAGCCTGAAATGCTGATCACACCCAAGCACTAATTCGGCGTTCGGATGACCGTGTGCGACCGTCTTCTGGACAAGACCTTGCGGTAGATCCTGCGACGAGACAAACTACAGGGGTTGCTTCGACTCTTTTCTTTTCGCAGGAAGGCAGAATTGCCCACTCCTGTCGGCACCGCGTCAGCCGTCAAGACGCTTTCATGGCAGCAAAGATTACTGTCCGAGACGGCGAATCGCTGGAGAATGCACTTCA
The DNA here is from genome assembly GCA_903840265.1 of uncultured Schlesneria sp. Classification (GTDB taxonomy): domain Bacteria; phylum Planctomycetota; class Planctomycetia; order Planctomycetales; family Planctomycetaceae; genus Schlesneria. The sequence continues at coordinate 53,128 of CAIMFH010000030.1, read as the reverse complement.
GCGATTTCGAAAGGCCGTCAATCACTCTTATCGTCGCCAATTCTACAAAACCCGCATCGGCTGTTACGAAAAGCCAAGCGACAGAGATCGCCGCCGTCGCCGAGCTGGTCGGCGACGCGAAGCGATCAGGCAGAGAACTGGAGGCCACGTAGCACTGGATGTCTGTATCCATCTTCGTGAATTGCACTCACGAGGAGAGGATCCATTTCGTTCGTGATCCAGGACAGCCCTCGTTTCATTCACCGACGAATTGCTTGAACCAGTCGGGGTCGGGGATGCCAGAGATGATGATGTTGGAAAAGCCTGCCCCTTCGACGCCGCCTTCGAATACGAGTTGATGAACCTCTTCATGGCCAGGCACTGCATTCTTGCCGATTTTCACGACCAGTCGATCCTCGGCGAATCGGACACTCGCGGCACTCGGGGTGATCGTCAATGCGACTGGGACAGTGCCCGTGCGCCTGTTTTCCGGAACAATTGTCTCGGCCCCTTCACTGCCATCGACCGCCAAATAAATCGTGTTCGGATTTTGTCCACCGGTATAAAACTTTGTTCCGCCAGTCGAGCTGATGCCACAGCCTCGCATCGACTTGAAACTCATGTTGGTCGAGACCGACACGCTTTTGAATTTCGCGATGTGCGTCAGTGTTTCGCTGCCATCGATGAGCACGGTCCCTTGTGCGATTGCAGCCTTGACGGACTTCGTCTCGAAATCCGCCAGTTGCCCTTTCTGCGAGAAATCATAAGTCAGTGTCAACTCGCCGGTCTTAGGGTTGAGTACCGACTTGCCTCCGAACTTCTTTTTCAGGACGGCTGGTTTGACGACGAATTTGATAGCCGAGGATTTCGCCGCGTTCGGCTTGGAGTCCGCGTCCGGGTCGTCTAACAGCACTTCCAATTCACGAACCGCCTTGTCGATCTTGGCCCTCTCCAAAGAATCCTCAGCTTTGTCGCGCTCCGCTTCGAGAACCGCGATCGCCTTGGCGATGGCCAGTTCCGCAGGAGTCTTGTCGGCGGCGATCGCGACACCGGCAAACGTGCAGACCAAGAAAGCAGACGTCAGGCTACGGAGCATGAGGAGATCCCGGCGAACAAGTATCGATTCGACCCGTCGCCAGTGTACTGAGTGATGAACACGTATTACAAACGCCCTGACAATCAACACGTCTTAAGACCGCTATTCAGTGTCTGACATTTGCACCGGGAGGGAAGCTGCTGGCTGTTGGCGACGAAGAAGAGATTGTGCGAATCCTGAACGTCGAAGATGCCCAGCCACAGGCGGTCTTGACGGATCATGCCGGGTCCGTGTTCTGTGTGGCCTTCAACCGAAAAGGGAACCTGCTGGCATCCGGTAGAAATGACAAGGTGATCCGACTCTGGAAAGAACAGTCGCCCTGACGCTGGAATGTCTGGTGAGCAGTCAACGCCAGCAACCGCCGGGCGGGTCGAAGTTGACCATGTTGGGGATGATTCAACCCACAAGCTTGAACGTCGAATTCCAGTGCAGGCGTGACTACGCCAATGCTGGGCATGATTCCCCATCAGGACGTTTTCATCGCCCCTCAACTTGAGCCAAGGAAACAAATCTTGTAGGGGGCTAGTCTTCTGCCCAGCCCACTTGCCTGATGAATCCTCATCGTCGGATTTCTCTTACGTCGTTCGACGACTTCACATCGAGCCACTAGCTCGCTGAACCGCATTCATCCTGCCGCCGTTCGAATTCTTGTCCCAGAGCGGCCAAGCTGCGGCACTAATCGGGAAAACTTTTCCGCAGTCGCGTAATATTCTCGTTTCGCCCAGCGTCATTACCTATGAACGACGTCATTGGGGGTTCACGAGCGTGAAATCACACGATTGGAATGAGGTCTGCCGGGTGCATGGTCCCATGGTTTGGGCCACGGTCTATCGCATCCTGGACGATCACGCCGACGCGCTGGATTGCTATCAGGAGGTCTTTTTCGAAGCCTATCGGCGAATCGATTGTCAGGCCGTCGACAATTGGCCGGCCCTGCTGAAGTGGCTGGGGACTCGGCGGGCCATTGATGCTTTGAGGCGGCGAAAACGCGAGAAAAACCTTCCGGTTGGCAACCTTGAAGACTTGGAATCAACTTCCGTTCACGTTCATCCCTCCGATCTCATGCAACTTCGTGAGTTGATGGATCGCCTGAAATTGGAGTTGGCAAACCTCCCCAGTCGGCAGGGAGAGGCGTTTTGGCTTCGTTCGATTGAACAACTGACGTATGCCGAAATTGCCGGGCAGATGGAGACCGACACCACGGAGGTCGGGGTTCTGATTCATCGTGCCCGTCAATCTCTTCAGATCGCCCTCTCCGAATTCACAGCGAGTCCCGTCACGGAGCCATCATGAACGACGAAATCTCGACCAGTTTCGACGACCGACTTGATCGAGCCATCTCGGGAATTCTCGACCAGCCGATTCCCGAATTCCCGAATCCGCCGATTCCGTTTCCCGAGAGGGACAGGTCAATATTACCCCCGGCGCAATTTCATGCGGCCATGGTTTCGCGACGCCGTTGGATCGCCGTGGGAAGCGTGTCGCTCGCGACCGCCGTGCTAGTCGTGGTCGCGATGTTTTCTGCCTGGCCGAAGGACTCGTGGGCGCAGGTCGTGAAGGCCGTCCGCAAGCAGCCGTGGGTCCGATTAAGAATGTGGATGCCCGGAGATTCGGGACGTGACAAGCAGCCTGTTTTCGACATCTGGTTGTCGCCAGACAAGCAGATTATCGCGGGACGCTTCCCAGATTCGACCTTGTTCATCGAATTGGAGCATCAGCGAAAGCAGCGCTACGATCAGCACACTCATACGATTTACATTTCCGATTCGGACTCGTATGACGAAGACGAGTTTTCCAGTTGGAGTGCTGTGTTGCACGCGTTTAGTAGCCAGAAGGAACTGCAGCAGCCCCAGTTGGCCAAAGCGAAATTGCTGTCACAGACGCGACAGGAAGGCCGCGAGGGGGACAGGTCCTGGACCGACTTTATATTCACCTACGAAGACCTCCGACGAACGCCGGCCCAGTATCGCCACATCTTTCACGTTCCCGCGGGAGCAAAGCTTCCCACCAGCATGGCCGACGAATGGACGGACGACGGGAAAACGATGTCGCGAGTCATGGAAATGGACTACCCGGAATTCGGCCCTGCCGATCTGGCGGCTCTGGATGTCCCCAAGGACACGAGGGTTGTCGACACGCGTTCGAACAACGATTTGAAGTCCGTGTTGAAATCCTATGCCACCCACCAGCGTGCCGACATCGATCGGTATTCGGCACTGGCGTTGCGAACCCTCGTGGAAAAACCAGACTGGAGGTGGGTGAACGAGATGTACAAGGTGAAATGCGATACCACTGGATATACAAGCGAGGTGAACGACCTTGAACAGTTGATGAACCTGTGCCTGAGCCTCCACGAGGGCAAAGTTGCGATCCCCGAGTCACCGGCCGAATGTCTGGAATGGTGGAAAGCCGAGTCGAGTAAACTGCGTTTCACACCGTTTGGCGGAGCCACCGATATTCAGGTCTTTGCTCCAGACCGAGTCGGCTATCCGGAGTTGGTGCTTCCCAACGGAGAGGTCCATGCAACCCTCGAGTCCAAGCCTGTGCTCGGTCCTGGCGATACCGTGATGATCAGCGTCGCAGATACCAAAACGGGAAAGATGAAGTTTCGTTACTGGCTGGTCCCGAATCGCGGGTTCCTGTGTGTTCGCGCGGAACATCATCCGGCGAGTGGTTATCTTCCGGACAACGATGTCTGGATCAACACCACGATCATCGACGCTGCCGAAATGTCGCCGACGGGACGTTGGTATGCGACTCAGATCCGTCAGGGTGTCGTCAAACGCAGCGGCGACGATCTTCAATCCGGAATGATCGAGGGGGGAGCCCCCTACGCGACTTCGACCTGGCGGTTCCTCGTGAACTTTGAGAAGTAGGCAGATCTTGCCGTCTGAGACTGCCGCGATGACGATGTCGCCGCCATGTAAACGCAACATTCCAACGGACACGCTCTGGAATCAGCTTGGTACGTTATCTCGCGCCTTGCAGTTCGATCATTGCGAGAAGCTTTGCGGCAGCCGCCTGGGCAAACGATGCATCATTGATGTGATTGTGCAGTTCAATCAAATCGAATTGGTCGCATGTCCCTCGAATCCCCTCGTACAGAGCCTGCCGGGCAGCAGGATCATCAAACGCTTTCCCTGTCTGATCTATGGCTGAGACACCCTTCAACGGAATCATGATCGTAGTCGGCCCCATCGCTGCCGCTGATTTGCGGCCGATCTCTTCACCCAGCCTTCGGTTCTCTTCCACTGTCGTACACATCAGTGTGACTGTCGGGTTGTGTTGATAAAACTTTCTATCCTTAAACCTATCAGGGATTGTCCCGACAGGTCCAAAATTCACTATGTTCGTGGCACCGCCTTCATTCAATCCGAGAGCAGAATCTCGCCCGATCATTAGAAATGTGAAATCTGCGGAAATTGGCGGCTGGGATGTGAAGTCTCAGGAATCCGGGCATAATCTAGGGTCTCGCCTAGATTCCACCCCGTACTGCGTTCAGGAACCAGCTCGATGGCCGCTGAAACTCCTTTTGCCGAACTTCAGGATCAACTTCAGGCTGGGGGAGCGACGGCTGTCTTCGACAAGCTGGCGGGTCTGTTACGCGAGCAGAAGGATTATCACAAGCTGTTCGACGCGTTGTGTGCTCGTAAGAAGTTTGAACTTGGTGCGCCGCTGCATCGACCGACGTCGTTCGACGATATTCCCGCGGGCAAGCGCGATGAGTTCGAAGTCGCTTACATGGCGGCAGCTCGTGAAGTCGGTCAGTTGTTGCTGGCTGACAAGAAGCTCGGCCAGGCCTGGATCTACTTTCATGCGATCCGGGAAACGCAGCCCGTTCGCGATGTGATCGACGCGGCGCCAGTGCCGCGCGAAACCAGCGAAGAATCTGAAGAGCTGATCGACCTGGCGTTTTACAAGCTGGCTCATCCTGTGAAAGGGATGCAGATCATGCTGCGAACGCATGGGACATGCAGCACGATCACGTCGCTGGATCAGCAGTTTCAGAATCTATCTCCCGAACAGCGGTCGCAGTGTGCCGCAATCCTGGTGAAGTCGCTGCATGGCGATCTGCTGCAATCGATTCAGCATGAGGTCAAACAGCGGATGCCGTTCGCACCGCCAGCGACAACGTTGCGAGAATTGATTGCCGGGCGCGAATGGCTGTTCGCCGACAACAACTATCACATTGATGTCTCACACCTGCATTCCACCGTTCGGTTCGCTCGCTCGCTGGTGGCGGGAAGCCCTGAGTTGAAGCTGGCGCTGGATCTGACCGAGTATGCGTCGCAATTGTCTCCGCAGTTTCAATACGCGGGTGAAGCTCCGTTCACCGACTTCTATCCCGCACACAGTCAGTTCTTCAAGTTTCTGCTGGGTGAGAACCGCGACACCGCTCTGGCCTATTTCCAGCAGCAATTGGATCGTGAACCGGACGCTCAAGACAAAGCTTTGATCGCGTACGTCCTGGTCGACCTCTTGGCGCGAACCGAGCAACTCGACAAAGCGTTGCCGCTCGCTGAGCAATACCTGGTGAGTGTTGATCCTGACTTTGCCGCTGCGTTCGCTGAACTGTGTCAGCAGGCGGGTCGTTTTGATGTGCTGCTGAAAAGTGCTCAGGACCGAAGTGATCTGGTGACGTTCGCTTCGGCCCTGGTGCAGAAATAGCGGCGTGGAATGCGGCCCTGATCAGCTTCCAAATACGAGAGTCGTGCCACTGCGTTGGCCGCTTCGGACAACCAGTGGCACATCCCACGTTAATCAACGGATAGAAATCGTTCACGCGGCCAAGATCAGGCTCGCATGGTCAGCATGTACTTCGCTTCCAGATCGTCGTCATCCAGCGACAATAACGCCTCGACGACTTCGAAGGCATAATCTGCCAGTTCCTGGGCCGACTTGGGAGCAGGGCGGAGTCGTGGCGTTTCGGGAGTTAAGGCCGGACTGCTCTGCACGCGGAGCGATTCAAAGTCGTAAACGCCGAAGACGACTTCAGGCCCGCCCGCTTCATACAGACTCATTTCGCGCTGCAGTTCCAACGCCGATACGGCCGCGTTGACATAGGCGGTCACCCCGACCAGCAGTGATCGGTACATCGTCTTGTTCGGCAACGCGATACCGGCGGCCTTCTCTAACGCGTGCGAGGCGCCACGCACGGCCAGTTGGATCTGATCGACCAGCGACCGTAAGGGATACGTACAGGCGATGTTCACGTAGGCATCAGGAGAAAGGTGAGTATCCACCGCGGCGGTCACCGCTCCGCACTTAGAGTGACCCAGTACGACGACCACCTTCAGGCTGTCTTTCAGATTACGCAGCGCGTAGTGCAGTGATCCCAGGCATTCGGAGCCGAGCACATTTCCCGCGATGCGCAGCACGAACAGATCGTTAAACGACTGATCGAAGACCGCTTCGGTCGGCACGCGAGCGTCCGAGCATCCCAGGACGACAGCAAACGGAGCCTGCGTCGGAATGGCACCAGGAAACAGCGGCAGGCCCGATGTCATGGGACTCATCGGAATGACGATCGGCTCACCCGCTTCGCCCCCCATCGTCTGCTGCTGCATGCGATGCACGACATTCTTGAATCGGTCATTCCCGCCGATCAGTTCATCGATGGCAGATTTGGCGTCAGAGATTTGGCGGACAGAGATGGGTGCGAACGGGTCGTAGCGGTAAATCACATCCATTGATGTCACTTCCTTCAGAGCGAACTGTGATGCGTCGCGAGCGCTGGCGTGCGACTTATTCTGCCGCCAAATGGCAGATCGAACAATGCAGTCTTCCGCGGTCCAATCCCTATCGGTCAATTCGACGGGAAAGTTGGACAAACAGGAGATTCCCACTTGGAATCGTTCGTGACCTGTGAAACCTGTTACCTGCGGATCCGAATTTTGCGTCCGCAGATTTCGCAGATGACAGATTTGAATGAGTTCGGATGGCTCGGAACGTTCCTGAATCCAACGGAACTCGTTGAAGTGACGTAATTCCGCATGTCTATGTTAGCTCACTGATTTGCGGCTACCAATCCGCAAATAGTCTGGTGTCTTTTGTTTGGCGAGGACCGGTTGACCGTCGCGAATCGCCGTTCGTACCATGGCGCTCGTCTCTCCTTGACCTTCAAATCTCTTCTGCGAGTCTGATTGTGGCGATTCCTCCTGAACCGGCAGACGATGAACAGCGACCTTCTGGCGATCTTCCGCCGGATTCCAAGTCGCCGCCAGTTCCTGCAGATTCGTTAGCATCGCCGCAACCGGAAGGGGTGAATCCCGATGAAGGTCTTCCTGAATGGGAACCGCTGACTCCGGAACTGGTCGAAGATGAAGCGATTCGCGGCGACTTTGTGATTCGCTGGGCCGTCGTCGGGCTGGCGCTGCTGTTTGGCTTTGCGGCCGTCACGGACACTCGCACGCTGGTTCATATTCGCAGCGGCGAATACATCGCGGCTCATGGTTTCCTGCCTCCGTCGAAGGATGTCTTTTCGTACACGGCGAGCGATCGACCCTGGATCAATTTGTCGTGGATGTTCGATCTAGTCGCGGCAGGGATTCACGCCGTCTCGGGGGGCATCGGACTGTCGATTCTGCAAGGAGTCCTGGCGGGACTGGCGTTTGGGCTGCTGGTACACACGCATCGGTCGGGGATCCGAACCTGGTGGGGCTCGATTTGCGCCGTGCTGGCGCTGCTGGTCTGCTATCCCCAGTTCACCGCGCAACCCGAACTGATCACGCTGCTCGGGTTGAGTCTGGTGTTGTGGTTGGTGCAACGCGCGGACGAAACGGCCAACCCGCGACTGCTGTGGTCCTGCGTCGGCGTGATCTGGTTGTGGTCACAGCTCGACACCCGCGCCTTCCTGGGCTGGTTGTTGCTGATCTGCCTGGCGTTGGGAGAGAGCCTGCGACGATCCGACCAGGCTGCGCAGCGTCGAGCCTTGTGGTGGAAAGTCGCGTTGGCGAGTTTGGCCGTGACGATCATTCACCCCTTCCTGTGGCAATCTTGGTTGTCGCCGATTCGCCTGTTCGCCATCGACTACCGTGCACTGCAGCATTCCTTCACGCGGCCAGGAACAATCGAACTGGGCTTCTATCCGATCACTCAGTCGGCGTTCTGGTTGTCGATCAATCATGACACGATCGCGGCACTGGTGCTCTTTGCGGCGACACTGGTCTCGCTGTTCCTGAATCGCGAACGAGTCCACCCCGGGCAGGTGTTCGCGGTGGTGGTGTTTAACGCCCTCGCTTGCCTGGCCACTCACGAATTTGCGGCGGCCAGCCTGGTGAACTGTATGGTCTGTACGATTAATGCTCAGTCGTGGTACCGACAGCGGTTCGGCCAGATCTACTCGATCGATTGGCGGGAACTGCTGTTCTCACGCGGTGGTCGAGCCGTCACTGTGATGAGCTTTTTCGCATTGGCCTGGTTAGTCATCAGCGGCCGCATTGAAGGTCCGGAAGGTCGTCGGACCGGATTAGGATTCGGCCAGAATCTGCAGACGCAGATGGACTCCTACCAAGAAGCGGCGAAAGACAATCTGGATGATCGTCCGTTTCACTTCACGGCTCGCCAGGGCGATCTGGTGCTCTGGTCGAAGCAGAAGTCATTCATCGACACTCGCGCCGCGATCTTCACCGGCTCGGGCGATGACGATCTGATTGCCCTCCACGATCGAACACGGCGATCAATGCAGAAAGGACGCAAGAGTCTGCCGGGCAGCGGCGAACCCGACGTGTGGCGAGCGACGTTTGAGAAGTATCAGGTGACGCACACCATGCCGCGGTTGAGTGGACCGATTCCGCCAGCCGATTATGTCACGTTTGGTGATCTGCTGGCATCCGGTGACTGGGCCATGACCAAGCTGACGGCGTCGACGGCGGTCTACTATCGTGATGGCCAGGGCCCACCGCAAAGTGAGCATGTGGCCGCTCATCGGCTCGATTTTGACAAGCAGGCCTTTCGCTCGAAGGATCTGCCAGTCGATACCATTCGCGTATGTGGCAAGCCCGCTTCGTTCACGGACGGGATCTTCTCGGTCAGGCGGTCTGGGTATCCGGCCGGAGTCCAAGTGGCGACACATTATCTGCAATTGGCCAGTGCCAACGGCAGTGTCTCGCCCCAGTTTCGAATCGCCTGCGCGCTGCTCGCGATCCGAAATGCGAACGCGGGACTGCGAGAAGATTCGAACTCGGCCGAAGGCTATCGCTGCCTGGGGATGGCTTACCTGATTCTTGATCAGGTTGAAACCGGTCTGATGAATGCCGCCGGGGTTCGCTGGTTCAATTCCGTTCGATACTACGAAACGGTTGGTGCGCTGCAGCAAGCCGCGTTGCTGCGGCCGAACGATCTGCTGACTCACTATGAATTGCTCGGTCTGTTCGAACGGACTCAGCGTGGCGAGTTGGCACTCGAGGCCATTCGACAGATCAAACGAATTCGTCCGGTGACGATGGATTCGTCGGAAGAAGAACGAAAACAGCGCGAGCAACTGCTGAACATCGAATCCACTTTGGAAGACGCGCTCGCCAAATACGAAGGCCAGGTCGAAGAGGGGTTGCAGAAGGCTGATCGATTCCAGATCGCGGCCAGTGCCTATCAAGTCGGAGCCATCCGACTGGCCGTGCGAACTCTGGAAGACGACCCGATCTATAAGGCTCAGAATCCACTGGCTCGCAACGCCTTGGGGTCTTGGCTGATCGAAGTGGGTCGAGTTCAAGAAGGCCTCGATACGCTGGACCAGGCGACCGTAGGCGGAGGAGCACCCGGTTGGCGTGATGCGGTGGCGACGTCGCTATTGATCAACGGCGACTACAATCGCGCGATTGATCTGTGGCGTGAACAGCTCGCGGAATCGAATGCGACGCACACGCAAACGGCGTTGCTCACGATGCCATTTGTGACGCTCAACGCGATGTGGATGTCGCCCGATCAATATCCGTTCACTCACCTGGCGGCCGCCGGGGAAATCGTGAGCAATGGGCGAGGCGAAGATGCCTCGCTGACCTACCAGATCGGCCAGGCGCAACTCGAACTGGGTGATGTCGCCGGAGCGACCCAGTCGTTCTCACACATCCTCGATCGCACGCCGACGACGCACCTGCGACCGCTGATCAAGTTCTATCTGGAAGCCCTGACTGACAAGAAGATCGAGCTCCCCAGCATCGAACCCCCGAAGGAGGAAGAGTTTGAGTTGCTGGATCAAGAGACGCCCGAGAAGAAGGCTGAGTGAGCTTGGGAGGAAGTGACGAGAGGAAAGTAACGAGTAACGAGTGACGAGGAAGACGCGGAGGAAGGTATAACCAGAATGGATGAAAGGCGGATCGAACCCAAGGCCGTTGCCGCAATTCTGGAACAACTCCTTCCCTGTTTGGATCCTGAGAAAGTGATCAACACGTTCGGTGAAAGGACCGTGATTTACTCCGACAATACGCAGTCCCCTGAGCTGTATGTGGAGATCATGCTCTTAGAAAAAACGCCGAAGTACATCCATTTACTGGCATCAGTCTTTTCTTCGATCACGGCCAAGCATGGGTGTTCGGAAGTGATTATCGAGCGACATCTGTAAGGTCGCGATGTGCAATCGCAAATCCTTACCTCAGAACGACTTGCTGTACTGATTTAGAGTCGCCTTGAAGCGCAAACGGTAGTGACCGGCAGATTTTGCCGGAGTTCAACGGCCGCCACCGGATCGCTTGCGCAGATTTCCCAGACAATCTGACCGGAAAAGTCCCCGAAACCCTCAAGGTTTACGTCGTGGCTTCCGATCAATTCGATAGGCCATCCCGCGTGGGCTGGTTTCCGTGCGTCTTTTGCAGCGGAAAGTGGCTGAGAGATCGAGGCGTATCATGGACCTGAAAAAAATCATCATGCTGGGCGGAGTCGGATTGGCGTCGGCCGCCGCTGGCGTCGCTATTCCCCAGATGATGAAGGGGCAAAGTCACGACGGGACCGAAGTCGCCAAGGCCGATCCCGCTGCCGCAGGTCATGATGCCGGCCACGACAAGAAGGACGACAAGAAGAAGGAAAAGAAAGAGAAGCCCAAGGACGACCACGGCGGACATGCGGCTGCTGGTCATGGCGGCGATTCCCACGGTGCTGCGGGTGGTGAAAAGAAGGCTGTCGAGGGTCCTTCCTTCCTGCCGTTTGGTCGCATCGTCGTCAATCTGAATGACCCGACGCTGACTCGTTATCTGGCTCTGGAAGTGACTCTTCAGACCGAAGGGGACGACGAAGAGGACGTGAAGTCGGCCTTGGAATCGCGAAAGCCGATTCTGCAGACCTGGCTGACCAGCCATCTGGCTGACAAGACGCTGGAAGAAGTTCGCGGGAAGGTCGGCGTTAATCGATTGCGACGCGAGATCCAGGACAACTTCAACGCACTGCTGTTCACGGATGGTCGCGAACGGATTCAGGATATCCTGTTTGAAGAATTTCACGTCCAATGACATTGCCACGCCACGACTTCACACAACCGCCGCCGCTGGCACCGCAACTGCGAGTCAACCTGGCTCAATGGTTGAAGCGGTCGAACGCGCTGTTGGTCGAGTTGTTGGCGGGGGCCGCGGTCTCGGTTGAACTGCAGTTCGATTGCTCCTCGACGATGATGCCGACGCAATTGACAACGGAGTGGACCGACAAGTCGCTCGCCTTGCAATTGAAACTTGGTCAGCACGACGCGCAGTCACTGGTTGCACTCCCTAATCCGCTGGTGCAGGAATTGATCGGTTGCATCCTGGGTGATCCACCGCACAAGATTCCCGTCGAACGATCGCTGACCGCCGCGGAACTCTCTGTCGCGGAAGTGATCGCCGAGATGATCATGCGGAGCCTGAAAGAGTCGTGGCAGGGTGATGTCCCGCTCAACCTGGCACTGGGCGAGACCGAATCGAATCTGCGCCGCACCAAGCGATTCCGCCCGAAAGAATCGATGATCGTCTGCCGGTCGATCGCGAAGACGAAGCTTGGCCAATCACACTGGAGTTGGTTGCTGTCTGCCGATTTTGTGGCCCATCTGTTTGGTCTGCCTGTTCGGAATCATCAGTCGACAGATCCTCAAGCCAGTCGCCGACAATTGGAACAACTGGTTCGCGACATGCGAGCCGGGATCGAAGTTCGACTGGGAGCGGTTCAATTGACGGGGCCTCAACTCGCGAGCGTGCGAGTCGGCGATGTCGTCGTGCTGGATCAGCGCGTCGGCGATCCGCTGCAGGCGTCCGTTCAAGGCGAACCGAAATTTCTCGGCTGGGCCGGGCGGACAGGCAATCGCCAGGCCTTTGAAGTTGCGACAGAAATCCTGCAGCGGCGTACGACGGAAACACCCGAAGCGGCGTGATCGAAGTTTGACAGTGTCGAGGAGGGAATCGAAATGACGGAAACTTTGGATGCCGTCCTGGCCAAGGTCGAAGATGAGCTGGCTCGTGATCGACAGGGGGCTTCCCAAGAAGTCGCAGCGCGTGCCCCTGCATTCGCGAACATGACTCCGGGCAAGATCTCCGCGGGCAAGTCGCTCGATCACCTCTACGGAGTTCGCCTGGATGCTGAAGCGGTGCTGGGTCGAGCAGACTTCTCGGTCGAGGACATGCTGAAGCTCGACGTTGGTTCGGTGGTCACATTGGACCGACTGGTTTCGGAACCGGTCGACCTGATCGTGCAAAACGTCCGCGTGGCGCGCGGTGAAGTGGTCGTCGTCAACGATCAGTTTGCGATTCGAATTACAGAGATTACGGACACGTCCGGTTCAGGTTCCTGAATCGGTGTCCAGCTCTGACATCAGCCAAGGAAGGCGGTGTCCGGTGAGAAGTTGTTTCCAAGTGATGTTCGCGGCGATGCTGGCAGCCATGCTGATCAGCGTTGGCAGCGTGCGCGCTGCCGAACCTGCATCAGAGACGCCTCAGCTTCCCACCGTCAGCAAGAGCGACGCCGGCGACTTGACCTATGCCCCGCAATGGCCAGAACCTCCCAACACCGGCGCCATGCTGATGCGGCTGGGCTTCGGCACCGCATTCGTCCTTGTGCTGTGCGTCGGGTCGTTGTGGTTCGGCAAGCCCTGGTTGATGAAGCTGCAGACGAAGAGCTTGGCCGGTCAGACGCTGCAGATTGAAGGCAGCGTGACTCTGGGTGGTCGTGCGGTCCTCTATCTGGTGAAGGTTGGCGATACTCAACTGGTCGCCGGCACAGATGCAACCGGATTGAAATCTCTGATCGCCCTGCCCCCTTCGTTCCGCGAAGCGCTGGACGAGCAGCTACCTATGGAAGACGCCCCGCCAGCGATCACCGCCTCCAGCTTTGAGACTCGACTAAGATCCGCATCCAGTTTGCAGGGAGGCTCCCTGTGAACAACTTCGAACAAATCGCGGAACGATTCGGTGAATCAGGGTTCGTACAAAGCCTGTCGCCGCCGCTGCAGATGTCGATCTTCCTGGGTAGCCTGGTTTTGTTGCCAGCGGCCCTCTCGTGCCTGACTTGCTTCACGCGAATCACAATCGTGTTGTCGTTCGTTCGACGCGGACTGTCGACACAAGAAATCCCACCGAACACCGTCCTGATTGGACTGGCCCTGTTCCTGACGGTCTTCATCATGGAGCCAACGCTGACTCGCTTGAACAACGAGGCGGTGCTTCCGTACATGAACAAAGAAATCACGAACGTCGAAGCCTTTCGACGGGGCGTGGAGATTCACAAGTCATTCATGCTGCGTCAAACACGCAAGCATGACCTGGCCCTGTTCCTGCACATGTCCAAGTCGGGACCGATTGCGACACCCGAAGAGACACCGATCAGCGTGCTGATTCCGGCGTTCATCATCAGTGAATTGAAGACCGCGTTCTTCATGGGCTTTTGCGTCTACGTCCCCTTCCTGCTGGTCGACATCGTGGTGGCCACGGTGCTGATGTCGATGGGGATGATGATGATGCCACCCGTGATTGTCTCGACGCCATTCAAAGTGTTGTTGTTTGTCCTGGCGGATGGATGGCACCTGGTGGCGCTGTCGCTCAATCAGAGTTTTGGATAGCGGAGACGATCATGACCGAACTGGATGCCGTGGCGCTGGGCCGCGACTTTTTCTATCACGCGGTGCTGCTGACAACGCCAGCGCTCGCGATCAGTCTGATCGTGGGCCTGGCGATCAGCGTTTTCCAGGCGGTAACGAATATTCAAGAACAAACGCTGAGCTTCGCACCGCGCATCCTGGCATTGGCCGGGTTGTTCGTCGTGACGATGCCGTGGCTGCTGCAGATGTCGATTTACTTTACGGTTCAGATGTTCTCGCGTGCGGCGCAGATCGGGCACTAGTGCGGGTCGCCGCAGTGAGTTGGGATGCGGTCTAATGGACGCACTACTGGAAATATGGGTGATGACATTCGGGCTGATTTTGGCTCGCGTGTCGGCATTTGTCGCGACGATCCCCTACCTGGGCGGTCGCTTCGTTCCACGCACCGTGAAAGCGGGGACCGCTCTCGCCCTGACTTGTTTTTGGTTCGCCGAATCCGGTGCCGGAACATTAAGTGTTGCGACCAGTTTGAACGATCGACCGTGGATGGCATTCGCCTTGGCCATCGGTTGCGAAACACTGATCGGTTGCGCTTTGGGATACATCTTCGGCTTGTTTCTGGTCCCCTTTCGCGTGGCAGGTGAATACCTCAGCCAGGAAATGGGTCTGACCATGGGGGCGATCACCGACCCGTCGCGACCTCAGATGACCACCGTCATGGGTGAAGTGTTCGAGGTTTTGGGGGTGATTCTGTTCTTCTCGCAAAACGTCCATCACGTCTTCCTGGCGGCGCTGCATGGTTCGTTCGCTCGCCAGCCAATTGGGGGCGCGATCCTGTCACTGCCTGTCGCGTTGCAGATGAAGGTGATGTCGTCGACCACCGAATGGGGCTTGATGCTGGTCGCCCCGATCGCCTGTTGCCTATTTATCACGTCGCTGGTCCTGGGTGTCATGGCCAAGGCCGCTCCGCAATTGAACTTGATGTCCGTCGGATTCGCGTTGCGGATCGTGGTCGGACTGGTGGCCACCAGCGTGCTGTGGCCCGATATCGCTCCGCAGATGGGAGTTGTTCTCCAACGTTTTTCCAGTTTGTTAATCGGCCGCTAGTGCGTGTCGCACTTCGGTGTCGCGTTGAAACAAGGGTTAGACTAGGTGGTTATTCGCTCGTGGGATGCCACACTTGGGTCGGATGAGCTCTAAGACATGTCCGAAGAGGGCTTTGACAAGACAGAACAACCAACGCAGCGCCGGCGCGATGACGCGCGGGCGCAAGGCCAGTTCGCGTACAGTCACGAGCTGATCACTGGCTTGCTGTTGCTGGTCGGAACCGTGGGGTTGTGGTGGACCGGAGCCGCACTCGCGAGTGGCCTGAGCCAGGAAATTCAGTCGCATTTGCGAACGCCACGAGTCGAACTGTCCGTCGGCGATATCCCGGCGTTCATCACAGATCTCGGCACGCACGGTCTGCAACTGATCGGTGGCTTCATGGCCACCATTTTCGCTGTCGGACTGATCGCCAACCTTGCGCAAGCGGGCTTGCACCTCAATACGGAATCACTCGGACCGAAGTGGGAAAAACTCAATCCGGCTATGAACTGGCACAAGATCTTTTCCACGGAAGGCCTGATGCGAGGTGCGTTGTCCATCGCCAAGGTCGCGCTGGTCGGTGTCGCCGCCTGGTGGGTGCTCAGCGATCGCGGTCAACAGATTGCAGCCCTCAGCACGGGCGTCCTTTCTCAAACCGTGAGTACCGCGTGGGGCATCGGCATCGAACTGTTGATCGCGGCGTCTTCGGTCTTGCTGTTGCTCGGTGCGATTGACTACGGCTGGCAGTGGTACAACAACGAACAGAAGCTGCGGATGTCGCGTGAGGAACTGAAACGCGAACGTAAGGACGATGAAGGGGATCCCAATATCCAGATGCGTCGCCGCCAGCGAGCCCGCGAAATCGTATCGCAACGACGAATGCTGGAAGAGATCCCCAAGGCAACACTGATCATCACCAACCCGACTCACTTGGCGATCGCTCTGCGCTATGAACGCGGCGTGAATTCGGCGCCGGTGGTCATCGCCAAAGGTCGTGATCAGTTCGCTCTACAAATCGCGGCCCGAGCTCGTCGGCATGGCATTCCTGTTGTGGAACGCAAACCGGTCGCTCGAGCTCTTTTCAAGATGGTCAAGGTCGGACAGGAAATCCCGCAGACACTGTATGTCGCGGTCAGCGAAGTGCTGGGTTACGTGTATCGGTTGCGGAATGTGGCATAGGGCAAGCTGATAAAAGACAAGTTCTTAGCTGTTTCTCATTAGGAATCTGAACGACATGTCGATGGCGGCTGCAAAACCACTGCAAATCGCTCCACGCGGCGAGCTAGTGTTTCCACTAGCCGTGATGGCGGTGCTGGTCGTTTTGATCGTTCCGCTGCCGACCGCCCTGCTGGACGTGCTGCTGACATTAAACCTCAGCATCACGATCCTGCTGCTGCTGGTCACATTGAGTGTCGCGCAGCCGCTGGAACTGTCGGTCTTCCCTTCAGCGCTATTGCTGCTGACCCTGGGCAGGCTGTCGCTGAACGTGGCGACAACTCGATTGATTCTCCTGCAGGCCGACGCCGGAAAAATCGTGGAAACGTTCGGCAACTTCGTTGTCGGCGGTAATCTGGTCGTCGGACTGGTCGTCTTCATTATCCTGGTTGTGATCCAGTTCGTCGTGATCACCAAGGGGGCGACACGTATCTCGGAAGTTGGCGCGCGATTCGTCCTGGACGCGATGCCCGGTAAACAGATGGCGATCGATGCCGACCTGAACGCCGGGGCCATTAACGATGTTGAAGCCAAGCGCCGTCGAGCTCATCTGCTGCAAGAAGCCGAGTTCCATGGGGCGATGGACGGTGCCAGCAAGTTCGTACGCGGCGATGCCGTGGCCGGGATCATCATCACTGGCATCAACCTGCTGGGTGGAATTATCATCGGATTGATGAATGGCATGCCGATCATGCAGGCCATTCAGACCTACTCGATCCTGTCGGTGGGTGACGGCCTGGTCTCACAGATTCCGGCACTTATCATCGCCACTTCGGCCGGTATCCTGGTTACCAAGTCTTCGAACTCGTCGGGGCTGGGTGCTGAAATCACTGGTCAGTTCCTGACGAAGACCCGACCACTCCAAATCGGCTCTGGCCTGCTGGGGCTGTTGGCGGTCACCCCCGGCATGCCCATGCTTCCGTTCTTAGTCATGTCGGTGGCACTGTGGTATGTCTCGACGAAAGTCGGAAAGGCCGCGGGTCAGCAGGAACAGTCCGAGCCCGAACGGCAGACTGCTCCGATGTCGCCAATGGAAGAACATCTGGCCGAATTCCTGGAAACAGATCGAGCCTGCATTGAGATTGGTCGCCAACTGATTCCGCTGGTTGATCCCAAGCGTGACCTGGGTCTGCTGCAACGCATTGCCACGGTCCGCAAAGATCTGGCCAAGCGCTGCGGCTTGTGGATTCCATTGGTTCGAGTTCGCGACAACGGACAACTCAACGATCAAGATTATCGAATCATGGTCGGCGGTCAGGAAGTCGGACGCGGCACTCTGAAGCTGCATCATGTCCTGGCGATCGATCCTTCCGGGAATCGCATCCCCTTCGCCGGGGTTGACACCAAGGATCCCGCATTCGGTCTGCCGGCCAAGTGGATTGCCGAGAACGATCGCTCGCAAGCAGAACTCGCGGGTTGCACTGTGGTCGATGCCCCCGGTGTCATCACGACCCACCTGCGTGAAGTGTTGCGACGACACGCCGGAGAATTGCTCAGCCGCGAAGATCTGACGAAGCTGATCGACAAGGCTCGGGAAACGTCCGCCGCGGTCATCGACGAACTCATCCCGAACATGCTCTCGATGGGCTCGGTCCATCGCGTGCTGACGCTACTGCTGGAAGAACGCGTGCCGATTACGAACCTGACACGCATTCTGGAGAGCCTGGCTCACAACGCACCCACGACGAAGGATCCCGCCGAACTCGCCGAACGAGCCCGAATCTATCTCGCTCGAGCGATCTGCGATCCGTTCGTGGATCAGCAAGGCCGCATCCACGGCATCCTGTTTGAACCGTCGTTGGAACTGGAACTGCGTCGCACGATGCAGGACAAGAAGCTGGCAATCAGCCCCGATGCGCTGGAAGCTTTGATCATCAAGCTCGCGAACGTCCTGCGTGATGCGGGCCAGAAAGGCGTGGAAGCGGCATTGCTCGTCGATTCCACACTGCGCCGCCCCGTGCGTCAGTTGTTACAGCGTGGCCTGTCCGACCTGACGGTCATCGCTTTCACCGAAGTCCCGAACGAACTGCTGTTGGAAGCCGAGGCGATCATCAAACGCGACGAAATCTATGCCCCACGCAACGGCGTGGCGGATGCCGGTAACTGATTCGCAGAATCTTGACGACTCGTCGCGATCAAATGCGTTAGATTCCTCTGTCACTATGACACTTCAGAATCATCACGGTGACACACCACCGCTGCTGGCGGCGATCGCTCGCCAACTTACCACGCGAACCGTGCTGCCCATGCTCGCTTCCGAGAGCAACGCCGCGCGGCGAGTGGCGGCGGAGTGGTTGACGCGATTGCCTGTGGATGATGCCACGCAGCTTCTGTTTCGCGGGCTCAATGCTGGGGAAACAGGTTGCTTGAGCGTCCTGCGAGCTCTCCGGCATCCCGATCTGGAACTGACGGAGAGGCTTCGACAACGAGTCCTACCGCTGCTGAAGCATGATCGTCTGGAACTCAGACGAGCCACCGTGGCAGTGATCGCACGCCGCTCACCGGAAGATGCGCTGCTCGTACTGGAAGACCCACTGTGTCGCAACGACTTCGAAATCTTGCGAATGCTGTGCGGGGCGGACGACCCGAAGTTGGTTCTGCCGTTGCTCGCCGCGTTTGGATTTCCGCAGCGCACGCCGCCTCCTTGCATCGGCCTTCTCGTCACAGCAACTTGGCTCGCGGAGAATTACGCGACCGCTCCTGCGGCAGTCGAATGGCTGATTCGTGAATGTGGCTATTGCGAACAACTCGTGACCGAGGATGTCGTTGAACTGCTATCGATGGGGCTGGCGTATGTGGGGTCGGCGATGTCTGCGAGCGGCCCGGCGGACAAGTGGGCAGAGCGGGTACGAGCGTTGTCGTGGCAACTGATTCCCGATGCGGCGGACGCTGTACTTCGTGATGGCGTTCCATTGAATCTGCACGATCCCATTGATGAAGCATTGTTCCTGGCGGCGGTTCGCGACACGGATCGAATGCAGTTCGCGATAGCCCGTGCGGGGGTCCCAGCGGAACTGAATCGCTACCAAACGGAAGCAGTCCCGGTCTGCTTCCATACGCCGACGCGGCATGTCCGGCGACTATTTCTGACCGACCCGGCTACGATGGCAGACGAGCTCTCTGTCGATGCGAACGCGCGGAATCAGTTCGTCTTGGACTATGCTCGAGTTGTGCTGGAATCGATTCCCGAACGCAAGATCGCGGCAGATCGAGCACTGCGGACTCGCTGGTACCAGTCTGCGAAGCAACTCAGCGCCTTGCCACCGCGAAGCCGAGTCCTCGGTGATTTCCAGCCGTCTCCTCGCAATTCAAAGCTTTCGCCGTGCGCTCAATCGGTTTGCTGGCTTGCTGAAGCGGCAGGCGTCAATGCTGTACCTCTGACTCGGTGGCTCGCGGAATGCGAGCAGCGGTGGTCGAAGTTCGCCGTCCCGATTGGTATCGAACTGCAGATTCCGAATGCCGATCCCAATCTGTTTGGGGCATGGAAAGAGGCATTGCCCGCCCTCGGGATCCCTTCCCCCGATCGCCCCGAATTCGGCGGCACGCTGGAAGCGGCGTTCCGTCCGGCGAAGTCGTTTCATGCCCTGTTGCTGGCACCGCTGTTACTGCAGCGTCAGCAACTCATCAGTCGCGAACCCGCGCAAGAGATGACGATGCATATTTCGCTTCAAGGGGACTTGGGGCCCGCAGCCAGGACACTCGCGTTCCCGCAGCTATTCATTCATCCGTCGCAGCGACTAAGAAATCGTCCCGATTCGGCGATGACACGTGTGATGAGCAAAGGTCTGGTGCATCGCAATGGCGATGTTGAACAGCTTGGTTCACTGTTGGCTTTTGACTCCGCAGCTGTTCGAACCGAACTGCGAATGTTTCGCATGTTCGGCAACATCGTCCATCAGCGACTGGTCATCTTGCCGACGTATATTGACGACATTGTTGCTACGCACGTGATCGGTTCCGCAATGCTCTCAAAGTGCGTCGCCTGTCAGGCCATCGTTGAAGAATATCGCCAGCAGATCGAGCTGGAAACGGCCCGGTTGTCGCCAGAGTTCTCGCGATTGCTGAACAGTAACTTCTATGAGTCGACTGGCGATCCACGAGACGAAGTCTTGTTGCGGACGCTGCCAATCTTTCGAGCGTGGTCTGATGTCCGCAAAGTCGTCCGTGAACGAAACCTGCACGACGAACTGGAAACTCTCTTCAGTCAATTGCGTGCTCAGCATTTGAGTCAGCTCGCTGATCACCTGGCCGTCGCTCATGGACTGGATCTGGCGCAGGATCTCGACCAGATCCAGCAAATATCGGTCACATAGGTTCTATCGCCTGAATAGCCAATAGGACTGATGTGACGAATGGGACCTATTCGTTAATACCGGACGGGATCGCGTTCTTTCTCGCTGGCCGTGGCGACAAGCCCTGGAAAGCGGGCCGCCATTCGCGTTGCCAAAGTTTCCATCGCGGGGCGCTCGGTCGCGTAGTGGCCGGGCAGGATCAAGGCCATCTGCAGATCGCGGGCTTCCAGGCAGGCATGAAAGCGTGCTTCGCCTGTCAGCAAGGCCTGGCATCCGGCTCGATGAGCGTCGCGCAAGAATTCGGCTGCAGCTCCGCAGGCGATTCCCACCTTGTCGATCTGACGAGTTGACTCACCCACAAACTGCACGTGCGGCTGCTTTAATCGCTCTTTGACCAGGTGATTCAATTCCCCCAGGGGCATTGGTCGCGGCAGCTTGCCGAATCGACCTGACCCCGTTCCATCTCGCTGTGATTTCAGCGTGACGATATCGATGGCAGCCTCTTCGTACGGATGCACCTTCCGCAGATGCGCGATCGCCTTGTCCAGGCAATCCGCCGGACAGAAGATCTCGACTCGGGTCTCTTCGACTTGTTCGCGTCGCCCCGCCTGGCCAATCGCCGGGTGAGTTTCTTCGGAGCCGAAGAACGTTCCATATCCGCGAGTATTGAAGCTGCATTCCCGATAGTTGCCGATGATCCCCGCGCCGGCATCCCACACGGCGCGGCGGACTAAATCCAGATGCTCATCAGGCACGAATGTCACCAGCTTGAACTGCTCGACAGGCGAATAATGCCTTAAAGGGTTGATCTCTTCCAACTCCAGCAGCTCGGCCAGTTGTTGATTGATCCCCGTTGCCGAGTTGTCGTAAGCCGTATGCGGACTGTAGACCGCAATGCCGTGCCGCATCAGCTTCAGCAGCATGCGGGCTTCGCTGTTAGAGGCGACCAGACGCTTCACTGGTTTGAAGAGCACCGGATGATGCGTGACGATCAACCGTGCCCCGACCAGCACCGCTTCTTCGGCCACATCCGGCGTCAGCGTCAAGCAGGTGAGCACACGGACAACATCAGTCGCTTCGTCACCCAGCAGCAGCCCGACATTGTCCCAATCTTCAGCCAGTGACAAAGGAGCGACGTCGTGCAGGTAGCGGCAGATCTCATGAACGTTTGGCATGCGATCGGTCTCCAGTCTGCGTGAACGATCACACTAAATAGTCGTGTGCGATGATGGTCGTGTTTGCATTTGGTTTGGGTGCCACGGACTCACCGTCTGCGGGGTGGCCGTGCTGATGAAGAGGAAGACACGGCGACGTCGAGGACTCCGACACCGTGGCACCCCCCAGCTCATGATTTCACTGAGCAAATTAACTCGTCAGCACTGGCAGTCGGATGTTGCGGACTTGCTCGTCGGCACTGTTTCCATCGCCGTTCGTCTCGGATGACGGCGGCTCGATCGGCGGCATCGGATCCTTACCGGGGCCGAACACGGTCAGCTTGGCCACGCGAGCGAACGCCTTGAAGGAGCCAAATGTGTCGGCCACGGCGGTCGCTTCGTAACCGCAGTGCACCATGCAGTCAGCACACTTGGCATTGCCACTGGCCCGACCGTACTTTGACCAGTCGGTCGTATCGAGCAGTTCCTGGAACGTTTCGCAGTAGCCTTCGTTCAGCAGGTAGCAGGGCCGCTGCCAGCCGAACAAGTTGTAGGCGGGCATCCCCCACGGGGTGCATTCCAGATCCCACTTCCCTTTCAAGAATTCGAGGAACAGCGGAGACAGGTTGAACTTCCACTTCTTCTTCGCGTTCCCCAGGATTCGCTGGAACAGGCTCACGGTCTGGGCGCGACGCAGGAACAGTTCCTGGCTGGGGGCTTTCTCGTATTGATAACCTGGCGAAATCATCATCCCTTCGACACCCATTCCCATCATGGTGTCGAACATTTCTCGCATCGAATCGGGATCGGCGTTGTTGTAGACCGTCGTATTGGTCGTGACGCGGAACCCCTTCGCCACGGCCACTTTGATCGCACTAATGGCTACGTCGTAGACACCTTCGCGACAGACCGCAAAGTCATGCTCTTCGCGTGGTCCATCCAGATGAATCGAGAACGTCAGGTACTTGGACGGCTTGAACCGATCGATATGCTTTTCCAGCAGGATCGCGTTCGTGCAGAGGTAAATATATTTCTTACGAGCGACCAGGCCTTCGACGATCTGATCGATTTCCGGATGCAGCAATGGTTCGCCGCCGGGGATCGAGACCATCGGCGCGCCGCACTCGTCGACCGCCTTAAAGCACTGCTCGGGAGTCAGATGTCGCTTGAGGATTTCAGCCGGGTATTGAATCTTGCCGCAGCCAGCACAAGCCAGATTGCAGCGGAACAATGGCTCCAGCATCAGCACCAGCGGGTAGCGTTTCACTCCGCGAAACCGCTTACCAAGAACGTAACTGGCCACTGTCCATGCTTGGGAAATGGGCACACCCATCAATCGTCTCCACTGTTTTCTGTCATCCTGACTGGGCGAATAGCCTTTAGGTGTACCAGTTTTTGGCGGGTCTGTCAGCACCGGCAGAGCCAACTTAGGATGGCCAAACACTTTTCTTTGCGTGGGACTTTCTTTATGTGGCCCGGTTTGTTGGGCAGTTTTGCCTCTCCGGATACAATTTACCGATGCGCATCACTGAGTTCGTCATTTATCACGTCCGCATTCCATTGCGAAAGCCCGTTCGCCACGCGTCGCATTCGCGGTCGGACACGGAGTCGCTCGTCGTCCGTTGCCGACTGGACAATGGCGCGCTCGGCTGGGGTGAAGGTCTGCCGCGCGAATACGTCACGGGCGAATCGATCGACGACGCCTGGACGTTGCTGCAAGCGACCGATTTCTCGAAGCAGCTGGCCGCCACTTTCGATGATCTTCCCGAAGCCATCGTCATGTTGGATCGCTTCCAACTGACGCGTCCGAACGTCGACGACCGCGATTGCTTTGGCAACTCTGTTCGCTGCGCACTTGAACTGAGTGTTCTCGATGCTGTCTGCCGGTCCTTGCAGCAGCCTCTGTCGTCGGTCACACCGTTGCTGGCAGAAACCGCTCCGATCAGAGCTCAGCACGAACGCGTCCGCTACAGCATGGTCTTCACCGCGATGAGCCTAACGGCTCAGGTGTTTCGCGCGTTCATCTTGCAGGTGTTTCGTCTGCGAGCCGCCAAGGTGAAGACCGGTGTCGAAGGGGTTGATGACCGAGCCATGCTGCAGCGGCTGCGGTTCATGCTCGGGCGTCGCTTCGATCTGCGACTCGATGCCAACGAAGCTTGGACCTGCGCGAACCTGGAAGCCAAGCTGGCGGCATTGGCCCCTTATGGTATCACTTCCGTTGAGCAACCAGTCCCGCATGAACAGGTCGATGGACTGGCGGCGCTACGAGGTCGCGTCGGTGTGCCGCTGATGCTGGACGAGTCGCTCTGCAGTATGGTCGATGCGCGTCGAGCGATCGAACGCGGAACGTGCGACCTGTTCAACATCCGCCTCTCCAAGTGCGGCGGCTTCTTGAACTCACTTCGTCTGGCAGCAGTCGCACATCAGGCTGGCTTGGGCTATCAGCTCGGCTGCCAGGTCGGCGAGACAGGCATCCTCTCCGCCGCCGGCCGCCATTTCGCGACTTCTGTAGCGGGCATCCGCTATCTGGAAGGAAGCTTCGATCGGTTCCTCGTCCGCGAGCGTCTGACGACAGAAGACATTACCTTCGGGTACGGCGGCTGGGCTCCGAAGCTCACCGGGCCAGGTCTCGGCGTCACCATCGACGAAGCTGCCGTCGCACGAGTGAAACAGCGCGAAATGAACATCACGCTGTAGCACCCGACGTCGACTCATCAGAACACCGCCGCCAGCAGGGCCTGCGACATCCGCACTAGCCACGCGCGATCATCCGCTGTCATCTGATTCGCTTCGATGACCTTCTTCGCTTTGACGCGAACATTACTTACCAAGAATCGTTGAGTCGTCGTTAGCGGCTTCTGTTTGTCAGATTCCAACAGCAGGTTGGTGATCTTGAGCAACGCCTTCGGTTCTTCCAATCCGAGCTGATCCGCAGCACTCCAAACAGGCGGTTGGGGTGCGTCGGCGACTGTGCGCGACACCTTCAAGATCACGCTGGCCACGCGAGCGGCCTTGTCGTATTCGATCTTGTCCGGCGTATCACGTGGTGTGTGATAATCGGGATGTTCGCCCGTCGAGAAGAACAGGAACGGGATCTCACGATCGCGGAAGGGACCATAGTCACTTCTAGTCCCGACCACATCCGTTCCGAAACGACAGATTTCCAAGCCCTTAGGTGTCCCGACCTGATCCAGAACCTCACGCAGTTCGACGGCTCGTTCGCTCCCCATCACGAACACAACGGGAAGCGGCAGACTCCCCAGCGATCGGCCAATCATGTCCGCGGTGATAAACAGTTTCACACGTTCAATCGGCCAAGGCGGATGGGCGGCAAACCACCGCGATCCCCACAGCAGATGTTCTTCCAGATCGAAGCCGACAAAAGCGATGCTTCGCTTGGGGCGAACCGTATCTGCGGCTGTCAGTCGAGCGGTCTCAATCAGCATCGCCACCCCCGACGCATTGTCGTCGGCTCCGGCGAAGATCTGGCCGTCTCGCACTCCCAGGTGATCGTAGTGAGCACTTACGATCACGATCTCATGAGCCAGCTTGGGGTCGCTCCCTGGCAGCCAGGCACCAATGTTGTAACCGACGATCGGGACCCTGCCGTTGTCGTCAGCGTTGCCAGGAATCGCCTGTTCAAACACGCCAACTTTCTCGATCTCCTTGCCGTCCTTGCTTGTGGTCGACGTGAACAGCGGCTGCAGTCCTGCTTTTTTCCACTGGTCGATGATGTATCGCCGGGCCTCTTTTTTAGTCGCCCCCGACCGACCCGCCATCTCGGGACTGGCCAGAAATTCGATGTGCGTCTTCATTTGTTCTGGCTTGATTGCCGGCTCAAAAGTCACCGGATCGGTCGAGGCCGCTTCTTGACCGACGGCGACTCCCACCCAGACCAGCAGCGCCAGCCCGCACGCGATGTGTCGAACGGCCAGCCTGGCCAACCGTGCTGGATTCAACAGATGCCGTCTCATCAATGCCTCCCTGCAAAATGCCTGCTTCTACTCGTTGCTCATGATCGACTCTAACGATCGCAACGATTCTCGCGAAGTTTCCTATCGTAACGATGATCGGCTGGTCGATGTATATCTCGATTCTGTGATTGTTGGCAGTCGCATGAATTTGTCACGTCATTCATTGAGCCCGCCAAAACTTTGGCGGATTGACCGCATCCGTTGGCAGACTTGTTAGGAGAAGACTATGCGTCGAGCGTTATTGGCGATGCTGCTGGTGGGAGCGGCGGTTCTGGCGGGCGGGCAATCGGCACAAGCTGCCGGTGAAGGCCAGCCATCCGATTGGGGTCGGTTTAACTACTACCCTTACGTTTACTACCCACACAACTACCAGGCGCCACGCGAGTACAACAGCTTGTACAACCGTTACCCACAAGAACGCCAGATCCCGGTCTACAACAAGAACTGGTACAACTTCTATCCGACGAAGAAGCCGTATCACATGGGTCATCACTACGTCCTCGACGTATTTTAACCGACTGATCCCAGGGGAGACGTGTACAGCCCAACGACGCGCCGTCGTTTGGGCTGCCGTCGTTCTTTGAGATCGCCTCTTCAAAGTAGAAGGCACACTCCGTGTGCCGCATTCAGCACACGGAGTGTGCTGTTTACATTGAGAGCCGACGCCCCAATCTCACTTCGCCCGCTGAAACATCTGAACTCGCTTGCCATCGACTTCCGTGACATACAGCGTGCCGTCTGTTCCCAGGGCCATCAGATGCGGCAGCTTGAGCGTGTCGGGTGTACCCCAGCTTCCCAGCGACTTGCCATCGAAGTCCAGTAGTGTCAGCCGGTGAGCATCCCCATCAGCAACGATCAATCCATCGGGTGTGACCAGCAGGCCAAACGGATTGCCAGCTTCGGTCCAGGCGGCGACGAACTTTCCGTCCGTCGTAAAGACTTGAACTCGCTTGTTGCCACGATCCGCGACATAGATTCGATCGCGAGTATCAATCGCTAACCCGTGAGCCGTCGCAAACTGACCTGGCTCTTTGCCACCGCCACCCCACTCGGCGACGTACTTGCCGTCCGCATCGAACTTCGCAATCCGCTTGTTGCCCGCGTCGGCCACATAGATGAAGCCTTTGGAGTCGATCACCAGATCATCGGGCGATCGCAATCCCTCGGCACCCGCTCCGGGCTTCCCCTCTTTGCCGAGTGTCAGTGTCACTTTCCCCTCGCGGGAATAACGTCGAGCCAGATGCAACGCGTTGTCCGTCACCCAAACGTTGCCGTGCGAATCGACTCGCAGGCCATGGACTGTCTTAAACTCCCCCTTGCCCCACCCCGCCAGCAGGTGATGCTGCCCATCCAGCACCAGCAACGGAGGCTCACCCCGATGCAGCACATAGAGACGATCCGCTCCATCAACGGCCACAGCCGACATCGGACCGATTTCCACATCGGCCGGCAGCGGAACAAATCCCTTGGAGACATACGGATCGGCCGCCGACGCCACAGAGAACCATGTCATCAACGCTGCACAGAGAACACCTCGCATAGCAGACTCCGTCGAAGATCAACTAGACCGGTATTTGGCGTGAGGGCGTTATATCCAAATATCCAACGCGAACAAATGTCGCATCGATTCTGCAGGAATTCCAGCCTCCCATACTCGAATTGCAGCCGAACGATTCAGGAGAGCCGTATTGCGTCAGCGCGCGGACTTTGACCCCAATCGCGGCCGCCCTTTCCTATTCCGAACTCTTCTTCATTCGTGCGAATTGATCCAATTCGTGGTCTACTCCTCTCTTCATTCCGTGCCGAAATCAGATTTCCAGACTTTTTCCACACGACTGTCGATTCTCGCGTTTTCTGAACGACTAATTGTCAGAAATAGCTGACATTCGTTGGGAAACGCCATGCAATTCATGGGACTTCAGTATCGAGACAAAGTGCGCTGGAGGCAGATGTCCTGCCTTCAGCGAACCGAATTTCTAGAGCGATGCCAGGCCTACGATGACGAGTTGCGGCTGTTTGGATATCTGCAGGGGACTGCCTGTGTCCCGACTGTTCGAAACGCGATCACGATTCGCAATCATCATGGCCAGCCCAGCGTGCAGGACGGTCCCCTGACGGAAGGAAATGAACAGTTGATGCGCATCGTGATTCTGGAAGCCTTCGATCTGAATCATGCGATTGCACTCCTGTCCAAGCATCCTTTACTCTGGGATGGAGTCTTCGAACTTCACCCGGTTGAACTGACGACTCAAGACAATTTCAGCCTGTCACCCCGATTGATCGGAGAACCACGATGAAGTACATGCTGCTCATTTACTCGAACGAGAACTCGTGGACCGAATCCGAACGGGAAGCCTGCTTCGAAGAATCGACTCAGGTTTCTCACGAGCTGATGGCGGCCGGCAAGTTCCTGGCAGCGTCGCCGCTGCAACCGATCTCGGTGGCGACCACGCTGCGAATTCGCGACGGCAAGCGCCTGATCAGCGATGGTCCGTTTGCAGAGACGCACGAACAACTCGGCGGCTACTTCCTGGTCGAAGCGACCGATCTGGATGATGCCATCAGCATCGCCGATCGACTGCCCGCGGCCAAGAAGGGGACGATCGAAATCCGGCCGATCCTCGAACTGCCCAATCTGCCGTACGCATCATAAGCGCATCCCAAACCCATCAGTCCATATGAGTCCCAAGGCGCAGCACTGCTGATGCCGCAACGAAACTGCGCCCGCATTATGGGTGAAATGTCTCAGGAGGATCCATGTCCACATCAATCGAACTCTCTGGCCGCCCGACGACGATGCAACTGTGGACCGGTCGAGTCCTGAGTGCTCTGCCTGCGATGTTCCTGCTGCTCGACGGGGCGATGAAAATCCCCAAGCCATCGTTCGTCGTCGAAGCGACCACCAACTTGGGCTATCCGGAACACGTGATCGTACCGCTGGGGATCACGCTATTGATCTGCACCCTGCTGTATATCGTCCCGCAGACGGCGGTCTTGGGAGCCATCCTGTTGACCGGGTACCTGGGTGGTGCGGTGGCAACTCACGTTCGCGTCGGAAACGGCGCGTTTGAAATCGTCTTCCCCGTGATCTTCGGTGCGATGCTTTGGGGAGGTCTCGTTCTTCGCGACACCCGACTACGAGCACTATTGCCGTGGCGAAAGTAGTCCACTGTTCTTCGACACTTCAAACATCAGAAAGCCAAACCATGACGACCAAGATTTTTGTGAACCTGCCCGTAAAAGATCTCGACAAATCCGTGACCTTTTTCAAGAGCCTTGGCTACACGTTCAACCTGCAGTTCACCGATGAGACCGCCACCTGCATGGTGATCAGCGAAGACATCTATGCGATGTTGTTGACCTATCCCAAGTTCAAAGAATTTACTCCAAACCCGATTTGCGACGCGACCAAAAGCACCGAGGTGTTGGTCTGTCTCTCTTGTGAAAACCGAGCCCAGGTGGATGACCTTGTTCGCAAGGCTGTGGCGGCGGGTGGCAAGACCTACAAAGATCCGCAAGATCACGGATTCATGTACGGACACGGCTACCAGGACCTCGACGGACACATCTGGGAATTGATGTACATGGACCCCAGTTTTGTCCAGCAGCAATAGTCAATCTCGTAAAGAGCTCCGGCCGACACTTCAACCATCTGAAAGATGAATAATGACGACCAAGATTTTCTTAAACCTGCCTGTTGCCGACCTCAACAAGTCCGTCACGTTCTTCACGAGCCTCGGCTACACCTTCAACAAGCAGTTCACGGACGAAACCTCCACCTGCATGATAATCAGCGAACACATCTACGCGATGCTGCTGACTCATGACAAGTTCAAGAATTTCGCTCCGAACGCGATTTGCGATACCACCAAAAGCAACGAAGTGCTGATCACGCTGTCGTGTGAAAACCGAGCTCAGGTCGATGAGTTGGTTGCCAAAGCCGTGGCCGCGGGAGGCAGAACCGTCGAAGATGCGGAAGACCTTGGATTCATGTACAGCCACGGCTACATGGATCTGGACGGACACGCCTGGGGACTGTTCTACATGGATCCCAGCTTCGTTCAGCCACAATAGCTGTCAATCCGGTGAATTCGGGCGTCCGTCAAGCGACGCCCGTTCAACCGCTTTGAGCACTCTCACCGTGCATGCCCGGGTCTGGGCGATATTCACTCGTCGGTCCGGGTGGTGCGATCGTTTCGACATACGTACCGGGCTTGATCTGCAAACCCGTTTTGTATTGGTCGAGAATCGCTTGAATCATCGGGGCGTCAATCGTTTCGCGTTCCATCAGTTCACGCGTCAGATGCTCCATGACGGGGCGTCGAGTCGACAGAATGTCGTTCGCAACGTCATACGCCGCATCGATGATTCGACGGACTTCCAGATCGATCTCGCGAATCGTCTCTTCGCTGTGTGAGTAACCAGACGACGCTCCCGCACCAGCCAGGAATGGACTGCTGCGAGATTCGCTGTAGTGGACTCGACCCAGCTTGGGGCTCATCCCGAACTCAGTGATCATGCGACGAGCCATATCGGTCGCACGCTGCAGGTCATTCGACGCACCCGTCGAACTTTCCTGATAGACCACGTCTTCCGCCGCGATGCCCCCGAGCAGCACGCAGATGCGGTTGAACAATTCGGTCTTTGTGACCAGTTGTCGATCGTCTTCGGGACGTTGCAGGGTATAGCCGAGCGCACCCAGTCCGCGAGGAATAATCGAGACCTTATGAACCGGATCGACGTGCGGCAGTGAGCACGCCACCAGCGTATGCCCCACTTCGTGCCAGGCGACTCGCTGCTTGACCTCTTCGGGCATTACGCGAGCGGTCTTTTCCAGTCCGGCGACGACGCGTTCAAAACCCTCTTCAAATTCGGTGCGAGTCACCGCTGTCTTGTTATTTCGTGCGGCCAGCAGCGCCGCTTCGTTGACCAGATTGGCGAGGTCCGCTCCGACAAAGCCCGCGGTCAGCTTCGAGATATGCTTCAGATTGACGCTGTCGTCCATCTTCACTTTGGCGGCATGCACCTTCAGAATCGCCTCGCGTCCCTTGATGTCAGGTCGGTCGACCAGGATGTGACGGTCAAAGCGACCGGGTCGCATCAGGGCGGGGTCCAGCGTCTCGGGTCGGTTGGTCGCTCCCAGCACGATCACGCTTTGATCGGAACTGAAGCCGTCCATTTCAACCAGCAAGGCGTTCAATGTCTGATCGCGTTCTTCACCGCCACCGGGCGAACCGTGGCTACGAACCTTGCCGATTGCGTCCAGTTCGTCGATGAAAATGATCGCGGGCGAGCGTTGTCCCGCTTGTTGGAACATATCGCGAACGCGAGCCGCCCCAACCCCGACGAATAACTCGACAAAGTCAGAGCCTGACAGTCCGAAGAACGGCACGCCCGCTTCACCAGCCACAGCCTTGGCGAGCAATGTTTTTCCCGTTCCAGGGGGACCGACCAGCAGGCACCCGCGTGGAATACGTCCCCCCAGCGCCTGGTACTTCGAAGGATTGCGCAGGAACTCGACGATCTCACGCAGCTCTTCGACTGCTTCGTCGATCCCGGCCACATCGTTGAACGTGATCCCAAGTTCTTCCTGAGCGTACAATTTGCCGCGGCTGCGGCTGAAAGCGATGGCGGAGCCAGGGCCGCCCATGCGTCTCAAGGCGACAAACAGGAATCCGACGCACAGCAACGTAAATAGCGACAGGAACAGGATATCACGCCACGGTGACTGCCCTTCTTCCCACTTCCAGTTGATCTTGTTTTCGTCCAGCAGATCGGTCAGCTTCGCTTCGTTCTGGCCCTGCATCCCGACGACCGAAACCGAATATTGTTCGGGAGCGGGTTTGGTGGTGCTATTCGTCTTGGGCGCGTTTTGAAAGGTCATGTATTTCTGACCGATCGTGAGCTCGTAAACGTTTTGAGCCCCCAACGCACCGCTCGCGACTTTCGATTTGAAGTCGCTATACGTCATCGTTTTGGGACGCCAACTGGTCGAAAACCCAAACGCAATGATCGCCACAACCAGCGCAATCATCAGGAACCAGAACAGGTTCGTGGACTGGCCCCGGTCTGGACGTTTGGCCCCGCCACCAGGCGGCACCGGCTTGCGCGGACTGGACCCCTTACCTGCGGGTCCCGCCATCAGCATCATTTGGTTGTCTGCTGATTCGTCGGAAGTTGAGGCTGGCAAAGCGGCTACGCGCGTAAAATCACTGGATTGCTGATTTGGCATGATGGACAACTCTATGCCCTACTCCCGGCCGGGTCAACCGGATTGCGGTTGGTACAAAAAACGGGTAGCGGGTCAGTTTGAATCAATATTCGGAATCTGGTCGGATTCTCGCTTCGGTGCCGTTGAGAGGATCAAACAAACGGAGAGCAGTGTCAGAGGAAGAACGAGTGACAAATATGAGATCCGAGAGTATGACAGCCTGTCCCCGTTCCGTGAGTGGTGTCTGCCGAAATCGAATCCGCAGAACTGCCATCGCCAATCCAGGAAATCGGAACCAACGTAGTTCTCCGGGTCAAACGAAAGGCTTTCCGCTGTCGGATGCGATCGCCATCCGGCGCGCCATACAATTGGCTGTTGAGCTGCCGCCTCTTTGATCCAGACGAATCCGTTACGGGACGAAGTGGAAAATGTGTGCAGCACTTTTCCCTGGGTCGTTATTCCTTGTCCCTTTCCCAAGCGAAATACATCTTCAATCGCGAAGCCTCGAATCCACACTCCCAAGAGCAGGCACGCCATCACCAGCGTGACGCAGCCGATCTTTCGTCGCCAACCCTTGAAGCATTCACCCATTTGCTCCCTCCCTGAAACGAACAAGCCCCTTGCATCGAATGCTCACCAATCAGGATACCCGCCCGGCTGAATGACGTAGCTGTGGTAGAAGGCGCCAGCAAAATCGGCCGCGTCGAAAGTGGCCCCAATGAATGTCGTGGCACACAATGCGGCCCCGGTGAAATCCGCGCCGGAGAGGTCGGCGTCACGAAAGTCACAGGTCTTCACGTTGGCGTGACAGAATCGAGCACCTCGGAGGCAGGCACCACGGAAGTCCGCTACGACGTACGACCGCGAGAGGTCAACGCCATCGAAACAGACGCCACGTAGATCATTGTCTGGATCCTCATCGAGAGAGGACTCTTGGAAGTCGCGTTCGCCGTGCTGGTAGCGGTCGAGTAACTCACGAAACGACGTTGGCGGTGGCATCTGCAACTCCGTCACCGAGTGTTGAACTCAATGGATATCGGGCCGAGGCATTCATCGTACTTGAGGAATGTCATTCGACGAACTCAAATTCGAATGTCGTGCCGTCGGGCAGATCTCGCAATTTCTCGTGGATCGGGCCCCAGACTCGGAAGTGATGAGTGACATCATAGATCCTGAAGTTTTCAGGTTCGTAGGTTCCACCAAGGATTGGCAACTGCCAATAGCTGTAGCATTCGGCAGTCTTTAGGACTTTGCCAGCCTCGCGGAGTCGATCAATCAGCACCGCTCCAAACCAGAAGCTGCTCTTGTCTGGTTCTGTGACGGCAATTTGAAACTCTTCCTCGCTGGCAGCTACGGTCCGCAGTTCGCCAACACCCATTTCCAACCAACGGATTGATCTGTCGGTGGCCGCGAGGAACAGGTCACCTATTGCCGTCGCGAACAGTGGGCGATCTGTCACCGGAATCAGCCATCGCCAGAACTCCAGCAGGCGATCGATATCGATACCGTCGAGCGACACGATCAAGTCTTGGCGGAGATCGTCGCACATCTTGCTTGATTCCATAGAGTCGTATGATCCGGGTTCTTAAATCCTCAGAGCTTCGGGACGATTGGTAAGCCGAGGCATGCCAGGCCAACCTGTACGGCGATCACAGTCCAAATGCCGGCCCAATATGTCCACCACCAGCTCAGCGGCTCTTTCTCCCTCACGCAGTAGTTCTTGTATTCCCAGAATAAGGGATTCCAAAATCCAACGAACCGCGGTTGGTCGATCAACTTCAGAAAGCGCAACGTCGGCTCGATCTTCACCCAATAAGCAAACTGAATAGCGAGAACTGCGACCATTCCGATTCCGAACAACAGGATGGCCAGTGGCTGGTTCATGTCAGACAGAGTCTTTCAAATCACGATTTGCTAACGAAGTGATCCGTGTGCAAACGCAGCGTGTTTGACCTGAGACTATTCCTTGCCCGTGCCAAGCCGCATCATTTGCCCTTCGTGTCTTCGGCCCAGTAATGCTGCTTATGGCCTCGCTGTTCGTAAAGGGTGATCAGATGTTCCGCGGTTTCACGACTCAAATCTGACGCAACGACAAAGCGATTGCCGTGGTCGTCCTGGCGATAAACCACCCATGTCTGATGAGAATCATTCGTTGTATTGTCGGTTTGTTCCATCTGGTTGCTCGTTGCCGAGTGGACAATCTCACCGCCGGACGGTTGTTAGGAATCCTCGTGTTGAACTATAGGCTTCGCGCGACGAGTTGACCGTGTCCAGGCCCGCTCCGCCTCCAAAACAACGTGCAGTCTGCGGTGCGGACTTCTGGCCAGAAAATGTTCGCAGGCTTGCACCGGTTAGGGAAAGTGCGAACACTGAGGCGGTGCGGCGGCATGCTTCGGGCGTGTCGCTGGGCAATTGTGTGCTGCCAGATCGCTGGCGGATGGCATTAAAGCATCGTACCAGGAAAGACTTTGATGAGGCGCGTTCTGCACTGGCTCCCGACGGCTGCCGGATGCTTTGCGCTCATCGGCGGCATCGTGACCGTGCTGGGCTGGACGCTGGATGTATCGCGCCTGGCAGATTGGGACGGCGATGGGATTGCGATGCTGCCGAACACCGGTCTGGCGGCTGTGCTGATCGGCATCGCACTGCTGCCGGCTGTCACGGGAGTCCGCAAGTCGGTTCTGGGCATCATCGTGATTGCGATCGCCGGGGCCACTCTGCTGGAGCACGCTTTCGGATTCAATTTCGGCATCGATGGAATGCTGCTGTTCGGTCGTTCCTGGGGGAGTCGCGGGACCGTGGTTCCGGGACGAATGGGGATCCCGGCGGCCGCGTCATGGACGCTGGCGGGGATCGCCGTGAACTTGCTGGGTCGCCGGAAGATCATCCCGCTGGCCGTGCCGGTGATCGGCATGATGATCTCCGCCATTGCCGGGCTGTCACTGGTGGGCTACTTGTTTGGAGCCGACATCCTGTACGCGTGGCCGCGGTTTACTGCGATCGCGCTGCAAACCGGAACGATCCTGCTCGCTGTGGGAATTGGTTTGGTTTCGACCGCACCACAGTTACCTCCCGTGCGAACTCTGCTCGCCGATACCGCTGCCGGCGCACTGGCCCGACGCGGCTTACCGATCGTGATCATCCTGCCTCTCTTTCTGGGATTGATGTGCGTTCGAGGTCATCGCAACGGCTACTACGATCCCGCCATGGCGATTGCCCTATTGGTGCTGTCGCTGATCATCACGCTGTGCGCGGTGCTGTGGTGGGGTGTCTCGACAGTGATGGTTCGCGAAGAATCCCTCCAGCGAAGTGAAGATCGCTTTTCGCGATTCATGGAACGGCTACCCGGCTTGGCCTGGATTAAAGATGTGCAGGGACGCTACCTCTACGTCAACGAGGCGGCCGAACGAGTCTTCGGCGTGCGGCGTGAACTGCTGCAGGGAAAGACGGATCTGGATCTCTTCCCGTTGGAAGTCGCCACACAGTTTCGACAGAACGATTCCGAAGCCCTGACAAGCACCAAGGGTGTGCAGATCGTCGAAACGTTGAAGCACGAAGACGGCACGATCCATCATTCTATAGTCAGCAAATTCCCCATTGCCAATAGCAGCCACGAGTCGGCATTAGTCGGTGGCATCGCCATCGATATCACCGACCGCAAGCGAGCCGAAGAGACGGTTAGTTCGCTGCTGCGCATCAGCAAGCAGTTGAACTCGACGCTCAGCATCGACGGTCTGCTGGACATTCTGGCGCAAGAGGCAATCAGTCTGGTTGGGGCCGAGGCGGGGGTCTCCGGGTTGCTCACTCCGAAGGGAATGGTCTGCAGCAAGTATTTCCGCAAAGGGGAGGTTTTGCCGCTGGAATACTGCTGGCCTCCCATGCACGGGCTGCCCGGGTGGTTGATCGTTCATAAGATCCCCTATCTGACGAACGACGCGAAAGCAGACCCGCAAATCATTCAGGAACTGTGCCAGCAGTTCGGGGTCTGGTCCGCGATTTCGACACCGATCATGACTGCTCAGGATGAAGTGATCGGGTTCTTCGAAATTCACAACAAGCGAGACGGATCCGGGTTCACTTCGTCTGATCAGGAACTGTTGCTGGCGGTCTCACAAGCGGCGGCGATCGCGGTGCAGAACGCCCTGGCGTACAGCTCGCTTCAAGAAGCCGAGGCATCATTGAAGCTGGCCGATCGCCGCAAGGACGAATTTCTGGCGGTGTTGGCGCACGAACTCAGGAACCCGCTCGCCCCACTTCGCAACGGCCTGGAGATCTTTAAGCGATCGGACGGCAATTCCGAGGTTCAAGGTGGCGTGCTCAACGCCATGGATCGACAAGTCACGCACTTGGTGCGACTGGTCGATGACCTGCTGGATGTCGGTCGCATCAGTCACGACAAACTGGAACTGCGCAAGCAACGCGTCGACCTCGCCCATGTCATCAACCAGGCGATCGAAACATCGCAACCATGGGCGGATCGCGAACACCAGACGATTAAGCTGAACCTGCCCAAGGAACCAATCAAACTGGAAGCGGACGCAGTTCGTCTGGCACAAGTCTTCAGCAACCTGCTCAACAATGCCTGCAAATTCAGCTCGCCGAATAGTGAGATCGTCGTGACCGCGACTCGACAGGGAGCGCAGGCCGAGATCACCGTGCAGGACGACGGGCTGGGGATTCCACCCGAGAACCTCGAACGCGTCTTCGAGATGTTCACACAATTGCTGCCGATCGGACGTTCACGCGGCGGACTGGGGATCGGCCTGTCGCTGGCGCGACGACTGGTCGAAATGCACGGCGGCACGATCAAGGCTCACAGTGACGGCCCTAATCGTGGCAGCCGGTTCATCGTCAAACTGCCGATTGCCGCTGTCAGTGACGCGAGCATGTTGACATTAAACCCGATCGTTCCCGCAGAAATGTCTCATCTGAAAGTTCTGGTCGTCGACGACAACCGCGACGCCGCCATCACGCTGCAAATGTTAATGAGCATCCACGGTCACGAAGCGATCATGGCACACGACGGAGGCGAAGCCTGCCGTGCTGCCGAAACCTATCGCCCCAACGTCATCCTGCTGGACATCGGCCTGCCAACGATGAACGGCTACGAAGCCTGCCGGACAATCCGTCAAAGCCCCTGGGGTAAGCAGATGACAATCATCGCCCTGACCGGCTGGGGCAAAGACGAAGACCGCCGCCAATCCGAAGAAGCCGGCTTCGACGGCCATCTGGTCAAGCCCGTCAACAACGACATGCTGATGGCCACGCTGTCGACGGCGATGGCGGCGCAAAGTGGGGCGTGAAAAAGTCCGCCGTAATATATTGAAACTCAAGTCAGCGATTCTGAAGTTGGCGCTCCAGACGCCCAAAGATTGTATTTGAATGTCAGCGGATCATCTTTTGGGCGGATGCCCAAGTCACGGCGAATGGCAAGGAGCATCGCTGCCAGCGCGGCATCATGTTCTTCGAGCGTCCAGTTACTATGCCTCCGAGAGGCTTGTCGCATCCGGTCGACGGCGACAATGACCTCTTGGGATGCGACGAGTCCAATAACATTGGTGGCCCTCGCATATCTTCGTTGACTTTCGGCATTGCCTTCACCCGAAACTATCCCTGATATGGCCTCAAGAAGCTCACGGTAATGTTCGAGCTTTTGTTTTCTCCAATCTGCTTCGTGTTCGCGTGTTTTTGTCAGCCAATGCAAGACCGCAGCGACTACAAGGCTTGTAGCCCCCGAAATAATCGCCACGAAAATGGGCGTTTCCATTGAATCTCCTTGCGCCAAACCATCGAAATGGTTTAACTGATTGTGTCTCTATCTCTAGTCCTATTCAGACTCTGACGAATTCTCCCATGCTGATCGAAATACTTCCCAAGTGCGATAGCCGATCGTATAGGGAAAAGTGGGCTCTGTCTCGACTGACCACGTGAGATGCACGAATGCCAACGGATAGCTTGGATTGGCTGTCGCAAACAGGAATTCGTCCGGATGATCACCATTGCGAGCGACGGCCCAGCATTCGACTTGATAGAGCGGGTGTCCGGAACAGACTTCACGTTCAAGCTCGGCTTCAAACGTGAATCCGAGTGGATCTTCAGAGAATGGTTGTGGGCAGATCACCTCGCGAGAAGCTTCCGATTCAGTCAGCGGACGCCACAATGCGGGCCAGCGGAAACCAGGTGGTGGACCAATAAACATATCCGGCTCTCGCGCCCAGAGGTTGCTATTCGATCAGGGCGTACTCTTTGATTATCGAAGCTGCATCGAATCCGGACCGCGTACACGTTCCCACGTCAGTATTCCATATTCCCAGGACAACATGCGTTCTACTTCTTCCTGATTCAACAGATCATATCGAGGAAAGCGAACATGCACTCCGGTGACTCCGCTGCGCCACTGTTGTCGCTCAACTAGCGGTTGCTGGACATCGCCGCGTGACACGATGACCACCTGCCATTCGCCACCAGGTAGCCGAAAGCAACCTTCAACAAATGCCATGTCCTCTTCCATGATGAGATCGTAACTGACCTGAGGTCGCTGTAGCGGTACATCTGTCATCTGTTTATTTGTCGGCTTCGAGTTTGACTGTGCTGGCGTCTTTCATCGCAGCATCCAGCACTTCGCGAACCTTACAGGCCAGCGAGTGTGCGGTAAATGGTTTTTGCAGGAAGGCCTCCGCAGAGGTTTCGATTCCCCGGCGGAAGACCGCGTCGTTCGAATACCCACTCACGTAGAGCACCGCGATCTCCGGCCAGATAGCCAGGACTTGATCTGCCAGCGTCCGGCCCCCGAAGTCGGGCATGACGACGTCGGTGATGAGTATGTGGATTGGCCCATCAGACGTTGTCGCCGCCTGGAGGGCCGCGTCGCCGGAAGCGGCTTCGATCACAGTGTAACCGTGCATTTCCAAAATTTGCCGAGCCAGTCGCCGCACGTACTCTTCGTCTTCGGCCAGCAGGATCGTTTCAGTTCCCAGTGGAGCCACTGGTGCCGCCGCGGTCTTCTTGGGCTGTGACCATTGCTCAACGGCAGGCAACAGGATGCGGAAGGTCGTCCCGTCTCCAACACCTGTCTCCACCGTGATGGACCCTCCCGCTTGGGACACGATTCCGTAGGCGGTTGCCAGACCCAGTCCAGTTCCCTTGCCAAGCTCTTTCGTGGTAAAGAACGGCTCGAAGATCTGCCGCCGCACCTCTTCGCTCATGCCATCTCCGGTATCTGTCACCGTCAGTTGGACATAGCGGCCGGGCTGGTATCCCTCGGGAAGAGAGGACTGCTCGCCGGGGAGCTCCACGTTCATCGTGGCGATCGTCAGTACACCGCCACCGGGCATGGCATCGCCGGCATTGAGTGCCAGGTTCATCAGCAATTGATTAAGTTGTCCCGGATCGATTTTCACGATCGTCGGCTCAGGATTCAGTTCGAAGTCGATTCGCACATCGGCCACGATCAGCCGGCGCAACATTTTGCCCGCAGTCTCGACGACGCGATTCAGATCCAGCAGTTTGGGCTCGATCATCGTTTTTCTGCCGAAGGCCAGCAGTTGAGCAGTGAGCGCAGCTGCCCGGTGACCGGCATCGAGAATCGCGGCCAGTCCCTCTCGCTGAGAATCCTTTCCCTTCACGTCCGACTCTTGCAGCAGCAACTCGGTATACCCGTTGATCACTGTGAGCAAATTGTTGAAATCGTGAGCCACCCCGCCCGCAAGCCTGCCGATCGCCTCCATCTTCTGAGATTGTCGCAATTGCTCTTCCAGCCGGTGCTGGGCGGTGACATCCATTTGAACGCCGACGAAATGAGTCAACTTGCCATTGTCGTCGAACACGGGCGAGATCGAGAGCTTGTTCCAGAACGACGTGCCATCCTTACGATAGTTCTGCAGCTCGACCGTACAAGGCTCCCCTTTTGCAATCGCCTCACGGATCTGCTGGACCGCTGCGGGATCTGATTCTTCGCCCTGTAGAAACCGGCAATTCAGACCCACGACATCTTCGGCCGAATACCCGGTCAGGCGTTCGAAACCGGAGCTCACGTAGATTATCGGGTTATCGTGCAGGTTGGGATCGCTGATGACGATCCCCCCGGAAACAGCCTGAATGGCGCGATCCCGCTCAAGCAACGCGGCTTCCGCCTGCTTCCGTTCAGTGACATCGAAACCAACCCCCCATCTGGCCCAACCGGGGATCGGCAGCACGGCGGCAATGTTGGACCACGAGATCGTGCGGACCGAACCGTCTTTACAGGTCAGATCCCAC
The DNA here is from genome assembly GCA_903840265.1 of uncultured Schlesneria sp. GTDB lineage: Bacteria > Planctomycetota > Planctomycetia > Planctomycetales > Planctomycetaceae > Schlesneria. The sequence continues at coordinate 12,880 of CAIMFH010000030.1, read as the reverse complement.
TCCCAATGGTAGTAATTGTTGCCGCGCTGCGACCACTCGCTGTGCATGCGTTCGCGATACGCGCGATCGGGATAGAGGAGTTCGACCGCGCGTGGATTGCCAACCATTTCGGTGGCCGAATATCCCGTCACACGCTCACATTCCTGATTCCAGGCGACCAGATGCCCCCGCTCGTCGAACGCATCGAGCATGATCGGCATCCCTTCGAGAATCCGACGCAACCGCGCCTCGTTCTCGCGCAGCACTGCTTCCGCCCGATTCCTTTCGGTGACATCCAACATTGATCCGACAGCGCGAGTACACCGACCGGAGGCATCTCGCGCCAGGTACGCTCGATCCTCGATCTCGGCCCAGACTCCGTCCCCCCGCAAGAACCGAAACTGAGTTTCCCAATTGTGCTCTGTTCCATCGATGGCCTGTCGAAAGGATCCGATCACTCGCTCGCGATCGTCAGGATGAACATGATCGATCCACCATTGGAACGGATCGACCCCGTCCGGTGCTCGCCCAAAAATGGTGGTGTAACGCTCGTTCCTGGAGACCGTGCCCGTCCCGAGATCCAAGTCCCAGATCGCGTCGTTCGTCGCGAGGATCGCCAGTCGATAGCGCTCTTCGCTCTGACGCTTCGCCTCATCCAGAGTTTTGCGAGCGGTGATATCCACGAACGAGCAGACCACGCCGTAGGGTAACTTGTCACCCGGGTGAATCAGCGGTTCGACATTGATCGAGATCCAGGCGATGTTGCCGTCGGGCTTCGGAATTCCCGCCACAACATTGGAACAGGGGCGACCCGTGCGCAGCGTGACCATTGACGGATGGTCCTGGCCCGCGAACGGCGACCCGTCCTCATGAATCGCCTGCCACACGGGATCGACCGACGACCGGCCACAGATCTGATCTGCCGTCAGTCCCAGAATTCGCTGTGCACTCGCATTGCACGTCAGGATTTCACCCGTGGCCGATTGAACGACGATTCCTTCGGCCAGCGCCGCAATCAGCGATTGGTAGCGCACTTCACCCTCCAGCATGACCTTCTCGGCCCGCTTGCGAGCGGTGATGTCCTGAATAAACCCTTCAAAGTACGCGAGCTGACCAGATTCATCGCGGACAGCGCGCGAGTCCTGGCGAACCCAGATCGACGTCCCGTCCTTGCGTCGGCATTCACATTCAAAATCGAGCATCGTGTTCTGCTCGATTAACGCCTTCAGAATTCGGGCTCGGTCCTCCGCATGGCGGTAAATCTGAGTTCCGACGTTGGTGACTGCGTTTAAGAGATCATCCGCTGACTCATAGCCAAAAATATCGGCCAGTGTCTGATTGGCGATCAGGTACCGTCCTTCAAGCGACGACCGAAAGATGCCGACGACGGCTCGCTCGAACAGGCTGGTGTGCTGGTCAACGAACTGCCTGCGCTCGATCAGCGTCTGTTTGCGTTCAGTGATATCGCGAAAAGTTCTGATGATGCCTGCGGGCTTGCCTGCCTGATCCGTGTATTGCCGAGCTTGCGTCTCGATCCAGATCCGATTTCCATCCTTGCGACAAACCTCACGCTCTCTCACCGAAGGTTCGGTTTCCACTACAGGAGGACCATCCGCTGCACCGGCTCGGTGAAGCGCTGGAAACCTTTCGGCAAAAGGCTGACCAACAAGTTCGTCGACAGACCAGCCAAACAACCGAATCGCCGCCGCGTTGCAGTAAGTGATCAGGCCTTTGCAGTCGGCGATGATCATGCCGTCCTGAATCAGATCGACCAATGAGCCGACGGCATCTGGCGGCAGCGAGCACTCGTTCGGCGTGCGTGTCATGGCAGAGGTGTACGCTCCGTGTACAGATGTCACAATTGGGCGATCGGACGCACCCCTCTTGGGACCCCGTCCATTGCAGACTCAGACAAAACTCAGGTGGAAGGCCGAAACATACCTGAATATTGATGGATAGAATATCCCTGTGGACCCGGAAGCGAAAATCCGGTCAAGAAATAAAGAGGCTGAATGAAGATTGGTCGGAGATCGCGAAACCGAACTCACGCGCCCACCTGGCCAGACGTCTCGTTCGTTGTGAGAAACGTCAAGACCTGCGGAGATGCCAGAGGTAGGAAGCTCTTTGTGGACTCACGGAACTTCAGTTGTTGGCCGCAAGCGGGACAGATGGCGTGATAAAGACGAACAAGCCGCAGACGCACCCTGGGGGACAACTTGCGGAGCTCAGCCACATACGCCCGCCAAGTCGAGTCCGCTAATGTGACAGCGCCTAGTCCCAGCGGTGCACCACACGTGGGACAAGGCAGCCTCTTCGCCGCGGCTCGCAATCGACGAGTTGCCAGAACGTGAGATAGTGCCGCGATAGGTGCGAGTACCGGAAGAGTGACGATGGCAATGGTCGCGACTATGACTATTGGGACGCGCATCGGGATGAAATGTCACCTCAGCCATTTAGCTTAGCCCGTTCCCGAGCCTGTCGGCGTACTTCCGCCCATGGAATCGTCCGGACAACTCCAGAATCGATCTCGTCAGACCGCCGATCAATCTCGGCCAACCAGAGATCATCCAGTGGTTCGGCCGCTGTGGGACCGAACGAATTGAGCAGTTCTTCCACCAATCGCACTCGCTCCGTTTCCGGTAGCGATCGGGCCGTTCGTAAGACTTCTTCGTAGTTGGCCGACAATGACACGCTAGTGTTCCTCAACAGGAATAGACCTATTTACCACGTTACTCGCTGCAGCGACGTCAAGCAATAGGCCGGTTTCTAGAGACAACAGACCAACCGAAGTTGCGATATGAAAACAATCCGGTTAGACGAGAGTTCAAGAGTCAGTTCGTGGCGAAGCACTCTGCGTCACCTCTTGTTGTCCTCGCATGGGATCGTTGCACGAGCAATTGATCTTCGTGCCATCATACTCGCCCGCTCCCCCTACCGACCGGAGAGTGAATTGTCCCGATCCGCCGCAACGAGCGCATTCTAAATCAGGGATGCGTGCAGAAATAAAGCCTCGAAGCCACGCGAGGTATTGCCAATCCTCGCTCGAATTGAGATACGGATTCTCGCAATCCTGGCCTGCCTGCAGAGCACACTTCACACCTTGTTGCTCAATCGCGGCGACATCGAGTTCCGTGCGGCCTTCTACCACTGCAATGATGTCGTCGACCGGCATGCCAATTTGTCGCGCCCGGCCAATGGCGCATTTGATAATCCAATACGGAGAATCGGCGTCGAAAGGATCTTGCGCGGCCGTTTCGTTGTAGAGGCTCTTCAAGCAGATTTCCTCGAACATGTACTGGCTCTCACGTACAACATCTTTCGCTGCGATCGCGACCAGTGTCCGCTCACGTATGTGATCAAAGACGCGATAAGCTTCAGACCATCTGGATCGATCCGTCGCCAGGGCAATCACCCAGCCATGTGTCTCGCGATCAACGGCATGGCTCTCGAACAGCCGAAGCAGTGCAATGATGTCATTGACCATGTCTGTAGGTATCACGTAAAAGTGGGATACACGATGAGTCCTCTCCCGCGAATGCAAATGCGATGGTCGACCAACGGTACGATGTTTCGAAGCTCGTTGGTATCGAATGCGATGTACTCTGGGCCATTACGAATGTACACATCGACGACGGCACTCTCGGAATCGATCTGCAGGATATTTTGTACCGTTCCGTCGATTGTGATCTGACCGTCAGGCAATGCGAAGAACCCCGAATTCTCGTCATCGCGCGGTAGATTACATTCGAAAGCAAGCACTTCACCAAGTCCATACTCCGCGTTGATCGAATGATCAACCAATCCCTGAAGCCGTTGCCTGTCACCCACAATGATCGCCGGGATCAGGTTCCCATTGTGTTCAGTGCAGGCAGAATGTTCCACTAGACCGACGCCCTGTTCTCCAATGCTGCGGATCGTAATTGGCATTTCGGTGGTGCTTGTTGCAAGAGCGATTGAGCAATGAAACGACTTTGTCTTTCCCACTCAGTTTGCTCAACGACAAAGCGACGGGCTCGAAGCCCATCCTACGGTTGGACAGGTCGACTTTCGAAGTATGTCGCTCGAATTCTCCCCCTTCGATTTACTTCAGCGGCCTGTCTGGCGAAACTTGCGGGGCCGAACCTTATTCGACGCTGGCTGTCTGTTTCCTTGCACCGATCCATTTTGAGCTTTGCAGGCAATGCTTTTTATTCTCGATAACTACGATTCGTTTACGTACAACCTCGTCCAGCGGTTTGGCGAGATTGATTCGCGGATCGATGTGCGCGTCGTCCGCAACAACCAGGTCACCGTTGACGAAGTCGCCGCGCTGAAGCCGAACGGGATTGTCGTTTCACCGGGGCCGTGTACGCCGCACGAAGCGGGGATCTCGATGGATTTGATCCGCACCCTGGGTCCGAAAATCCCCACGCTGGGGGTTTGCCTGGGACACCAGTCGCTGGCCGAAGTTTATGACTCACCCGTCGTGCGGGCCGAGCGGTTGATGCACGGCAAGGTCTCGCCGATTCATCACGACGGCAAGGGGGTCTTCGCCGGTCTGCCCAATCCCTTCACGGCGACTCGCTATCATAGCCTGATCGCACCCGAAGCAACGCTCGGTCCCGATCTGGAAATCACGGCCTGGGCCGAGTACCCCGGTCACGCCCGCGAGATCATGGGACTGCGACATCGCACCTATCCGATTCACGGAGTCCAGTTCCACCCCGAAAGCTTCCTGACCGAAGGAGGCATCGAACTCCTCAAGAACTTCCTGCGAATTGCCGGGGAACTGTAGCGAGCAGGGTTTAGTTCGGGGTCACCGCAATCACATCATCGCTGATGCAATCAACCACACAGCGCTGCCCGTCGCCAGCCAAAGTACGATCATCTGGAACGCTCGCTGAGGAACCGTCTCCAGCAGCCACTTCCCGGTCCACAGGCCAATCACCACGACCGGGACCAGGCATGCATTCAACGTCAGTGACCCTACGTTAATCAGACCCAGGTGGATGCTGAACGGGACCTTGAAGATATTCACCAACAGGAACAGCCAGGCCATCGTATGCACGAACTGATGCTTCGGCAGCGATAAGATGATCAGATAGGTCGACGCGATCGGCCCGGCCGCGTTGGCGACCATCGTCGCGGTTCCTGTCATCAAGCCCGTGAACCACGCAAAGATCTTCGAATGTGGGAGCGCGGCATCAAACCCTGGAAATCGCTGCCGCACGATCTGCAGCACCAGCATCGTCAACACGATGCTGCCAATGATCGGTCGAAACGCCACGTCGGGAATGACCATCAGCAGGCCCCAGCCGACAAAAATCCCCACGCAAATTGGCCATGCCAGTCGACGAATCTGACTCCATTGCACATGTTCGCGAAACGTCGACGCCGCCAGGATGTCGGCAAAGATCAGCAGCGGCAGTACGATCCCGCTGGAACTGCGGCCCGGCACCGCGGTCGCCATGAATGTGACCCCCAACAGTCCGACTCCCGCCAGCCCCGCCTTCGAGACTCCAGCGCAGAACGCCGCAACGATCATCAGCGTCCACTGCATCACAGAAAAGTCGGGCATGGAAGGATCGTTGGGAGAGAAAAGTGACGAGAGCAATGTAACGAGTCACTCGAATAGCAGCCGACTTCAATCCAGCATGGCCATCGAGGCTTCGCGCGGAAGTCTGACGGATCGTCGCTTACATTGCCATCGCGGACTTATCCGGCAACGCAGTGAGCATTACTATCGACACTCCAGGTGAGCCGCGCTGCGTTAGCACGCGGACTCTTCGCTTTGGAGTGATTGCGGCCCGGCGAAATTACAGCGCGCTCAGGGCCGTGCCGTCGATCGCTTTGCCGGTCGAGTTGGCGATGATCTGGCCTGTCGATGTACTGTAGATCCAACCGACCTTCACTGTGCCGTGCATCGCGGTCGGATCGACATCGGACGTACTGATCGCGGTCGACTTCACCAGCAATCCGCTTCCCCCATTGTAGGGGTTCGTCGGCAACTGACCCATCAGATACGGACCGAAAGGATACCCAGCCGTTCCCACGCGAGCCGTGTTGCCGCCGGCGTCGCTGGCCAGGGTCAACTGATTAATCACGTTGTCGGCGGTTCCACTGGGAAACGCACCGTCATGCTGGAATCGATACACCTGAAGCTGCGATCGCAATTGAGTCAAATCGGCGCGCAGCGCTGATTCGTTAGCGTTCGCACTCGATTCGGTGAACTGAGGCAGCACGGTCGCCGCCAGGATTCCCAGGATCACAATCACAATCAACACTTCAATCAGCGAAAAGCCGCATCGACGATTTCTGAGGTTGAGATGTTGCATGACCGACCCCTGGCGAATGGGTTTAGGTGAGCCACGGGCGTGTAAAGCCTGCATGGCGAGAGACCGATCCGAGAGATAATGCGAACTGCGAATGAACGCCGTCAGCATTTTCCCGACGAGCTAAACTTAGGTCAGTGGCCACCCTTGTCAAATTGTCGCACTGTCATGACAACTACTTAGACAGATCATTCGCCGTTCGAAAACGAGTCAACTGCCGAGATATCGCGCATAAAGGCCTCGGGCGACCGAAATTTCCTCCGTTCCCTGCACGATTGCTCGCCCATCGCGGAAAATGGTCAATTGCAGATCCGATTCCGACGGTCTGAATCGAAGTAAGAAAGCGTTCTTAACGACTGTGCCGAGTGGCGCGAGGCCGACCGCCAACTCCTCTAATGACAACTGAGCCGGTTCCGCGGGCGAGACCTGTACCGAATTCCTGCCGCATAAGATCGTCGAATGCGATGCCTGGCTTCCCTGCAGCCAGTCTCGGCGACGTTGCGATCCACACGCCGGGCACTCTCCACGTTCCTGCAGGCCACTCAAATTCATCTGCCGCAGCGTCCCTTCCCAGACATCGACGATGGTTAATTGCGGCGAGACCAGATGGCGCTGCCCGGACAAGATCTTCAGGGCTGTTGCCGCCTGCAAGGCTGTCACGATATGGACGGCGGGTCCGATCACTCCGGCGGTATCGCACGTTTCCGTCGTCCCGGGATCAGGCGGCGATTCAATCACACAGCGCAAACAGGCGGACTGATTCGGAAAGATCGCCATCGTCTGACCGTGGCTGCCGACGACTCCCGCATAGACCCAGGGAATCCCCATTTCCAGCGACACGTCATTGATCAGGAATCGCGTCTCGAAGTTATCCGTTCCATCCAGGATCAGATCCATTCCCTCGGCATAGCCACGAATGTTCCGCCAGTCGACATCGGCCACATGCGGTTCGATCTGGATCTGTGAATTGATTCGCGACAGCTTCGTCGCGGCCACGATGGCCTTGGGTAAATGATCCGCTACGTCCTGTTCATCGAATAGCACCTGCCGCTGCAGATTGGTGAGATCGACAAAGTCGCGATCCACAATCCGCAAGAACCCGACCCCGGCGCGAGCCAGCGTATCCGCCAGCACAGTCCCCAGCGCCCCGCAGCCGCACAGCAACACCTTCGCGGTACTAAGCTTGTGCTGCCCTTCAGCGCCGATCCCCGCAAAGCGGATCTGGCGACTGTACCGATTGTTGACGGATGATTCAGAGGTCATTGAATTTACGATTCAGGGGCTGTTGATTACCTGCGTGCATAGCTGGAAACACCACTCCCTAGTGTAGCAGGATCTGTAAGGACTTATCGCTCGTACGACAACTCGCCACCTTCAATGGGTGAGTTCGATCTTCACAAAATCGTCTCGTTCTACTACAGTCGCCGCGCGCCGGAGTCTTCATTCTTGCCTCTCAATCACGAGGGGCGTGCCACTGCGTTGGCCACCACAAGGACGTGATGCCCATGTTCCATGCCTTGGTGCTAATCAATGTGCTCTGCTTCGATGGTCACCAAGACCAAACGATCGGACATCCGCTAGCGAACGTCGCCACTCCCACACGGCATCACGCAACTGCCGCAGACCCCCGGGCTGCAACCGTTTTGGCCCTCATGAGTCGTTGGGAGACGGTGGCCACACGCAGCACCGTGCCATGGCGGGCCGAGCGAGAGAACCTGCGATTCCACGTGACCAGTCGCCTCAATGGGCATGCTGCAGCCGCGATGGAGAAATTCCTCGGACAGATCGATGCTCGCCGACTACGTGAATCTCACGATTGGCAAATTGTCGAATCAGCGAACTGGGAAACGTGCCTGCAGGCAATTCCCAAAGATGAAACCGAACGCCTGTTCTATGGATCGATTCGAGTCTGGTTGAATACCGCGAGCGCACAACTCGCCCGCTTGCAGGCGTTCGATCGTCATGGCGAACCGACCGCGCACTGGTCGGCTCCCGAGACCAACGATTTGGCCGCGGTGCTTCCTGGCCTGCTGGGCGATGATGGAATTCCGCCGACGCCACCCGTCGACAAATTCGGTCGGCCAATCAGACAGCTCGTTCAGAGTGAAAAGGAACGTGGATCTCACCAGGGAGTTCCCGTTCTGTTTGGACCAATGCCCGCCGTGAAGAACAAGCGAATCCTGCTGGCATCAGCTCGCCTCCATGGAACCCCGCCAGACCCGCGCGGCGAGATAACGGATGTCGTGACTAACGGGTCAATCACAGGCGTGCCCACCAGGACAGATGCAATCGATGAGATCCTGAAAAACTGGCAGTCCGCATCCGCGCTCAATTCCATTTCGAAGGTGCAACTCAATCGTACCGTCTACAACCTGGTCTCCGAAGAAGAGCTGACTTCGAATGCCGAACTCAACTACGACGCTCGCGGCAAGGTGAAACTGGTGATTACTCATGGCGATTTCAATCGACGGCAGACCCCGACCGGTAAACGAATCGGGAAGTCAGGCCGACCTTTTACAATCAACCACGACCGAGCCTGTTCGTTCCTCTATACAAAGCATGAGATCATTCAGACGAATGATGATGAGAAGTCCTATGAGATCATCACTTCGCCAGAAATCGGCGGAGTCCCTCTCGTCGAGTTTCAATTACTCAGCCGCTACTGGCTGCCCTTCCTGCTCGACATTCAAGCAGCGGAACTCGCGCGTGACTGGTCGTTCACTCTGCGCAGCCGCTCCGATAAGTCGGTCTTTCTGTCCGCCATCCCGCGCAGCGAGATCTGCAAAAACTTTCTAGGAGAGTGCCTGATCATGATTGATGCCACGACGTGGCAGACGTCGGCCATCAAATATTCCGATGAGGATGGGACAACCGAAACGGTTTACAAAGTCGACCGCCGAAGCGTCAACACTCGATCTCTCAAGAATGATTTTGAGATCGACCTGAAGAACTATCGGTTGAACCTCACAAACTCATGGGACTTCACCCCGCCGCAACCAAAGCGTTGAGAGGCGCAATGAGTGCTGCGCCGTCGGCACGTTCTAAAACTCGCCGATCACCTCGCCATCGCTGGGATCGCTCAGCCGACGAACGATTTGGATATCAATGTTTTCGGAGATGAATTTCACAGAGCCGTCGCACAACAACGCGTGGCAACCACCGGTGTGCAGGCTGAATGGCTCGCCAAATGGTCCGCAATTCACTTGCGTGTAAGGACAGAGCGCCGCTCCACCCGGGTTCTTGTTGTTGTTGATCGCAGTGAAGGTGCCTGCTGGTGGTCCCGTGACCCCATTTCCGTTGTCACCATCAATCCAGCGGCCAGGGCAGGTATTGCCCCCGTTCGGTCCGGTACAGACTGGACCAGTTCCGGTTCCCTTAGTGATCATGCCCGCCTGAGTAATCGTTCCTGCCGGCGCCGCGGAGGTCGTGATCGAGACGGCACCGTTCAATCCACCGGAGACACGTCCCGAATCTTCGAAAATCGCAATCGTGTTACTGGTGCCGTCGGTCACGAACGAGATCGGACGGCCAAACGTTCCTAACGCCCCTTCCTTCTTGGGACCAGGCGACTGAGTCAGGGTTGGTAGGGTGGTATAGGCCACGGGCATATAGTCCACCAATCCGAAGCCGGCGGGATCAGGCTGAGTCACTCCGTTGCTGGGGCACAAGAATGCGGTGATCTTCGTCTTCCCTGCAAGGATCGTGGATGCATCGTCCGTGTAGTGAACGCCAAAGCTCATCAGCTGATAGACCGGCGTTTGATCGATGTACGGCAGAATCAACGAAAACGTGGAAGCCGTGAAGAAGACCGTGGGCAACGATGCCACCGATTGCACGGGGCCTTTCCCCGCAGAGGGGAACACGCGATTCGTCGATTCGTAATTGTGCAGCCCCAGCCCCATTTGCTTCAGGTTGTTCTTACATTGCGTCCGACGAGCCGCCTCACGCGCCTGCTGAACGGCAGGCAGCAGCAGAGCGATCAGCACGGCGATGATTGCGATCACGACCAGCAATTCGATCAGCGTGAAACCTCGTCGTCGACCGGAAGCGTTCTGCATAGGGCACGGAGCTTTCAATCTGGATTTCGAAACAGTGATGCGGCGTGACCTCGCCGCCGCCGTGAGTGACGCGCGAGAATAGGTGAACGGCTGGAACAACGCCAATTTCGTTCTCGTAAGGCTTTCCATAACGCAAGAGTCGGGCGAGCGAACTGTCCAAATCATGGACTATCGCACTGGATATAGACCCGATATCAGCGAGATTGTTACGATATCGATAGGTCCTGTATGTGGCGTTCTGGTTTCGGGTGCTGTCCTAGAACTGTGGACATGAGTCGGGCCGCTTCCGTTGTGGCCAGAGGATCAGGTATGCGGAGATCAGGGTCAGGGGAAGGACCAGAAACAAGTAGCTAAAGTGCAGTGTCATGATGGAGAGGGGCTTTGAGGTCCACGATTCTTTCGCAAAATCATTGTATCCAAAGCCGCATACAGAGAGATCGAAGTAAATCGTGACGTTGTTCGCAGCAGCGAAGTTCCAACCTTGGCTTTGCGTTAAAGGTCGCGATGTCCAGAAAGGTGTTTTCCCTGCCGACGCACCATTCGTCCAAGCAATGACCACATTCTGCTGAGCTGAGATCAACAGGACCTCCGACGTGCCGTGCTGTGAGAGCCTGAATGTGTCTTCGTAAGTAAGGCTGCGCAGCCAAACTGACGTGACCAAGCACGCCATCACCAGCGTGGCAACCCCCGCTTTTCGTTGCCAACCGTGGAAGAATTCTCTCATGATGGCATGATAACAAACGAAACGACCCCGATCATTTCAGTCGGGGTCATCTCTCGGTTTCAGTTGTCAGACGCAGTCAGTTCGCCTGGCGATCAGCGTCGGTATGACGCCGGCACTTCAAGATCCGGTCAGCCCATATTTTTCCATCCACTTCTGGAAGGTCGACAGGTCTTGGAATTCCACGGACTTATCGAACTGGTCTGCGGTCAGCGGCGACTCGGCGTTCGGGACGACGACTTTCAGGCCGGTGTCATAGATATCTCCACCGGGTTCGCCGTGCTTGGGTAGCATGCTGCTGATGGTTTCCTTGTCGTCCTTCACTAGAGCTTGCAGTAGACGGACGCCTTGATAGCCCATGTCGAACGGGTTCTGCACGACCATGGCATCGATCTGGCTGTCTTTCATCGCGGTGATCGCATCGGGTTCGGCATCGAACACGACTACGGTGAAATCCTTGCGGCGATCGAGTTCGCGGACGACGTCGACGATCGCGGGAGCGTTGTACGACCAGATCCCGACCAGGACTTTCAAGCCTTCGTGATTACGAATCGCATTGCGGACATTATCGCGAGCAGCCGCTTTGTCGGTGCCGTCTGCCATCGTGTCTTTGATCGCGAACTTGTCGCCCGCCCCTTCTGCGAACCCATCGATGCGTTCGATCGCGTTCTGAGCTCCCGTCCGTCCCACGAACGTGACATAGTCGCCCCCTTCCGCTCGCAGGCCCTTCGCGCACTTGCCAAGGACTTGACCCCCGGTACGGTTATCAGTGCCAATGAATGCGAATCGGGAATCGGCGAAATCTTTCCGATTCAAATCCGAATCGATCGTCAGAACTTTGATCCCCTTCTTTTGCAGGGCTCGCAATTCGTCGGCGACCGCGACGTTGTCCGCGTCGATCGCAGAGACGCCAACTCCTGCGATATCGCTTTGAGTGCCATACTGTTGCAGCTTCAGCAACTGGCCTTGAGGTGTGCCGTCATTCACGTCGAGGACCGCTTTCAGACCGCTGTCAGACAGCTTGAGCTCGCTATTGGCAGCCATCAAACCAGCTCGGCAGGCGTCCCAATACGGCGAATCTCCGTTCGTCAGAATCACCAGGCGCTTCTCACCGCCTCCCTTCGCCGCGTCCCCTGGCTTGGTTGTGGACGATGAATTCGATGGAGACTTGGGAACGCTGACATCGCAGCCTGCAATACCGACAGCCAACAGGCCAAACAGCCACAGCACCGACTGACGTGGGGACAAACTCTTCATGGGAACCTCAGAAGTCGAAGTGAATCGGAAGAAGGTGGGCACACGATACAGGTCGCGCGCGAGATGGGTCAAGCAGTGACGTGGCCGCGGATGAGACCCAATTTTGTCTCTTTTGTTACTGCAGTGTAATGATAACGAAGCTAGCTACTAGCCAAATCGGCAACATCATATCCAGTCTTATGGTAAGAGTGTTGCCGATGATGGGAGCCTTGTTTTGGACAGGTGACCCCAAATTTCAGCGAAATCGTAAGCTTGTGGCTCGATTTAGATCCCACAGGCCTTGATGAAAGGCTTCCCACTGAATTCTCTGACAGAGTCTTCGCAAGATCTTCAGTTGGCATAGGCGATGCTAATCGCGAGCCGCGTGTGTTACTTCGCGGCCTCCTCGGGGCTGCGACTCTTTCCTTCCATTGGGCTAGCAGCCCGTGGTGAAAGGCGTTGTTTGTGAAATCCGTCGGTTTTTGGCGCGCCGCTCACATTGGCAGCGCGATCGTTTGAATGCCGCCGATTTTCCGCGAACTCTCTTGGAAGCATCTCGGAGACGTCTTGATTGC
>CAIMFH010000029.1 GCA_903840265.1 uncultured Schlesneria sp. | reverse complement strand
GTTGTCGCTGCTCAGGAGTTGATGGTGCCCAGGAAACTTGACGAAGGACTGATCCCACGCTCCCGCTGCGCAAACAGCAGACCGTGGGAACAGGCGAAGCGCGCGATCGACTTCACTAACCACAATTAAATCAACACGCCGTGACGCAGCGCGGCTCACCTGGGTTGTTGGAAGAGCGCTTCCATTACTGTCGATCAATCGCGTCCGCCGGCTTCTCGGCAATATCGACCAGTGCTTCGTCTCGACCATAAACGATCACCTGCCCGCCACCATAGACCGACGCGAACGCCGGGTCGTACATCGATGAGGCCTGGATCGGTGGCCAATTGAAACGTCCGGGAGTAGTCACGCGGACCTGGTAACGGAACGTCCGTTGGTGTGAGTTCACCGTCATAAACAGGACCGCTCGGTCGTCGAGGAATTCGATGTGATCAGGTGTCGCACCGTGGCCTTCCGCTTGAGCAGATGTCGCCAGGCGCGGATTCTCGATTTCGATGCCACCCGGTAAAGCATCGACAATCGCGACGTTCGGGATGTCGACTCGGGCGGGAGAGGAGATCTGTACTTCGACCATGATCAGATCGCCAACTCGCAACTTCGTAGGATCGATGATGCGATCTTTCTGATCGCGCCATGTGCGGCGGACTGTGAGCTGCCGGTCATAGGGGGCGATGTGAGCCTTCTCGCGCAGACCTTCGACAGTGCGAACAACGTAGAATTCACCCTCACCCTGCGAGCTAATCGTCAACGCATCTGTCTTACCAGCCCAGCGCTGATGAATCGGAGTGGCATGCGTGAAGTCTTGTTTCATGCCGTCGCGTTCGATGATGGCAGTAAAGTCGTTCTTGATATTCGTGGCGGCACGGTAACGGGCCAGGGCCGAGATGGCTGTGGCATTCTCAAGCGTATTCATCCAGGCCTGCTTCATTCTCGCAGCTTGCAGGCGTTCGACCAGTGGCGGGATTGCGGCGTGTTGCGGGTCGAGTTCCAGCAGCACCTGCAACAGGACTGCATCCTGACGAGTGCGCGATGTAATGCGGCCGGTCGACGAACTGACTGCCGTTAATCGGAACGTCTCGTCCGGTAGTACGCTGGCGGCTCGATCTTTACGACCGACGCGGATCCACGCGGCGGCCAGGTGAGCTCGACCCTCGGCGTCGAGGAACTCCAGATGATCCGACAATCGCGAGATCCAACCCAGCTTGGGCTTATCGAGTGATGCCAGGGTGCGGCAGATGAAGGCTCGAGCATTGGCATCGACTTCGACACCCGCCTGTCCGTCCAGCACACTTTCCAGATACTTGGCTAACTCAGAAACGAACTGCGGATCGACGACTTGGCCGACATCGCGAGCCGCCACAATCGCTCCCGCCACATAGGCCGAGATCCACGGATCACTTACCCCATTGCTCCAGTAGCCCAAGCCGCCGTTTCGATTCTGCATCGACCACAATCGTGTGACAGCCGAGTCTGCTAACTGCGACACCAGCTTCTTGCGAGAACTGTCGACCGACGATTTGTCCAGACTCAACCAGCTTTGAGCGGCAGCGAGTGCATACAGGCGACTCGATGTTTGTTCGCCACAGCCATACGGATAGTCGATCAGCATGTCGAGCGCCGGATTCAGATCGGCCGACGGCAACGAACTGACCGCGAGCGACGTGCGCGTCGATCCTGCCAAGAATCCTTCGGGAGCGATCAACGTCAGCGGTTCGCCGACGCGATGTCGTGTGACGGTGGTCTCGCTGTCGAGTGGCGTTGCCGTCCGAACAGCGAATGCTCCTTCCGAGAAAGCCGAGTAAATCGTCCCATCAACTGCCGCGGCGTTGGCTTCGACACGAACTATTGCCTGTCCCAGACCGCGACCCGTCACATCCAGCCACTGAAGCAACGGCTTATTTGGTTCTACGGTCACTGTGCGTGCTGGCGATTGTGGCGCGTCGACCCAACTGACACTCACCGGACCAGAGACATCGGTCCGCAAGCTCACTTCCAGCGGTCCCTGCGTGCTGTTGAACAGCTTGACGGGAACGCGGAACTTGTCGTTCGGCGCGGCGCAGCGCGGCCACGTGCTTTCAACGAGCAGTGGCGATGTCACCGTCAACTGGTGATCGGTCGACCCGTAGCGATCGCCATGAATGGCGACTGCCATCAATCGCAACGACCCCGTGAACTGGGGGACCGGCAGATCGATGACCAGCGATCCATCATCACCAACAGGTTGAACCGTGTGCCACACAACGGTCGGTGTGCGACGCGGCATGTCGACGGAACCTCGGCGCCCGCTATCAACATCCAGATCAGACTTGTCGCCCGCGTCGGCTCCGATGCGCGTCATGCTGGCCGGTCGCAGATGATCGGGCAGCAAGTGGCTGTAGATATCGGAAGTCGAGACGGCCAGCTTGCGCGGCTTGTGGAAGAAGTCGATTGGCTTGGGCGTCGCGAATCGAGTCGTCAGCAGAATCCCTTCATCGACTGCCCACAGATGAATCAGCGGTGCGGTCTTCTTGGGGGACGGTTTCTGTGAGTCGTTCACGCCATTCGAGACGAAGCCGTCCAAGTGAGCTCGCACTTTCACGACGGCCCCCGGTAGAGAAGTCTTCACCGTCTCCAGCTTCAGTGGAAGTTCGCGTGGACTTGGATCGATCACGATTCGAGCGAGCCCATAGGCGCGATGAGGCAGCCAGTTGGTGGCGGTTGGATCAATTGGACGAATCACCGTCGCCGAGACATACAGCCCGCCGCGAGCGTCGGCCGGGATCGGCAGTTCGATCTGTTGCGAATTCTCTGTCAACACAGCAACTCGTCGATCGTAGATGCGATCTCCTTCCAAGGTCAGCAGCACGCGACCAGCGAACGGAGCCCGCACCAGGACCGAAGCGACATCGCCCGGTCGATATTTGGATTGATCGAGGACTAGATCCAGTTGCTCAGGCTGCTGCAGCGGCACATCGACGCGATCGGACTGTTGCGTGGATGCATAGAACTCCAGTTGCGTCGCCGACTGCGACGCGGCGTCGACCATTTTCAGGCGATACCGTCCGGGGTTGGGGCACTTGATCTCCCACGATCCGCTGGCGGCGTTAACAGGTTCTTCCAGTTGATTTGATTGCACATCGATCACGCGCTCGGCGGTCTTCCAGACGGGCCGACCGTTCACCTGCATCACCGTTGTGTCATAGTCGATTCGAGACAAACTCATCTGCAATTGGCGCGGGGCAGCGGGTTCGCCCTCGGCGTTCAACAGCACCCATTCAATCGATGTCGCTTCATCGACTTTACCGACTTGCTTCGCCGGTGGCTTCACACCGATATGGACTCCGGCCGTATCGACTTCCAGTCGACATGTGGTCGAGACCGAACGGCCACCGTTCTCAGTGACGGTTGTCGTGGCGGTGGTCGTCCACAGGCCAGGACGTTGATCGTGCGGCATCGCGATCGTCAGATCGGCCGTGCCATCTTCGTTCAGCTTCTGTTGGACATCGGTCAGTTGCTGTTGGTTGCGACCACTGAAGTCGCCGAACGTGTAGTCAGGATATTGTTTCGAAGCGAATGCCGTACGACGCCACGAACCACTCACACTGGCATCCAGTCCAGCGGCAGGTTGCCCGAACAAATATCGAGCCAACGCATGCACGACCGCGGGTTGCTGCACGAATCGCGACTGAGTGCCAGCGGCTTCGACAGCGATCCGGATCGGCACGAACGATTCAATCTGAGCCGACACTGTGCCGAGGTTTTCCTTCGCTCCAGGGATGCGAACATCGAACCGATAGATGCCGGTCTGGCCTGTTTCGCTCGACGGATAATCGACTTGGAACACACCTTGTTGATCGGCTTGAGGCAGGCAATGCAGGTCGGCAACGACTCGTCCGTCGGGACGCGTGACTTTCACCGACAACGGGAAAGGCGGGGGACAATGTCCCAGTCGATCGCGCAAGATCCCCGTCAGATGGACGGTGTCGCCCGGTCGATAAACGCCACGTTCGGTGTACAGCATCGCTTCGTAATGGTCCGGCCAGGCTCGACCCGATTGGTCAACTGTGTCGATCATCCACGAATGCCGGTCGGGAAGCAGGTAGTTCAGGTCGCCGTTGCGTTCGGCGGTCAGCAGCCAGGCTGCGCCGTCGGGATGGTTCTCGGGGATGCTCAGCGCGGCCAGTCCTTCGGCGTCGGTCGTGGCTTGAGCCAGAATCTGATTATTGAAGGAACGAGCGGTCACGGTGACACCCGCTTGTGGCTCGGCACTGCGTAGCGACATGGCCCAGACCAGCCATCCGTCTCGACCTCGCTTGGCGGTCAGGCCGAGATCGGTGATCGCCACGGTCGTGACTTCGCGGTTCCAGTAATCCCCAACATCGGCGACCGAGACGCGATAGATCCCGTTGAGTGGTTGTGGCGGTGACTTTCCGTCAGCAGGTTGTTCCGAGCCCAACAGTTGGCGCAGATCGAGTGCAACGGTCTGCGGAACGTCCTTGGGCAGATCGAGGCTCCGCTGACGTTCATGCACAATGCTGCGCATCGTGGCGGTGTCATTGCGGCCCTGCAGAAAGGCCGCCAGGTTGTTCGCGTGTAACTTCGAGCCGCTCATCCGGACGCCATTGATGTTCACACACTGCACATCGACAGTCAGGTTCCCGTCAGGAATCAGAATCCCCTGGCCGGATGCGATCCGCAGTTCGGACGGCCGATGCGGCACATCGATCTGAATCGGTGACGTCTCGCCCAGCGTCTGGCCATCGTTGGCCAGGATCGTCTGAGGGAGCGAGATGGCATACCGCTGACCACACAGGAAGTGACCGCGCAGCACGACTCCGGCGTGATACGAGTTCGCATCAGCGTCACCCGGCGAAAATTCCACTCGCAGATTTTCGACTGCCGGCGAGATCTTGAACTTCGGTCGTTCTTGATCGGCCGACAGGCCTCTGGAGAAGTAAAGCTGCACGGCAACATCGCTGTCGAACGAATCCGGATAGACCAGCGATCGGACCAAGGCGAACGCCGTTGGCAATGTCAAATCGCGGGCCTGAACCGCCCCGAGTGACAAGTCGGCACCCGGTCCGGTCAAGTGGGCGGCCAGAGCGATGCGCAACGCGCTGGACGGGCGGCTGGTTCGCACGATTAGTTTCGACGACGCTTCTTTGGTTAGCACAGTTGCGTCGAGTGCTCGTCCGCCAAACCGTGGCTGCACGATCGTGGACGAGCTGAAGAGATCATCGTTGCCGTTGGGCGGATCGACGGGATCGACGGCCGGAAACGCAGAATCCGAGAGTACCATTGCTCGCAACAGATCGGCGGGAGCGACGGGCTGATTGAAGATCAGTTCAAACGAGACGCCGTCTTTGGCGCAGGACTTCAAGTTCGTCAGCAACCACATCAGCGGTCGCGTCTCGAAATGAAATCGTTTCGATGCGGGATCGAGATCGGCCTGAGTCTGCTCGGTGAAGTCGACCGCGGCCGATAGATCGAACCTGCGGCCTGCGGGCAATGGCTTATCGAACACAAATGCCAGGCGATTGGTCGAAACCCAACGCCAGTGTCCGGCCACCTGCGGCGAAACATGGAACGGCGCGTGTTCGAGCGGTTGATTCAGCTCGCGCTCATCGACGATTGGACGATCAAAGATCGCCAGCAGTCGTTCGGCCGCATCAAAGTTCTGAGGTGTCTTCAGCACATCGTTCGACGTGGCGTTTTCTGGCAGCAGCGCACTCGTTGAGTTGGAGATCGGTAACCAGGCTGTGATCCTGGCCGATTCAATGACTGTTGGAACCCGTGGATTCGCGGCCAATTTGATCACCGACGGGTCGGTGAAGGCGGGATCGTCAGCAGCGGGCACAACTGCTTCAGACGGGGATGCAGCGGCTCGCGGCGAAGTTACATCCAGCAACACCAAAGAGTTACGATCGCGCCGCGGAGCCCATTCGTAGCGAATCCAGAGCAATCCCGCCGCATTCAGCGACAGAAACATTCCCACCACCAGCCAAAACCGACTGGACCGCTGCTGCAACATGAGCGCCTCCCTGCTGTCGACCACCGGCAACATCTGCCGGTCTGAACGCGGGCGGATCTGTAGCAGAATTCGGCGAATCACGGAACAGGAAATTGGCCAGGCAAGGTCGTATAGAATCGGTGACGCAAGATGCCGTTCACCCCATCACGCGTTCCTTAAAAGCAGCTCCAAGTGAGCAGACTTCAAGCTTTAGCGTGGCAGCGGGCTTGGCTGATTCGAGGGACTCATGTCCGTGCGGAATCGGACAACTCTGATGACATCTCGCGCACCGCGAAAATGATCCTGCGATGTGTTCGATCGGGAGGTTGCGGGAAACTCGGGCTCGTTCTGTGACGGACGATTGTCAACGTAGCCATCGGACAACGTTTCCAGGAATGCCACGACATCGTTTTCTTCGGCGTCGGTCATTCCGAGCTTACCAAGTTCTTCGCGATTGACGTTTTCGATGACCTCGGGTGCCCCGAACTGCTCGGGGTTTTTGTCGCGTCGATTGTAGAAGGCCACGACGTCCTTCAGGCTTTTGAACGTTCCATTGTGCAGATAGGCCTTCACAAACTGCGGGTTAGGCCGCTTGGCGACGTTTCGCAGCGTCGGCACTTTCACTTTGCCCAACTGACTGTCGTCCTTCAGGATGGCTCCCAGGCCGACATCGCGATACTTCGCTCCAGCGGCGTTCACAGACGATGACGCTCGATAGAACGGATTACCGGGATTGCGAGGTGTTCCCACATTGTCATAGGAGAAGTCTGTAAAGAGCGGTGGTGACCCGTCAGCCCCTTTTTGATGAGGGTGACAGGCCGTGCAGCCCGCTTTGTTCGCGAATAAATCCAAACCTCGTTGTTCCGCCGCCGTTAGCTTGGCCTGTCCCGCTAGAAACGCATCATACTTGGAACTGAACGCGTTAACTTCGCGTGACGCTTCGTAGGCGGCGATCGCCCGCGCAATCAGATCGAAGGCCTCTTCCTCACCCGATTCGGTCAGTGCCCTCGGACCATAGACTTTCGCGAACAGCCCGCGATAGGTGGCATGCTTAACCTTGTCGACGACATCGGCCGCCGACGCATTGTTCATTTCCAGCGGATTCAAGAATGGACCCTTGGCCTGCTCGACCAGATCGTCGACGCGACCATCCCAGAACTGGCCGCCAATCCACGTTTCGTCTTTGGCGTCGTACTCCCGTTTCGGACTGAACGACGCATAGGCGGCGGATGGCGGCTTGCGATTGCCGAAGCGACCCGGAGCCGCCCCCTGGTAGACAGCTGTCTTCAGATTCGTATTGGAATCGGGGCCGGTAAACCCCACCTCGGGCGCGTGGCAACTGGCACACGACTGCCCGGCGGGAGACGACAAGTTCTTATCGAAGAAGATCTGCTTGCCGAGTTGTTCGAGCGGTGACAGATCTGCCGCGCTCAGTCCATTCGCACTGACAGTCAGCACGATGCAGGTCAGCAGCCACCGACCGGATCGTGCCATCTGACTTAGTGAGAACAGATTGGTGAAGGGATGGTGCATGATGACCTCCTGCGATGCGAACGCATCAATCTCGAACGGACGCGGCGGTGCGCTGGATTTGAGTGGAATGTCGGGGGTTTTATGAGAAGAACCCAAAATCGACAACTGCGGTTACGTCAAAGCAAGTTTGAAGGCAGAGCAGGCTGCGGCAGATTCTGCCGAATCTTGTCGGCATGCAGGAACTTGATGCCACCGCGCTTAGGAGCCGCAGGCAAGAAGTTAGCCTCCGAGTTAGTCGAGATCTGCAACCACTACGTCTGATATGGACAACATTGATACGTTCAGTTGGCTCTCGATTGTTAACAGTTGGCGAAGACTCGACGGGTGGCCCAAGCATTGGCCAAACAGTTGTTGCGGCCGCAGATTCGTGACATTAAGATCAGGTTTCCTAATCCGCCGGGCCGTGTGGTTTAGTTTGCTGTCTCATGGTGTCGTATGGCGACGTTCGACCAAGCCTTTCCAGCCGCGGTCCAGGAACTCGATGAACGAGGCCTGTTGCTGAACGTACATCTCGTTCGACTTGTCGATGGCGACCAGCAACTGTTGCGAACCATTCGAGAAGCCCTCATTACCGATGGCTTGGCTCAAGATCGGTATGGGGTCGGCTTAGCAAAATCCGCTGACTTTGACACACAACGGGCCACGTCCCACCTTCAGCATTCCGCACAAACTGTAGTCGCAGAGTCACCAGACGAAATCATCTTCGCTGGAGAATCGCAAAATGATGCCGACTGGTGGCTGATGAGCGGCGGGGCGACATCCGGCCCGTATTCTCTCGACGCACTCATCCAAATGCGGCGACTCGGCGATGTCTCCGACAACGAGATGGTGCGACAAGGCGCGAAAGGGATGTGGCTGATCCCGAAGGATATCGCCGAATTGGCTGATATTTCTCCGGCCAAGCGAACGATCACTAAAAAAGCGACTGCATCTGTCTCGACACTATCAGTCATCGCCACGACGCTCGCCCCAGAGATCTCGCGACAGGAATCTCGAACTGGGCAACCACCCGTGGTGCGTGACGCTGTCGTACCGACTGCTCATCAATCCACTTCGATCGCACAACAACCAAACGTTGAGACTGGGATCGAGTACTTCCTGTGGGACGCGGGCAATTCGATCGGTCCCGTTGACCGTCACGAATTGCAGACCCGCCTTGATTCTGGCCGTCTTGAGGCGGGAGATTTTGTTCAGGCAGGACGAAATGCAGATTGGCAACCGCTGTCGCTGGCGCTGGGTGCTCCACGCCCTCGTCTGCAAATCCCGCAATCTGCGCTGAACGCCCTCAAAGGAGAGCCGAGCGATTCCGACGCAGCGGCCCTGCCGATGCCGTCACGAGCAGCCACTCCACAAGCCCCGATTCCGGTTGTGAAGCAGGGCCGGTCGAAGCTCGCCAAGTCTGCTGCGAAGCAAGCTGTTGAACTCCCGGAAAGCCCCATCATTCGAGGCTGGGTTCAAGCAGGTCAGCTTGTGGGCGGACAGTCTCGACTGTTGGCGATCGTGTTCGCTGCTGCATGTTCGATCGCCGTTGTGATCTGGCTGCGACAGCCACCGTCTGCCAGCGTGATTTATCAGGAACTGGCAGCTACCCACAAGAAGGTCAGCGAAGGCCGCCGTTTGCAACCGGGGTCAAATAAACCAGTCAAGGTGGCCTCCAAGGATCTGGAACGAATCGTTGTCATCAAAAATGATCTGGCCAAGCGAGCATCGGCCAAGCAGCCTGCGATCCAGGAATTGTTGTGGGCCTGTGAATATGGATTGGTGCCACTCCTGGAACAGCCATATGGCTCAAAAGATTTAGAGCGTATTTTTGCCGACCACATGGGTCGCGCCGAACGATTGATTGATCCTGCAAAGATCACTTCCGAGCAGGTGCCTGCGGTCGATCCAGTTGAAAGCGTGACCAAGTGAAGAACCCATGATTCGTCGACTGCTATTGGGAGTGACATTATTGCCTCCGGGCCTGCGCCGCCGGATGGCCACAGGTCTGGGCAGACGATCCTCGTCCAAGAATGTTCACGCTCTGATTCGCGGACTGAATGATGACAATCAAGGGGTGCGTGACGCGAGTGCCAATGCACTGAAAGCGATTGGCCCCTCTGCCGCCAGTGCCCTGATCGCCGCATTGACGAGCGAATCGTCTCAGTGTCGTCCTCGCATCGCTTTAGCCTTGGGACAGATCGGTGCTGCACCCGAAGTTGTTGTGCCGCCGCTCACTCAATTGCTGCGCGATCCGATCTCGACCGTGCGCGTCGCCGCAGCCAACGCGCTGAGTGAATCCGGTTCCAGAGCAGCCAGTGCAGTCAACAGCCTGGGTCGGGTCGCCGAGCGGAGCGATCCGGAATCGACCGCGGCGGCACTGAATGCCCTTGGCCAGATTGGCTCTGCGGCGCTGCCGTGTCTGCCTGTGATCATTGCCCGACTTGAGCACGATGATCGAAACGTTCGCGTGGCTGCATCGCAGGCGATCGGAAAACTTACCGAGGCGGTGGGGGCCGACATTGATGCTGCCGACTGCATGACGCCATTGACGGAGCTGCTATTTCATCGAGATTTTGCCGTGCGCGAGGCTGCTGCTCAGGCCTGCGCCGCGATCGGCCCCGCTGCCATGGCGGTCCTGCCGGCATTGATACAGCAAGCGCAGGACAAGCGAGTTGGATTGCGTCACGCCATTGTGACGGGACTCACGAACATCGCGCCCGGCCATCCAGATACGTTCTTGACCTTAGTCGCGCTGACTCTCGACAAAGAATGGACGATCCGGGAAGCCGCCACACGTGGCTTCATTCCCTTCGGACCAAACGCCAGAAATGCGGTCCCTCGATTAAAGATCCTGCTCAATGATGAACGGCCTCGCGTTCGGCAGGCGGCAATTGAGGCCTGCGCCGCGATCGGATCGCCCGCGCGGTTTCTGGTGGACGATGTCTACCTGCGCTTGTTCGACAAGAGCGAAGAGACTCGCGACATCGCACAGGATGCATTTCGTCGCTGGGCACCCGATTTGGCCGAGTTCTTGCCAACACTCTTCCATGAGCTTGAGTCAACGAACGAGATCCGTCGGCAGACTGCCGCAGAAGTACTCAAAGGATTTGGCTGCCACGCGGCCATTATTATTCCAACATTAATAGCAACCTCGCAGAATTCACATATTCGCGAAGTGGTTTCCACATTAATGAAATAAATCTGTTTGCGGAGACAATTCCTGTTGATAACCTGAAGAACGTACGTTGCAAGGGTGTCGAAATCGACGTCTCTCGTTCCAGCAGCTTGTCGTTGAGAAAGGGTTTGTGATGGCAAACAGTCGCCCTCGTCGCGGATTCACCCTGGTTGAACTTCTGGTCGTCATTGCGATCATCGCATTGCTTGTCTCATTGCTGATGCCTGCGGTCCAGCAGGCTCGAGAAGCAGCACGCCGAACGGCTTGCCAGAATAATCTGAAGCAGATCGGATTGGCACTGCATAACTATCACGATGCATTCAAGGTGTTTCCACCGGGCTATACGACTTCTATTCAGGCATGGAATCGCGATGGCGCTAGCACGGCAAATCACTCGGCCTGGGGCTGGGCCACGATGATCTTGAATCAACTGGAGCAAGGTCCTGCGGCTGATCAACTGCAGCCAGGTAGCGAACCGCTGACGATGGTGATTGTGAACATGGAGGGGAACAAGATGCAGGAACTGCAACGTCAGATCCCGGTCTTCCTCTGTCCATCTGATACGGGCCCCGTGATTAACGACCTCCGCCCACTGATCTTCTATCCGACCGGCGACAACCAATGGGTTAGGCCCAGTGATACAGTCCCAGGCTCGTTCGCTCTTGCCAGGGCTAGTTATGTCGGGGCACAGGGCGTGACGATCAAGCACCCCAGTGAAGGTATTTTCGACCGCGACACCAGCATTTCCATCGCTGACATCATTGATGGGACCAGTAACACCTTTCTGGCAACCGAACGTCGTTACATCGGGTTTGGCGGTGCCGCGTGGGGTGGTGTCAGCCGGCTCACTGAACAGCCGACGGTGCCGGATGACGGAACCTTTAACGTCGTTGCCAGCTTCACGCCCCGAATTAACTCGGGCCAGATTGATCCGACCCCGACAGGCGTGGTTGTTCCGTACGGTGCGTCTAGTATGCATCCTGGAGGAGCCAATTTCCTGATGTGCGATGGATCTGTTCGCTTCATCACCGAAAACATCCAGTCCGTACCAGGCTTAGTCCCAATGTATTGGGGCGTCTATCAAAAGCTAGGCAGCCGAAACGACAGACTTTCGGTTGGGAATTTCTAACGGCTGATTTAATCGTGATCGCTTAAATCAACAAGTCCTTCACCACGCTGCAGCCTTCGTGAGCGATCGGCAGCGGCTGCCCGTGGTTGTCGTATTCGATCTTCGTCGAATCGATGCCCAGCGCCGCGAACCAGGTGTGGAACATGTGACCGATGTCGAAGGCGTCCCCTTCGACGGACGTTCCCAAGTTGTTCGTTTTGCCGATCACCGCTCCTTTTTTGATGCCACTACCGGCGAGTGCCAGCGACCACGATTCGGGCCAGTGGTCGCGGCCGATATGGCCGTTGATCTTCGGAGTTCGTCCAAACTCTGACATGGCAATCACCAGCACGCGATCCAGCATTCCTCGTTGGGCCAGATCTTCGATGATCGCCGAGTAAGCCTGGTCGAAGCGTGGCATCAGGCTTTGATGGCCCAGGAAATTGTCCCCGTGCGTGTCCCATCCATAGCTGGTCACTTTGACGAAGCGAACCCCCGCCTCCAGCATGTTGCGAGCCAGCAGCATGTGCCGACCAAATTCGTGCGAACCGTACCGCGCGACATCCTGCGGACTCAACTTGGTCGCATCAAACAGATCCTGCCGCTTCATCAAAGCCGCCGCCATGTCATAGACCGCACCGTGAGCATCCGCATTGTCCCGGCGATGTCGTTCGGCGTAGCGTTTATTCAACGTGATTCGTAGAGCATTCCGTGCTTGGTCATCCTCTTCGGTGATCGTGGCAGGACGCAGCAGGTTCTCGGGAGGCTTGCCATCACCGAAAGCCAACGCTCCGTACTTCGGTCCCAGGAAGCCCGCGTCCTGGTAAAAGAAGCCGCCGCTACCTGGCTTGATTGAAACATATGGCGGCAGGCCACTGGCCCCCGCTCCCATCAGCTTGGCCACGGCCGACCCGAAGAACGGATACGTCACGCCGCGATTCTTGGGGTCGCCGCGCTGGATTCGCGGGACGCCTGCCGAGTGCGAATTGTCCTGCGTACACATGTTGCGGACGAGGGAGAGGTGATGCATTACCTTCGCGGTGCGTGGCATCAGTTCACTGATCTGAACGCCCGGCAATGATGTGGAGATCTGGCGAAACGGCCCGCCGAATTCGGTATTGGGCTTCGGATCCCAGCTTTCGTATTGGCTCATCCCGCCATCGATCCAGACGAACAGAACTTGCTTGTTGCTGGCTGCCAGTTCGTCCGCGAGGGCAGGACTGACCAACCCTTCCAGGCCGCTCATCGCCAGCGCGCCCGAGGCCGCAGATGCTCCCAACCACTGACGACGCGAGATCGCATGTTCCCAGGGTTTGCAGAGTGGATTATGCATTGTCGCCACCGCTCCTGTGATTTTACAGACTTAGCGTCACTCGCAGTTGCTCTCGCACTTCCATCAGAACGTATCTGAGCTCGACGCGTTTTTGAACGGCTCCGATCAACCACCCTCAGTTCCGCGGAAGTCGGCAACACAGTGTGCCGCCGTTCGGTGATGACGGCAAGACATTCTGTTCTGAACATCGCCAATTCGTTTGTTGTCGCGGAGAACGAACGCCATACTCTGCGAACGGGGCCCGCCACCAATTGATCTCTCATGTCGAACATCCTGGCTCGCCTTTCCGCATCGACACGTTGCTCATCGAAGTCCTACTGCGAGACCTCAACATGTTCCACCGCCCTTTCGTCTGTTTGTGGACCTGCACCCTCCTTGCCTGTGCATCAATCACATGGGCCGATGACTTTACGATTCACAGATTCGAACGACAGGAACTGACGAACGAGTATCTTTCCGAAGGGGCGAACTTCGGCGACTTGAATAACGACGGCAAGCCCGATGTCATGCATGGCCCCTACTGGTGGGAAGGACCGGAACTGACGAAGCGGCATGAGATCTATCCTCCCGTTCCCCAGAATCGCAAAGGCTATTCGAACAATTTCTTTACGTGGGTCTGCGACTTCAATGGCGACGGTTGGAATGATCTGGTCAGCGTCGGGCTGCCAGGGTCACCCGCGATGCTGTACGTCAATCCGGGCAAGGACAAGATCGCCGAACCCGCCACTCATTGGGCAGCCCACAAGGTACTCGACGGGATCGGCAACGAGTCACCTCAGTTCGTGAATCTGGTAGGCGACAAGCAGCCGGAACTGGTTTGCAATCATCTGGGCAAACTCGGCTATGCCACCTTCAATCCGAAAAAGGGAGCCGATTCCTGGACCTGGCATAGTGTGTCAGGCGAAATCGGCGAGTACCCATTTCAGCACGGATTGGGTGTCGGCGACATCAATGGCGACGGTCGAATGGACGTCCTCTACAAAGGGGGCTGGTACGAACAGCCCGCGTCCGTCGAAGGTGATCCCGAATGGAAGCAGCACAAATACAACTTCACCGGTGCCGGCGGTGCCGACATGTTCGCTTACGACATCGATGGCGATGGCGACAACGATGTCATCACCAGCCTGCAGGCCCATGCATTTGGCTTGGCCTGGTTCGAACAGGTGAAGGGCGATGAAGGAACCACCTTCAAGAAGCATCTGATCGTCGGTGAGAAAGCTGAGGAGAGCCCCTACGGCATCCTCTTCACCGAGCCTCATACGATCGCGCTACATGACATTGATGGCGACGGCCTGCAAGACATTGTCACGGGCAAGACATACTGGTCGCATCACGACCGCAGTCCACTGTGGGACGCCGGAGCCGTCGTCTACTGGTTCAAGCTGGTGCGTGGCAAGAGCGGAGTCGACTGGGTCCCGTTCAAAGCCGACGGCGAAGCCGGAGTCGGTCGCGAGTTGATGGTGGGCGACATCGACGGCGACAAGCTGCCCGACATCGTGGTCGGCGGGATGAAGGGAGCCAACGTTCTGCGGCATAAAGTCGCCAAAGTGACGGAAGAGGAATTCAAGGCAGCCCAACCGAAACGCGCCGTGGCCATGAGTGACGGCCTGCCGCCTGAAGAAGCCGCCGCCGCGATGACTGTTCCCGAAGGATTCCGGGTGCAGTTGTCAGCCGGTGAACCACTGGTTCATCAGCCGGTCGCCTTCACGATTGATCCCCGCGGCCGACTGTGGGTCGCTGAAGCCTACACCTATCCCAACCGCGCCAAAGAGGGTGAAGGAAAAGATAAGATCGTCATCCTGGAAGACACCGACGGCGACGGATCCTTCGAGACGCGCAAGGTCTTCATCGAAGGGTTGAATCTGGTCAGCGCGCTCGAAGTGGGCTTTGGCGGTGTCTGGGTCGGTGCGGCACCGTACTTGATGTTTATTCACGACAAGGACGGAAACGACATCCCCGATGACATCGATCAGAAACCACAAGTCGGCCTGCAATTCCCCAAAGATGTGCCGCCGAGCGCCACCGTGCTGCTGGACGGCTTTGGCTGGCAGGATACACATGAAACACTGAACGCATTCATCTGGGGACCTGATGGCTGGCTGTATGGCTGTCACGGCGTGTTCACTCATTCGAAGGTCGGCAAGCCCGGCACGAAAGACAATGATCGGCAAGGACTGAATGCAGGCGTCTGGCGGTACCACCCGACCAAACATCTGTTCGAAGTCTTCTCGCACGGGACCAGCAATCCGTGGGGAGTCGATTTCGACGATCACGGCCAAGCGTTCATTACCGCCTGCGTGATCCCGCACCTATGGCACATGATCCAGGGAGGCCGCTATCAGCGTCAGGGTGGCCAACACTTCAACCCCTACACGTTCGAAGACATCACCACAATCGCCGACCACCTGCATTACGTCGGCAAGATCCAGGATCATGCGTGGTGGGGTCATGAACCCCATGCTCCGACCGATACACTCGCTGCCGGGGGCGGCCACGCGCATTGCGGCGCGATGATCTATCTGGGTGATAACTTCCCGGCCCAGTATCGCAATCAGATCTTCATGGACAACGTTCACGGCAACCGGATCAATGTCTGCAAGTTTGATCGCGAAGGATCGGGATTTGTCGGCCGACGAGCCCCCGACTTTCTGATTGCCAACGATCACTGGTTCCGCGGAATCAACCTGAAATACGGACCAGACGGCTCGGTCTATCTGATCGATTGGTACGACAAGAACGCCTGCCATCGCACGAACCCCGAGATCTGGGATCGCACCAACGGCCGCGTCTACAATGTGAAGTACACGGCTGGTGAGGAGGCAGAGAAGAAGCCTGCGGTGGACCTTGCCAAATTGACCGACGTGGAATTGGTGAAGCTCGTCTTTCATACGAATGAATGGCAGTCACGAACGGCCAGACGCCTGCTTCAAGAGCGGGCGGCCGCCGGTCTTCTCAAAGAGGTGCGGGCAAAAGATGATGGTCCACGCCAACCACTCATCCCGGGTGGAATTAGATCCATTCCACAGCAACTACGATTCCTCTGGATGTTGCACACCCTGACGCAGTCGGCCTCTGACGAGAAGCTCCCCGAAGGATTTGTGAGCGGGGCAATGTTTTTAACGTTAGGCTCATATGAAGCGGCGATGCTCGATCTCTACCTGGACGGAGCTCAGAATGAGTACCTACAAGCTTGGTCTATCCAATTTCTATGTGAGGCCAACTCGCCGCTAGCTAAGGATGACAGGAGCTATCAGAACTTGCTGAGATATCTTCCGTTGCTTGCTGCAGAGCAAAAATCGCCAGTCGTGCGGTTGTATTTAGCCAGCGCGTTGCCGCGAATTCCCGAGAAGATCCGTTGGCAGGTAGCCGCTGGTTTGCTGTCTCACGAAGAAGATGCAAAGGACCACAATCTACCTCTCCTTTACTGGTACGGGATCGAGCCGCTGGTGGCCGCGAATGCGCCACAGGCTATCGCACTCGCTAAGCAGTCGAAGATCGAAAAAGTTTCGCGCTTCATCGTCCGCCGCGCGGCAGCGACCAACGAGACCGCCGAAGCTGCAGTGGAGTGGCTCGCTTCGGCAACGGACGTCGGAACCCAGCAGATGCTGCTGGATGAGATTAGGATTGCTTTGGAGGGTCGAGTCAACGTCCCCCAACCCCCGGCGTGGACATCGGCGTACGAGAAACTGCTGAAGAGCGATGATGCCGCTGTCCGGACGAAAGCCGACAGTCTGGCCGTCGCCTACGGTGACAAACGGATTCTCCCGCGGATGCGAGACACGTTAGCCGATGGAAGACGTTCGCTCGACCAACGTCAGCAAGCGCTGGAACTGCTGGTGAAAGGACGCGACACCGAAGCGGCCCCTGCCCTTCGAGCCGCGTTGACGGAACCGACTTTACGAGCACCAGCAATTCGGGCACTCGCCGCGTTCGATGATGCGACCACCGCCTCGACAATTCTCGCTCTGTATCCCAAGTTGAATGACGCCGAAAAGCGGGATGCCATCAATACGTTGGTCGCTCGTCCGGCCACCGCGGGCAAGTTGTTCGACGCCATCGAAAAGGGAGACATGCTACGAACAGATGTGCATGCCTACCACGTGCAGCAGCTTCTCGGCTTCAAAGACGAAGCCCTCGCCAAGCGCATTACCTCCGTCTGGGGCGAGATCCGCGCGACGGCCAAAGACAAGCAGGAACTGATCGCCAAGCAGAAGACGGTGCTGACGAGTGCTCGATTGAAGTCGGCGGATCTCAGCAATGGTCGACGCTTGTTCGCGAAGACCTGTTCCGCCTGCCACACACTGTTCGGCGAAGGTGGCAAGATCGGGCCGGACATTACCGGATCGAATCGAGCGAACCTCGACTACATTCTGGAAAATATCCTCGATCCGTCCGCCATCGTCGGTAAGGACTATCGCACAACCCTGCTGGCCCTCAATGACGGACGAGTGATCTCGGGGTTGATCCAGAAAGAGACCGACAGCGCGGTGACCGTGCGGACGATCAACGATACTGTCGTCGTTGCGAAGGGGGATATCGAAGAGCGAAAGCTGTCGGATCAATCGCTGATGCCGGAAGGGCAACTCAACCAATTGACTCCTGACGAACAACGCGACTTGATCGCCTATCTGGGGACGCCGACTCAAGTTGCCCTGCGCGGACCAAAGGCTCCGATCGATGGCAAGTCCGGCCATGTCGCCAATGCCATTGAAGGTGAGACGATGAAGATCGTCGGCAAGTCATCGGGCAATGCGATCAGTCAGCCGATGGGGGGCTTCGACAAAGATCGCTGGTCGGGCAACGATCAACTCTGGTGGACCGGCGGCGGACCCAACGGCCGACTGGACTTGGAACTGCCCGTCGCCAACGAAGGGCAATACAACGTCGAAGTCGTCTTAGGTATGGCCCAGGACTATGGCATCGTTCAGTTGTTATTGGACGGTGAACCGCTTGGTGAACCGATCGATTGCTACAACAGTCCGGATGTCATTACCACCGGCGTCGTATCCTCCGGGCCACGACTGATCACCAAGGGTGATCACAAACTCAGCTTCCAGCTTGTCGGGGCCAATGCGAAGGCCGCGAAGGCGTACATGGTCGGGATTGACTATGTGCGATTGGTGACGACCAAGACACCGTGAAAGTCTCTCTTCTTAGTTCAATCCGAGACAGATGCTGCAATCGCCGCCTTCACGATACGGGAAACATCCTCCAGCGTGATGGCGGTTGAAGCGGAGACAGAACGGTCGTCGCCTTGAATGGTCATTGTGTCGAGCAAACTATCCACCAGATCGATTAACTTCAATAATTCCGCACCTTGATTCGTTGGGTCTTTGCTCGCCTCGCTCCGTTGCGTTGACATGACCACCTGAAACAATTCGACGACCGACTTCAGGGAATCACAATTTTTCTGTGCGTCTTCTTGATGGCGTGAATCACGTCGCACTTTGACATGCACCTTGTCTGCAATTCTGATGGTGACCGACACGGTCGAGGCTTCGATGACAAAATTGAACTCCGGTGGGACGCCAAGCATTGCGAAGGCTAATTTGAAGACGTTTCCTTCGAGTACTTCCAATGAACGAATCGCTTTGATATTCGCCAATAAAAATGCGTCTGCATCAGACGACAATTGCCATTCTTGAGTCCATTTCGCTTTGAAGGCTCCCTCACTTCCGGCAATCATGAGTCGACGCAGGTCCTCTTCGTTGTCGGTGACAACCACAATTTGATTGTCAGTGAACACGCAGGTTTTATTAGCGGAATCGGGTTTGCCGCAGGCATATTTTCGGCCCGCGTAGACTCGCTCTTCAGGGTCAGGTTGCAGCACCTTAGTCATCTCGGCGGCATCGTCGGAACGAATCAGATGGAAGACGCGAGCAGGAGTTTCATCTTCGGAGGTGAATTGAATCAGGGTGATCTGCTCTATTTGTCCGAGGGGAATTCCGACATGTCGCTTCAAGTCATTCTGACGCGAGAGAAAGTCATTCAGAGGCGCAAATGCTTCATTTTTCAGAATGACACGTGGACGAATCGCCGCCAGCATGTAGGCATCTCGCGGGACGTAAGCCAGTGACAACGGGGTGACAGCCGCAGGTTGCACGTCCCCAGCGGTGCTCGAAATCTTATCAGCAGCCGCTTTACCAGGCGGAGCGGCGATGACCTCCAGGCGAGACTGCCACAGTGTGATTATTGTGACAGCGGCGAACAGAGTCATTGCAGCCCGATTGCCTTGCTCGAGAAATGCGTTTCGATGCGGCTGTACCATGGCCCACTCCTTTTGATCGTGATCGCTGACGATTTGCACAATCGGAGTTTCGCCGACTTTCTATTGCAGATCAATCTGAATCCGACTGGATCGAGCGATGACGCCACCTTGAGTCCGCGTTAGGATGTCGTCCATGTGATGTAGATCATTGACTTACTGTTGAGACAGATTGTGAACGCTGCCGACCTTCGGATTGGTTTTATTGGTGCGGGCCAGATGGCGACCGCGTTGGCTCGCGGGTTCGTGCAGACGAAAGTCGTCTCGCCCGATCGCATCGTGGCTTGTGATGTCATCGCCGAGTCCGCTCAGAAGTTTGCGACTCAAACGGGTGGCCGAGTCGTCGCCGGCGCGACCGCGGTGCTGGTTGACAGCAACCTGGTCTTTCTCGCCGTTAAACCGCAGCAGATGGCTGCTGTCCTGGCGGAACTCAAACCGGCGCTCACGAGCAACCACTTACTGGTGTCAATTGCCGCCGGAATCTCGCTGGCGAAGATGTCGGCGGGACTGAATCAGTTCTCGCGCATCATCCGAGTGATGCCGAACACCCCTGCTCTGGTCGGTGCCGGGGCGAGCGCCTTCGCTCGGGGAGCGACCGCCACGGCCGAGGACGGTCAATTGGTTCAGGGGCTGTTGTCGACAGTCGGCCTGGCGCTGGAAGTCCCCGAAAAACTGCTCGACGCAGTAACCGGACTGTCTGGCAGTGGACCGGCGTATGTTTATCAGTTTATTGAAGGACTTAGCGACGGCGGCGTTCGCATGGGCTTACCGCGTGACGTGGCCACTCGATTGGCCGCTCAAACAGTGCTGGGGGCCGCTCAAATGGTCCTCACGACCGGACAGCACCCCGGCCAATTGAAAGACGCCGTGACCAGCCCCGGCGGCACCACGATCGCCGGTCTGCATGCGCTGGAATTAGGGGGAATGCGGGGAATTCTGATGAACGCGGTGCAGTCGGCCACAGAACGGTCAAAGGAACTGGGAGAGGCTTGACGCAGCGGGCATCAGCGCCCATGATGTTCGTCCCCTTGGTCAGGCCGAAGTGGCGGAACTGGCAGACGCGCTGGATTCAAAATCCAGTGAGGTTTACCCCTCGTGAGGGTTCGAGTCCCTCCTTCGGCACTTATCAGAAAAGGACTTGCGACAATTGTCGCAAGTCCTTTTTTCGTTTCTCGAATCAGCGTGACCTGAGTCGCTTGATCGTCCACGTCAGGCAACGAACTCACCAGATCCTGCTCATCAGTCGAGATGACGTGTGCGGCACCTGCGTCGAGCAGGGCTTGCCGCTTTGAGGAACCTCGAGTCAGTGCGATGGGCGTCGCCCCGACTTTGTTAGCGATCTGGATG
>CAIMFH010000028.1 GCA_903840265.1 uncultured Schlesneria sp. | reverse complement strand
GCAATCAAGACGTCTCCGAGATGCTTCCAAGAGAGTTCGCGGAAAATCGGCGGCATTCAAACGATCGCGCTGCCAATGTGAGCGGCGCGCCAAAAACCGACGGATTTCACAAACAACGCCTTTCACCACGGGCTGCTAGCCGCCCATCGTCACGCGCACTCTCCGCCTCCTCCAGCACCGTATCACCGGCCATCATTGGCGTGCCATCTTCATAAGCCGCCCACAGCACTTTCACGCACGCTGCCTGTAACTTAGTGAATTTGAATTTCTGTCCATTCCAACTCACCGATCGATAGTCAATTGAATGTTTAGCACTGACTGCATTCAATCCTGTATCCGCATTCGAATTCCGCTGCCGCTCCAACGTCAACAGCCTTTTCAATCGATTCACTTCGGCATTGCCGGAAACAATTGCACTCCTCACATCTCCCGGTAACGCAAGAAGCTCAAAGCACTCAGGAAAGTCTTCACCCTGGCGATACCACAGAGACGGACGGCCAGTCGGCTCTTTTAGATTTATCTCTGCAAATAGAATCTCGCGACAGTAAACACCTGCCGCCTCTACCCATTCAGCGTCGATTTGATGACGCACACACAGATCCACCAAAACGCGAATCGCCTCTTTGTGGACACCAAAGAGCAATGATTCAAGATCATTCATCACCTCAGATTTTATCCTAACTCTTTGCCCCTCATAAGTCACAACCCGAGTATGCGCGTCTGCATAGCGAGCGAGCGTACGCCCGATTAACCGCCATGCTCTCAGCGCTGCACCGAACGCAACTTCGCTTCGCGACACCAACACGTGCTTTATTCGATCTAATTCCGCAGCCCACGATTTAACTCGCAGAATTTCATTCTCTCGGTATTCTTGCGTGTCATCGTCGTCTTCATAGTCTGAATCACCGCACGCCTCCTCAGTATCATCGCCCCTATATTGGCAAACCTTCTCTATCGGGAATGGAAGATGACTGAGATTCATCATGAACGATTGTCGGTCAAATTTCATTTTTTCACCCTTGCTGGCTTAGACCACAGCCATTTGCGAACGTGATCACTAACAGCCTTTAGCCGATCGTCCTCAATATGCTCCCGGTAGGTCGCCGACATGTCGTCTGAAGCTGGCGCGTGCCCCATGATGTAATCTACAGCGATCTGGTCACGCGACCCGCCGCCGATTGTCTCGAACGTGTGCCGCAGAGCATAGAAAGCCCTGCGGTTGCCGTTCAGTTTCAACTCAATCAACAATTTCCGAAACTGTTGGGCAACTCCATCGATATTCGACCCAACGGACCCGGTTCGGACGAATGGAACTCCGTATTTCGTCAGGAACGCCCGTGGCTCAAACTCTGGTCGCTTTGCATTTGGCCTACGATCCAAGGCGATGCGCAATGCAGTTACAGTTTCCACCCACAATGGGCATCGACGTTCAACCGCCGTTTTTGACCTCGCGTAGTCGACCCATCCGCCATCCAGATCAATCGCCGCCCTCGGGACGTTCGAGCAGTCCGCTTGACCGAACCCGCAATTGATTCCAAGCAGTATCATTGCCTTCAAGGTCGAATCAGCCCCCTCGATAAGCGACCGAATTTCATCCGCCTCAAACATCCTTTTCGGCTTCGATTGCCGTTCTGCACGCAACAGCTTTTTCGAAGGAGTCTTGAAAGCTGGTCCGAACTTCACTGGCTTCTCAAGCAGATCGGCGTCGTATCCATACTTAAACAGAATCCGCGTCAATCGAATTCTGTTTC
>CAIMFH010000027.1 GCA_903840265.1 uncultured Schlesneria sp. | reverse complement strand
GCAATCAAGACGTCTCCGAGATGCTTCCAAGAGAGTTCGCGGAAAATCGGCGGCATTCAAACGATCGCGCTGCCAATGTGAGCGGCGCGCCAAAAACCGACGGATTTCACAAACAACGCCTTTCACCACGGGCTGCTAGCGCTCATCGTCTTCATTATTGCGGGAATCTGGAAGACATTCGAAAAAGCTGGCAAACCAGGTTGGGCGGCGATCGTTCCCATCTACAATGGTATTGTGATCCTGGAGATCGCTGGCAAGCCGATTTGGTGGATCATTCTGTTCTTCATTCCCTGCGTGAACATCATCGCCGCGATCTTGGTCTTCATCGCTCTGGCGAAAGCGTTCGGGAAGAGTGAGATCTTTGGTCTCGGGTTGGCGTTCCTTGGTTTCATCTTCTTCCCAATCCTTGGGTTTGGCGATGCCAAGTATATTGGTGCCCCGCGAAGCTAGAGATCACTGGCTGACTTAAGCCTGAATTCTGCTGACCGCTCATGTGGACTAATCCTGTCTGCATGAGCGGTTTTTGCTTGCTGCCGCGCAACCGGAAATAGAAAGCTGGTACAAGTTCTGGCAGAAGTGGTAGAATGTTCAGTAAGGAACGATCACTCCTGGCATCGCGGAAGGACTGGCGATGATCTTGCGGCAACACTTCTTCAACGGCTCGATCGCAACCGCTTTTCTATTGTTTGGAATCTATCCGAACTCTCTACCTGCCGCGGACAGGCCTGCATCGCCGACTGCAGCACCCACACCCTCCAAGATTTTTACAAAAGCCGACTATCAACGTCACATTGAAGAGTTGAAGAAGCGGCTGCCGAACGATGGCTTCTCCATCGTGATCCAACCACCGTTTGTTGTCATCGGTGATGAACCCGCCGAAACCGTCAAACGGCGATCACAACAGACCGTCAAATGGGCTGTCGATCATTTGAAGCGAGAATACTTCTCTGACGATCCGACCGAAATCATCGACATCTGGCTGTTTCAGGACGCGAACAGCTATGAAGAACACACTGCGACCTTGTATGGGAAGAAGCCCACGACACCCTACGGGTTTTACGCGTCCAGTCACAATGCCCTGTACATGAACATCGCCACCGGCGGCGGAACCCTGGTGCATGAGATCGTGCATCCGTTCATGGCCTCGAACTTTCCTGCGTGTCCGTCGTGGCTCAACGAAGGTCTGGCATCGCTGTATGAGCAATCGGCCGAACGGGATGGCCGCATCATCGGGCAGACGAACTGGCGGCTGCGTGGCTTGCAATCGGCAATTCGCAAAGGGAGCGTCCCACCGTTTGAAACGCTGTGCCAGACGACGACTCGGGAGTTCTATGACAAGGACAAAGGGACGAACTATTCGCAGGCCCGTTACCTTTGCTACTTCCTGCAGGAGCGCGATCTACTGCAGAAGTTCTACCGGACGTTTCGCAAGAACGTAGCGACCGACCCGTCTGGGATCGAATCACTCAAATCGGTCCTCGGGAAACGGGATCTGGACGAGTTCAAACAGCAGTGGGAAGCCGAAGTCCTGAAACTGCGATTCGACTGAAGTGACTGCCGCGTCCACCGCCGTTGATTGAACTTAGATCACCGGTCACGTGTCGTTCATCCCCCGGTTGTATAGAATCGTCTAACCGAGCGGAGATGGTCGCCGCCAGAAGAACGACATTAAGGACGCTGCATGCGATTGATCAAGGTAGCGGCCGCGGTGCTCAACACGACGCCGCTGGCATGGGAAGCGAACCGAACCGCGATTGTCGAAGCCATTCACGAGGCGCGACGACAGCAGGTCAGCATTCTCTGTCTGCCCGAATTGTGCATTACTGGCTATGGCTGCGAAGACGCGTTCCTGTCAAACGGCACTCAGGCGATGGCACAGAAGCTCCTGCTGGAACTGTTGCCCGAGACGACCGGCATGGCCGTTTCGTTCGGGTTGCCGTTCCTGCACCGAGGTGCTTTGTTCAACACGGCCGCTTTGGCTGTCAACGGAAAGCTGCTGGGGTTCGTCGCCAAGCAGCATCTGGCGGGCGAAGGCATTCACTATGAGCCGCGCTGGTTCAAACGCTGGCCGAATGGGACTCGCGAGCAGGTCGAGGTCGCTGGTCAGACACTGCCGTTTGGCGACCTGCTCTTCGAAGTGGGCGACGTCCGGCTGGGATTCGAGATCTGCGAAGACGCCTGGGTGGCGAATCGACCAGGTGCCGATCTGGCCGAACGTGGCGTTGATATCATCCTCAACCCCAGTGCCAGCCACTTCGCGTTTGGGAAGCACGGCATCCGGCAGCGATTTGTACTCGAAGGTTCGCGAGCGTTCAGCGTCGGCTATGTCTATTCAAACCTGGTTGGCAACGAATCGGGGCGAGCGATCTATGACGGCGGAGCGCTGATTGCTCAAGCGGGCCGGTTGCTGGCGTCGGGCCCGCGGTTCAGCTACGCCGATTCCGCGATTACTGTGGCGACGTTGGACATCGACGAAATCCGTATGGGACGAGCCCGCACAGGAAGCTTTCGTCCATTGGTGGGCCATCCGCACGACAGTGCCGTTCGTGCACCATTTCAGTTCCACAAGGCCAGCTACATTGTCGAGCATCCGAAGCCGCATCCGTGGGAACTGAGCCCCGAACTGAAAGAAGAAGAGTTCACGCGCGCCGTTTCATTGGGACTGTTCGACTACCTGCGAAAAAGTCGTTCGCGCGGGTTTGTCGTTTCGATCAGCGGCGGCGCGGATTCGGCAGCGGTCTCGTTGTTGTGTGCGATGCTCGTCGAATTCGGCGTCAGTGAATTAGGCCGCGAACGATTCCTCGCAAAGCTGGCGTACATCACTCAACTTGGTGAAGCGACTGATAACTTTGGGATCGTGCAACGACTGTTGACCTGCGTCTATCAGTCCACCAAGAACAGCACGCAGACAACTCGAGATGCTGCCAAAGCCGTTGCCGATGGGATCGGTGCCGAGTTCCACGAGTTTGATGTTGATGGCCTGGTGCGCGATTACGTGGCGATGGTGTCGAAAGCATTAGGCCGCGAGCTTGTCTGGGAAAAGGACGATCTGGCACTGCAGAACATCCAGGCCCGAGTCCGCTCGCCCGGCGTCTGGATGATGGCGAACACGCGCCAGGCTTTGTTGCTGGCAACCAGCAATCGCAGCGAGGCGGCAGTCGGCTATGCCACGATGGATGGCGATACCTCAGGCGGCTTATCTCCCGTGACAGGGATCGACAAGGCCTTCCTGCGACACTGGCTGCGTTGGATGGAGAAGACAGGCCCGGTGGGAGATCGCCCGCATCCCGAACTGGCCACCGTCAACGTGCAGCCGCCGACAGCAGAGCTGCGCCCGCACGCGTCGAAGCAAACCGACGAAGATGATTTGATGCCGTACGATGTGCTCGATTCCATCGAGCGATCTTCGATTCGCGACAAGCGAACGCCTCTGGAATGCCTATGGCACTTGCGCGAAACGTTTCCGCAATACGATCTACCGCAACTGGCATTCTGGGTGCGGCGGTTCTTCACGCTGTGGTGCCGCAATCAATGGAAGCGAGAGCGGTTTGCTCCATCGTTCCATCTGGACGATGAAAACCTCGACCCAAAGACCTGGTGCCGCTTTCCGATCCTGTCGGGCGGCTACGAGCGAGAACTCGATGAACTCGACGATTGGGTCGAGCAGCAAACGTCGGCCGACTAATTTGCAAAGTAGTAGGCACACTCCGTGTGCCGTTGTTTTGTATTTGAAGCGTCGAAAATCAACAGAAAGCAATCGGCACACGGAGTGTGCCTACTACTTAAAAACAAGACCGCCGTCCCCGGCTTGGTGACAGCGGTCTTGAATGATGTCGCCTTCAATCACTACTTGGCGTAGTTGTCGAAGACGCGAACTTTGTCCCAGGTGGGCTTGTTCTCTTCGATAAACTTCAGATGCAGCGGAGCAGTCTGGTAGACGTCGTGATCGGCTTTCGACTTGAAGACCACGCAGAGGGCGACATTGAAATCGCGGACGTTGACCGGGCGATCCAGTTCGGGAACCAACGGTCCAGCACCGAAATACACCACGCCGGGATGATCCTTCAGGTACTTGTAGCAAGCATCAATCAGCTTCTGAGTGTTCTCTGGTGTTTGCTCTTTCAACGTGAAGTACACGTTGTGAACCAGCATTGGTTGCTTTGCTTCATCGGCCATCGAAGAGGTTCCCTGCGAGAAATTGATCGTCAGTCCCAAAGCCACCGCCACCAGGCAGGCGGCCACCGCAAATCGTCGATTCATCATGTCCCAGTCTCCTTCCAGTTGCTACCGTCTTGAGTCCATCCTGTTCCCAAATCCTCGCAGGATCGGATCCCGCGCGGAGATTGCGTACTATAGAGCACATGCCCGCCAGAACGAAGCCTGACCGAATCGCGATCCTCTTTGAATACGCCACCTTGAACGGCGGCGAGCGTTCGATGCTGGCCTGCCTGGATTGGCTGCAACAGCATGAACCAAGCCTCGAATTTGTCGCATTTGCTCCGGAGGTGGGTCCGCTGGCCGAAGAACTGACGCAGCGTAAGATTGAAGTTTTACCGTGGCTTGTGGGCAGCGATCTCACCCCACGACCGACGCGCGAGCAGTTGGAATCGCACCTGCTGGAGCTTGTTCGACGAGCGTCACCGAACCTGCTGCATGCGAACAGCCTGGCGATGGGGCGGCTGACGGGTAGCGTCGCCAATCGATTGGCCGTCCCGACGTCATCACACTTGCGAGACATCATTCACATCAGCGCCAGTGCCATGGCGGATCTCAATCGCAATCGACGACTGATCGCGGTGTCGCACGCGACTCGGGACGCTCATTTGGCCAGGGGAATGGAACCCGATCGTGTGGTGGTCGTCCGAAATGGAATTGATCTGGGACAATTTCAGCCCAGGCCACGGCAAGGCTGGTTGCGCCAGGAACTCGGACTGCCGGACTCGGCCGTGTTGCTGGCCACGATTGGCCAAATCGGGCTGCGAAAGGGACAAGACGTATTGGCCGAGGCGGCCCCCGAAATCGTGCGAGCAATCCCGGATGCTCACTTCCTCATCTTGGGGACTCGATCATCAACCAAAGCCGAAAGCATCGAGTTCGAGCAGGCGATCCATCGCCGATTTGCCGAGTACGGCCTGACATCGCATCTGCACGGCCTTGGCTCTCGAGATGATGTTGCCACTCTGCTGACTGAACTCGATCTGGTCGTTCATCCCGCCAACCAGGAACCGTACGGGCGAGTCCTCCTGGAAGCCGCCGCCTCGGGCGTGCCGGTTGTGGCCACGGATGTGGGTGGCACAGCCGAGATCGTGATCGATGGCGTGACAGGGCGACTCGTTCCCCCGCGTGACCCAAAGGCCCTGGCCACGGCGGTGATCGGTCTGCTGCAGGATCAAAAGCTCATGCAATCCATGCGCATCGCGGCCCGAGAACGCGCTGTCAGTGAATTCGAAATCAGTCGCAGTGCCCGCAGATTGGCCGCAGAGTGGAAGAGGGTTTTTGCCTCGGATTGACACTGATTAAACACGGATAAAGCAACGCAAAATGGAAAAGGCAGATTGGGTCATCTCTATTCGTCCGATTCACTTCTCTGATCCTGTCTTCCTCCGAATCCGTGTTGATCCGTGTCCATCCGTGGCTACGTTTTCTCTACTTAATGCATTCAATAAACGTCACTGGCGAATGAGTCAGGATGTCGGACCAGAATTGTTGATCGTGATTGGCCAAGCCTTGCGATGATAGCAGCGGCGCATGCCAGCGGACTTCACTGAATCCTGCCTGTTTGAAGGCGGCTTCGTGGATCGCAATGTCCAAGAAGTAGTTCTCGAGTTCGAAGACGCTGTCGCTGAGGTAGAACTTCCAGGTGATCGGGGCTCCCTCATTCCATGGTCCGACGACGCTGGTTTCGAAGCCGTACTTGCGATAGGACGGTGCTGACGGGAAGTGCAGGGCGGGGTTTCCGTTGACCGTCACGAAACGACCGCGGGGTTTGAGTGACCGGGCGATCCCGTTGCACATCGCCTGCAGTTCGCTGCGGGTCTGAGCGTAATTCAGCAGGTATGCTGCCATCACCAGGTCGTACGGGGTGGTGGCAGGCAGTTCTCTTGCATCGCCGACGATGTAGTTGATTCCCAACTGATGCTCGGCCTCCTGCTTCTGCGCCAGATCGATCATCCCTTGCGACAAATCCACCCCGGTGACGCTGCCTGCCTTTCGCTCGCGGATCATTCGCGTGTAGAAGCCTTCGCCGCAAGCAACGTCCAAGATCGACATGCCAGTCGGATCGCCGATCAGTTCCAACAGCGTGTGGCACTCGATGAAAGTTCGCCACGGTTGCTGCTTAGAGCGTTTGTATTGTTCGGCGATCGGATCGTAGTTGGTTGTCATTCGAAGACCTTCAGGGACAGATATCGGGAGCGTTGCGACTATCGTATTCACTCGTTCTGCATCTCACACTTCAGCCATGATCTTGCGTACGACCACTGTCGATACGCCGTCGCGCGTGAGATTCCGAGTAGCGCCCCCACCTCTTCCAAGGGGAGTCCTGCGAAGAAGTGTAGCTTCACAACTTCAGCAGCGGCGGCATCTTCTTCGGCCAGCTTTGTTAAGGCCGCGTCGAGTTCAATCAGTCGTTCGGGATGCTGATTCGTTTCAGCAATCTCGGGCGACAGCTCGATGCGGTCGAATTCGCCACCGTGCCGGATCCGCAGCTTGCGTCGAGCGTTCTCGATCAGAATTCGTCGCATCGCCTCGGC
The DNA here is from genome assembly GCA_903840265.1 of uncultured Schlesneria sp. GTDB lineage: Bacteria > Planctomycetota > Planctomycetia > Planctomycetales > Planctomycetaceae > Schlesneria. Next base: position 20,168 of record CAIMFH010000027.1, on the reverse strand, counting down.
AGCCGCGGCGAAAAAGTGACCGCGGTTATCCCAGCACTGTTCGGTCTCTCCGCCGATCAGCCGCAGGTAGGCCTCGTGGACCAGGGCGGTCGCCTGCAGAGTGTGTCCCGACGATTCATGAGCCAGCTTTTGTGCCGCCAGCTTCCGCAGTTCGTCGTAAAGCAATGGCAATAAATCGGCTGCAGCGTGCTGGTCGCCGTTGCCAATCGCATTCAAGATCTGGCTGACATCACTCATGCGACGATCTTAGCGCGGATGGATTAATGATGGAACATGGAAATTCCACGTAGCCAATCTCGCCAAAAGATTGGGCGAAGTCTGTGTGCAAACAATGTCGAATATCACTCACCCCAAGATCTTGGCGATCTTGGCTACGAAGAGGGGCTGATCGATGCGAATCCGTGTTTCATCCGTGGCTGCCGTGACTTTGTCTGATCAGTCTGCTATCTAAATCGGTCCGAATCTGTTTGAAGTTCTGTTCTGGCAAGGTTTTCGCGAAATCATGGAAGCTGGCATCGTTGGTCTGCCTAATGTGGGCAAGAGTACTCTGTTTAATGCACTGACGATGTCCAAGGCGGCTCAAAGTGCCAACTATCCATTTTGCACGATCGAGCCCAACGAAGGGGTTGTCAGCGTTCCCGACGGTCGGCTGCAACGTATTACCAAATACATCGTTCCGAAAAAGATCGTGCCGGCCGCTCTGAAGCTGGTGGATATCGCCGGGATCGTCAAAGGGGCCAGCGAAGGGCAGGGCCTGGGCAACAAGTTCCTGACGCATATCCGCGAAGTCGATGCCATTCTGCAGGTCGTTCGCTGCTTCGAAGATCCCGATGTGATCCACGTCACCGGGAAAGTGAACCCTGTTTCAGACATCGAAACGATCGAAATCGAACTGATGCTGGCCGACATCCAGACGCTCGAAAATTCGCTATCGAAGGCCGAGCGAACCGCGAAGAGTGGCGACAAGGATGCCAAATATCGCGTCGAAGTAATTCGCAAGTGCCTGGCTCATCTGGCGACGGAAGAACCGCTGCGCAAGATGGAATTTGACGAAGTGGAAATCAAAGTCGTCAAAAGCTACGGCCTGATGACCGCCAAGCCGATCCTGTACGTCGCCAACGTCGACGAGAACGATCTGGAAGGGAAGGGGCCGCTGGTTCAGCAGGTTCGCGAGTTCGCCGCCAAAGTCGGAGCCTCCGTCGTGCCCGTCTGTGCCAAACTGGAATCAGAGATCGCGGAACTCGACGAAGCTGACCGGGCCGAAATGCTCGAAGGGGCCGGATTGGCAGAACCGTCCCTGGCTGCGCTGGCTCGCGAAGCCTACCGCGTGCTCGGCCTACAGAGCTACTTCACTGCCGGGGAAATGGAAGTCCGCGCCTGGACGATCCCGATCGGAGCGACCGCTCCACAAGCCGCCGGCGTGATCCACACCGACTTCGAAAAGGGGTTCATCCGCGCCGAAATCTACACGCTGGACGACTTGGAAACCTACAAGACGGAAAAAGACATCCGCTCTGCCGGTAAGCTTCGCGTCGAAGGTAAAGCCTACGTCATGCAGGACGGCGATATCTGCCACTTCCTGTTTAACTGAGGGAAGAGACGCGCTTTAGCCACGGATTGAATACGGAGGAAGAGGCACTTCCGTTCACGCTTGCGATCCGTTTCATAGCCAGGTGAGCCGCGCTGCGTCAGCACGCGGACCCGATTGACAACAAGCGCAAGATCAAAAGCCAGCGGCTCGATTGAACGCATTTCTCTCCGGCGGGTGCCACAACCTGCGGATCGCTTGCTATCAGCAAAGTGAAGCCGATTGAAGAAATAGATCTTAGCGCGAACCTGAAACACTGTCGACGTGTCTTGTTGAGAGTGTCGTCCGTGTTGCCGTATCGATTCGGCAGCGTGACCCCAGGCAGGAGTGCTAATCATGGCCGCAAACCTCCGCTTCACTGAAACTTTGAGTCAGCGTTTCTCCGCTTAAGTGCGGCTGAAGCTGGCTCATTCTTCGCGCCCCACTTTCTTTCGGCGCACTCTCACCCACGTGCTGTGATGCCATGGCCCGGTCGCTGTGCGCCCACGTTCGTGGTCGGTGGTGGCGCCGACCACGCTCTTTGTCTCTTGTTTGCGGCGACCAACCTCCGTTTGTGAGGCGGTCTATTAAAGACACTCTCTGAAAGTTCTCACGCTCATGAAGCGAAAGTCATCTCGTACTAATTTTGACTCGATGCGCGGACAGGCCAGCCCGGAAGATGGTCTTGATCCGCGAGACTACTTCAAGCCGACACGACAGAAACGCGACACACGCAAAGACTGGCAACTCTGTCGGCAGGTCTTTGAGACTTTGAATTATGTCCTCTCGGGCGACAGCCATGACGAGATTCTGCAAGGATTGTTAGTCAGTGAAGTCGTTCCGGCTCCGGATGCGACTCGCATGCTGGTGACGGTGCAGTCGCTGGACGACGTGGTTGATCCGACTGCGATCCTGCAGAGTCTGCATCTGGCGATGGGACGCTTGCGCGCCGAAGTGGCGCGATCCATCAGTCGACGAAAGGTTCCGGAACTGGCATTCCAGATCGTGCTGCCAAGTCCACCAACGTCGATGGCGGAAGGAGGTGAAGCATGACGAACGACGCCACCACAAAAGTCACCAAGTGGTTGTCAGAACCGCTGCCAGCCGATGTGTCACAAGCTCTGGATCGTCTGGCGCAGACAGATGATGTGTACCATGTGGCGGTGATGCCAGATGTGCATCTGGCGGGCGAAGTCTGTAATGGAACTGCCATTGCCACGCGGGAGTTGATCTATCCGCAGGCCGTGGGAAGTGACATTGGTTGTGGCATGCTGGCCGTCGCTTGTGACTTGCCTGCCCATATCCTGGCGAATGAGCTGACGGCCGCACGCGTGCTCGCGGGGTTGTACCAAAACAAGCAGCCTGGCGGTCGCGTGCCGGAGCAGTTGCCTGACGAATTGATGCGTCACGACCTGAGTTCACCCTCTTTGGAAAGGCTCAAAGCACGAGACGGTCTGTACCAACTAGGATCGCTTGGCCGAGGGAACCATTTCGTCGAGTTTCAATCGGATCTGCAGGGTCGGCTCTGGCTGATGCTGCATAGTGGATCGAGAGCAATGGGGCAGGCGATCACTGATCATCACTTGCTTCAGGCTGAACGATCGGTGAGCGAACTGAGCTTCCTGGAATCTTCGCGCAGTAGCGGTCAGGCATATTTGTCAGATCTCAATTGGGCGATCGAATACGCAATGCAAAACCGATTGGCGATGGCACGAGCCGTCGAATCCGTCCTGCGGACGCTGTTCGCGACCGAATTCGACTGGACATCGCTCATTCACAGCCACCACAACCATGTGCAGAGGGAAGTTCACTTCGGCCAGGAACTGTGGGTCCATCGCAAAGGGGCTCTTCCCGCAGCCGAGTCGGAACCGGGAGTCATCCCCGGCTCGATGGGCAGCCGCAGCTATCATGTCACCGGGCGTGGCCTGCCCGAGTCTTTGCAGTCGAGTTCGCACGGTGCCGGGCGAGCGATGGCCAGGCAAGCCGCCCGCCAGAGTATTTCGCGACGGGATCTGCAACAGCAGATGCGAGCTGTCTGGTTCAATCAGCGACAAGCTGACAGCCTGCGCGACGAGGCTCCTGCTGCTTACAAAGATATCAGTCGAGTGATGCGGGCTCAGCGTGACCTCACTCGAATCGTTCGCGAACTGAAGCCGCTACTGGTCTACAAGGGATCGTAACGATTCTCGCCCTTGCGCGAGGCGATGACGAAACGAGCCCGCACGAAATCGTGACGGGCTCGTGTCGATCGCTTTTTGATGTCCGCTGTCCTTATGGAAGCGTGCGTCGAACGGCGCGACGAGCCTGACCGGGGGTCAGACCGTAGGCTTGGTAGACTTGATTGCGATACGTAGGGGTCGAATAAACGGGATATTGCTGGGCGGTATAAGTTGGCACTTGCTTGAAGTTGTCGGGAGTGATCTGAACGGTGGCAACTCGCTTGTCGGCATTGTAGACCGCGGCATCCCACGGAACGGTGACAAGCTGTCCGTCTGCGGTTGCAACGATCAGATAATCGACGTTGCCGTGTTCGTCGAGAACGATGTCGTCCACAGTACCGGCAGATGCATTACCTTGGATTGCCAGCTTCGAGCCGATGATCTGCTTGGCTCGATAGGTGGGGACGTTAGCGGCCGATCCGCCTGGTTGGGCTTGCTGGACCTGCTGGTCTTGCTGAGCCGGCAGCGCTGGTTGTACTTTTTGAACCTTCACTTCTTGTGCTGCGACGAAGCAAACTGAGGTGAGGGCGACGGCGAAAGCCCCTGCGAATAATGGACGATTCAATACCATTTTAGACTCTCCTGCAAACAATGACTTGCGTGATCCGAGAGTGCACGCACGTTTCACAACGTGAAGTGCGGCACTCTCTGACCACCTTGGCAATACATGTGCCGTCGCGGTGGTGAAAATGAATCATCTTTTGGGATGAACTTAATCATCGCTTCAAATCCCGAGAAATCGAAAACAATCAACTAACAGATTGTTTCTTACCGTTCTTGGTTGCGACTCGTTTTCAATGAAGCGCGATCGACCATAATGCAGAAGAATCGTCCGACTCGCTTTGAAAGCGAATCAGCGAAAACCTGAGATGGCAGTGGATAGCGTAACGAAGGAAAGCTCACACCAGAGCACCGCAAAAAAGATGACTGACGATTCGGTCGATGAAGCGCGAACTTTTTGGTCAGTTGGTGGATCGCTGTCCTCTGTCTAAGAACGTGCGAAGTAATAAGCCGCCAGGCTAAACCCGATCGCGATGACGGAATACCGAACGAGATTCTTTTCGAGCTTCCGTGCCACACTGGCACCGACGAAGCCACCAATGATCGCGGCGATGATCGTAGGGAACGCATACTTCCAGTCGACTTTGCCATTGGCGATGAACAGCAGCACGGACATCGCGTTGATGGCCGAGGCCAGCAGACTCTTCAGGGCGTTCATCTGGTGAATGTCGCCAATCCCCATCAGAGCCAGGCTGCTGAGCATCAGGATTCCGATCCCCGCGCCGAAGTAGCCGCCATAGAGCGCCACGAGAAACTGAAAGAAGATGATACTGATAAACAAGCCGCGCGACGGCTGCTGATGGGCCTGCCCGATTCCAGTCAGGCGACTGATCAGCGGCTGCGACAGAAACAAAGCCGACGCCAGCAGGATCAGCCAGGGAACAAGCTTCTCAAACGCCCGTTCATTTTGCAGGACCAGCCACGTCCCCAGGAACCCGCCGACCAGCGACGGAATCAGCAATGGAACAATCCATTTCTTCTGTTCCTTCAGTTCGCGGCGGTATCCCCAGACAGCGGCCAGCGAACCGGGAAACAGCACCATCGTGCTGGTCGCATTCGCTTTGACGGAATCCGCCAGTGTCCAGACGAACGCGGGGAACGTCAGCAGCGTCCCCCCGCCAGCGACGGAATTCACAATCCCCGCCAGCACCGCAGAACCGCACAGGACGACCAGCTTCGTAATTTCTTCAGTTTCCATGAGCAGAGTTTAGGAAATGAAGGTTCGGTTGAACACTCGCGCGGCTCGCCAACGTGGAATAGATCGCTCAACTCACTGGCAGCTAGTTGGCTCTTTAGTTCCTATGCTTGACGCACCCTCGTTAATCCTTGATCGTATTTGCATCAGTTGTTTCATGACATCCATTGAATGCCGCCGCAAATGTGGCCGTTCGGGAACTGACAGATGAAGTTTGCGTTCTGCCACAGTCCATTTCGCGTGTTGCATCTCGTCCTGCTCGGTGCATGCATCGTGGTCATGGGGACGGGCCCCGGATTCGCCCAGACACGGGCCGCGATCCCTGCGGCAGAGAAGCAGAAAGAAATCACGAAGCTGCTGGAAGAAACGTACAACCTCACCAAGCTGGACGGGCTCTCCAAGAAGCAGAATGCCGTGAAGCAATTGATGGAAGCGAGTCGTGATAACAGCTTCGGAACAGATGAACGGTATGTCATCCTCATGACCGCGATTTCATTGGCCAAAGAAACCGGCGATGCGACGAATTGGTTGGAGGCGGTCAATGCGTTAGTAACTGACTTTGATCTCAATTCCCAGAAGGAAAAGACACGGCTGCTGACCGAGTTCCTCAACGCCAGCAAGTCTGGCGCCCAGATGAAGGTGGTCATCGACGAAGCATTGGCTTTGTCGCAAGCGGCCGCGCAGGAAAACCAGTTTGCGGAAGCGAATGCACTCCTCAGCACAGCCGAGTCAGCAATTCGGCGAATCACTGGAACGGCCAGCCTCAAGCCGGCGATCGCGGCCGTCAGAGTTGAGGTTACGGCCCGTGAGAAGGAGTGGAAGGCGTTTCAGGCGGCCAATGCGAAGCTGGCGACGAATGCCGATGATCCGGCGGCGAATTACGGCGTCGGGCGCTGGCATGCGCTGCAGATCGCAGACTGGAAGGCCGCGTTGCCATTCTTGGCGAAGGCCAGCGATCCGAAGTGGAAAGCAGCCGCTGAGTTGGAACTGACCGAACCCACTGACGCGATGGCGCAGGCGGCCGTCGGTGATGCGTGGTGGGATGTTGCACAGAAAGAGTTGGCGGCGTCGAAGACGGCCGTGCATGCTGCATGCGGGCGAATGGTACGAAGAAGCTCAGCCAAACCTGACTTCGGCATTGAAGAAGCAACTAGTGGCAAAGCGGCTCGAAGAGATCGCTTCACTAAAGACGAGCACTCCAAAAGCAGCGGCACTCGCGAAGAGCGCGGGGGATAGTTCGAAAAGCTCACAATTCAAGAAACCGACGAAGGTGGGACAGTGGGTCGATCTGCTGGAGTGGACGGGAGGTGCTGATTGGTCGAACAGTGGAATCAATTGGAACGAGCAACTCGAATTCATTCCGACGGTGGGAGGGATCCAATTGAAGCCCGCGGACTCGGTCCATTTTCCCTTGTCTGCCATCATCGACGGTGACTATGACTTGGAGGTTCGCTTCACACGCCAGGAAGGAAACGACTCTATTGGAATTCACTTTCCTATCGGCGTTCATACGATGCGTCTGTTACTAGGGGGAGGTGTCTTTTCGCAGGTCGCATTTTTTGATGCTCAACGAAACGATATTTCCCGCAGCGCGACGATTTCGAACGGTGAGCAGCACGTTGCGTTGATTCATGTCAGACGAGACGGAAAAAAGGCCAATTTCAGCATCGATCTCGATAACACGAAAGGCTATCTCCAATGGGAGGGTGATTACTCCACGCTGAGGGATACTGATCCGTCGCCATGGATGACGACGATGCTGCAACGTGTCTGGCTCGGGAATCGTTTCAATCCCAACCTTGTATTTGATCGAGTCCGCATACGAATGCTTTCGGGGACCATCACGCGCGACCCTGTGACCGAGGCGAATCGCAAAGGAGACTTGAAGAATAGCGACATCCGTCTCGTGGCGGAAAAGCCCTTAGCGGTAAATGCTTTCGAAGGGCAGTTTGCCATCAATCAGGTGCGTTATCATCCGCCTCTGGTGTTGGAGCGGTGGCCGCGTATTTCTCGTGAGTTCGAGTTCTGTGACGACTACTACGGCGCACATCCGCCCTCGCGACTGAAATGTCCCGTTCCAGCCGGAGCAAAGAGCTTTTCGGTTGTCGGATATAACTGTTCCAGCGGTTCGTCAAAGTTCCAAGTTGAAATCGACGGGAAGCAGGTCCACAGTTTGAGGACGAATATCGACATCATCAGGGTTGATCTTCCACCCAAGTCCTCACGAATCGAGTTGGTTGTCGACATCTGTGAGGACCGTGATTATGACCATGCTTACTGGTGTTATCCTCGATTCCATGCCGTGATCGCCGATCGCATAACGGATCAGATGCTGGATGGAAAGCCGGGGCCACTTCCATTCACGATTGCGTCCGGCGAAGTCGGTGAAGGATCACTGGAACACAAAAAACCATATCTCAAGTCGGCTCCCGTTAACTTCCGCGATGCCGTGCCATGTCATGAATTCATATTTGCTCATGCGCCATCAACGATCAAATACGCGGTGCCCGAGGGTATGACGCGATTCACGGCAGTCGGCTTAAACGCACTCAGCAAATCCGTCAAGTACGAGGTGTGGGCAGACGACAAGCGAATCTACAGCAGCCCTGAAGCTGGCATGGTCTCGATCGATGCTCAGCTGCCAGCTGCCACCAAAGTGATTGAATTGAAAGTCGTTCACCTCGACGACCCCTTCGCCGATCACAGTATTTGGTGTTATCCGCGATTGCATCGAAATTGAGAACCTCCACGAAGAACAAATGCATGTCAGGCAGGAGTTTTTCTTGCTGGGGTGCTCGCCCCAGTTGTTTTCAGGGTAAGGGTTTAGGTACAGGGGGAAGGTTGCCTATTTCACCTGCAAACAAATTTTCTCACCATGACGAGCAAGATTCGCGGCCTAGCGGCAACTTCTTGATGTATCGCAAGGCCTGACCGGGAATCATGTGGAGGGAGCCGCCAGACGAGATGAGTGAATGGCGTCAACTACCAGGCCACAACGAAAAACGTGATTGGACCGCACGGCTGACGTTGCACGCGCGGTGGTTGCGGACCGTGATCACGACTCGATCGGGAGATGCGGCGGCCACAGACGAGATCTATCAGGAAATCGCTCTGGTGACCGTGCGAAATAATCCCGACGTGCCAGAGGCCAAGGTGGCTCCCTGGCTGTATCGGGTCGCCGTCCGGCAGGCGTTGTCGCATCGGCGGCGGTTGGGGCGACAGCGGAAACTGCGGCAGAGGCTGGCGGTCGAATTGCCGTCGCAAACGGATGGTATCGCTGATCCGTTGGTCTGGCTGCTGGCCGATGAGCGTCAGCAACTCATTCGCCGCGCGGTGGATCAGTTGCATGCGAAAGATGCGGAACTACTGCTCTTGAAGTATACCGAAGATTGGACTTATCACGATCTCGTTGAACATTTGGGGATCAGTCATAGTGCCGTCGAAACGCGACTGCATCGAGCACGTCAGCGTCTGCGAGAGGCCTTGATTGCGCTGGAAGTGACGGAGGCAACAACATGAACGAGTTTGAACCGGTTTCTAGTGGTCAGATTGATCGTCTGGTCGATGGCGAGTTGTCGCGTGACGAACGTCGAGCCGTCTTGATTGCACTGGACCACGAACGGGATGGCTGGCGACAATTGGCTCTGGCGTTTCTGGAATCACAGGCGCTGCGTGAAAGCTTGAGTGGCCATTCGAAAGCATCAGCCGCTCCAATCAATATTGCACCGGTCGGGGTGACTCGGCCTGCGATGCGATCCCATTGGAATTCATCGTCGGTCGTGGCGGTCGTGGCATCGGCCGCCTTGATGTTTGGATTAGGTCGTCTGTCGACCTCCAGCATGCAGCAGGCTTCGCACGAGACGGTTCCATCTGCCCCCGCGACCTATCAACCGTCCATGACGAGTCCTGTGGAAGACGCGCAAAACGAGGTGTTGGTCGCTGATGCGGGCTCATCTGTCCAGCAGCAGCAGACGTTGCGGTTGGAACTGGGCGACGGGCAGGGGGGGCCAACACAAGCGGTTGAAGTTCCGATGGTCGAGAGCTCGGATATTCGGCCGGAAGATTTGCTGGCTGGGCCGCCGGTGATTCCAGACAGCGTGCAGCGGGCTTTGTTACGTTCGGGGAAACGTGTCTATGAACAACGACAGCTGTATGAAGTGACCTTGGAAGATGGTCGTCACGGCGTCATGCCGATCAGCAATGTCGTCGTCGAAAACGCGGGTTGGGATGTCTATCAATAATGATCTGCCTGGGGCAGGGATGCCATCGCAGAGTGGCTTCATTGGCTTTGTCACTTGAGACAGGGAGTAGTGTGATGAACTTACGAAAACAAAGTCTGGCTTGGGTTCTGGCGGCGCTCTGTGCGCCCGGGTTGGTGCGGGCTGATGACGAGGAACCGAAGCCTGCGAGTGTCCAAGGTGTGCTGTTGGGGATCGCTCCGCAAGATGTGTTGGTCGGAAGTCCAGACGAACCCGCTCGCTCCACAACGTTTATACCGGGCGAAGCACCACAGTTGACGACTGCCAGGTTGATCCTGGACGACCAGATCCAGAAAAAGATGGCCGAAGCGGAATCGCAAAGCAAGTTCTGGATTGGGCTGATCTGCAGCCCACCCAGCGATGCGCTGCGAACGCAGTTAGATCTGGCGAACGACATCGGCCTGCTGGTGGATGAGGTTTATGACGGTGGCCCTGCCAAAAAATCCGGAATGCAGGTCCACGATCTGCTGATTTCCGTGACCCTTGTTGGAAAAGACGAAGTCCGTTCGTTGAAGAATATCACGGACCTCGTTAACGCCGTACAGGCCGCCGAAGAGACTGCCATGAAGCTGGAGTTCCTGCGTCGTGGACGGAAGCAGACGTTGGAAGTCGTGCCGGCGGAACGCCCCAAAACGTCAACGCGATCACTGACAATCTCCGTTGCTGATCCAAGTATACATGCCGCGTGGATAACTTCACCAGAAGCGGTGGGGCTGCGCTGGGCAGGGCCAATGTTCGTGAATGTTAAAACCGATTCATTGCCCGACGGGATGATCGTGGAGTTCCAGCCCCCGGAAGGAGAGCCTCAAAATGTGATCGTCAGACAGGGAGATCAGGTCTGGGCGACTGAAGTCAATTCCCTCAATAAGCTGCCGGAAGAGATTGGCACACTGGTGAAGCAGCAGTTGCAACAGCGGAACAATTACGTTGGCAGGACATTTACCTCTGCAACAACCACGAGTGGCAATGTGAACTTTATCACTCACGCGATTGCTCCGACGCTACCTGATGATGTGACGCTGACAACGGTTCGCAAAGGATCCGCTCCGGCGAAGGTGACTCTGCAGAAAGGTGATCAGACTTGGGACGTGACCGAAAAGGAACTGGCGACGATCCCAGCCGAGCTTCGTCCATTTGCCGCGATGGCGTTGCATGGGCCCACGACTGGCCCCGCTCCATTCACGAAAATCATCTCGATGCCCGCCACGCCGTCTGTGATGAAGGACATTCGTGTTACGACGCAGCCTCATCCTACGCATGTCCCAGCAACGGTATACTCTCGTCCTGCGAATGTCCCAACAACCGTCACCGTGCGTCAGCCAGAAGCAGCAAAGGCGGCGACCGCGAAGGTGATTGACCGAACGCCGGAGATTGAACGTCAACTGAAAGAACTGTCGGAGCAAGTCGAAAAACTCCGCCAGGCCGTCGAAAAGACCCAGCCGAAGCAATAGTCGTCACAGGCCGGTTGATTCGGTTTAACGCACAGCCCGGCAGATGACCACTGCCGGGCTGTGTCGTTGTTGTGGCTGTTGACGGTGTTTCGTTTCACCGCGCCGGCACCGCCGCGCGTGATCGCGGCCTTCAACAACGACAATCCGCATGAGTTCCCTAAGTCCTATCCGTCCTATTTCGAAGGGACGGATAGGACCTAGGGGACTCATGTTTGCCAGTTCGCACGCGGCGATGCCCAGCCGGTCAAACCAGTCAGGTCAGCCCGCGTGGATGCGTCTGGCGCGACCAATCCGGCGCTTCGGGTTCTGACTCTGGCGGTGGTGCGGACTTCGGCGGTATCATTTTGGAAATCGCCACGAACAGATCGATACTATTCGCGGCGCTTCATATCGCCGTCGTTTTCGAGCAATCATTCTGAGGTGAATCATGGGTGGCGGAGGCAGTGCACCAGCTTCAATGGCCAAGTCGACGATTCGACTGGGAACATCGATTCGTAACGAATTGCCGATCAACAAGCTGTTTCGGGCGATGATCGACATCAACGGCTCCGACTTACACTTGCAGGTCGGTAAGCCCGCCATTCTGCGTGTCAAAGGAGCCCTGAAACCACTCGATATGCCCCTCATCACTGAGGAGCAGATGAAAGAGTGGTGCATGCCGATGATGGATGAGCGCAACACCGAAATCTTCTTCCTGACCGGGGGAGCGGATTATGCGCACATCGTCGAGCACAAAGGCGAACTGTGGCGTTTCCGTGTGAACCTGTTCATCCAGACCGGCAAGATGGGTATGGTCTCTCGTAAAATCGAGCGGTCGATCCCCAACTTCGAAGGGCTATTCCTGCCGCCGATCATGGAAGAGCTTTGTAAGTATGACCAGGGAATGGTGCTGCTGGCCGGGGTGACCGGTTCCGGTAAATCGACGACGATTGCGTCGATGCTGGACTGGATTAACCACAACTACGCCAAGCACATCCTGACAATCGAAGACCCTGTCGAATTCGTGTACGTGGCCGACAAGTCGCTGCTGAACCAGCGCGAAATCGGTCCCGACGTGTCCGACTTCCATACGGCAATGAAGCATGCTGTGCGTCAAGACCCCGACATCATGCTGGTGGGTGAATTGCGAGACCGTGAAACGTTTGAAACGGCGATGCACGCTGCTGAAACGGGCCACCTGGTGTACGGCACGATCCACGCCTCGTCGGCCCCTTCGACGATCGGCCGTATTCTGGACTTGTTCCCACAGAGCATGCACAACGCCCTGCGGTCGTCGATGGGCTTCAACATGAAGGCCATTGTCGCTCAAAAGCTGTTGCCCACGATCGTCGACAAACCCAAACGCGTTCCGATTTGCGAGATCATGCTGTTTAACGGCGTCGTCCGGAAACTGATTCTGGAACACACCGACGAAAAACTGCCGGCGGCGATTCGAATCGGCAAGGCAGAAGGGATGCAGCAGTTCAACGACAGCTTGTATCACTTCATCACCAAGGAATATGTCAGCCGTGCTGAAGCCTTCGAAATCAGTCCCAACGTCGAAGAGTTGAAGATGATGCTGAAGGGGATCAACGTCAAATCGTCCGGGATGCTTTGATCTGCTCACTACGGCGGCACGGCCCAAGTCCCAAGACTCTGCAGGTGAGCCGCGCTGCGTCAGCACGCGGACCGATTGACTCCGACGCCGGGTTTCGTGGGTGCCACGGACTTGGAGTCCTCGACATGGCCGTGTCTTCAGTTGAAGACACGGCCCGCTTCTTTATGAGCACATTCTTCGTGGGATGGGCATCCAGCCCGTCGTCTTGGTTTCTGCCTCTTCCTCTTAGTCCCATTAGGGACGACAGAAATCTCTTGCCGGTGATTGCAGACGATTTGAGATGCCCGCCGTCGTCCATTTCTGGCTCTGTCGCGAAACCGACCTCATGCACTTCTGTCGTCCCTACCGGGACTAAGACAATCAACATGCACGGTCATCGAGCAGCGGCGTAAACCGCCGAACGAATCCCATTTCGCAGGCAAACTCCGACGAACACAGTCTCTGCGCCTTACCGCCGATCGCCAGTGGCAAGGTGCTCGGTCGACTGGAATGGTAAACCTTAACGATTGCCTAAGCTGTTATGCGGCCAATCGTTTCTCATTGTGCATTCGCACCGAAGATTCGGGTTTTCCGGCGCTGTAGGCTGAATTCTTAGGCGCAGCGCGACCGATAGATTCTGTAGCGAACGAACATTCGGCACACTCACTTCTACCCCACTATGGGGCACGGATGTCCTTCTTGCCGAACGTTCAGGATTGGGATTAGCTCTCGCTTCGCGGGCCACAACGCGAATGCTTATGAGGTCCGGCAATGAAGAAATGGTATCAACGTTGTGCTTTGGTGTTGGTCACTGCTCTTGCTCTGCAATTGAGCGGCTGTGCCAAGGGATCCGCCTTCTTGAGCCGCTCCAGTCGTGATAAAGACGACAAGAAGCTGGTTGATGTCGACACGAAGGCGAAGAAGAAAACTTCGTCGTCGAGCAAGAAGAAGAGCGACAAGGCAGGCGATTCGCAATTGGCGAAGAAGTCCCCTTCGAAGCCCAAGGTCGAATCGAGCGATAAGAGCAAGACAAAACCGAAGACGGAAATCGCCGCCGCTGACACCAAGGCCGATGTCCAGAAGGCGATCAAAAAAGCGTCCGCCAAAGAATCTAACGATCCATTCATGTCGGAAGAGTTCGAAGCTTTGACTCAGTCCAAAGAGAAGGCAAAGAAGGCCGAATCTGACACTGGGAAGAAGATCCGAGCGGACTTCGACGAGTTCGCGAACAAGTCCGCCGACAGTGCCGAAAAGGCAACCGAAAAGGTGGCCGACGCTGCGACGGATGGCAAGTCGAAGATTCAAGAGGTCGCTCATAAAGTCGAAGACAACCTGGCCGATCTCGGCGACATGCCAGAATGGGCACAACCCGGCGAGCAGGCTGTTAAGAAAGAAGTCGCGAAAGCGAGTACCACGGCAAAGTCATTCGCTGCCGAGGCCGAAGCGGAAGTTCACAAGGATGCGAAAGCCGTCAACGACAAGGTTCAAAAAGTTAAGAACTCGGTCCTCTCCAAGAGTCTCCCAGTTGAGTCGGAAGTCAGTCCTGCTTCCGTCGATCTGGTCGGTCTGTGTCCCGACGCGCAGGGTGAGCTGCGAGAGTTGGTGAGTGGACTGAAAGAGGCTGACACGGAGGGCTTGAAGCGAGGGATTCACAAGATCGGTCGCATGGGCCCCGTGGCCCAGCCCGCTGCACCGGCCTTGGTTCACTTGCTCAAGCACAAAGATGGCTTCGTCCGAACGCACTCCGCCCTGGCCTTGGCGCGAATGGAAGCTTCACCTCCCGACGCCGTGCAAACGGTTGTCGATGGGCTGAAGTCGACCGACCCCGGATTGCGATCGTTCTCGGCGGCCGTACTGGCCGAGATGGGTCCGCAAGCGGGTGAAGCCCTGTCGACACTTGCCGAAAGCCTGAACGATCGCGATGGCTATGTTCGCCTGCACTCGGCTGAAGTCCTGATCCGTTACGACCGCTGGTCGTATCAAGCTCTGGAAACACTGCTCGGCGGCTTGTCGGACAAGGACGAAAACATTCGCTGGCTGGCGACCTACTCGTTGGCCGAACTGGCACCCGAATCACAAGAGACCGTGGAAGCCTTGTTGAAGGCGACACGCGATCCTATCATGAAGGTGAAGGTCGGTGCCGTCTACGCCCTGGGCGAAATCGGACCGTTCGCCAAGAGTGCCGCCAACGAACTGCGAAAGCTGGCCGACTCGGCGACGAATCAAGAACTGCACTCAGCAATCCTGTACGCTCTGCAGCAGATCGAACAGTAAGCGATCCGTTCGCGAATGATCAAACACAACAAGCCGAGACACGCGTCTCGGCTTGTTGTGTTTACCACAGTCAGGCAGGCCCAATCGTAGATCCAGGTGAGCCGCGCTGCGTCAGCACGCGGACCCGATTGTTCATTCAGGCAACCGATGGTCAAGATCCATCGATATCATGACCGTTGAAAAGCAGTGGTCAGTCACCAACTCTCTTGGTGCCCTGTCGAAATAGTTTCGCAACTCGCGCATCGGGTCCGCGTGCTGACGCATCGCGGCTCGCCTGAAAACATAACTTCGTCTACTTTGGTACCGATCGCACGACCGTGGCCAGCTTCTCGCGGATCTCGCTCGGTTCTTTGTAGATGTCCCAGCGCTGCGGGTCCAAATCGGCGAACGCAACTTGAAGTCGTTCGGCTTCGCGAGTCTCGTTCCGGACGCCGCGAATAAAGACGTGTGCGATCTGATCAGGACGTTCACGCAACAGGCTCGCATAGATCTCCGGATCCTGCTCACCTGAATCGCCGATGAGCACAAACTGCCGTTTCGGGAACGATGCCAGGATCGGTTCGATCGCAGACTTCTTGTAAGCCTTCTGCGGCGACCGACGAATCTTCCTGGCGCTGTCGCGGATCCGGAACCGCTTCAAGTGGTACGACCCCGCTGGATAGCCTTCTTCGCGCATGAATTCGCTGAGTGGTTCGTAGAGCTGCCAGGGACTGCCTGAGACAAAGTGGAATCTGGTCCCCACCTGCGCGCAGTCGCGGTACAGCTCGGGCATCCCTGTGATCGGTACGAAGATCCGTGTGAATGTGTTGCGAAACAAGTCTCGACGATTTGGCACATTGCTATGTTTGATCGTGTCGTCGACATCAGAGATGATCGAAATCCCCGTCGGTTCGACCAGTTGCAGCGCCCCGGTAACCAGGCGATCGTCGGCCTCAGACAGTCGAGCCTGATAAGTCAGCCAGCCATCAATCGGCGGCTGGCCTTGAGTGATCTTCGCCAACTCTGCGTCAGCGACATGGATGTCGCCGCGGAACAACCCCATGTAGTCCGAATCTTCGAGCGTATGGTCCTGGTCACCGATCCGGACAGTGACAGAGCGACCTCGCAGTCCGAACATCAGAAACTGACGCATGCGGATGCGGAAGTATTCTTCCGCGGTGCGATCCATCCGCAGCACTCGGCGAATGACTGCAAAGACGGGCTTGCGCCGAAACCAGGAGATTCGCGGATCAAAGACGCTCCCCTGCACGGTCAGGATCCAACCATTGCCATCGGGTGATCGCGTGCCAAACGAAGGGTAAAAGACGAGTTGCTCGTGTCGGGCAACCGTCTTCTTCTGCGAACGTGAGGATCGAAAAAATGACACGAAGAACTTCCTTGTTGCCGAGCGAGAGCAAACGGAATTGGCGAATGGGTGTGTGAACAGACGTTGCGGGCGATGAGTTTTCGAGCCGTCCTGGCCAAATGCCGCAACATCTATCCGATCACAGTGTACCTAGCCGAGTAATTCTGCGATCTCCTGCTTGGTAAACTTTCTGTGAAGTCGGGCACCCATCTGGGCGACCACGCGGGCCGCCGCATGGGATGCCAGATGGCCCGCCTGCTTCCACGTCAGCCCGTTCGTGATTCCGTACAGAATCCCTGCCGCATACATGTCGCCCGCGCCCGTGGTATCGACCGCACGGACCAACGCTCCTTCGATCGGAACCGCAGTCCCTTCATGCATCAGCAGTGATCCGTCAGCACCCAGGGTCAAAGCAACATCGGCAGCATGCTGGTGAATCTTTTGAGCGCAGTCGATCGGATCTTCCAATCCCGTCAGGCTGCGGGCTTCTTCCAGGTTACAGAACAACAAATCGACGGGACCGGTAATCAGATCCCAGAATAATTCGCGATTGAAGTTGATCAGGAACGGATCGGAAACCGTGAACGCGACTTTCACGCCGTGCTGCTTCGCCAGATCGATCGCCTTCAGCGCGGCCGCTTTCGTCGATTCACCGGTGAACAGATAGCCTTCAATATAGACGAACTTCGATTGCTTGATCTCGGCTTCCGAAATGTCATCGGGACCCAGAGTCGATGACAGGCCCAGATGTGTCAGCATGGTCCGCTGAGCGTCATCGGTGATCAGGCAGACGCAGGTCCCCGTCTGTCCCGCCGATTGCGGAACTTCAATACTGACGCCCAGATCGCGCATATCCTTCAGCCAGAATTCGCCGAGTTCGTCCTGGCCCAACTTGCCAGCGTACGCCGCTTTGCCACCGAAATCGGCCAATCCGGCGATCGTGTTGGCGGCAGATCCCCCCGCGCAACGACTGACGGCAGCACCATTAAGCGACGAGAGCACGCGAGTCTGCGTCGGCTCGTCAACCAAGGTCATGATCCCCTTGGTGAAGTCCAATTTGGCCAGCAGCGACTCATCGATTTTGGCTTGAACGTCGACCAACGAATTGCCGACGCCGTACACATCGTAGCTCATGCGGATGCTCTTCCTGAATTTTGAGACGGAATTTGTCACATCCTCTACCAGATCAGGGCTCCGCGTGCCACCTCCCGGTTGTTACGGGCCGCTGCGCCACGTTCGTCATTCCCGCGAAGGCAGGAATCCAGCGAACCCTCAAGATGGCATATCAATGCGGAAAGTGTGGCACGCCCTGAGTCTTCGAAGGGCGTGGGATTTCGGCTTCGTTCTTGGCCACGCCCTTCGCAAAGCCTCAGAGCGTGCCCCCCAGATGAAAGCAGCGATTGTTTTGGCTTACTGACCGTTTGCCAACCATGGTTTCAGGTGGCTAAATTCTCGGAACCGGCTGGCACTTTGAAAGTCGTTTCAGACGGACTACGATTCTCGGGTGAGTGCACTTCACACGGGCTCCTCTATCTTGGTGGTATCCCGGTGTCTTGAGAATTAAGATTGGGACAGCTTCCGGTTGTCCTAAGAGAGAAGATAAATGCCGACTGTTCCCGCCGAACGCGCCTATCAGCTTCCGCCACTGGGCCTGAACCCATCGACCCTTGCCCAAGGGACGACGCCAGGCAGTTTTGCCAATCGGCCTCAGTTGTTGCCCGGCCGTGATGGTGCGCTGACATTCTCGTCGCCCGATACGCCGGGAATGCCGGCCGCGTCCGACAAGACCGCCTGGGACTTCATGCCGGCCGATTGGACGCTGCGTTCCGGCTTCGGCCCCGGACAGCAGAGTCACGAACAGGCCGCTGCGTGGCAGGCTCCCGCGGGATTCGAGCCGATCACGCAATTGGAGAGTGCGCGGCTCGGCATCGTCACGTCAGAAATGAAACGAGTCGCCGAACGCGAATCGCATCTGACTCCCGAGCAGGTTCGCGATGAAGTCGCCGCGGGTCGCATGGTCATTCCTGCCAACAGGAACCATTTGAAGTATCAGCTCGACCCAATGGCGATCGGCCGCGCGTCGAAGACCAAGATCAACGCGAACATGGGAGCGTCGCCGGTCTCTTCGAGCACCGACGAAGAAGTCGAAAAGTTGAAGTGGGCCGAACGCTGGGGAGCCGACACGGTGATGGACCTGTCGACCGGCGGCGACCTCGACGCGACTCGCGAGGCCATCATTCGCAACAGCACCGTCCCCATCGGCACCGTCCCCATCTACTCGATGATCATCGGCCGCAAGATCGAAGAGCTGACACCGCAGATCATCCTCGATTCGCTCGAACAGCAGGCCGCTCAGGGAGTCGACTACTTCACGATTCATGCGGGCGTGCTGAAAGAGCACCTCCCGTATATCGCCAAGCGGCTGATCGGCATTGTCAGTCGCGGCGGTTCGCTGCTCGCCAAGTGGATGCTGGTCCACAGCGAACAAAACCCGATGTATCAGTATTGGGAAGACATCTGTGAAGTGATGCGGAAGCACGATGTCACGTTCTCCATCGGTGACGGCTTGCGTCCCGGTGGTCTGGCCGATGCCAGCGATCAGGCTCAACTGGCCGAACTGGTGACACTGGGCGAGTTGACCGAACGAGCCTGGCGCAAGGGCGTACAGGTAATGGTCGAAGGTCCGGGCCACGTCCCGTTCGACCAGATCGAATTCAACATGAAGTTGCAGCGTCGGCTGTGCCATGGGGCTCCGTTCTACGTCCTCGGCCCGCTCGTGACCGACATCTTCCCCGGCTACGACCACATCACCAGTTGCATCGGTGCCACAGCAGCCGGCTATCACGGTGCCGCGATGTTGTGCTACGTGACTCCCAAGGAACACCTCGGCCTGCCGAAGAAGGACGACGTGAAGCAGGGCTGCGTCGCCTATAAGATCGCTGCTCACGCCGCCGACGTTGCCTTGGGAATTCCGGGAACGCGCGATCGCGATGACGAACTGACCAAGGCCCGCGCCGCCTTGAACTGGCAGAAGCACTTCGACTTGAGTTTCGATCCCGATACCGCTCGTGCCTATCACGACGAAGATCTGGATGTCGACACCGACTTCTGTGCGATGTGCGGCCACGACTGGTGCAGCGTCCGCATCAGCAAGGAAATCGTCGAGTTCACGTCCGGCAAAGACGAAAACTATAAGTGGGAAAAGGCCAAGGTCTCGGCCGCACTCACCGCCGAACAGCAGGAAATCCTCGCTAAACGAGGTGTCCTGAGCCCCGACGAAATCCATCGACTCGCCGCCAAGACCAAGAAAGTCATGACCACCGAAGCCGCCGACAAAGCCTCCTGCCACAGCGACTACGTCGATCCAGAAACAGCTCGCAAGCTGCAGGAAAAGAATGACGACCTGGTCGAACTGATCGTCCCGTAAAGCCGTCAATGGTCTTCAGGTGAGCCGCGCTGCGTCAGCACGCGGACCCGATGAACACAAAACCATGGCACTCACTCAGGTGCCACGGACTTGGAGTCCTCGATATGGCCGTGTCTTCAGTGGAAGGCACGGCCAGTTTCCGCTCGAATCCCCGCACCGCAGCCCCCCAAAGTAGGGTTCATCGGACTATTTGGGGGGGTAGTAATTTCGAGTTTGATTAACCGATGATGGTGAATTTGGTGTGATGCATGGTGAGGATTCGTTGCTTGAGATGTTCGTAGTTTCGGTACCCGT
>CAIMFH010000026.1 GCA_903840265.1 uncultured Schlesneria sp. | reverse complement strand
GCAATCAAGACGTCTCCGAGATGCTTCCAAGAGAGTTCGCGGAAAATCGGCGGCATTCAAACGATCGCGCTGCCAATGTGAGCGGCGCGCCAAAAACCGACGGATTTCACAAACAACGCCTTTCACCACGGGCTGCTAGCGTCGCGCACGAAGGAATGGCATAACGCATCAGGCAGAGAAACCCGATATTTCGTGGACCGTAACCAACGGCCACACCTGTTGACCCCTGAATTCAGCGGCCAACACGTGTGGCCGTTTTTCGTAGGAGGCAGATCGATGTGTCAGTGCCACACTGTCAATTCTCAAAATCTCGCTAGACATCTGGTGACAAAATAGCACACCCCCCCAAAAACCTGACATGGACTGACAAATTCTGCCATTTCGTAAGGTTCGACGGTCCGGTAGCGAATCTCGTCCGACATAGCCAGCCTCGCCAAGAGATTGGGAGAAGTCGATGTGCGAACAACATCCAACGACACTCGCCCAAGGCTTGGCGACCTTGGCTACAAGAGTTCCGAGGTTGTGTCACGCATCCGAGTGGAGGTCTCCTGCTTTCGTCTTCAATTTACAATTTGCATTTTGCAATTCGCAATTTGCAATGTCCCCTCCCTTGAGTCCGCCGTCAGTTGTGTCATGCAGTGTCTGCACAAAGCTGTTTAGTGTCACCCAGTTGGTTTTTGATGCGTTGTTGATAGGCTACTTCTCTGCGAAATGACGCGAGTTACTTCCTTGAAACTCTCCTCCCTAGGATTCGCCATGGCTCCTGAGACTTCGTTCGATCGTCGCCAGTTTCTGCAATCCACAAC
This sequence comes from uncultured Schlesneria sp., assembly GCA_903840265.1. Classification (GTDB taxonomy): domain Bacteria; phylum Planctomycetota; class Planctomycetia; order Planctomycetales; family Planctomycetaceae; genus Schlesneria. Next base: position 64,036 of record CAIMFH010000026.1, on the reverse strand, counting down.
ACTGGCCGCGGCGGCGTCACTCGCTCCGGCGATGTTCAACAACGTCGCAGCCCAGGAAAGCCCCAGTCAGGATCTGACAGCAGGCGTGATCGGAACCGGGCGCGGGATGGCTCATGCCAATGCGATCCTGAATTCGAAAGGGATCAAACTCAACTACGTGTGTGACGTGGATCAGAAACGGCTTGATCTGGCGATGAAGACCGTGACTGACAAAGGAGCGAAAGCTCAAGGGATTACGGACTTTCGCCGGATGCTCGACGATCCGAAATTGGACGTCGTCTTCATCGCGACGGCCAATCACTGGCATGCCCCAGCCACGATTATGGCGTGTGCGGCGCAGAAGCACGTCTATGTCGAAAAGCCCGGCAGTCACAATGCCCGCGAAGGGGAATTAATCGTTGAGGCCGCTCGCAAGTACAAGCGAATTGTCCAGATGGGCAATCAGCGTCGCACCTGGCCCGGCATTCGCGAAGCCATCGCCAAGCTGAAAGAAGGGGCGATTGGCGAGGTGATGTTCGCTCGCTGCTGGTATGACAATCAACGACCCTCAATCGGCACCGGCAAGCAAGTCCCCGTTCCCACGACGCTGGATTACAGCATGTGGCAGGGGCCCGCGCCGGAACGTCCGTACGTCGACAACTTAGTCCATTACAACTGGCATTGGCGATGGCACTGGGCCGGAGGTGAATTGACGAACAACGGGATTCACTCGCTCGACGTCGCCCGCTGGGGACTCGGAGTCGACCACCCGACTCAAGTCAGCTTCCTGGGCGGTCGGTACTCCTTCAAAGATGATCAAGAGACACCCGACACCGGCACGGCCGTCTTCACCTTCGGCGATAAAGGTTGCAGTTGGGAAGTCAGCAGTTGCCAGCCTCGTCGCGAAGAGAAGCACAGCATGGTGATCTTCTACGGCAAGGAAGGATCACTGCATATCATCGATCCCGGCTACAAGATCTACAACTTGAAGGGCGAAGAGACCGGGAAGGGGACCGGAACGGGTGGCGAACACGAGCATATTAACAACTTCCTCGACTGCGTCCGGACTGGAGCCACGCCCAATTCCGAGATTGAAGAAGGCCAGAAAAGCACGCTGCTGTGCCACTTGGGCAACATCTCCTACAAACTGGGACGCATGCTGAAATTCGATCCCCAGACCAAAAAGATCATCGGTGACAAAGATGCCGAAGCCCTCTGGGGTCGCGAGTACCGGAAAGGCTGGGAACCCGTCGTCTGAATCAGCGAACTGCCGAAAGCAATCTGCTGACGATGGCGGCTTTCCCGCTGGGATTGGTACTATCGAACGCGTGACGGTCGCGCCGCATTACGCCGGTCACCACATCGCTCCACTATCACCCTTGGATTTCAACATGAATTGCCAAATTCGTCTCTGGGCCACGCTGGGCCTGATGCTCGTCTCGACGGCCGCCTTCGCTGAAGAGGCCGCTCCCAATACGTTGACAGACGCCGAAAAAGCAGCCGGCTGGAAACTCCTGTTTGACGGCAAGACAACAACCGGCTGGCGCAACTTCAAAAAGGATGCGATCAGCGCAGGTTGGAAGGTCGAAGACGGAGCATTAGTCCGATCCGGGAAGGATGCAGGGGATATCGTCGCCGTCGATGAGTATGACAACTTCGAATTCACCGTCGACTACAACATCTCCAAGGCCGGCAACAGCGGCCTGATGTACCGCGTCAAGGAAACCGGCGGCGCGCCTTACCTGACCGGTCCCGAAGTCCAGATCCAAGACAACAAAGACGGCCACGATCCCCAGAAGTCGGGCTGGCTCTATCAACTCTACAGCTCCGACAAAGACGCCACCAAGCCACCCGGCGAGTGGAACACATTGCGAATCGTGATCGCTCCCGAAAAGTGCGAACAGTTCATGAACGGCGAAAAGTACTGCGAGTACGTCATCGGTAGCGACGACTGGAACGAACGAGTCGCCAAGAGCAAGTTCGCCAAAATGGAAGGCTTCGGCAAAGCGACGAAAGGTTTCATCTGTCTCCAGGATCACGGAAACCTGGTCTCTTTCCGGAACATCAAAGTCCGCGCGATCACGAAGTAATTGTCGTGGTAGGTGGGGTGCCACGGTTTTGGAGTCTTCGACAAGGCCGTGTCTCCTTCTTCGTAGGACGGGTTTCCAACCCGTCGCCTGATCTGCCTTTGCCGGTGAGCTGAGCATTCTGGAAAACCGCTGATGACGTTCATTCCTGCCGATGAAGAACAGGCTGCCGACGACGAAGGTGCCGCGCGCGAGCGGGAATTGGCAGCCATTCGCGGCTTGGCCAATGCCTACGCACGGCTGCGGACAGAGATCGGCAAGGTCATCATTGGGCAAGCCGAAGTGGTCGATCAACTGCTGATCGCCATGTTCTGCCGCTCCCATTGCTTATTGATGGGAGTGCCAGGACTGGCCAAGACGCTGCTCGTCAGCACGGTCTCCAAAATCCTACGGTTGTCGTATCGACGGATTCAGTTCACCCCCGACTTGATGCCCTCTGACATCACAGGGACCGATGTCCTGCAGGAAGATCCGGAATCGGGGCGACGACTATTCCAGTTCATGCAGGGTCCGATCTTCACAAACATTCTGCTGGCAGACGAAATTAATCGTACGCCCCCCAAGACGCAGGCAGCCTTGCTCGAAGCGATGCAAGAGCGGCACGTGACGGTCGGGTCTAACACCTATCGCCTGCCGATGCCGTTTTTCGTGCTCGCGACGCAGAACCCCATTGAACAGGAAGGAACGTACCCGCTTCCCGAAGCACAGCTCGACCGCTTCATGTTCAATATCATCGTCCGCTATCCAACGTCTCCCGAAGAGTTGCGAATCCTCAAGCAGACGACGGGCGGAGAAGAACCGCAGTTGAACGTGACGCTGACGGGCAAGCAAATCCTCGCTCTGCAGGAAGTCGTCCGCAAAGTCCCTGTCGCCGAACACGTCTTCGTGTATGCCCGAGACTTGGTTCGAGCCACTCGCCCGAAAGAACCAGAAGCCCCGAAGTTCGTGAAGGACTACGTCTCCTGGGGAGCCGGGCCGCGAGCAGGTCAGTATCTGATTCTGGGAGCGAAAGCGAGAGCTCTTCTCGAGGGACGATTTCACGTCACCACCGATGACATCAAAGCGGTCGCACATCCCGTCCTGCGACATCGCCTGGTCACCACCTTCGCCGCTCAAAGCGAAGGCTACACACCCGATCGCGTAATCGATCTGCTCCTGGAAAAGATCCCGATCGAGCTCAATCAACGAGCAGAAAAGCTAGCACGCGGCTGATTGGAAGGGGGCACTCCCAACGGAAACCGAATTGCATCCTGCGCACTCAGATCTGGCGATCTTCCAACTTCTGCTTCAGTTGCTCGCGTTCTTGCCGAGTCACTTCCAGATCGAACATCAGATACTTGATGTCCAACCGAAGCTGAGATAGCGCTTCCTGAACCAATGACAGGATCCGCCGCCGACGACGCACTGAATCCACAACACTCTGATGAGCCTGCAGTAGATCACCACGAACGGGATCCGACAGTCCCTCAATACGCTTGCCGAGTTCGGCAAGCTCTCGCGGAATCTCGTCGTCATCGCCATTCGGAAATCGAGCGTTCGATACCATGTTTTTCTCCCCCCACATGCCATTTCGACTGGTTGATGATTTTGTGCATCATGGTGGACCAAACGCAATAGCCGCCCATAACTCGCTTTCCCGTAGACAGTTGCGTCTTCGCACGCAGAGAAATGATGCCGAAAGCCATTGGGGCAAATTGCTGATTTCGTCTATTCGCAAATCGCGAAGTACAGTAGGATTCAGGAGTTAGCGAGAAAAAAACGTCTGATCGGGCCTGCTGCTTTTTTCCAACATGACGGTTGGACTGACTGCAGCCGAACTTTCACTACATCCGAACTTTTGCGAATTTCTGATTCGGCCGGTTCCTGATGTAGCGTTAAAAGCGGATGGAGCGATTAAGCGCAAGATGCGTAATGCGAGAACCGCACGGATGCGGCCTTATCGATTTTGCAGCTTGTTCGGACTCTGCGGCCTGGTGCTGCTGACAGTCCCCGCTATCGGTCTGGGCCGACCATTCGAACTCGATTTCGACGGACCCGAAACCAGTTGGCAAATTCGCTGCCGCAAGCGTGACGCGAAACTGGAGACGCAGGAACGTCGCCGTGAAGAGGCCCGAAACGGCCAGGCCGAATTCATCCGCATCCGCTCGAACGCAGAAAGCACTCCCCTCCGCGCGGAACATAAAATTCCCGCGAGTCGCGTACTCGATGAATTCACCGCATCCCTCTGGGTTCGCTCTGATCGGCCCGGAGTGACCCTGGCGATACGCATCTCCATTCACGGCGGCACAAATCCGGAGACACAGGCACCACTCGAACTGATTGTCGAAGGGGACAAGTACGAAGAAGCGGGGAAGTGGCAGCAACTGAAATGCCGGACTGCCGACAAAGCGGTCAACGACAAGCTGCGTCTGCTGCGAGCCAGGCATAAAGTGACGATCGATCCGGCCGACATGTACGTGGATCAAATCATCGTCGGCAGCCAACTTGGCAAAGGCATCACGGAGATCATGATTGACGAATTGCACGTCGAACCGATCGTGCCGGTCGATTTTTCGATCGACAAACAGTCCGCAATTCGGCAGGTGAACGGAGTCGACCCCCAGCCGAAAGCTGTTCCTGTCGAATTCAACCTTCATAAGATGCGCGTCGAAGGGAAGCCGTTCCTGCCCCGAGTCGTCCCCCATCGCCAGGAACGGCCCGAGGTGCTGGCCGATGCAGGCTTTAACGCGGCGTGGGTCGGCGATATTGAAAACCTCTCCAACACCGGTCAATTTCGAGATCGAGGGGTCTGGCTGACATCGACACCTCCCTACGCCAAGGGATCGGATGGGCAACCGCTCGATTCCGACGACGCCAGTCTACTGCCGTTCTCGCCGTCGAGTTCCGCCGTCTTGTTCTGGATGTTTGGGGCACGCATGACAATCGATGGCCGACCTCGATTGCCAAGCTGGACCAATCAAGTGCGTGATGCCGACCGCGCATTCAAGCGTCCGCTGGCCGCAGACATCGCTGACGATGAACGCATCGCATCGCGACACCTCGACATGGTCGGCCTCAGTCGGCATGTGCTGAACAGCGGCGTCACGCTGACCGAGTTTCGCGATGAAATCGTCCGCCGGCGTGAACGCGCCTGGCCAGGAACATTTTGCTTCTCGTGGATGCAGACCGAACCCGCCGAAGAATTGATGGATCTGAAACACGTCTCTCCAGAGCCACCAGTCCTCGAACCCGAGCAGTTACGTTTGCAGGTTTATGCCGCACTAGCCGCAGGGTGTCGTGGCATCGGTTACTGGACCACCACTCCACTCGATGGCGACGCGCCGGGTGCCCGCGAACGCTATCTGATGATGACGCAGTTGAATCTGGAACTGGGACTGATGGAGCCCTGGCTGGCCACTGGCTCCAACGCACAGTTGATCTCATTCACGGTCGATCAAACGGGTAAGGGGCCGGTCAAGACAGTCAAGAAGCCAGCCGCCGTGGACCCACGCAAAGATGGAGAGTTGCAGGCTGCGCTCATTCGATCGGAACTCGGCGCCCTCTTGCTGCCAATGTGGCTGGAAGGGAAATCGCAATATGTCCCGGCAGCCTTATCGGCACAAACGGCGACGATCATCGTACCTGGCGGAGGTGAAACCGCGACAGCCTGGCAATTGACCACCACCGGTCGCGTCCAACCACTGAATCGTGAAACCGTGGCGGGCGGTCTGAAAGTGGTCGTTCAGAAATTTGACCAGACCGCCGCGATCCTTGTCACTTCCGATCCCTCCATCATCGATCAAATCAATCAGAAGGTCTCGGCGATCCAGGAACAAAGCGCCAACGTCACGGTGGAACTGTGTCACCTGAAGCTCGAACGAGCCCGCAAGATCGATCAGCAGCTTCACGAATTGGGAGTTGGCAATGCAGAAAGTCGCCAGTTGCTCGGCCAGGCCAAGCTTCACGCAGACATGGCCGAAGCAAAGTTGAAGCAACAGGATTACCACGCCGCCCGTCACTACGCCTGCGTCGCGATGCAGATCGTGCGAATCCTGCAGCGTGCTTACTGGGACAACGCAGTCGCCAAGCTGACCACGCCACTCGCCAGCCCCTACGCACTCTGCTTTCAGACACTCCCCGCTCACTGGCAACTCATGCGTCGAGTGGAAAAGCTGGGGAAATCGAGCGACATTAACAAACTGCCGTCGGGTGAATTCGAAGACCTGGATACCTTGATCGCTGCCGGGTGGCGACACGAACAACGACCAACGCCAGACGTGCAATCTGCCGCCGAGCTTCATCAAGAGGCCAAGCAGGGCAAGTATTCGCTGCGTCTGGCGGCTCGACCGACGGCTCAAGATCCCAATACCTTCCAGTTTCATACCCCACCCGTCAGCGTCACTTCACCAGCGGTCACAGTTCACGCCGGGCACTTGGTGAAGATCTCAGGGTGGGTGAAGACTCCACATCCCCTCGTTCGGACTGTGGACGGTGTGATGATCTACGACAGTCTGCTCGGCAAGACCGCGGCGATCCGCATCCTGAACGCCCCGGACTGGCAACGATTTGAAGTCTGGCGATTAGTCCCCGAGAGTCGCACCGTCACCGTCACCGCCGAAATGCATTGCCTGGGCGAACTGTTGCTCGACGACGTGCGAATCACGGCGATGCCACTGTCAGGCGAACTCGCCGAAGTCCCACGCAACGTCGATCCTAACGTCAAGCCCTCTCGCTTTACCCCGCTCGATCCATTCGACCTGCGTCGTTTCAATCCGCTACGTGAACGGAAGTGACCAGCTCGTCTCATCGGAGCGGGGATGCCACGGTTTTGGAGTCTTCGACAAGGCCATGTCATCTTTCTCATCGACCCGGCTACCCCAATGAGTCCATGACACTGGTCACAACAGTTCGCCCCGCCAAACAGTCACGGCCTGCCCGCCCAAAACAACGCGATCCCCCTTGAGCTTCAACCGCAGGACGCCGCCTCGCGCGGAGACCTGATGAGCCATCAGCTCTGTCTTGCCGAGCCGCTTTGACCAATACGGCGTCAGGCAGCAGTGAGCCGATCCGCAGACGGGATCTTCATCAACCCCTACCGCCGGCGCGAAGAATCGGGAAACAAAATCAAACCGTGGATCGTCGTCACTTGGAGCAGTGACAATGACCCCGCGTACAGGGAACCGTTCCAGCTTGCGAAAGTCCGGCTTCAATGATCGAACCGCATCCGCAGAGTCAAATACTGCGACATAATCGAAACGGCTTTTGCCGAGATAGGTCGGCGTCAAACCGAGTGCTTCGGAAAGTTCTGCGGGGATCTCGACTTCAGTCGGTGGAGTCGCCGGAAAATTGAGATCGATGAAGTCGCCGTCTCGTGTGCAGGTCAACATGCCACTGCGAGTTTGAAAACGCAGCGGCAAATCCTTGGAAACCAGATCAGACGACCATAGAGCGTGCGCCGTCGCCAATGTGGCATGCCCGCAAAGATCCACTTCCACAGTCGGCGTGAACCACCTCAGCTCAAGACCGTCATCAAGCTGCCGCACGAACGCTGTTTCCGACAGATTCATCTCGGCCGCCAAAGACTGCATCCACTTGAGATCGGCCTCCGCCTCCAGCCAGCAGACCGCTGCAGGATTGCCACCAAAGGGACGATTTGTGAAGGCGTCAACCTGCCAACAACGGATCGAAGTCATCTTGTGCTCTCAGTGATTACTTGGTTCTTCGCTAACGCCGTAAGAGACTCGGTAATGTTATCGCTGCGGTCAAGCTCCAACGTCATCTTTCGAATAGCCATCGTAACGACTGACTTGGCCATGCAATCCATTTGTGGCTAGTTGACGGTGCATGTAATGTAAGTCGCTTTGAATTTAATTCGGGTGCCACGATTTCAGATCAGCAGGACCGCGCACGTTGATTTCGATTGATCACTGCGCGAGAATGCCATTCTGGTTTCGATCCTCGTTGAAGATCATTTACAGGTTCCGCACTGCCATGATTCAATTCGATTGCTCGCGACGCTCGTTCCTCAAAACTTCTGTCGCACTGGCAGGCACCACCGCGCTGACCGCTGCCTCTATCAACGCCCGCGCGGACGACACCACCAGACCACTCTTTGCCTACGTTGGCACCTTTAGTTCCCCCCTGAAAGATGTCTTGCCGACACAGGTGGACCTGCCTCCTGGCAATGGTCGCGGGATCCACATCTTTCAAGTCAACCGCCAGTCGGGGGCGATGACGCCCAGCGGCATCTACGAATTGGGGACCAGTCCCAGCTGCCTGGTATTGAACTCAAGTGGAACCTGCTTGTATTCGGCAAACGAAACGGACCGGGTGGGCGAGAGCAAAGAAGGAACGGTCAGCGCCTTCTCGATCAATCGAGCCGACGGGCAGTTGACGCTACTCAACACCGTGCGCTCCGGCGGCGCTGGCCCGACCTATGTGAGCATCCATCCTTCGGGACGATTTCTGTTGGTGGCCAACTATTTTGGAGGCTCGGTCGCGGTCGTACCAATTCTGCCGGATGGTCGACTCGGTGAGGCCGTTGACATCAAGAATGACTCTGGAAAGATCGGCCCCACGAAGGCGACCAATGCCCCACCCGGCAGTTTTGCATTCAGTGGACACGATCGCACGCACGCCCACATGATCCAAGCCGATCCCTCAGGGCGCTTTGTCCTGCATGTCGATCTCGGGTTGGACCAGATCTTCGTCTGGAAGATGGACGACAAAACCGGCGCGTTGACTCCGAATGAACACCACGTGGTCTCTCTGCCGCCCGGGGACGGACCACGGCATTTTCATTTTCACCCCAACGGCCGCTGGTTCTATTCCATCCAGGAAGAAGGCTCGACAATCGTCCTGTTCGACTTCGAACCGCGAACGGGCCAGCTGACATCTCGACAGACGATTTCCACCCTGCCACCGGGTTTTGCCGGCAGTAATTTCTGCTCAGAAATCCTGGTCTCGGTCGACGGAAACTTCGTCTACGCTGGCAACCGCCTGCACGACAGCATCGGTATCTTTTCCGTGGGTGCCAGAGGAGAACTGACCTACCTGGGCGAAGAAGGAACTCGAGGAAACTATCCGCGCAGCTTCAACTTCGATCCCACGGGTCAATTCCTCTATTGCTGCAATCAGCGCGGCGACAACATCGCCGTCTTTCAAGTCGATCGAAAAACCGGCGGCTTGAAATTTACTGGTCACTACGCAGGTGTCGGTAACCCTTCCATCATCGTCTTTTTGGATCAAACCAAAGCGAACTGATGAGTGCTAGATGACCGTGTGGACTCCACTCTTTCGTATTTTGGGCGGGCGAGGCTCCTGCCAAGCCGCGCATGTTATTGTGAGTCCATCGACATGCGCGGCTCGGCTCCCAAGCAGCCATTTGTGCCAAATGACCACAAAGTGAGCAGCGACCAGAAGTTTCTTCGGCCCCTTTGAAAACACGATGCTCTTCGCATAGAAAATATCAACCGACCAGCAGGAAACTGCGTCGGTAACACTTCCACATCTGATGCATTCGTGAGCCCATCGACTCCAGCTCACGTCAATCGCAGCGCCGCAGGATCAAGATGAACAAGTTGTCCAATGCCGCGGCCCAAGAAAATGGCTCCCCCGCACTTGAGCACGTTGAGGCACTGAGTCGCAGCGCGGAACGCTATCGAGCATTAATTGAGGCAACGAACCAGGCCGTCTGGTCTTGGGCGACCGACGGCAGCGGCAATGACTTTGAGCGATCTCGACAGTGGTGGGCCGAGATCACCGGACAGACGCTGGATGAGCAAGGTGCGACCGGTGATGCGTGGCTGGATGTGGTTCATCCCGACGATCGTTCGATCGCAGGCGGAGCCTGGGGCGCGGCTAAGGAAACTGGCTCCAGCTTCGACGCCGAGTACCGCGTCCGCAGTCGACATGGTGGCTGGCGAATTGTGCGAGCGCGTGGCATCCCAATTCTTGCTCCCGACGGATCGGTTCGCGAATGGATCGGCACACTCGACGACATCACCACCCAGCGCGACGCCAAGGCGGAACGGGAACGGCTGCTGGCGGAAGTCGACGCCGAGCGACGGCGTCTGGAAGAGATCTTCCAGCATGCCCCGTCGTTCATGGCGGTCTTGCGAGGCCCGGATCATGTCTTCGAACGAGTGAACGATCGGTACGTCGAGTTGATCGGCGGCCGCAATGTCGTCGGTCTTCCCGTCCGGAAAGCACTCCCCGAAATTGAAGGGCAAGGCTACTTTGAGTTGCTGGACCAGGTGTACCAAACCGGCCAGCCACACGTCGCCGTCGATGCACGCGTCACTTTGGTGCACTCGCAAGACTCACGCGAGCATGTCCTGCAATTCGTTTATCAGCCGATGCTGGACCTCAACGGAGTTGTCTCCGGAGTCATCGTCCAGGGGATCGACATGACCGAACAACGGCAGGCCGAAGCGGGATTCGCCCGCGTCACAGCCGAGGCCGAGTGGCAGCGACGGATGTTTGAGACCGTCTTGTCGAACACAGCCGACTTCGTCTACCTGTTCGATACCGCCGGTCGGTTCACCTACGTCAACAAATCGTTGCTTGATCTTTGGGAGAAGGATCTGTCGGAAGCCGTCGGATGCAATTTCTTTGATCTCGACTACCCGGCGGATTTGGCGGCACGACTCCAGCGACAAATCGCGGAAGTGGTTCACACAGGGTGTTCGGTACGCGATGAAACTCCCTATACCAGCGTGGGCGGAACGGCCATCTATGAGTACATCTTTGTGCCGGTGTTTGGCCCAGACGGCGCGATTCAGGCCGTCGCCGGATCAACACGTGACATCACCGAACGCAAGCGGTCGGAAGAAGCACTGCGCGCCAGCGAACGACGCCATCGTGCCCTCGTGACAGCGACCTCCGATGTGGTCTATCGCTTGACCGCCGACTGGACTGAAATGCAGCCCCTCGACGGACGCGACTTCCTGCTCAGCACGTCCACACCGATCCGCGATTGGATGAACCAGAACGTGCCGGCGTTCGAGCAACCTCGGACAAAAGCAGCGATTAGCAAAGCGATCGAGAACAAAAGCACATTTGAGTTAGAGCATCAAGTCAATCGCATCGATGGCTCACTGGGATGGACCTTCTCACGCGCCATTCCCATCATTGATGAGGCTGGAAATATCACCGAATGGTTCGGCACCGCCAGCGATGTCACTCGCCGTAAGCAAGCAGAAGAGGAATTGCGCGATATCCGCTCCAGGATGGAAGCGGCGTTGGATGCCGGCGCCATTGGCACCTGGAGCTGGGACATTCAGGCCGACCGCTTTCACGGAGATGCCAGCTTCGCTCGAATGTTCACCGTCGCTCCGATCGCGGTTGCTGGAGAAAGCCTGGCCGGGTTTCTCAATTCGATCCATCCTGATGACCGCCAAGTTGTGGGCGATTTGATCGCCAAAGCGATCCAGAATGGCGATCGCTACGAGGCCGACTATCGCGTTGCACAACCCGGTGGTGGATGGAAATGGGTGACCGCCCGCGGACAAGTCGAGCGCGATGCCGATGGTCGGGCCGTTCGCTTCCCGGGAGTCGTCATCGATATCAGCGATTGGAAACAGGCCGAACGAAATTTGGCTCTTCTGACGGAGGAATCGGACCGGCGAAAACGGCTATATGAGACGTTCCTGTCGAGTACTCCGGATCTCGCGTATGTGTTCGACCTCGACCATCATTTTACTTACGCGAATGACGCCCTTCTGAAAATGTGGGGGCGGACCTGGGACGAGGCCATCGGGAAGACCTGCCTGGAACTGGGCTATGAACCCTGGCACGCCGCCATGCACGACGAAGAAATCGAAAAAGTGAAGGCCACTCGTGCTCCGATTCGCGGCGAGGTTCCATTTAGCGGCACCTTTGGGCGTCGAATCTATGACTACATCTTCGTCCCGGTTTTTGGGGCAAATGGAGAAGTCGAAGCCGTTGCGGGGACGACTCGCGATGTGACGGAAAGAAAAGAGGCAGAACAAGCACTGCGAGACGCCGATCGTAAAAAAGACGACTTCCTGGCATTGCTCGCTCACGAATTGCGAAACCCATTGGCCCCCATTCGCAACGGCCTGCAAGTCATGCGACTGGCGGAAGGCAATCCCTCCATGGTCGCGATCGCCCGCGATATGATGGAACGTCAGCTCACTCACATGGTGCGGCTGATCGACGACTTACTCGATGTCTCGAGAATCACGCGCAATAAGATGGAGCTTCGACTTAACCGCGTGGTGCTCGCCGACGTGATTGGAAACGCGGTCGAAGCATCCAGCCCCATGATTCAGGAATCCGGGCATGAATTGACGGTCGTACTTCCCCCCGAGCCCATTGTGCTCGAAGCCGATCTAACGCGCCTGGCTCAAGTCTTCTCCAACATTCTGAGCAATAGCGCCAAGTACACACCCCAAGGGGGAAAGATCTGGCTCTCCGCAGAACCAACCGCTCAAGAGGTCATCGTCTCCGTGCGAGATACCGGGATCGGTATCCCCAAGCAGTCGCTGTCATCGATCTTCGACATGTTCAGTCAAGTCGATCGTAACATCGAGCGAAGCAAGGGGGGACTGGGCATCGGGCTGGCACTTGTCAAAGGCCTTGTCGAAATGCATGGCGGAACAGTCGCCGCCGACAGCGTCGAAGGGAAGGGGAGTACCTTCACCGTCCGCCTCCCGATTTCCGAGCCCATCGCAGTGTCTGACTCGACCGCGAATGAAGCCGACGTGACCCACGGTTCCCGACGCCGAATGCTGGTCGTCGACGACAACCGCGACGGCGCTGATTCGATGGCAATCATGCTCAGACTACTTGGCAACGAAGTGACGACGGCACACGACGGCCTGGAAGCAGTCGCCGCAGCAAGCGCATTCCGACCAGAAATAATTCTGATGGACATCGGACTTCCACGACTGAATGGTCTCGACGCCACCCGCCATATTCGCGAGCAACCGTGGGGACGAGATATCAAGATCATCGCGCTGACCGGATGGGGACAAGAAAACGATCGCGAACAATCCCGAAAAGCAGGCTGCGACGGCCACCTCGTGAAGCCGGTCGATCTCGCTGATCTCGAAAAGCTCTTGGAAAACATTCGGCCCGCGTAGTGACCGTGCATGACGATGCTTGCAATATGCCTGAAATTCGGGTGCCACAGTCTTGGAGTCCTCGACAAGGCCGTCTCTTCTCGTGGGATGGGTTTCCAACCCGTCGCCTTGGCTTGGCTTATTGAGTTGAGATGAGCATTCACGACGGGTGGTCCGCTTATGCGCTCCTCAACCTGCTATCACCGATTTCTCACGACTTGCAGCCCAGAGCATCGACAGCGCCGTATAAATCACCACCACAACCACCAGCCAGCGAACGGCTTCCAGAGGCAACTCTTTGACAATGAGTGCCGCCAGCAGCACACCCGGGATGCCAGCCAGCGTCAAACCGATCGCCGCGGCCGGATCATATTTTCCGGCGCGAATGATCCTGATGCTGGCCACCGGCATCAAGAATGCGCACGATCCCATCATGATCGGAAACGCCGTCGCGGGATTCATCCCCAGCAGACTGACCATAATCATGATCGGCGCATAGGCACCGACGCCGATCATCATCAGCGCGCCGAACACGAAGTTACCGACCAGCGCTATGACCAGATACCTGCCCTCTAACCCGTTCGCCTCGCCACCCGGCGGCAACAGTTGCGTCAGACGTGCCAGGATCAAACCCGCCGCGGCCAACAGCGCTAGTCCCATGCCAAGCTGAATCCGTCGTCGGGGCCAGCGAATAACGAATCCCGCTCCGACAGAGGCCCCCAGCACCGCGGCCAGAATGGTGAGAACCAGCGTCCAGATCTCCACTTCGACGATGGCGATATAGATGAATGCCTGAACAATTGTCGGCAGACAGTGACCCACATTGAGTGTCCCCGGAATCAACTCGTCCGGCACCGATTTCCGCATTCGATACAAGGTGGTCGTCGTGGCAAACGAACCTATCCCCAGCGTATCCAGAAAATCGGTGACGAAGCCGACCACCACCTGATAGACCGTCGGTCGATTCCCTCGCCCCCTGCGGCGCAGGTCAGACACCCAGACAGCGGAGAACGCCACGGCCAGGACAGCGAGCAAAACAAACAGGACCGCCTTGATGGGAGGCACATCGAACATCAATCACCCTTGTCCGCATGTCTGCCACGTGAAAACCCCGTCGGCTTCACCAAAGTGAGGCAATTGTCTTGCCGCGCGAACACGTTACGCAAAAGGTCCCGGCACCGCAAACGGGACGTTGCGGATCTCCACAACAGGGTCTCCGCCTATTTGTTGCTCTTTAGGCCACGGAAACAGGGATGTCAAAATGCGCTGAGCGGCAACGGAAACGAGATGGGGCAGCCCGGCTGATTTCGCATTCAGACTCTCCCCGCCTCATCCTGCCGCCTATAATGCGATTCATTGGAACCACCACTTGAACAATGAGATCGCAAAAAATGACAGTGTCAGTTGCCGAACAAAACCAAATGGGCTGGCAGTTCGACAACACTTACTCTCGGCTGCCTGAAGTCCTCTTCGCGTCAGCCAAGCCGGCCGCGGTCGCAGCCCCCCGGGTCGTGATTCTAAACCATCGTCTGGCAGACGACCTTGGCCTTCAACTTGAGGGGATGTCACCAGAAGCCGCCGCGTCACTGTTCGCAGGTCAGGATCTACCAGTCGGTTCCCTGCCGATCGCTCAGGCCTATGCGGGACATCAATACGGCAACTTCACGATGCTCGGTGATGGCCGCGCGATCCTGCTGGGTGAACATAGGACACCCTCGGGTCAACTCGTGGATATTCAGTTCAAAGGCTCGGGCCCGACGCGATTTTCGCGTCGCGGCGATGGCCGGGCCGCGCTGGGGCCGATGCTCCGTGAATACATCATCAGCGAGGCGATGTTTGCCCTCGGCATTCCCACCACGCGCAGCCTCGCCGTCGTGACCACCGGTGAACCCGTCATGCGAGAGACCCGACGACAAGGGGCGGTCCTGACCCGCGTTGCCGCCAGTCACATTCGAGTCGGCACGTTCGAGTACGTCGCGGGCCGAGGCGACGAAGCGAACCTGCGACTGCTGGCAGACTATACGATCAACCGCCACTATCCGAATCTGCCAGACTCGCCCAACCGATACTTGGAGTTCTTCCGCGCGGTGATGGACCGACAAGCCGCACTCGTCGCCCGCTGGCAGCTCGTCGGATTCATTCACGGGGTGATGAATACGGACAACATGGCAATCTCGGGCGAGACCATCGATTACGGCCCCTGTGCGTTCATGAACGCCTACAGCCCGACCACGGTCTTCAGTTCGATCGACCACGCTGGCCGATACGCCTACGGCAACCAGCCCGCCATCGTCCAATGGAACTTGACCCGTTTTGCCGAGACCCTGATCCCGCTGCTTGATCCCGACCAGGAAAAGGCAATTGCCATTGCGACCGACGCACTCAACCAGTATCCGGCTCTGTTCCAACAATACTGGCTGACAGGAATGCGAGCGAAACTGGGACTGCAAAGTGTCGAAGCGGGCGACTTCGAACTGGCTCAGTCCCTGCTGACCTGGATGCAGAAAGCCAAAGCCGATTTCACCAACACCTTCCGCGATCTGTCCGCCGATGAGCCACTTTCCAAAGCCTTGTATCAGGAAGCAGAGTTCCAAGCCTGGCACTCGCAATGGCAGCTTCGTCTCAACCAGGAGAGCCGACCGACCACTGCTGTCCACGCTGCGATGAGGGGCGTCAATCCGGCGGTCATTCCCCGCAACCACCGCGTCGAGGAAGCCCTCGCCGCAGCCGAAAACAACAACGACCTGTCGGTGCTGGAACGCCTGCTCGCAGTCCTCGCCAAACCATTTGAGGCCGGGACCGACTCAGCGATTTATCGCGAGCCGCCGACGGACGAGTGCGACTACCGGACATTTTGCGGCACGTGAATAATTCGGTCGTTTAACCGCGTGGGCATTGCACCGCGCGTGATGGCGGGACAAGAAAAGAATTGTTCATCACCAGCCGAGCGGAAAACTTCCCCTGACTCTCCAATTCGCACGGGGCGATGCCCACGCGGTTAAACGAAACAATTCACTCCGCCGTCAACGGCGATTTATTATTCACCTCTGACTCACTTTCATGACTCTGCCAAGCCCCTGCGAATTCAAGCGGCAAACAATTTGTGTTATCGTCAACGATGAAACGGCGATTGAAATCAGCCACATTTCATTAAGCTTCCGTTCTCGTCAGCTCGCCCCGAAGTAGTCACCCTCGTTTTTCTCCAAGGATCTTCGACTCATGGCAACATCTCGACAAACATCACGCCGCCAGTTCCTGCAAGGTATCGCCGCCGCGGGAACCGCCAGCATCCTGCTCCCATCACCCCACCGGGCATTCGGCTTTCAGTCGACTAGTGAACGTCCGGTCTTTGCGACGATCGGCCTGCGTAATCAAGGCTGGGAAATCACGAACAAGTCGTTCGGTGTCGCCGACTTCGCCGCGTTCGCCGATGTCGACGCCAACGTGCTTGCCGAAAACATCGCCAAGGCCGAAAAGCGCCAGAACAAGAAGCCCGATGGCTACAAGGATTACCGTAAGATTCTCGATCGAAAAGATATCGATGCGGTCATGATCGCCACGCCCGACCACTGGCACACGAAGATTGCCATCGAAGCCATGCTCGCCGGCAAAGACGTCTACTGCGAAAAACCGCTCACGCTGACGATCGACGAAGGCAAGCTGATCGAGAAGTTCGTCAAGCAGACTGGACGTGTCTTCCAGGTCGGCACGATGCAGCGCACCGAGATCGACCAACGCTTCCTGAAAGCCATCGCGATCATTAAAGACGGCCGCATCGGCACGGTGAAAAAAGTGACCTGCGGCATCGACCGCATGGAATCTTCGCCCGTCATTCCGGCGGTTGATGCTCCCGAACAGATTGACTACGACCTCTGGCTCGGCCCCGCCCCCAAGGTGCCC
This sequence comes from uncultured Schlesneria sp., assembly GCA_903840265.1. GTDB lineage: Bacteria > Planctomycetota > Planctomycetia > Planctomycetales > Planctomycetaceae > Schlesneria. The sequence continues at coordinate 47,004 of CAIMFH010000026.1, read as the reverse complement.
TACCGGGCTCTCGCCGAAATGCGCCAGGGTTACGGCGGCGGCGTGCCGCTTTACAGTAACTGCCACTATTCGTTCCGCAACTGGCACGAGTACTCCGGCGGCAAGCTCACCGACTGGGGAGCTCACCACGTCGATATCGCCTGCTGGGCCCTCGGTGCCACCGACACCGGACCAAGCAAGATCACGCCCGTCGAGTACAAACTGCCGGTTGAATACAAAGACGGCAATCCGACCGTCGCCGACCAGTACAACGCAGCGACGCAATTCACCATCCGCGTCGACATGCCTAACGACGTGGAAATGATCATCACCAGCGAAGGGGACAACGGCATTCTGTTTGAAGGCACCGAAGGCCGAATCTTCGTCAACCGCGGCAAGCTCACCGGCAAACCGGTCGAAGACCTCAAAGACAAGCCTCTGCCCGAAGGAGCGATCGAAAAGATCTACGGCGGCAAAGTCAGCGGGAATCACACGATCAACTTCATCGAAGGGATCAAAGCCCGCAAGCAACCGATCTCCGACGTCTGGTCGCACAATCGCATGCTCGAAATCTGCCACCTCTCCAACATCTCGATGCGTCTGGGCCGCGAACTGAAGTGGGATCCCGTCAAGCGAGAAATCATCGGCGACGCTCAGGCCAACTCATTCCTCGCCCGCGAAAACCGCAAGGGATTCGAAATCAATATGTGATGCCAGCGACATCCCACGTCATTGATTAATGCCTCCGGGAGAGAGCCGCTTGCCACGAATGGCAAGTGGCTCTCTCCATTAGATTGCGCGATCCGCTGGATCTCGACGTCCGCTCCGGATTAGGGGAACGACCCGGAGCCGAGTTTCGTCCAATCTAGCGTCACTGTCAGACAAATTGTCGTGGCCACGATGTCGCACGTCACGATTCTTTCTTGAGAATCTCAAAATTAGCCTGAATTCCACCTTAAACCTGAATTGTCCTCCTCTGGGGGAGATCTATACTTTTTGACATTCAGAAATACCCGACGCTCATCACTTTGGTGGGATGACTGTATTCGAGAGTGCATCACGAAACTTCGCGGCCTGATCCAGTCAGTTTCGCGCTCCGGCTACCAACATTGTCAGCATCACTTAATTTGACTGTGGCTAATCTTGAGCGTGCGCATCTCTTCAAGATGCCGATTTTTCTTCCCCTGTTTGGAATATTCGCCTTCATGGTTTCTAAAGCCTATTGCCAGAACGTTAGTTCGCTAATGGTCCTTTTTGCACTTGGTTGCGGTGGCTCCGGGGACATCAAACCGATCGCTAACCTGGTTCCCTGCAGTGGAACCATCACGCTCGACGGTGCCCCCCTGAAGCAAGGGATCGTCAGTTTTGCTCCCGCCACTCCATCAGCCGGGCAGCCTGCGACTGGCCCAATTAAAGATGGCAAGTTTACGGTGGCAACCACCGCGTCGGCCCCTGGTGTCGTCGCTGGTCAATACAAAGTCAGTGTGCAATCGTTTGAGCAAGCGAAAACCGGTTCGACGAACCCCAGTGACATGACGAAAAAGCCAGTCAGCCTCATCCCTGAAAAATATCTCGACATCAAGCAATCGGGGCTCGAGGTCGAAGTGAAAAAAGGGATGCCGCCCGTCAAACTGGAACTGGTTTCAAAATAGGCAATATTCACTAAGCGTAGCCGTTTTTCTCTGACCCGCATCCGTGATGACCAGCGAGCTATTGCGACAGTCGCATCGTGAAATTTTAAATCAGCGCATTCGTCAGCGACACATGATCGGATCGACCAACAAACGGCCTGGATTGTGCTACGGAATCGTTTCCTGTGCCTCTCCAGATCCGCGACTCGTCTTTATCTTGCTCCATTCTCAGGTGGCCCTATGTTGAAATCGTCTTTGTCTCGTCGAGGTTTTACGTTAATTGAACTGCTGGTCGTCATTGCAATCATTGCCGTTCTCATCGCGCTGTTATTGCCTGCTGTTCAGCAGGCGCGTGAGGCAGCTCGTCGCACGCAATGCAAGAACAATATGAAGCAATTGGGTCTGGCGCTGCACAACTACCATGATACGGCGCAAAGATTCCCGTACGCGGTCGGTGGGCAACCAGAGAACTACACACCCGCTGGTGCCTCGATCGGGACAGCGAAAGGAGCCTCTCACACGTGGAACGAATTTGTCCTGCCTTACATTGATCAGGCACCATTGTACAACAGCATCAATTTCAATTTCTCGATCACTGACAACTCCGCCACGTCTCCTAGCAATTTTTCGTTGATCAACAACCGGGTTTTCGGCTTTCAAGCTTGTCCCAGCAGCCCCTATGCATCCGGGACGACAGCATTCGGTGGTATCCCGTTTGTGGCATCTCCTGCGACTGGTGGCGCTAATACTTACAATGGGTCTCCGATGAGTTATGCACCGAGTGCTGGCGGGTCGCGCGACGTTCCCTGGCTCGGGGGTCCCAGCCCCGATTGCGCTGCAGGAGCAAACAGCTACTGCGACATGCCCAATACGGTCTGGCAGACGGATAATCCTGCCTACGCCGCCGGTGCGTTCACGGATGGTGTTGTCAGTCGAAGCATGCGCGATTTCGTCGACGGAACGAGCAACTCGATCCTGCTCGGTGAACGACGCGGAGAAATGTGCATGTGGGGCGGTATGTTCTCGTCCAACGTTCACATCCTGACGACCACCATGAAAATCAACAGTCCCAATATGAACCTGACAACCGCCGACAACGTGGGTGGCGGACCCACAGGACTCCAACCCTACCAAGTGAACATGGGGGCCAGCAGCTACCACACCGGCGGAGCCCACTTCTTGATGTGTGACGGTGCTGTCCGCTTCATCAGCAACAACGTGGATTTTGCGACCTACAACTATCTCGGAAATATCGGCGACGGCAACGTCGTTGGAGATTTCTAACTGAGCAGTTGGCAATCGCGAGAAATTATCATCGGGAATTTGGATGGCTGGGGTCGAGTCTTCGACCACAGCCACGTCATCATTTTCGAGGGTTAGCGGCGATTTAAGCGTTTGAAAGCTGCCGTCGCTCGCTGGCTCTGAAGAGGCCGTGCTACCTGCTGAAGACGAGAAGCGAAAGCTGGTCAACGACGCAGGATCGGTTCACCCCACGCCCCCCACGCTCCGCTGTTACTTTTGACACCTTTGATTTCCAGTTTCAGGGTCTTGACCCCGGTCACCTCCAACGTGAACGGCTTGCTGTCTCCCGGCTTCAACGGCCCCGACTTCCAGAGTTGCTTGTCGTCCCCCAGGAGCGTGGCTTCCACGGAACCGTGAGCACCAACCAGCACACAGCTCAGCCCACTCAGTGATTTCCATTTGCCGCCTAGATCGTATTCGTAGACCGAATCCGCATGCGCATACAGTCCATGCGCCAGCACGCCGTCAGGACCTATGAGCGGGTTGCCGTCATTGTTGCGGTCGTAGTGAACACCGCCCCAGCCCGTCTTAGCCAAGAGCGGAGCCGCATCCGATAGCGGCAGCATCAAAATCGTCTCGGCTACCGCGGCCGGTGTCGGCTTGCCCGCCGCGTTGTCAGGGACACTCAACCGCTTCAGCAGCAACTGCAGCGGACTAGACAACTCCGCTATCTCAGCAGGCGCCAGCTTACCTTCGCGGAACGCAGCCAGATGCTGGTCCAATTCCAGCTTCTCTATCGCCTTCGAAACATCGTAGCTGGAATCAGCCTTGATCCGCGACTGCAGCGTATAACTCTGAGCCGACCACACCGAAGCCGTCGCAGCACCGTTCGCACAGACCGCCACAAAATGCAGTGCGGCGCGAACATCTTTTTTCGGTGATCGCGGCAACTGCAACGTGAAGCGACCATCCTCCTGCGGGACCGCCGCCGCGATCTCGCTGTCGTAGTCCGATCCACCCTCAGGGTCAGCATAGGCCAGCACCGCATGCACGGGAAGATTCGCCTTCACGACGCCAGACACCTGCAACCCATCCGCATTGGGACCGAGCTTCAATTCCGAGAACGTCGCCGACGCCCTCGTTTCAATCTGTTTGATCGAACCAGAAAACTGCGGATGTCCCGCCAGCTTCAACGCATCCGGCAGTGTCAGAAACGAACCGCGACCTTCTCCGCGCAGATCATCGCCATAAGTCCGATTCCCACCCCCCATCAGCGAGGTTCCTCGCGCCGTGCGATCGGCTCCCGTTTCCTTACAGTGCGGCAACCCCAGCGCATGCCCCAGTTCGTGGCAAACCCCACCGACGAAAATGCTGTTGTATTTCCCCAGCGAAATCTTGCCGTACTGCCGATCCACAAGCTGTTGATCTTCGGCGCTCAGCGACGCGGAATCCAATAACGGCGAATCGACCTGCCACGCGGTACCGCCTCGGTTGTCGCCACTCGCATAGTACGGACTGTGATGGCTCATCGTCCGCTTGACGGGATCCCAATCGGCCAGATTGCAGAAGATCACCATCGTCTCTTTGTCGCCGTTCACCCCCGCGGCCTGCAGCGCCCGCAAACTATCGCGACGAATCTCCTGCCCATCCTTACTGTCCGCTTCACTGCATTCTGCCGACTTCAGCTTGCCTTGGACTTCGTAAATCTTCAGCAAGCCATCCTCCGCCAACTCCAATTGAATCGAGCGTCCGGGAAATCCCCAACTCGCCATCTCCCGCCGATAAAACTGCTGAATATCCTGCATCACCCGCGTCAGTCGAGCCCGAAACTCCGGCTGCGGCTCCCGATCCGCCGGACTCCAATACACGATCCGCATCACCCGCGGACCCTTCACCGGCTCCTCATTCTCCCAGGCACTAAGCACCGACCGAGCCCGTCCCAGATCAGCCTCAGTCGGCTCACCGGCCCGCAACGTCTTCTTAATCACCGGGTCAGACTTTGCATCCTCAGCCGCATGAATCGTGACCCAGGGAGCAACCAGCATGAAGGAGAGCAGCAGCAAGCGCATGAGAATGATTTCGTCCAGTATCGGGGAAACAGAATCGCGTTCAGCGCCTCGCACGCCGCCGCACGCATGATCGTAGTCTTGTGGCGGTTGGCGGTCGACTCTTTGCTCGAAGCGCCAATCACCGAAAGAGTCACGATACCGAAAGGCCGCACCCGCACAGATTCTCAATTCGCTCGATCATCACTCGATGCGGAAATCCGTAGCCAGTCCCCCCAGTGACAACGTCACCTCCGCCGCCTCAGGCTCCACTCACCACACTCTCAATTCCACTCTCTCGTCGCAGGCGCCGGAAAAATCTCGTCAATTCACCGGACCCGCGGAATCGGCCAGTCAAGATAGGGCCCGCACAAAATTTGAATGGCATCCGAATTGCAAACCCTTCGGCAGGATCAAGAATTCCAGAATGCCCCCTATCCACTGTGCCACCACCCTGGCCACAATAGGAGGCATGGACATTGCAACGGAGGGCATCAATGACACACGCCGCTCCAGCACGATTGCTCACAGCGGGGGATCCACAACACCAGTCGACATGAAGGGGATGTGATGATGTTTCTCGAATCGGCCACGCGAGCCCTGCCGGAATCCATTGAGAGTCTTGACCTGAGCTATCTCGGTCAAAAAATTCTGGATGACGATGCCTTCGAAGCCCAGCGGCGCAACGGCGAACAGTTGTGGGATGAAGCACGCGTCGCCCGCGCACTGCACGAATACAAGCAGTTCCTGGCCCTGATGCAGTGGTACCCCGAAGCGGCCCTGACTCCATCAGAAGACATTGACGACGTCTGGCACACCCACGTCCTCAACACCGCCCGCTATCAGGCCGACTGCGAAACGATCTTCGGTTGCTTCCAGCATCATTCCCCGACATCCGGTACCTCAGAAGAAGTGCACGACCAGCACCTGACCGATCGCGACGAAACCCAGCAACTCTTCGAAGAAGCCTTTGGGGAAGTCCCGCAGTCCTACGCCATCACCGTCGAACGCCGTTGTGGCAGGACTGTCGAACGTCGCTGCGGTCGGACTGTTGATCGCCGATGCGGCAGAATGGTCGCGGATCGCCGATGTGGTCGGAAGACTGCCAATCGCCGCTGCGGAAGAACCGCCGAACGTCGCTGTGGCCGAGTCGTCGAACGCAGATGCGGCCGCATCTAAGTCGCAGACCGCCCAACCGCAATGTCGTGCCCCAATTCAAATCACGAATCCGGATTGCGAATTTTCCGCAGTCCGGATTCAGTCGTTCTTTGGGCGCGGGTTCGAACAGAGCAGGGTGGCTCGTCGCCTGGCTGCCTCCCCAGAATGAGCACTGCCTCCCTCAAGCCCCATCTGTTACACTGGTTTCCCATAGAAATGCCTCTCTGATTCTCACGCTGTAGGACTAAGATGTCTGATTCGGAAGTCGAACCCCAGGGCGAAGCGTCGTTTGAAGATCAACTGAAATACGCCTTAAAGGCTTTCCGAAAACGCCTGAAACTGACTCGCCTCGATCACGAATCGAAGCTCGGCTACGGGCCGATGACCAACGGCAGCAACGCCCGAAACTCGGGAATCGTCGGCATCACACCGCCGAACCAGTTCCCCCAAGCCATCTGGGATGAATTGACGCGCCAAGGTAAACTCAAGCACGTCGGCCAGGGACTCTACGAGCTGACATCTGGCACGTAATCGGCGTCTTCATCATCGGCCGTGTGTTGTCGACCCAGCCGCCCCGCCGAAGACTGGCGCTGGTCCACTGCTGGCGACTGGCACCACTCTCGGGTGCGCGGGTGTTGATACCTTGAACCAAACGCCGCAGCATACCGAGCAAAGTTCGATCTCATCGACAAGCACATTCGTGCCACCACTCGCATCGTTCTCGTCTCAATGAGGAGTACCGCGCATGTTGACCATCAGCCATTACCGCGAATTCGTGATCGTCTTTGGGATCGTACTCTTCGCGGCCACGACGGCGCGGGCGGATATCGCTCCGCAGCCACTCAGCGGTGGCAAGAATCTGTCGATCAAGGGGAAAGCAAAAACAAACGTCGCCATGGTCGATGAAGTGGTCAAGCTTCGCCTATCCAAAGGCACCTGTCGAGTCGACGTCGTGTTCACGATGAAGAACATCGGCACGACGCCGGAGACGATGGAAGTCGGTTTCCCATGCAACTACCAGAACGAGTTGCAGAACTTCACCGCGACAATCGACGACACCTCCGTCAAGGTCAGCAATAAGTCTGAAACGACGAAGGAGCAGTATATAGACGATATCCAACGAGAGCGGACGACGTTCTGGAAAACCTGGGAGATGACATTTCAGCCCGAGACACCAGTCAAAATTGGTGTCTCTTATTTCACGAAGCTGAGAGACGATTTTGGACGCAGACAGCATGAAGTTCCTGTCGCGGAACATCTCGCGGCTTTTGCTCCGCCAAATGAACGAGCGGCGCTGGAAAAGAAGCTCGTCTCGCGGCATATCGACTACTATCTCAGAACCGGAAGTCATTGGTCGGGACCAATCGGTCGCTGCCGCATCGAAGTCACGTTTGACGGGTTGACGACGGATAACCTCGACCCCTCGAAACTATTCTTCGAAAGGGAACAAGCAACGATCACCAGCGACAAGATCGTCTGGGACCTGAAGGACTACGAGCCTAAAGAGGACGTCGAACTCTCCATCACTCCAGGGACCACTGCCAAGGAAACCCTGGCGCTGCTGGAGAAAACTCACCAGCAACATCCAGAGGCCGTGGATATCACCATCATGCTGTCGGAATTCCTGACGGCTGCGAATCGCCAGCCCGAGGCCGACAAGCTGTTACTCGAACTTCTCACGCACTGGCAGGACAAGATCACGTTCTGGGGGGACGACAGCGAAGACATGAAAACGCTTCAAAGATCGAGCGATGTCTTTTACTTGATCTTAAAGCGAACGGATGAACAGTCGCACCCCGTCCCGTTCCTTAACCCTGCTGAATTCACCCCCGTCATCGAACACATCGCGCTACGAGTCCAAAAGCAAGCGAAACTGGCCCCACCACTCTACAAAGACTCCGTCAGCCTCTATCTCAAAAACATCGACCAGATGCTCGCCTGGTGCCGCAAGCATCCAAAGCCTGAGTAAAGTACGCTTCAGATTTCAATCTGTCAGCGCCGCCGAACAGGAGGCAATCCGACGATCTTGTCCCACTTCGCTGTCTTAAACTCTACTCTCCACTCTCTCCGATCCACTCTCTCGCCGCAGGCGCGCCACGAACCGCGAAAAATCGGAATCCAAACCGAAGGAGCCCACAATGAGATGCACTCGATTCTTTTGCGCAGTGGTCACCGCGATCGCATTCGGCGGCATGGCCCACGCCGTGCCGATTTCGCTCTTTTCGGATACGGACACGTTTATTGACCGCGCCGAAGACATCGTGATCGCGGAATGTACCTCTCTGCCAAACGACAAAGGAATCGGGGCTGATGACGGGCTCTACCCGGTCGAGGTCGAAGTTCTCAACGTGATTAAGGGGAAGCGAGCGTTAGGCAAACTGACCGTGGCCACGATCTACCCGATGAAAGCAGGCGGTCGGTATCTGTTGACGAGCAGTGGCGGATCGGCGCTCAACACCGATTTCCTATCGCTCGCCGAACTTTCCGTCGTCTCTCTTCCCGCAAACGCGTCGCTGAAGGAGTTGGAAGGGAAGACCATCAAGCAGCAGGTCCAAATGGGCTTCGCCTGGCATCTTCACGAAGTCGAACAGCAACTCGCTCCGCTGCTCGCCGAGCAATCGAAGCTGCAACGATCGCTGAAAGACCGAGACGACGACGTGTTTCAGCCCAAAGGCAAGGTGCAGATCGGCGACGTGCGCGGCGCGATCACACAAAACCGCCAGTCAGTTCGAACCTTCGCGTTTCCCATGGGCAGTTTGGAATGGAGCCACGCGGCGCCGGGTGAATCAGGTTACTTCTACTTTCGCACGGGATCTTCCCAGTGGGAGTTCGCCCACACCGACGAAACAGACATCGAGGCCTTCCACGACAAACCGTTGCGAGCCACATTCTACGGCAGCAACAGCCCCTCACGCGATCGACGACTCGGAACGTCCTCGCCCAACTCTATCAACGTGCGAGTCGGCCAGATCATCCTCGCCAGAACAATCGAGAAACCCCAGTCCATTCTGATCATCAAACTCGTTGAACAGAGCACAGACGAAGCGAAACTGACCATCAACTACGCCACCATCGGATCAACTGACAAATAAGTTCCGGAACTGGGCCGGGCGACATTGGCTGCCGAAGTTACGCGCGCTCAAATCGGGCTCCACTGTCATGCGGAGCCGGGAATTCCATGTCCGCAGGCCCAAGGGGCCGGCCGTTCCGTTCACATGACACGCCCCCGCCCAAATGAAAATGAGGCGGGATTGCACGAAACCCCTGGAGAGGCAGCCGAGTGCCCCGACTTCTTTCGTTTCATGGCATGGAACTGGCACAGCGAATTGACGTTGAAGGGTTTACAAGCCGTGCCACCCCACCTGATCAAGTCAGGCCCCATGCTGGGCTACGTCGAATGTGACATCACCGACCGCATGACGAGGCATTCACCGACAACGGAGCTGTGCCCCGCACGTCACTCGCTAGGAATTTCAGGAAGGCTCTCAATCGGTGAAGGTTCAAGAACCGCCAACATCAACACGTGGCTTAGCCGGCGCTTCATTCGGCACAGTTGGAACAAACGACACACTCTAAAGTGACGATCGCTATCAGCCCAGTACTCGCGTCCACGATGGGAACTCCGGCCCGTCACTGGAAGCGAATTCCGTGAACATCCCGGCTTCCATTCATACGAGTCTGCATAATTCTGGCACGAGGCACCTCGACTCGTTGTCGACGGATGAGCTTGATAGCCGCCGCCTGGTGATGCACTCATGAATTTGAATTTGGTTAGTGTTTGCGACGATATGGCATACACTTCGAGATCGTCACGATCATCCCTTATTCTTTTTAACATTTGCAGCAGTAATGGCAACAACAGGCCCCGTGTGAAACTCAGACTTTATGCTCTCGTCGTCGGCCGGCGGTGTTCCTTGCGTAGCCTTGAGTTTCACATTTCCTTCACGATCTGTCGTGGCCGTAACTTGCTGAGATGGCGTTGGCTGGGCGAGGCGGAGAAAGTACAGGATTCGAGTTGGATCGTATCCGACGAGGAGCGACAGAACCGAGATCGTTCCGGCCATTCGCACATATTGGGCAGGCGTCGAGTCTTTAAATGGATCGTCAATCACGAAGTACAATCCCGCAATAATACACAGGTATACAATAAAACTGCGAACCATCGCAGACCAGGGATGTTCTTCCAGAAAGCTGCGACTTCTGTCATCGACCATTGTCGCCGTCTCCTGCTTGCTTGACACAATATTGCTTGCACATCCCCCTACCAGACCACAGAGCAATGCCAAAAGAGCTAAATTTGTAGGGGTGAAGCACATCATCGAAACAATGAAGGCATACGTGGCTGGTCCTTCGAACGGCTTCGCAGAAATGTGAGCCTTTTTATCCTTCTCGGCGTGATCTGGGAAAGCGTGCGGGGCCAGAAAGGCACGATATTCAATCGTCTCTACAAAGATTCCGCACGAAAATAAGACTAACCACAGTCCGAGAGCGACCGAACCCAACACAATACGCCAATAGAGTGGTTTCCCTATCTTGGCGTGTAAGTTGTCCTGAACGTTGGCAGACACTTCTTGAGAAAGCATAAAGAACCTTCGGTTTCTGATGGTACAATCAGGAACGTTGCTGCTCTCGTGCGGAGTAAGTAATGTTATCAATCGAGGAGAGAGATCTCAAATGTAAACATGTACGCACCCAACTTTGCATGAGTCATAGGCTCGTGATATAGCGAGCAAAAAGGTCTCGGTTGACAGCGACGTTAGCATCGACAAAGTATGACGAATGCGCGCAAATGGGGCTGACAAACACGCTGAAGCCAGGGCAGCCAACGGGATCGAGATTCACATAGTCTGTGTCGACCTGGAATGGTCGGCCTTTCAATGTTCCGCCCACAAGGTCGCCTCGCGCATTGAGATTGATCCATTGCCGGACGTTGGAGGGCTTCTGCCCGTCCTGATTGGTTTCGAGCAGTCGTGACTTGACAGGACCGATCGACAGCGCCGCGCCCACGGTGAAGAAGTTGCGGACGAAGCCTGACGTTGTTCCTGACGCGGCCAACTGCCGCAACCCTTCGTAAGCCACGACAGTTCCCCAACTGTGGCTGATGATGTCGATCTGGACTCCTGAGTTGAGTTGCGGACCCACAATGGACGTGAATCGATCGATAATTTGTTGCCGAATCGAATTGCTCGTCAGGTAGATCGAAAAATCGTCAACGCAACTCAGCCCGGGAATGCTGAATCCATCCAACGCGGCCATCGGCGCGGCTCCGAACGCCGCTGGAGCGCTTGCCGAAGCAATCATTTGATGCTGATCTGCTCGGTCGCTAAGGGCGTCGCGAATTTCTGACGCGGCTTTCTGTCGATTGCGCTCTGAGGAGAGCGCGGCGGGCTGAGCGGTTGCGCCGGTTCCGATGGCGGCCGCTCCCAAGGCGTTGGACGCATGATTGACGATGTCGCTCCACAACACTTCCAATCGGGTCTGACCCAAGGTGCCTGCTCCGAATACATTGGAAGCAAACGGCATCAATGCGTGCCACATCGAGTCGGAGTACCCGGAGACGTGACTGCAGATTCCATGCACATAAACCAGCCTTCTGGTGGAAGCAGGGGCCGCTGCGGCCGCCCCTGTGAACACTTGTGGTTGCGGCGCCAGCAATGTGCCAGGTACTTGAAGTTGACCGACCCCGCCGCGACGAAGCTGTTCGAGAACCGCATTTAGGACATGGTCACGGACGTCCGCCGGAACAGATGGGTCCGTCATCAAACGCATCACAAGATTATTCAGTTCCTGGCACATGACAGTCGCTTTCTGAGAAGTTTCGAGAAGTGAACAGGGTCAGGCGGAGAACAGCAATTCTGCTGCCCTGGCAAGCAAGTCAGCGTTTCCTTCCAGCAAGTCGCGGCGTGTCAAATAATGAACTTCATTTGTTTTGACACCCAGATCCTCAAGTGGCACACCCGCCTGTCCCCGGACACGAGTTGCTCGTCGAATCGCTGTGCGAAACGCGACTCCTTTCGGCAACGGTGGGAAGCCGTCCAGTCCTTGCAGGAAGTCGTAACCCCAGACATTGGCACCGCCGGCGCCCGTTCGAGAAGTCGTACCGAGGATCTTGCCAATCTCGTGATCCTGAAATCCGGCGGAAAAAATGTCGGTCGTGCTGTAACACAGCGCATCAATCAGCAGCAGTACTTTTCCCGTATATCCCCACAAACCACTATTGGCGTCGGAGGGTGAAGTGAGCGGGAACCCTTGCGAGTAGATTTCCCCGGTTTCCAAAGACAACTTGATCGACTCTTTCCAGGGACTCAAATCGGATGGCGGCGTACAAAGGTCCAGCGTCTCGGGCGAGTTAATAAAATGGAACCGCTCGGGTTCGATCGTTGTTTTCGTCAAGACCTGCAGCAGCATCTCCCCAGCATTGATATTGCCGCCACCATTACCACGGACGTCGATGATCAATCCTGTTTGAGGAAGTAACTGCGCGATGCGGATGAATTCCGCCACGAAGGCATTTGTATCCCATGCCATAAACGAATAGATGCGAATATAGCCGAGCGACTGTGGCCCCGCGTTCAGCGTCTGAAATGAAAAGAATTCTGGCAGCAGGCTGGTCGTCTGTGAGTTGTCGGTCGCCATCGTGGAGGCAACTCGCTGGAAGTGCTCGGCGGCGTTGCTGACATTGCCAAACTGTGGCGATCGAGGTCGCCGCACAGTACTGGGGGCAGCGGCGGTCTGGAAGAAGTCCTGCTCGCCGGGGTGCAAGGCCGCCGCCATCCGTTCTTCGGTCTTCACTTGATCCGGAAAGAATAATGTCTTCTTCGCACGCTGGATAGAAATCGAAGCGCCATCGAACCCCATCAGGCGGCCAGATTGTCCTGCATTGATGAGGACTCCGCTAGAGTCTGCGGCGAGGCCTGCCGTCGGCGCCGCAGTCCCAGACACCATCCAGTTGAACTTAATCTCCAGTTCCTGCCCATTCGAGACATAGCGGATGATCACCCATTCCTCATCCGGAAGAGCGTCCATGGCCAGCGAGCGCAGTGTCAGCGATTCCAAACCTCGTACGTGCCGAGCGTCTTCGTTGCTGCCAGCCTCGCGAGAAGCGGCGATTTCAACGGCCCTGTCGATTGGAATCCCGTTCCAACTCACGATGGTGACGCCTCGCACAAACGTCGGATGATTCAACAGCGGATGCGTGCGAGTCACGATGTAATGCCGATGGCGAGGTGGACTCGAATAGTATTCTTGGATCAGGAACGGAAGAAACGCGGTCATTCTCTGATATGCCGACGGCAGGATGTAATTGGTATGCAGATCCCTTAATGAGTGAAAGACATCGATCATTTCCGCATGGAAGGCGGGTGCAGAACTGGCGGTGGCCGGGTCGTTCAATTCATCCTGTACGCGGCGCTGCAAAAGCTTCAGACGCTGGACAGGATCGATACCGTGCATCGCCTTCTTGAGCGGCAGATGCGCGAAGACCCCCTCCAACATTCTGATGGCGGCCGTCACCACGACTTGACGATCTGCCAGACTCAGGTCGTCAATCTGACCCGAGAACTGGCTGAGCGCAATCGCTCCCGGGAGGTTCACGGAAATCGCCGGAAGTGCCTCAGGTGGCGGAGGACCTGGTGCCGGGGCCATCGCCGATGCCGTCGGGGACCTCAAGCCATCCAGTTGCTCGATGATTTGTGCCAGTTGGCGCTCAAGGTTCCCGACACGATTGGATAGAGGCAATTCGTCCATATCCTTCTCCTTGTTCCTGCCAGCTCGAACCTTTTTTGTGGATGCCTTGGCGCGTCTCGGAGTAGACGTTTTTGTTTCGACGTCACGACTGAGCGTTGATTGGGACGCGACTGCCCCCTTTGCCTTTTTCTTCGCCATCAGTCGAACTCGCCTGGGAAGGTTCAGATCGGTCGTCAGTCAGAGGCGTCGCTCTGTGCGGCCGCCGCATTCGTTCGCAACGGCTACCTCAGTCGCTAAACGAAATCGTGGTTCCCGCGGTCGTAACACCGTGAATCCTTATGCCAGAGGCCGAACCATCCCACCATCGGCTTGAGGGAGATGTCGTGTCATCGAAACGATCAACCAGTCCGCTGCGGAACAGGTCCGATCCATCCCCCTGATTGATGCCCGTGCCCAGGTCGTCCCGTCCATCGGCCTGTACCAGCACGCATTCGAATCTCTGGTGACCCGGTGGCGCCTTCTGCGGTTCGCTATTGCTGCCCAACTCATCCACGTGCCAGATCGCCAAGCCGGAGTCTGCCAGTGTGGCATCGCGGCCAGATTGATTGCGATTCTCTAGAATGAAGTACTCGGTTGATGTCTTCTGGTAAACAAAAAACTGGTTCTTACCGGCTTCAGAAGACATCTGCATTCCCGACGAGATGCCAGCCGCAGGATTTCCCCAACCAGCGCGGTATTTCAGGTAGGCACAGATTTGATGCGGATTCAGCGGGTCGGCATTGCCACCGCCACACATCAGGCAATATTGACCAACACCACGGGCCTGATTGGAATAGTTGTACAAGTCAGGAAAGTCACAAAGCATGTGACCATTCTCATGGCAATAGGTCCCTAATTCCAGCGACGATCCGATGTTCGTGATCTGGTAATCCACGGCGAATTTTCCGCTCGCCACCTGGAATGGTGCGGCCAGTCGAGAGGAATGCGGCCACAATCCTTCGCTCCAGGCGTTGTCGTTGGCACCGGCGTAAAAGACATTCGTCGCAAAGACAGCGCCCGTTGCATCGACGGTGAGACTCGAAAAATCAAATCCGTGAGCAATGTGATATGTCAGCGCCTCTTTGATCAGTTCACGCGCCCGTTCGGTATACGGAATGGCGGGATTCGTATAATAGCTGCGTTCGTGTTTGGCCGTGTAGTAGGCCGTGATGCGGGTCGTGTATTGAAGCTTCCCGGCCGAATTATCCCGGTAGTAGTCGTAAACAGAACCGCGGTTCCCGAAGTCTGAGTAACCCACTTTGTTACAGAAGTCGTCGACCTGCTGCTGGGTAACCGCCGCAGGGACATCCGGAAACTGGATTAACAGGCATAACCCCACGTAGGCCCCGACGGTCTGTCGGGCTGGTGGTGCCGGTAGGGCGCCAGGAGCTGCGGCAGCCAAAGCTCGAACAGCCGATTTGTACTGGTCATGGCGTTCCTTCCACCGAGGCTTCAAAATTCCATTTCCCGCTTCCGCAAACGACTGAGCAGCGAAATGGTTGATCCGAATTCCCTCAGGCAAACCGAGTGCTTGTGGCGCCGTATATCCGACACGGACACCGGTGGTTCGCAACTCATCAGCCTCGGGTGTCAACGTCGCATAGTTGTAGAACCCGGTCTGCGGATCCTTCGTCACCGTGAAACCATCGAGTGTTTCGAAGACTGCTCGATGCTGGTCTCCCCAGCCGCGAAGGGCGATTCTTGTTCCGTCGGGTTGTTTGAACGAAAACGTTTGACCAAAGAAAGGAAATGACATGCTGGCCCCCGCATATAAGAGGTGAACTATAACCAACTGAGCGCGAACGACGTGAGTCGCTATTCTGCGTAGATCGCGTACAGACTGCAACCGTCGCACCCCATGGGATAGAGAATGCGCGAAGTGTTGTTGTCGCGAGTGTTTGACTACAGTGCTTGCAGAATATCGTAATTAACTGGACGTGTTGCACGTCCGCAACCGGAGGTGTCATAGACTCAGGCGTGCGGACTTGTTGCACGCACTGAGGCCTTGGCGGGGCGCAGTTTCACATCTTGTCAAATACCCTACGACTCCTTTGCAGCGAGAAACTGCAATCAGTTCCAGTTACCTTCTCGAGGTACGTGCCAGCAGCGATGCCCTTTTTAGACAAAGATCCCTCTAGATCAAAAACTCATCTTGACGATCAGTTTCCGCTTGGCACAATCATCTCGTTAATTGCATGAATACCCCCCCGTGGACCGTAACCAACGGCCACACCCATCGACTGGCCCGATTTTTCGGGCGGTCAATCGGTGTGGCCGTTTTTTTGTTGCTCTGATGGGAAATCGCATGCAAGGCCCGCGCGTAAGCTTGGATGTTGTTTCGCCTTTTCAGGGCTGAGCGGGCTACTACGCATTGATCCTCGGGCGTCGCCCGAGGCTGATTTGTCATTGCCCCTGCGGGGCCTAAGACTCCGAACGGGCATCGATCAGCTAACAAGCATCGGGCCGCGAATGTATGCCATGACACGAACCAAAACGTTCGAGCGAACGGTGACAGCGGCCGTCTTCCGCCCCGAATGGGGTATCACAAACCAGCCCCGGGCATCGCCCGGGGAAAGCCGGACATTCAAACCCACAAACCCTGAAAGGGCGGCACAGCATTCCATCACAACCCCATGACATCCCTTGTCATGACTCTCTGCATTCAATTGGCGACCTGTACCTGATTCCCGCCTGGAGAAACCCCATGTCTGCTCGAAAATTGCGTCGACCGGTCAAACTGTCTGAGATGTTTCCTGACTCCCGGCTCCAGGAAGTCACCGACTTATTGGGGCCGGACAACGAGTCTCTCCGCTCCATCAAAGAGCTGGTCGCCGAAGTGCGGTACCGCGAGCGGCAAGGGCGTGAGATGGATCGACAGGGTGGCTGGGGTCGACCAACGGGAGCCTCCAGTGAAGCGCCGTTCGAGTCCATTTCTGAGGGCTGCCCGGGGGCGACTCCAGCCACCCCACCGACTCAGAACGTCCCCGGTCCTGCCTACCGCTGGCCCTCGGATGGGCCTGATCCGAAACACGACGGCGTGCTGGAGTCCTCCTCGATCCCCATGCCGGCATTCATGCCCGCCGACACCGACGATGGCCTCCCCTGGGTCAACCTGCAGTATCTGGTCCCGGGACAGGTCCCAGAATCCCAACCCTTCCCGGTCGAGTCCCTGCCGCAACCGGTTCAGCAGTTTGTCGTCGCCCAAGCCAACTCGCTCAACTGTGATGCTGCCGCCGTCGCTTTACCGGTGCTGTCAGTCCTCGCCTCGGCCATCGGAGGAACTCGGCGGATTGAACTGAAACGAGGCTGGTCCGAACCGGCGATCCTGTGGACGGCCCTCGTCAATGAAGGCCCGAGTTCGCACGAGGCAATCATCGAGTCCGCAGTCGTTCCCCTGCAGGCCCGTCAAGCGGTAGCCGAGCAGCAGCGGCAGGAACTGTTCATGCCCTATCGTCGCAAACTGGCCGTCTACCGCGACAACCAGCGTCGTCAGCCGCAACATCTGCTGCCACCGCCCGAACCGATTGCCGAGCGATCATTCACCGTCGACTGGTCGCTGCCATCACTGAGTCGTCTGCTCTCCCGACAATCCAAAGGACTCCTCGTCTGTCCCCAGGAACTCGACGGCTGGCTCAAACGCACCTCCGGCGCCGGCGAACGAGCCGCCATTCAACGGCAAGCCTGGCTGGATCTTTACGGCGGTCGAACTGTCACGATCGAAGGCCGCACGACGGCGACGCTCACCCCCGCCGCCGTCAGTCTGACCGGAACATTGTCCGCCGATCTCTTCACCCAGAAGTTCGCCAAACAGGGGGGAGCCTGCGAACTCACCAGCCGCTTACTCATCGCCTCGCCCGAAGCCCGCCCGCAATGCTGGACGGACGAAGAAGTCGATCAGGCCACCGAAGATGGCTTTGCCGGGGTGGTAGACAAGTTGTTCTCCCTCCCCGAGGTTGTGTCAGGCGCTCCTCGCGCCGGTTGTGTCACACTCTCTCCCGAAGCACGCAATCACATCGACATGTTCATGACCGACCTCGGAACCCGCCAGTCCCAGATCGACGAAGCCCTGTTCCACTGGACATCCCGCCTGGCCGGCCAGACCGCCCGATTGGCTCTCGTCATCCACTTGTCCCGCTACGCCGCCGGAGAAGACGTCGATCCGCTCCAGTGTGACGCCACCAGCATGCAGCACGGCATCGCCCTCGCCCGCTGGTTTGCCTATGAAGCGCAACGAGTCCTGAAAAAGGTCTCCCTCACCGCCGAACGTCGCGACCTGCAGCAGCTGTACGAATGGATCCGCCGACACCCAGCAGGTTCTGTCACCATCCGAGACGTCTGCCGCTCCAATAGTCGCAAGTACCCCACCGCGCAGTGCGCCATGGCTGCGATGACCAAGCTCAAAGACAGCGGCCTCTGCCAATGGCTCCGCACCACCCCCGGCCCCCAAGGAGGCCGCCCCACCCACAGGATGGAAGTGATCAAAAAGAGGAAAGCGCCAAGTCACGACAGGAAACCACCAGCCACCACCGAACAAGCCGCCGAGCCAAGTCTCAACACAACCATCAGCCGTCCACAATCAGAGGTTGTGTCGAACACGGAAGAACGAACCACAGCAACAGGCAGGCGGCATTCCGTGTAAGTAGCCTTCTCCGTGAGAAGAAAGCCAACAGCAAATCCGCGCGCCCTCACACACCGGACCGAAATGGCAATCACAGCATCGCGCTCATCGGCTAACTTCTCGGCGGAGCGAGAAGGCTACTTAAGGCGATCAGCCAAGGCGGCGATGTGAATCAGGGTTGTGTCATGCAGAGTCGTAACGAAAGACTGCGTACGCGAACGGTTTGTCGCTCGGCCCTCAGCCCTTGCCCCTCAGCTCCTTCCAGTCGGTTCCGTCAGAGCGGGCAAGCTTAACCGTCGGCCGACACCAGTTCGCTGTTCGGCTCGACGGCCAACTCCTGCTCCCCCGAACTGGCATGTGCCCGCTTTCGACCGGCCAGCAGAATGGTCAACCCGATGGCGGCCGTAATGGCAAAGATGGCGATGATGGGGAGCGTATCCTTCGGCGTGGCGGCACTGACGCCGGTCGAGATCACCGCACCAACCCCCAGTTGAAAGAAACCCAACAAGGCCGAAGCGCTGCCGGCATTCTTGCTGAACGGTCCGATGGCCAATGCCGAACCGTTCGGATTGGTGATCCCCACGCACGCCATGAAACCGAACATGACAGCCAGAGTCCCACCAAGGCCCAACACACCGGCCCACGATCCCGCGAAGAATAATGCTCCGAATACGGTCTGTGCGATCAGGAACCGGAAGAACAGCGTCTCGCTCGAGGCGCGGCGAAGCAGCACCACGTTCACCTGACTGCCCGCGATGAATCCGCCTGCCAACAAGGCAAAGATCAGGCTGTAGACCTGCTGACTCACACGGAATCCATCCATGAACAAGACTGGCGAACCGGCGACAAACGTAAACAACCCAGCAAACGAAAACGCACCCGCACCCGCATACGTAGCGAACCGTGGATGGCAGAGGATCGCCCAGTACTCCGCCAGGATCGGGCCGGGACGCAGTGAGATATTCAGGTCGGGAGTATGCCCCTCGGGCAGCAGTGCCAGGACGAGCACCAGAATTCCCGCCACGATCGTTCCCAGGATGACGAACGCCGCCTGCCATCCGGCCACCTGGATCACGAACGTCCCAATGGTCGGAGCCATCAAAGGAGACACAGCGATGAACAGAAATAATCGGGAGAGCACACGGGCAGCTTGGTCGCGAGGAAAGAAGTCTCTCACCATCGCGATCGAAGCAACCTGGGCCACACACCCGCCCAGAGCCTGGACAAACCGCAGCACAATCAGGGTGTAGACGTCAGGAGCGAAGGCACATCCGAACGAAGCCACCACGAACAAGCTCAGCCCGAACGTCAACGGAGGCTTGCGTCCAAACCGGTCGAGCAGGGGGCCATAGACCACTTGTCCCAAGGCCAGCCCGATGAAGTAACTGGACAGAGTGAGCGCGATGGTCGTGCTCGGAACACCAAACTCGGCTGCCAACTCGGGGAAGGCCGGCAGGTACATGTCGATGGCGAACGGGCTGACAACACTCAATGCACCAAGCAGCGAGATAACGAACAGGTCGGATCGTTTGGCGGGCAAAATCAAAGCTTTCAGGCGGGAGAGAGCAAGGCAGGGGAGGGACTACTTCGATTTGGGTGCCACAGTTTTGGCGGGCGGAAGGTTTGGTACCAGACTCGCGTCGTATTTGGAATCAGCCGAGACTTGAATCACGGTCATCCGGACCTTGGTCGGAAAGAATTTTTCATGATCCTGTCGCTTGTGCGCGTGGCCGCTGCCACCGCTGTTGTCCTTAATCACCAGGTGCATCTCCTTAATTCCCTGTTCCCAAACGATCGAATCGCTTTGCCAGAACTTGGTCATGGGAATGTCCTGCTCGTAGACTCCAGCTTCTTTATAGACCGGAGTGTTAAAGCAGCCATATCCCTTGTCCCGGCCCTTGTTGGGGATGTAGCACACCGACCAGGTCGTGGCTTCGCCGCCCGCGGGCTTCTCGAGCACTTCCAGGCGAACGTGTGCTGTTCCGTTGCGGTAGTCAACCGGGCTGATCCAGTCCTTGGGCCGCTCGGCGTTCATCAGCTTGTCGCGAACATAATAATGCGAAGGACTCGGCTTCGAGTTGTCCGCTTCGTCCTTAGTGAACGTGAAGGTGGCATCGAACAACACAAATTGCTCGGCCCGGACAGAGGATGCTCCCATCCACAACGCGGCCAGACAGGCCCACACCAACATACTGCGGCGGGCGATTGGACTGGTGGTGCAAAGCATCGCTGGATTCCCTCAATAGTGATTCTTGATCTCGTCAAGCGACGAACGCCGATGGACCGCAGCCCAATTCGCGTTACGATAGTATTCGGCTGTAAGCGACAATGCCAGAAGACGGAAACCTCCTTCAGGTCATGTACAACGAGAAAGCGATTCGCCAATCAAGCGGTACTCGCGGAATTCGTTGGAAACATGCGCGAGCCATTTCGGACGATGAAGCGCGCGATTGTAAGGAGGCGACACCAAATGAATTAAGGAATTTGGTTCGCGACCTCGCACATCGTTCACCGGAGACTACCATCGCTGTATTCTAATGCATCGCTGATTGGTACAACTTCTATCAGTGCACGGGTGCCGCCACCCGCGAACGCGATCCCGACTCTACCGCGGGGTCTACACAGCATATGAAGGTCGCCTCGGGCCGACTGAGCAAGGAACAGTGATGAAGCGAACGGCGACTTTCATTTTGACCGTGCTTGGGGTGATGTCCTCGGCAATCGCCGAAGATCCTCGCCAGTTCACGGACGAGCAACTGAACTTCTTCGAGTCGAAGATCCGTCCGGTACTGGTTGACCACTGCTACGAATGCCATGCCGCTGGGGCGAAGATCGTGCAAGGGGGACTGCGGCTCGATCATCGTGAAGGGTTGCTGAAGGGTGGCGAGACGGGCACAGCGATCGTGGCGCATCAAGCTGATCAGAGCTTGTTGATCAAGGCGCTGAAGTACGACGGCGTCGAGATGCCTCCCAAGGGAAAACTGCCGGCGGCGGTTATCAAGGACTTTGAAACCTGGATCGCGATGGGAGCACCCGATCCGCGCGAAGCGACTGACGATGTGCCTCGGCGAAAGATTGATCTGAATGAAGGCCGCAAGCACTGGGCTTTCCAGCCGGTGATCGATTCAAAGCCTCCCCAAGTGAAGGACGGCGGTTGGCCGGTCGACTCGCTGGATCACTTTGTCCTGGCAAGATTAGAAGCAGCAGATTTAAAGCCCGTTGCCGATGCTGACCGTTACACGTGGTTACGACGCGTCAGCCTGGATCTCACGGGGTTGCCACCGACTCCGAACGAGATCGACGCGTTCATCCGAGACAATTCTCCGCGCGCGTGCGAAGCGGTCGTGGATCGATTGTTGGCTTCGCGGGCTTTCGCAGAGCGGTGGGCGAGGCACTGGCTCGACCTGACCGGCTATGCCGACATGATGGGAACATCCAACAACGTCTTTGCCGAATATGCCTGGCGGTACCGCGACTATCTGATCGAGGCGTTTCACAAAGACAAACCATTTGACCGTTTCGTGCGTGAGCAGATTGCGGGAGACCTGCTTCCCACCGATTCTCCGACGGAGAGAGCAGAGAACATCACTGCCACCGGATTTCTGATGGTCGGCGATGTGGAGATTGTGGAACCCGACAAAAAGAAGTTGGAAGCAGACCACATCGATACCCAGGTCAATAAAATCGGCATGGCATTTCTGGGCATGACACTTGGCTGCGTCCGTTGTCACGATCACAAGTTCGATCCACTTGAGCTGTCCGATTACTACGGCATGGCAGGGATGCTGCGCAGCTCGCCTTCAACACACAAAATTCCATTTGGCGTGTGGAGTCTACTCAACTCAACGGATCTTCCCGAAACCCCGGTACAACTTGCTGCTCGGCAGAAGCTCGAAGCGGATCACACGGCGAACCTCGCGGAGATGAAGGCCGAGCGAGAAAAGCTGGAAGCCGAAAAGAAGTCGGTCATCGCCGAGTTGGAAGAGATCGCCAAGCAAGAGAAGAACGAGGCTGCCACCGCTGCCACGACGGTCGAGGTGCAAGCCGCAGGCGAACCAGAATCGATTCTGGTGAAAAAGGAGAGGCTTACCAAGCAGCGCGATGCGCTGACGGCACGGATTCAACCGTTGGGGCCGGCCATTCAGCATGCGGAGTTCTTTCGATCAAAAGCTCCGCGAGCTTTCGCCATGCACGACGGTGACCAGCCGGCAGATATGCCTGTTTACATTCGCGGCAACCCCTACGCGCCCGGCCCCATTATGGCTCGCGGCGTGATTCGAGTTGCCTCGTGGGATCAGGCTCCGTCGATTCCCGCGGGACAAAGTGGTCGGTTGCAACTGGCCAATTGGCTGGCGGATGCTCGCAATCCGCTAACCTCACGCGTGATCGTGAATCGCATTTGGCAAAAACTGTTTGGCGAAGGATTGGTTCGTAGCGTCGACTACTTTGGCACGCGTGGGGAGCTTCCCTCTCATCCAGAGTTGCTCGACCATTTGGCCACGCGATTCATCCAAGAGGGCTGGTCGCAGAAGCGGCTCATCCGTTCATTGGTGCTCAGCCGCACCTATCGACTCAGCAGCACGAACGACGCAACAGCACTTAAGACGGACCCCGACAACCGCCTGTTGTGGCGCAGCAGTCGTCAGCGACTTGATGCGGAAGCGATTCGCGACGGGCTGCTGGCGGTGAGTGGCGAATTGACTCCAAGTGAAGGCGGCCCGGCTCTCGTGCTGGAGTTTCCCGATAATTGCGGTGACCTGGTCCAACAAGGCGTCAACCCACCGAATTACACTCACCGCAAACCGCGGCCCATGCAAGAATTTCAGCGGTCGATCTTTCTGCCCGTCATGCGGACCAACACTACGAACCTGGATCGAATCCGCAACCATTTTGATTTCGTGAATCCAGCTCAGATTGCCGGACAACGTTCTCAAACCGTCGTCCCGACACAATCTCTCTTCGTGATGAACAACGACCTGTTTCGCAAGCGAGCCAAGGTTCTGGCAGATCGTCTGATCGCCGAGGCACCACAAGCCGATCTTCGCATCGAACAGCTCTGGCTGCGAGTGTTCAATCGTCCAATCACGGCGGTCGAGCAGACGAACGCCATCGCATTCCTGAAGGAACTCGACTCGGTCCTTCCTGAAATGGATGCCGCGGCCAAGGAGTCGGTTAAGTGGCAGGAGCTGTGTCATAGCCTGCTGGCTTCCAACGAATTCATTTTCCGCATTTGAGCGAAAGGCCTGACCGATGTTGAATAGTGCTCCCTTCAGCCGCCGCCGCATGCTGCAGACTGCTGCTTGCGGATTCGGGGGTCTGGCGCTGACTGATATCATTCAAGCGGCCACGAATCCCAGTGCGGTAAGTCTTCCCGGCATTGTTGCCAAGGCGAAGCGGGTGATCTTCCTGTTTATGGCCGGCGGACCGTCACAGCAGGATCTCTTCGATCCCAAAGAGTTCATTCGCGAAAAGCATGGGCAAAAGATCGATTCACCGCTGCGTCCCGAAGTCATTCAAATCGGGACCGAGAAGTATCTGGCGCTGGGCGCGATGGCCCCGGTCCGGCCGCGCGGTGAATCGGGAATGATGATCTCGGATCTCATGCCAAAGTTATCGAGTATTGCGGACGACATCTGTCTGCTGCGTGGCATGAACGCAGATAATCCCCAGCATGCGAGCGCGACGAATCAGTTTCACACGGGGGTGTTCACGGAAGTCCGGCCATCAATGGGAGCCTGGATCAGCTACGGACTTGGTACCGAGAATCAGAACCTGCCGAGCTTTATCAGCATTCATGCTCCCGGTTTGAGAACCTACGGCTCCAGTTTTCTGCCTGCGGCTCATCAAGGAACCCCACTGACGGTTCCGCTCAATGAACAGACGTTGCCGATTGAAAACCTGTTGAACGCCTCTTCTACCGGAGCGATTCAACGAAGTCGCCTCGACATGACCCGGCGACTGAATCAGCAGTTAGTCGACGACCTGCATGGCGACAGTAACATGGAGGGGATGATCCAGAACATGGAACTCGCCTTCCGCATGCAGACTACGACACCTCAATTGGTCGATCTCTCGAAAGAAACGCAGGAGACGTTTGACCTCTACGGCATCGGTAGCGGTAAGGCCAGTGATAGGAATGGTCGCGCATGCCTGCTGGCGCGAAAGCTCAGCGAATCGGGCGTACGGTTCACGCAAGTGACAATGGACGGCTGGGACCATCACGGCGACATTCGTGGCAACCTGCCGAGGCTCTGTGATCAGACTGATCAACCGGTGGTGGGGCTGATCAAGGACTTGAAGCGACGAGGGTTACTCGACGATACGCTGGTCCTCTGGTCCGGCGAATTTGGTCGAACTCCCTGGAGTCAGGACCTCAGTGGCACAGCGCCGATCGATACTCACGGTCGCGAACACCAGCCCGAAAGCTTTTGTGCCTGGATGGCTGGCGGTGGAATCAAGCCCGGCTTCACCCACGGCGAGACCGATCATATGGGTTACCGCGTCGTCGCCGGCAAGGTCCATATCCACGATCTGCACGCGACGATGCTGCATCTGCTGGGCATCGATCATACGAAGCTCACCTCGAATCACCTGGGTCGCGACTTCAGGCTCACGGATGTGCACGGCTCTGTGGTGAAGGAGATCTTGGCTTAAACGGTCTGCCAACATTTTCCGAGGCAAGCCGTCTTGCGTGGAGCGACCCTCACACCGATGATGTGGATTCGGATTACCGAAAGCATCAAAAGAAGCTGCGTAAAGCGATACAACCAATGACACACGCATTCACCTATTTTGCCCCTGTGCGACTCGCTTCCTTGACCATCGCTGTTTGCCTGAGTTCGGCCGCCGCCGGACTTGGAGCAGATTCCTTCGAGGGATTTCTGGAGAAGCACTGTGCCCGTTGTCATGGCCCCGCCAAGGTCGAAGGGGATGTGCGGATCGACAAGTTTTCTCGCGATTTCAAGGCGGGCGCGGATGCACACCACTGGGGAGAGGTCCTCGATCGGATCAATTCGGGCCAGATGCCGCCGAAGGGCGAACCAAAGCCGACGCAGGATGAGATCGCGGCATTTGTGACGAGCCTCGATTCACGGCTGAAGGAAGGTCGAGCGGCGCGGATGGCGGCCCGTGCACCAGTGTCTCACTACCGACTCAGCCGGAAAGAGTATCAGAACACGGTCTATGACCTGCTCGGCGTGCGCTATGATCCCGCCAAGCCAGGCGAGCTAAACGAAGACACCCTGTGGCATGGGTTCGAGCGCATTGGTTCGGAGTTGTCGTTGTCGCCGTCACATGTCGATCGCTACTACCGCGCCGCGGAGATCGTGCTCGACCGCGCCTATCCCGTCACCACATCCAGTGAGGCTCGCAAGGTCCGTAAGACGGCAGTGGACCTGCGATACAATGGCGGTAAGACTCAGCAGGAAACGCTGGATCGATTCGGTATCAAACGCCCCTTGCGTTACCTCCTCTTCCCAGGCCGAGTCGAGACCGCGCTCTCGCCCAATTGGCTTGGAAGAACCGGACCGGAGCACAGTGGCCTTTACAAGTTCCGCATCCAAGCCAGTGGCATTCGCCCGCTTGGCGGCCAGCCGGCACACCTGAGCATAGGCAAGGAGACGGGTGAAGAGACCGTCGCCGGCCTCATCGAATTCGATATCACCGCACCCGAAGACAAGCCGGCGGTTCATGAGTTCGAAGTCTTCCTGGAGATGCCAGCGGACCTGCACTTTGCCGTCGTTGCTGCCGACGTTGTTGACCGCAGAGCTGGCGCGGCCTTTCGTAACTCGCTCACCAGCCCCAACTACATGTTTACTCACAGCAGCGACACGCTTCTGCTGAACCCGAATGCGCCGCAGATGTTCGATGACAAGGGGAATGGCCTGTTCTCCACGGTTCTGGTCGATTGGATCGAATGGGAAGGACCGCTGGAAACGGAGGCGGAAAAGTCCCGGCGAGTCGGGCTGGTGCCTCCTGATGACGCGACACCCGAAGTGGTAGCGGAACATCTGCAACGCTTCGCCGAACGGGCCTGGCGACGACCAGTCAAGCAGGCGGAATTGACCGACTATCTAAACGCTTACCGTTCAGAACGCGAGGCGGGAGAGAAGACGGCCCTCGCCTATCGAGTGGCGATGGTGGGCGTGCTGACTTCCCGGCATTTCATCTATGTCGTCGAAGGGGACCCTGCAGCTCGCGAACATCTCAATGACTCGGAACTTGCAACACGACTCTCGTATTTTCTGTGGAGTTCGATGCCCGACGACGGCCTTTTTGCGGCTGCCCAAGGTAGCAAATTGAATGGCGAAGCGCTGCAAAAGGAAGTGGATCGACTCCTGGCCGACAGCAAGGCCAACCGTTTCGTTGATGACTTCGCGCGACAGTGGCTCCAATTGCACCGTTTGGGAATGTTCCCGCCGGACAAGAAGCTGTATCCGGGTTACGACCCTTGGCTCGAAACCAGCATGCGTGCCGAGCCGGTGGAGTTTTTCCGCGAGATGTTTGCGCAGAACCTTCCCGTCGATAGCTTGATCGATTCGGACTGGACGATGGCCAATGCTCGGCTGTGTGATTTCTACGGTTTGCAGGAGCCGAAGTCCGGCGGCTTCCAACGTGTCTCGCTTAAGCCAGAGGATCATCGTGGCGGCCTGTTGACGACGGGCGCAGTCCTGGGACTAACCTCGGACGGCACCCGCCACCGCCCCGTTCACCGCGGCGTGTGGGTCAGTGAAGCGATCTTCGGCAAAACGCCACCACCGCCGCCGGCCAATGTGGACCCAATTGAACCCAACCCACCCGAAAGCCCGAAGGCCACGATTCGCCAGAAGATCGAAGCCCACCGCAATCATGCGAGCTGCGCCGCTTGTCACGCAAAGATCGATCACTTTGGCATCGCCTGGGACAACTACGACGCCATCGGACAATGGCGCACGCGAGAGAAAGTGGCGAAAGGGACTGGCGAAGATCCGGCGATTGACGCCTCCGGCGTGATGCCCGACGGACGCCCATTCCAGGATTCCGTCCAATTCAAGCGGCTGCTGCTCGAAGATCGCGACCAAGTCGCGCGCGCCTTTATCGAACATCTATGCACCTACGCTCTCCGCCGAGTGCTCACTGTGGACGACCAGGACTACCTGAAGTCAATCGCCGCCGAATCGAAGAAGAACCAGTACCGGGTCAAGGACATCGTCCGCGCCGTAGCCCTGTCAAACCTGATCCGCAAGCGCTAACAACCTCTGCTAACGGGAACCTCGATGAGTCACTTTCATTCCCAATCCTGGCTGCTCGATCGCCGCCACGCACTACGTGCTTTGGGGTCATGCATCGCGCTGCCGTTTCTGGAATGCATGTTGCCGATCGGGGCAGCCGAGGAGAAATCAACTTCTCCGCGGCGCAGTGCCTTCATCTATCTGGCGAACGGCGTCCATTCGCTGAATTACCAGATCACCACGCCGGGCAAGGATTATCAGTTTTCGCGGTCTCTCAAGCCGCTCGAAAAGCATCGTGATGTGATTACGCCGATCAGCGGACTGCATCACCCGGGCGCACTCAGCCACCATCACAACTGCATCTCGGTGTGGCTGACCGGCGGCAACCTTGGTCCTTCGGATCGGAACACGATCTCCGTCGACCAGAAGATGGCCGAAGTCACCGCGAAGCACACACGCTACTCCTCCCTGGAGATCGCCATCACCCAGGATTCTCTCGCCTGGACCGCAGATGGTGTCCGGCTCCCCGCGATGCGTCGTTGCAGCGAGATCTTTGCATCATTGTTCGAGGAACCCAAAGGTGGCATGGGGGTGCAGCGAAGGGCTCTACGCCGCAAAGGAAGTGTCCTGGACGCCAACCTCGCCGAAGTGCGCAAGCTCGAGCAACAGATGGGTTCGTCCGACAAAGGGCGCATGGAACAATACCTGACCTCTATCCGTGAGGCGGAGATCCGGACGCGGCGAGCCGACGCCTGGCTCGACACTCCGCTTCCCGCGATCTCGGCGACAGATCGCCAACGGACGAACCGCGACATCGCTCATACCATGGCGGGCGACTATTTCCGCACCGTCTATGATCTGATCGTGCTCGCCTTCCAGACCGATTTGACTCGCGTGGCCACGTTCAGTCTGGGTGGCGAAGGCGATGCCATCGCCATTCCCGAAATCGGTATCACCGAGTCACGTCATCAGCTGAGCCATCACGGCGGAGACGCGGGGTACATGGAGAAGCTCACCAACTACGACACCTTCGCCATCGAGCAATACAGCTACTTCCTCACCAAGCTCGCGGAGACGAAAGATCTGAGCGGTCAGCCGCTTTTGGGCTCGACGATGGCGCTTTTCGGCAGTGGGATGTCTTACGGACACAGCCACGGCAACGCCAACCTGCCGCTCGTGCTTGCGGGCGGATCGGACCTGGGGTTGAAGCACGGCAATCATCTCGACTTCAACCAGGGGCACTTCAAGGGCTATCAGCTCGACAAACCCGGTGAGCACTATTCGCTCTGCAGCCGTCCAGCGAACCCCGATGCGCACATGAGCAATCTGCTCCTTCTCATGGCTCAGCGAATGGGCGTGGAAACCGACAAGTTCGGTGATAGCAAGAAGGCCATTGAATTATGACTCGCTTCCACAATCCAAGCTGGCTGACTGCGTTCTGCTTCGGCATGTCCTTGATCACCAGTGCCGCTCTTGCTGCGGATGAACCGTTCCGGCCCGAAGCGGGGAAGTTTCCTCCTTCGGAAAAGTCACGCTCATACCAAGGTGTGCTTTCGTTCGTGGATCATGTGAATCGTCGTGGCAGCCTTCGCGTGGAATCCACAGGCGAGTTCTTCCGCAATCCTCCGCATCCCTTCGCGATGCTCCCCTACGGCATGGTCCGCCAGCACGGCGCACCGGCAGATCTTCGAGACATTCCGCTAGGTACCGTGTTGCACGTCCGGGCCTTTCTACCGCCGGACCCCAAAACATCCGCTGTCCCGGCTGCCCAGAATGGACCTCCCGATCGGCCCGCCGAGAATCACGTTCTGCTTCTCGAAGACGAGGCCAGCTTTTGCCTGCGGGAAGGCAAGACCTGGAAGTTGAAGGAAGTGGACCTGAAAAAAGATCAAGGCATAATCGTCGCGAGCCGTGAACCCAAGGAAGGGGGAGACGGCAAAGCCACAGAAGAAAAGCTAACTTTCGATGCCGCCACCCGGATCTGGCGCGGCCGCGAATGCCTCATGGTCGCCGATTTGGTTTCCGAGGGCGTCTGGCCCATGGAAGGAAAGAAATCCTTGGCTGGCCAAGCGGTGCAACTCGGACTCACCTGGCATCCAACCCCTGGCGGCGTGTTTCTGCGATACCACATCACGGACATTTGGCTGGATGAGACCGCCATGCAGCGCGCCGCTCAAATTCAGACCGAAACGCACAAATCTCTGATCCGCAGTCGCTGGATGCCCGCCTGGATCGATGCCGTCGAGTATGGCAAGTTCGGCCGGGCCACCGTCACCGCAACTTTGTTCGGCGGCATGGACTTGTCCCTTTACGAGGATTTCAAAACGGGGCGCCACGCAGTGATGAATGCCGCTGAGAACACACTGAAGCACGCGGGCGGAGCCTATGGCCCTGCTCACATGGCGTCACAAGGCCCGATCCTCGACGTGACGAAAACGACGGGAGAGATCCCCCTCGGAAGCAGTGGAATCCAAATTCGCTTCGAAACGGACCTCATCATCGAAGGCATTCGCCCCGGCAGAGTCGTCCGTGTCCGTCCGGGGAACTGGCCCGAACTCACCGTCTCTCGAGATGAGTATCTAAACGACGGAAACAATCTTGAAGACCGCTTCCCGAGCCCGGCCATCTTTCCCAAATACTGAATCGCAGTTGTCGTCGGACATTCTCAAAAGCTTGCACGCTTCCGTTCTTGAACGCCACGTCTTTCGTTCGAAGCTGGTACCGCGGCATCTTTAAACGAGAAAACAGAGGGGCATTAGGATCTTTTGACGTCTCGCCAAAAGCCCAGGAATAACGCTGAATTACCAATGAAAATAGCCACTTGCGACAAAAACGCAAGTGGCTATGGCATGGAGGCGGGGGGAATTGGCTGATGTGATTTTCGATGTCACTCTAACGACTTGACATCACAGGCGTTGCGACGTTGTTTCTGGAGAGAGAAGTCTCCCGCAATTCCTTATTGGAACTGCAAACCCCCACTATCGGAACTGCCTCAAGCCCTGAGAAAAAGTGGAGGCTGATAGCCTCCAACCCGTGTTCTGATACAAAATCAGTTATCCAATCGCTGCAAAGCGTACTGAAGTTTCACGTCTCCTCCGCAGCGAACGTGATGGGTGTGTACGCTGTACTTGAAACAAAGAAATCGGCGATCAGGTTAGCCCGAAGAACTTGGCCGAAGCTCCAAGGACGTGGGGAATTTCCCCATGTGAATTGGCAACCAGACGGAATCTGCGATTTGTAAAATTGCGGTTTCGTCGATCATTCGGTGCCGGTGTCGGCTTCGGTCTTCCGACACTCAAGCTGGCGTAACAGATTTCGGAAGTTCGTCATTGCCCCCATGCCCAAACTTGCTTCTTCAATTTGCGTCTCACCGCCAGCAATCTCCGATCACGACTGGAGTCTCTGAAGAACAGCCCATACCAATTCAGCAATTCCTGACTCCGTTCGACATCAATCATTCCTTGACGGGACAAAGTTCAACCAGCGATTTAACGCCTGACGTGGAGTAAGCCCCTCATCAAAGGCTTCTTTGAAGTGGTTTTCACTCACTGGCTGGCCCAGCCAACGATTGAAATAGTCGCCCTTTGCCCGAAGATGTTCGACCTCTTCATTCCATTCGTCAAAACTCAGATTGACGGCCTCGATCTGAACTCGTCTCAGTTTCACCACGTCGCCCGATGCCATGTTCTCGACAAACACGGGGTCGTTGTCGAGTCTGCCCACCAGATCGTCCCCATCAAAATGGCTGACTGCGACCCACATGTGTTCAACCCCGGAATTGGCCGATTGAAATGCCATTTTGACCTTTCTTCCAACGAACCATTCCATCGGTCGCTTGCCATAAGTGCTATCTGGGTGGATTGCGTCCTCGTGGACCAATCGAACATTGCTGAGGTTCTCAGGACATTCGCCTGTCCAAGCGGATTCGATAGGATCGTGGCCTTCGCAATCGCACGAGATTCGTTGGCCTCTACAGACTGAACATCGTTCGATGTCACATTCGTTCCTGTGCGGCTCACCAATCCCGGTGCCGCAAACGGGGCATGTTGTTGTCGTTGTCATCTTTTGTCCCTGAAAGTTTTTGTTACAGATTTTCGATTCATACAGTTTGGATAGGGTCTCGGTCGTTGTTGCCCACCCGAAAGTACCGGATGCCAAGTCTTGTTCTGTCTGCTCGCATATTCGTTCCACGACACCAACGCCTTTCCGTATTCAATTCCGAGACGCTTGCAGGTCGGGCCAAGGCGTGGCTGATCGATCACTCCTCGTAAATCACATCTGGATCGGCGTCATCATCTGCGTCGGCCCATTCCGCATGTTCGAACTCGAAATCTTCATCGTCGATTTCCCAGTCAACGTCTGACTGTTCCAAGACCGAATCCAGTGCCTTCGAGTCGATGGCGTCTGGATGAATCTCGGCGGGAAACTCCACGACGATTTCCCTTGATAGGGTGATGGTTTTAGTTGCTGTCTGAAAAAATGTGCGTTTCATTCGTGTGGGTTCTCAATTCGAGTGGGCAAAAAAGTGATTTTGGATGCAAACTGATTAACGGTCAAAGAGTCCATCGGCTCGTGCCTTGTCCTCAATTTCTTGGTGGAATTGTTCGGCGTCTTTCCAGTACGTGTCCGGCAGTTCAATGATGTTGCACGCTTCACCAAGTTGTTGGTCAATCACAAGAACAGACTGCTCATATTTGTCTTGCAGTTTCCGAATCAGGTATTGCGCTCTGGGGCTGGACGCAGCACCGGGCCAAACCTCCCAAACCCGAATTGCGCCGGGTGGCGGAAATGGTTGAAAATCGAAGATCACACCAAGGTGATCGGGGCGGCGGCGTTCGTCGCCTTCAATCATTCCCCATTTCCAACCACAGAGATATTCACGACAGGAATCGGGACGTTCCGAATAAATTGCGCAACCTGAGTCGCATTCGTGTTGGCATTGCTGGTAATTCGACTTCTTTAACTCTTTCACTCCGACGACCGTACAGCAGGCTTTGCACTCATCACACGGTTTGATATCCGATACGTTCAGTACCTTCAGCGAAACCGGTGTTCCGCTGATTCGCAGGTCTTTCATGATTTATCTCGTTCAGGATGTTGGAGATTCACTTCGTCCGGGGCATCGTCGCTCGGTCTTAAAAGAATGATAGATGCGAAACCCGTGTCTAACAGTCCTGACAAAGTCCTGACTACAGCCTGCGGTAGCCGGAACTGTCATTGATGAGAAGTTTCCGTCGAACCATTGAGGAAAGAGTGGCCCGGAGCGGGCCGCTGAACTTGTATCCCGCTTCCATAGCGATCTGTTTGCCGGTCATTTCCTTGTCGGCCACGGCTTCCAAGATGACTTGCTCCATCAAGTTCAATCGTGGCTCTGCTTCACCAGATTCCATTGCTTCCAGACGTTTCAAAATCTTCGAGAGAATCTTTTGGGATTGTGAGTCTGGTTGTCCAAAGTTTCGAGCAGCCCACTGGCCGACCATCACCGCCATGAGGTCAATACTGTCATCCTTGGATAGATTGCGGCGTTTGACTGCGGAAACGATCTCGGCCAAATCGTAGGCATGGATCAGCCCTTCGGCTTCCCGCTCCTCGAAAGGTCGGTCATCACCACCTTTGATACCGAATCGCTTTTGGAATTGAAGCTGGTCGCCATCACGGAGGACGTACTCCAGTGGAACAATTGCACCGTTGACGATTGCGTCGGCGAAATAGGGAATGGTCAGCGTTTCCCTGAGCCGCTGCTTCACAGACAACACGTTAAATCCGACAAAGGGAACCCGGTCCTCAACACCTTGATCTTGGAAAATCACTTTTGTGGAAATCATTGGACAAATTCCTTTTCGACATTCATTGCATACGGACAAACGGGCCATGCTTGCCGCACTTCCCCATCAAGAAGCCCGTCATGGACGATCCGACCACCTTCGTACCGTTGTTTGAAAAAATGTGGAACGCCTGCCTGTCGGCACTGCTGGTCGATGTCACGGACCCAATCAAGATTCATCGCCCGACGCTTCCCAACGCCCGCTTGTTCGCAGCCGGTAATGATCCATTGAAAGCTGCCATCCAAAAACGGACGAAAATCAATCGGCCCCAGCAGTGGTTCTGCGGACACGAATCGCAGCCGAGCCGGAATAGTTTTCAGAATGTCCAGCCAGTGCAGCGATGATGCGATGCCACACGTCACGCCCAGCCAAACATTGGCATACCCATCGCCCCAGTCAGCAGGCAGACGGTCTTTGATAAGTTCAGGCCGCTTGGAGAGAACCAACCAATCGAGGCTGGGGCACTGCCGGATGACCTCCCATGCTTCTGGACGCCATCTATCTGCTCCGGGTTCGAAAAAGTCTGACATGGAGCAAGTGAAAACCCGAAAGCGTCTGCCTTGTTCTTTGGCCTGCCGCTCCCATTTGAACGGTTTGGACCAGTCTACGGTCCTGATTGGGCCATTGAAGGGTTCACGACCCGCACGCTTCATGATTCCTTCGATGTAGCAATGCTGGCATTCCGTTGACACTTTGTGACAGCCCCACCAGAAGTTCATGGTGTGGTCCGTCCACCCGATTCCTGAGTTTTCAGCCATTTGAATTCCAAACAATAAAAAGAGGCGGGGTCTTTCACCCCATTTGGGAAAAAGACCCCGCCTCTACCTCGTCGTTTGGCGGTTGCGGCTCTTCGATCATGGACAAGAGCCGGTCTTATTACTTCTGTTATTATACCATCGTTTAATTAGTTTGTAAAACTGCGTATATCGCTTTCATGAGGCATTGCTCCCCACCAGCCACTTAGACCGCCGACGTATTGCATTCAAGGTTTGGCTTGAGGAATTTCCCAGTTCACAACTGGCCCTGTCCGTCTTGAATGCTTAACTTCGATTCGTGGATTCCGTTAAAGCAACCCTTGGTCAACAATGTCCGAGGGTAACGTCGGTTCCCCATCGAGTTCTGAAGGTCCGTTGTAGCATGTTGCCGCTGATTCATGATGAGGATATCCCATCACACCCCTCACAACGGCCACGCTTTCTGGGCGAGTCGTTTCAGACGGGACACACCAGAACCAACCCGGCCTGCCAATCTGCCAATGGCCGCAGCGAACGTGATGGGTGTGTATGGTGTGGTTGGTGGTTGCTTGAAACAAAGAAAACGGCGATCAGGTTAGCCCGAAGAACTTGGCCGAAGTTCCAAGGACGTGGGGAATTTCCCCATGTGAATTGAACAGCCACAAAATGATCGTCTGTTGGAACTCACCACACCCTACACACCTGCCAAGCTCAGATTGGCTCGTGGGTACGTGCGCAAGTCTTCAATCCAGAAGGGTCAATCATGTTCGGCTGCGGGGGCGTAATGCTCCCCACGCCTGAATGTGTACGACAGCCCCGCCAGCGATCCCTTCTTCCCTGTTGGCTTCCAGCCTTTCGATTCCATCACGAGTCGGACGATGACGCCGATGATCTGGTTGCGTCGCATCGCTGATGGCCCTTCGGCTTTCGATTCCCCTAACTGATTCGCCTCGCTGACCTGTTTCTGGAACAGGAGTTCCAAATCCTTCACGACTCCAGCAATCGCCGGACGGTTGTGGTGCTTCTCGCTCTCGATCATTCGCCTGATTGTGTCGGGCGAGTCAAAGAACTCGACAATATCGTAGACCGACCTCTGAGCAATCTCTGAACGAAGAACGTCCGTGTACCGCCGAACCTGCGGATCGGCTTGAAATCGCTTTAGCAGTCCCATTTCGTTGCCCCTTTCGTGATTGAGACGTGCAGATTCTAGCCGTCTTGGGTTTTGGGTTCCAGTTCCACATCCAGTTGCAGCAACGTGAGCTTCGATCAGTCGTGACGAACGTCTTCGAGACACTTTTCCTGCTGGGTGAAGGCGTCTTCCGCAGTTCTAAACCGTGTACGCCCTCCTTCCGTGCGTGCCCCGCTTCCTCTGCACGACATGCAGTTTCAAGCTGTCGGCATCTCTCGTGAAATTGTGCATTTCCTCATGCAAACAAGGGGTTGGCGGCGTTCGATGCCTCAAATCGTCGAGAACAAACACCGTTGGTTAGAAGGACCGCAATCAGCGGGCCGCAATCAAATGACCAAAAATCAGAGGAATCAAAATGAACGAATTCGGTGTGGACGAAGTGAATGGTGTGGACGAAGTGAATGGTGTGGAGGGTGTGGAGGGTGTTGACAATGAGGTCTTTCCAACGCCGCCTTTGCCGGTAAAAAACAGATGTCGCGTCGGATTTGTCAGCAAGCTTAGTGGTTTAGGAAGTAATCTTCCGGTCACGAGGCAATTCGGCCATCCGCAACGTGCTGCTGGCATTTAACCCGCAGTATGTTCGACTAATCCACGTTCAAATGCAGGAACACTTCGTCGAAGAGGCAATGAGCCAGTGTGAACCCCATGCACTGACGCCCTACATCGAAGTTACAGGCAGGTATTTCTCGCAACCCTTTCGCCTCAGAATTCACTTGCAACCGCTCCCCGATTCTGAAATCAAAGAGGTCTTCGACACGGTTCGGGGAGTGGCCCGACCGATTAAAGATGGGCAGGATCAATGAAGGCTCTGTTCCTCCACGGTTTGTCATCTGATGGCAGCATGAAGACCGGGTTCATCCGATCATTGGGATACGACGTGATGGTCCCCAAGTTGTCGGACTGGTCATTCAAACGTGCGCTGCAAAGCGCCCAAGATGCGTTGGATCAGTTCGATCCCAATGTGATCGTGGGCAGTTCAAGAGGCGGTGCAGTCGCCATGTCAATTGAGGCTGACACGCCACTGGTGTTGCTGGCCCCCGCTTGGCGGATCTGCGGCGTGAAACCAGAACTGCGGACAACATCGGTCGTCATCCACTGTCCGTGGGACAACATGGTGTCGATCTTTGACAGCCGGGAATTGTGTGAGCGAAACCGTGATTCCCAACTCATCGAAGTCGGCGAAGATCATCGGCTGAACGATGATGCGGCCCGCTGTGCGTTGACGGCTGCGTTGGCATCGGTGCTTCAGTGAGGAACACGAGTGGATCTCGACCTGCAACTGCAAATGAGCCACCATTGCACGGACTTGGGAATGGCTCAAACATCGTTGCAGAATTAAGAATCAAACAATTCCGACCGAAAACCTTGGGAATTGCCTGATCCCCCCCCCCCGGCACCCGCCCCCATGACGGTCTGATTTTTTCTTTGATGAGGCTGGAAAAAGTTCTGGAAAGCGATTTCCAAAAAAAATGGCGGGAGGGTTTTCGTTTGGGGGACGGGGATTTTCACCGAATCACAGGCGTTTACCCTTGGACAATGCTGGCCGAGGGTGAAGACAGATTCCTCGCTTGCAAGGCGCAACCGCATCTGAATCGACCCTTTCCTACACGCCGCTTCTGCGTCTGTCCCTTCTTCGACACGAGATTTCAACAGTAGTCACCAATCTCTTACGAAAACGTATCTATGTGCCATTGGGGAGTCTGAGTGATACTTCCATCCTTGTGATGTTATGTAATTGGCCATGCTTCCGAATGGGAAGAACCTATGATCCTTCGATAACACTACATACCTTGGGTCCACATTCCAGCTTCCAACGTGCCTTTCATCTTTCGATAACCATACTTCACTTGGGAACACCTGCCGATATGTAAGGTCGTTTGGTGCTGCCAATAGTTCTTTGACATCCGAAAGGTGTACATGAACTTCACCTCCATGAGATATGGCATGGCGAAATGCTTCGAGACCGTAGGATTTAGCGGACTTGTCATCATCATTTACAAAGACGACGATCAGAAGTCGGCCTCTGGGATTTATGTAGTTCAAAGCGACGTATGAGGCGGCAATGACGAAGAGAAGGAGAAGAAGTACAATAATGTGGCGTCCAATGATGAATCCAGCCTGCTTTGACGATGGTAGCAACAGACAGAGTCGCCTAAACCAACCGCTGGAGTTATCCATCAGATGCTGTGCTTTCTTGCTTGGAGAAGGAACGACGGCAGACTTGGTACACTCTTCTGGATACTTGGATGCAAGTTGATTCAACTCAAGTGCGAGTTGCCGCAGATCCTGCGGAAATGGTTCGGGAGTAGACGAGAGGAGCGTCTGTCCGAAGTCCCATCGAGCCGACAGTCTGTCACTCTCAAGAGCCAAGACCGACTCGGCGCACTTCTTGTACTCGGCGTCGAAGTGCGCAACGTCTACCTCGACGATACCAAGTTTGACAGCGTGTGAGCGACAGTCATCCAAATGCCGTTCAGCGACGGTGTGCTTGTCTTCGCAGTCTGCAATCGCCTTTCGTGC
Source organism: uncultured Schlesneria sp. (assembly GCA_903840265.1). Lineage (GTDB taxonomy): Bacteria > Planctomycetota > Planctomycetia > Planctomycetales > Planctomycetaceae > Schlesneria. The sequence continues at coordinate 9,129 of CAIMFH010000026.1, read as the reverse complement.
TTCCCTGACTTTGGCACGGATGTCGATGGCCTCTTGGGCAAGAACCTGTTCTTCTCGCTTCAACTCCAGAACCGCCGATCCCAACGCCTTGTCGGCTGAAGCCACTTTCTGCTTTAGAAGGAGAACCCGTCCAGACAGTGCAGTTGAATGAGCAAATTGTTTTGCCTTGTCGGTGAACCCCGCATTAGCGGTTTGGTCCACTTGCGATTTTTCTTGCGACAGTTCGTCGATCTGTCGCTGAATCTCACGACGAGTCTGCAAAGCGGGGAATTCAGTCAATCGACCAGTGAGAAATTCTCGAAATGCTGCCTCTCCCACTTTCTGCGAAAGCGCCTCAAGATTTGCTTTCGCCGAATTAACGTCAGTAAGGTGCTTTTGGAGTTCCCTTTGGAGCCGCTGAAACTTTTCCTTGGTAGTCACGATTTCAGCACAACGGGAACGAACCTTCTTGATCTGATCGTCCAAAGAAGCCGTTTTCTGCCGAAACTGAGATACGGATGATTCGTTCTGAAGATCGGGAGACGTTGTAACCGTGTGAATCAGTCTTTGAAGGCCATCACGATAACGTGCGGTTACTTGCTTCAGATCAGGAGCCACAGGAGAGGCTGTCGTCATGTTTGTGTCCGCATGGAAGACTGGTGGCGTGGCAGGGGGTTTCAGCCTGCACTGAACGAAGTTGCACGAAGGTTCGGTTGGAGTGACGATGAACCGTGCAGATTGTGCATGTGGTCGTGAGACGCCCAAAAAGGAGCGAGCGGTGGATTGCAGGGGAGGCATCGTCTTGAGGCAGATGCCTCGCCCGCTCATCCTAACAGCACAATAGTGCCTGTCAACGACTACTATCGTGCGTACTCTTGATTCCGTGCCCATGCCGATACCAGCAGGAAGGTGTTCGCATGGCCGCTCGCAAAGCGAAAATCAAGCACGGAGAGATCGTCAACCTTTTTGCAACACAATTGCGGAAGGTTCGGCATTCTCGTGGGCTGACGCAGATCGAGTTGGCTCGACAAGCCCACGTCACTCCGTCTTACATCGGGCGGCTGGAAAGTGGTGGGGCGGCTCCGGGGATCGACCTCGTTGAGCGGCTGGCTACGGCACTTGGGACGACGCCCCACGATCTGCTTCCAGTTGCTGATGCAACCGACCCGCTTCCGATCATGAAGGATCAAGCTCGCAAGCTGTTCGAGACGCTACTCCAGATGGCGGATCAAGAAACACTCCTCATGGTCAATCCACTGCTCGCCCGACTGGTGGAGTCGCCTGCCCGAAGGCGCTAACGGCCCAAGTGCCCATCCACTGCTACCCTTGGCCAACCGTGTTTTCCGCTGGTAGAATTCCCAAACGGACCAAACATCAGTTTCCAGCCACGGTGGGCTGCCTCGAAATGAGCCTTCAGTGCATCGAAGTCGATCTGGCTCAGGTCGATGAGCGATGACGTTTCCGTTGCATGGATGACATAGCCCTTGGTCGCAATCGACTCATCCAGCAGTTGCCCGACCTTTTCCATCAGGTCTTCGATGCTGGCTTCTTCCGTGAACGAGCGAATCTTCTCTGCCAACACGGCAATGCACGTCTTGATCGGAGCAAAATCGTTGGCCTTGGGATGCTTCGATGGATTGGAAGAGAGTCTGGCCAGTCAGGTCTTTGTGCTTGTTTTTCTCGCCCACCAAACGGGATTTGATTTGCAGCAGTTCATCTATCAACCGATCATGCCCGTCATCGAAATGCTGTGGAAACATTGGCTCAACGGGCACCAGTTCCTTGAGGCTTCGTATTCTGTCAAAGTAGCTGATGGAATCACCGGGGCGAGTGGGGGCGATGAGGACGCTTTCTCCCCTCGCAATTGCCTTCGCCTTCTTTTCCTCGTCTGGCGACCAATACGGCCCGCCGACTTTGGTTTCGGTCTTGCCAGAACCGTATGTTTTCACTGATCCCGTTCGTTTTTCTATTTCCGCCCAGAGAGCAATGATGGCATCCCTGCGGTTTTCGGCCACCGCTTTATCGTGCCCAAGGAGGAACTTTGGAACTGTCCCGTCAGACCGTTTCCCGATTGATCGAGTGAAACCTTTTATGGTTCTCTTCAGGGGCGTGTTTCGCATTTTCAGCAGTCCCGAAAGGTGGAGGCAATTGGTTCCAATAACGGCATTCTAACCTCTTATCGGAACCAAGAAAGCCTGTTATCGGAACTTTTCTGGCTAATGGAACCTGCTGACGCAAAGCATCGAAGCAGGAAAATGCCTGTAAATCCAATAAAAAACGCCTGTTGGAGCATTTCCAACAGGCGTTTGTCATGGAGGCGGGGGGAATCGAACCTTTGAATTGATTAATTGCGCGTAATCCATTTTATTTCAGCGACTTGTGGACTTCCATCCAGAGTGGGCCGTAACGGTTTTCGGCCTTATCAGACCATTTCAGGTCATTATCAGACCAGTAACGAAACGCGGGTTGATCGTGCCGCCAAGGGGCGCTACATCCAAGTAACTCAGATAATCCATTGGCTGAAGCTCATTCGGGAGAAGCATGAAGAACTTCGAGAAGTCTTGAAGACGCATTTCCATTCCTTGAAGCGTCAATATTAGTTGGCTCAACCCGGTGATCGCGAAACGGTTACTTCAACGAAGTGACTGACTATCAGCAGAATACTCAATCATGATTTCTGGCCTTCTCTGTCTCATCCCACGGGCCGTTATTGCCGGTCTTGATGGATAAAATCAGCGCGTCATCGGACGAATACACCGTGCCGACCTCAACTTTGCCAACCCGGTAGTACCGTCGATGTTCGATGTTCGATGATTCGTGAACCGACTGGCATTGAGGGGGCAATCACGAATTCACCGCGTTCGCACCATGCGTGGTTGATTCGCTTGCCGACTGTGTCTCTCCAGATCGTGCCGTGAACGACCTTCCAGTCAGGCTGCTACATCGCTCGGGCAGCGAATGATGGTCCGTAACTCATTCATTACACCTACGGTTCGTGGATTTGTCGTCGATTGAAAATCGACGAGCATTTACGTTGCCAGTTCGGCGAAGGAACCAATCACAGCCGTTGCAACATGTTCGTTGACATTTTACCCTGACAGCGATGCAAGCCCATATTCGCGATTCAGAATCTAGCGCATCCGCTGCGTCGACGCGGCTTTATCACAATCCACTCGACCTTACCCTCGGCGTTCTGCACGATGACGTCCAACACATTGATGTCGAATGATGATGACGTGTCGACTGCTGACGTTGGTGTTCGGCTCCACGCTGCGAATCTCTTCCGGTATCTCGCCGAGTTGATTCAGTTGCGCAGTCCGCTAATTCGAGACGTTTCACAGTATGAAAATGTGCTCAGGATTGCGGACATTCCGAGGGAACCTGAATGTTCGACGGCGGCTTGGTCTTGGGGTAAATCGACTTCCGATGACGACGAGTGGTTACAAATTCGGCGACCAGCCAAACCGTTGCCCACCAAGCCGCCGATAATGTGCGCTCGGTGGGTCGACGCAAATGCCTTGGGGAATCCAAAAGAACCGCCGCGTCTGTTGGAACAGATTCCAGCGCTGATCGACGTCGATAAGGTTGACTGGGAGGCTAACGAGTCCCCGAACCTGTGTCTTGAGGACTTTCCGGAAGTGCGCGCGGCATGGGCACGTTACCTCGCGACCGATTGGTCAAAATGGCGTGAGGCGTACAAGCGATGGGAATGTGTTCAACACGTCTATCGCCAGCTCTTTTCGATCTTTCAAGAGCAGGACAAACGCGGCGAACAAATTGAGGTTGTCTTGGGACTCGGCACGTTGCTGTGGATGGTTGATAACCATCGCGTTTGCCGTCCACTTATCGTGGCTCGGGTCCGTGTTGATATGGACCGGATCAGTGGTGAGCTGACGGTTTCGCCGTCTGCTGATGGCGGCATCTCCCTTGAGCAAGACATGCTTAGTCCCGAGCATCAGCCGTCGCCCGAAGTGCAGCAGCGCGTGTCACAGGCAGTGACAGGGTTGGATACGATTTGGGATCGAGATGCGGTGATCAATCAGCTTCAAGACTGGGTGCTAGACCTGTCACCGGACGTAGAGATTTCGGATGGTCTTACACTTCCCGTATCTGCTCAAAGCACGCCGCAAATCTTCTTCGCTCCAGTCTTAATCCTTCGTCGACGCGGTGGGCGAACGCTGGTGAATGCGTTGAAGCAGACCGTGTTGCAGATTGATTCCGGTGGTCGTCTTTCCCGTGGATTGCGGGAAGTCTGCGGCAGCTTTGACAAACCTGATAATAGCGGCATTGGGATCCGAGTCGCCTTACCTCCCGAGACACTGTTGTTTCCTCTACCGACCAATGACCAACAGAGAGAGATTGTCTACCGACTGGCAGGCAAACCGGGCGTGTTGGTTCAAGGACCACCCGGTACAGGCAAGAGCCACACGATCGTCAATCTGGTCAGCCATTTTCTAGCGCAGGGGCTGCGGGTGCTCGTAACAAGCCAGACGCCACGCGCGCTGCAGGTACTTCGCGAGAAAATACCCGACGAAATTCGCCCGCTGAGTGTGAGCCTGTTGGGAGACGACACAACTTCTTTGGATAGCCTTCGTAAATCTGTTCAGGAAATTCAACGCCAGTGCAACTCTTGGAATCCCGTCGCAATGGCGCACGATATTGCGGTACTCGAAAATCAAAGACGGGAGTGTGAGACCGCGATTCGTCAATTGCAACGTCGTCAGCGTGAACTGCGAGAAATTGAGACAACTGTCCATCGAGTGAGTGATACCGACTACGAAGGAACGGCTTCGGAAATCGTTCAGCGGTTGTGTGCGGAGTTTGACTCGTTCGACTGGTTGGAAGATGAAAACCCGGAAGGCCATCGGCTCCTTGAACCTGTCGAGCCATTACGGCGAGCCGTTCAGTTTTGGAGAGAACATGCGGCCGAAGCCGAACAATTGCTTCCGCTCGCATTCCCACTGATCACGCAGCTACCAGCGCCGGATCACGTTCGGGTGGCCATTGGCAACGAACAGCGATTCCGAGATAAGTTCGCATCAATCGAGCATCACAGCGGCAGCCAACGGATTGTTGTTCTCGGTTCAATGACCGACGAACAACGGTCGGAACTCGGCAGAATCTATTACCAAGCCATTCAAGCACGATCGCGAATGCAACATGCGGTTTTTTCGTGGTCTAGTCGCGCGATCGGCGATGCGATATCGGGACGAGATGGTGCTTGGATTGAATTGGTTGGTCGAGCGGATGATTCATTGAAATTGATTGAGATTGCACAGCAGCACGTTGAGACGGATGTCGAGCCAAGAATACCTGCGGGTATCTCATCGGAACAATGGCTCGCGGATGTCACTGACCTCCTCGCTCACCTGATCGCTGGGGGAGGCTTTGGTTTTGGTCCGTTTCGAGCGGCCGTCGTGAAACGATGCCGTTACCTCTGGACACAAGTTCGTTTTCAAGGGCGTCTGTGCCGAGACAAAGCGACACTATCATCTTTGCTCAAAGTACTACATGCGTTCCGTTCGTACCGCGCAACAAATCAACTTTTATCCGTTCAAGCCAACTGCGAGAACCTCGCGGTCGAAAGCCTGACGCTTTCTCGGCTCCAACTGGTCGAGTGGTCTGCAGCCATGCGAGCCTGCCTCGAATTTGGTAGACTGCGAAGAGAAGCGATCAACCGGGTTGGAGGCGATGCACACCGTCTACTTTCAAATGAAACAGCCGAATGGCCCGAGCAACTGGCTCTAGCGTTGGCATACGATGCGGCCCGACTGGAACTCAAAAATGCAGCACGACTACGACAGGAACTGTTAGCAAGCATTCCGACAGTTGGTCCGCTTGAGCGCCGCCATCCCGCATACGCGACCTTGCTGACGGCAGCACAATCAGGCGACGCCAACCTCTACGAGTCATCTTTAGACGCACTACGGAAAGATATCGATCTTCAGGCGCAACTTCGACAACAGGATAGAACTCTCGCTGCGCTCGCTCTTGTGGCTCCTCGCCTTGTCCAACGAATCCGCAATACTGAAACACATGATGAGTTGCTAGATACGCATATGGCGCATTTGGCAGGCGCATGGAACTGGCGACGCGGTCTCGCATGGTATCAACGATTCAATGCGGAGCATGCCGAGGCAGACCTTTCCAAAGCGACTACAGATCACGAGCGGCAATACCTTCAAATCGTCAAGCGTCTTGCGTCATTGAAGGCTTGGCAAGCCTGCATGACTCGACTTCAAGAGAATCGAGAACAGCAAATGGCACTCACGGCGTGGGAACTCGCCGTGCGTAAGATCGGAAAAGGGACTGGCAAGTACGTTGAAACGTATCGACGTACCGCGCGTGAGAAGTTGCACGAGTGCCGTGCGTCCATTCCCGGTTGGATCATGCCATTGCATCGGGTCGTCGAACAGATAGACATGCAGCCTGAAGCATTCGATATTGTCATTGTGGATGAGGCCAGCCAGACGGGGCCGGAAGGATTGTTACTCAGCTATCTGGCTAAACAGTGCATCATCGTAGGGGACGACAAGCAGATTTCGCCAGAGGCAATTGGAATCAATCAATCGGAAGTCCAGAAGTTGCAACAGAAATGTCTTCCGGAGTTCCCACATTCTGAGTTGCTTGACCCCGCGAGTAGTTTGTTTGATCAAGCCTCGCTGCGATTCGGTGTCCCCGTCACACTTACGGAACATTTTCGCTGTATGCCCGAAATCATTCGCTTCTCGAACGATCTCTGCTACTCGGGCACGCCCTTGATCCCGTTGCGTCAGTATCCACCGAATCGACTGGTTCCGATTCAGGTGCGATATGTAACGGACGGATACCGCGAAGGACGAAATAGCAACGTAATTAACCGCCCCGAAGCCTGTGTAATTGTTCACACCATCGAACAGTGCTTGAAAGACACACGCTACGACGGAAAAACGATGGGCGTGATCGCTTTGCAGGGGCAGGCTCAAGCAAAACTGATCGAGGGCATGTTGCTTGAAACTTTGGGCCAGAAGCCGTTCGTCGAACGTCGCTTGGTCTGTGGTGACGCCTACAGCTTTCAGGGCGACGAGCGAGATGTGATCTTTCTCAGTCTCGTCGCAGCAGTCGAAGGACCGGGACGGTTCGGGCCACTGACGAAGTTTCCGGACCAGCGGCGATTCAACGTCGCGGCCTCACGTGCGCGCGATCAGATGTGGCTGTTTCATTCAGTTAGACCCGAGGAATGCAATTCCGGGTGCATGCGGCGAAAACTTATCGACTTCTGTTACAACCCAGCGCCCGTCATCGGTGAGTGCGACCTTACTCGCTGCGAAAGCGAGTTTGAACGTGACGTCGCGAGCATCTTGATCGAACAGCGGTATCGAGTGCTGCCTCAGTACGAACTCGCCGGGAAACGCATCGACTTGGTGGTAGAAGGATTGCGTAGCCGGTTGGCCATTGAGTGTGACGGGGATCGGTGGCACGGACCTGACCGATACGACAGCGATATGTCTCGCCAGCGGATGTTGGAACGCTGTGGAATGCGCTTTCAGCGAGTTCGTGGAAGTTCCTTCTACGCGAACAGAGATGCGTCGCTTGAGCCAGTTTTTGCGGCTCTCCGAGAGCTTGGAATTGAACCGACTCCGGTGGATCGCATCCCGCCGACTGACTCAGACTGGTTCGTGGCAGTTTCGTCCCACGAGCTGAAACAGAATCTTGTAACGACTATAGAGGCAGAGGATGACAGAGATGTCGCAGTGCGGTCGGCGCAACGACATTTGTTTGAGTTGACAGACGAAGACGATGAAACTCAAGAGTTCGATGAGCGGCTGGAAGCCCTATCTGCGGACAAACGCAAGAACCTCGAAACCGATGAAGACATATCCGAGTTAAATGAGACATCCGAGTCGTCCGATGAACCCGATGAACCCGATGAAGAAGTACCGTTCCGCGACGAAACTGTTGCTATGCACAAATCGGCTGGGATGGAGAGCGCGGCCTCACAACTTGCCGTGGTCGCAGCCGTCAAATCCACCGAAAGCTACACCCGCATGCAGTTGGCCGCCGCTGTTATTGTCACACTCACCCAAGCTGGTACTCCGAAAAAGGCGGTTGAACTTGTCTCGCTCCTGAAGAAAGACTACCAGTTTCGCGGATTGGTTCGCAAAGACGTCAACTCTGTCTTGTACGGCGAGCTATTGAAGCGAGGATTGGCCACCGTCGACAGTTCACATCGTTGGCGATTACTGCCCCAATAGCATGCGAGAGTCGTATTTCGGACGGGCCGCGCCCAATGGTCGTGCGAGATTCTTCGACTACGTCCCCATAACGGTGGATGCGATTGACGACTGCCCAAATCAACCACAACACCTGAGAACATAGAATGTCAACTTCGCCGCCAAGGATACTCAGTGCCCCATTGCGATTGACTGCAATGACATTCCGTGGTCTCGGACCTTATCTCCACGGTGCGAGCCTCACAGACGGAATGAAGATTTGAATTCAAGTGGCATCAGTTCACCATGAATCACCTTATCACCTTCACGACGAGCTTCCAGTCATGTAGAAGGCGGCGCGTACGGTCGGATAAATATCTCCGAGTTAAATCATAGGGAAATGACGATCGCCGACACCTTTTGCAGTTTCGAGTCTGACATTTTAGACTTTTGCCCATCTACGATCGATTGCGGAAGGATAGTCCATTGAAAATTAAATTCGCCAGCGTACGGGCGTTAAAAGATAATGTCGGCCGTTTTACAGCGGTGATGGCAATGAACGAAATATGCTGCATTGAATTTATGAAAGGACTACCGAAAGGTGTCAGCGAGTCGGAAGAGATCTTTCAAAAATGCAAAGAAAACGGAATCATTTTGAGCCGTTTGTTCCCCGAGGAGTTTCGTAATCGCCGATTTCGCTATTATGTGGCCCAATTGCATGAAGCGATTGAGGCGTTCTGTGTAGATTTTCGTGAGGATTTCGAAGCATGTTTTCCGAAACGCAAATGGGCAAGGCTGACACCGGAGGAACGTCGCGCTAGCAGCCCGTGGTGAAAGCCATTTTTTGCGAATTCGGCCGGCGGTCGCTGCGTGGCTCATGCCGGTAGCACGATCGGCGAGATCCCGTCGATTTTGCGAGGATGACAGGCAAGCTTTGTTTGGTTGGTCTGCAACGCGG
>CAIMFH010000025.1 GCA_903840265.1 uncultured Schlesneria sp. | reverse complement strand
GCGTATCTCCTCAAGCCACCCAAGGCCCCGAGCCGATCCCATTCCCAGGCTCACCCGGAGCCCCAACTTGTAAATATCCCCTTACCTCGCGCCGCCATTTTCCCCCGGAAAGCGCCGCCATTTTCAACCGGGCTTAACACCACCATCTTCGTTTGTCAATGCAAAAATAGGATCGTTCGACAGATTCGCTTTAAGCAATTTCAGCGTTTCTGGCCACAGATGGTACGTCACCACAGGCACATTAGACGCAGGGGCATACTTATCCAAATCCAAATCATCGCCAGTTTTTTGACGTTGGCGAGTAATTGTACCTGCTTTCAGATTGATTTCTTTTTTCTTCAATGATGCGATATCGGAAGAGTAAAATCCGCAGTTGGCAACCAACAGCAGGTACAACCGTAAACGGTCGTTGGTGGTTGCGTAAACCGCTTCAAACTCTTCCCGAGTCCAGTAGCGGTATTTCACTTTGGGGCAGACAATCGAAAACTTTTTGTTGTGGTAATTCTTGGGCAGTGGGCAAACATCATTTTCAAACAACCATTCAACCCACTTGTGGAATACCTGCCAATGGTCTCGAATCGTGGCACAAGCCAACACCTTTTCAACCTTGTACTTTTTGTTCAGCCAACCAAAGTACGATTCCAGCAAATCAGCCCGGACAGAATCGACCAAATCAATCTGTGTGTCTTCTGCGAATTTTAGCAGCCAATCGAGGCTGTTATCGATCTTGCCAAACCGACCAGCCTTGATTTCCCCGTTGCCAACTTGGTTGCGGCATTTCGTCCTAAACGCTTCAACGTGGAACTTGAACGATCTATCAGCCTCGGGGGTTGCAGGCTGCCTAATCGCATCCTGATTGCTTCTGATGGCGGAAACCATCTTGACCTTGCCAACCGCATCCAGTTTGCCAATGTCAACCGCTCGGTTGATGGCGGTATTGATCGCTTCGGCATCTTCGATGCGAACGATTTCGCCTGTGGCGATTCGGACGAGAGTAGGCACTACCGGAACGGATTCGGCTTCAACTTCGGCAACTGCCTTTTTCCACACTTCGAGAGCAACGAAGTATGATTTTTCTTTCGTCCATTGCTTGTCTGGTAGACTGCAATCCCGTTGCGAAATCATGAACTGTTTTCGCCCGAATTTGGCTACCAGTGGAACGGGGATTTTCTTGAACCACCGTGTTTGTTTTTCGTTCCAAGTCAGTTCAAGTTTTTGGGGCAGTTTCATGGCGAGCGCTGCTATAACAAGGTTGCAAATCATCTGCAACCTTTTTTACCGCAGTGGTCGCTAGAATTGCAACCTTTTTTGCAACCTTTTTGAACGAGAAATTGGGGTTTTAGGTTGCAAAATCGACTATAAATAAGGACTTACGTCAATTTCGTGCATTGCGAACGCAGCGCTCTCCCAACTGAGCTACCGCCCCGAGTTGGAAATCTATGGAGGATTTCCAAGGCGACGGCATTCTAAGCGGCAATCTACGAGCGAATCAACCCGTTGAATGACCTCGGGCTGAAATTCGAGGATGACGCTTCGAACGAACCTGCCACCTGTCAGAGTTTGACACGGGATGACGCGAAAGGCTCGCAGGGAACCTTGCTTTTTATGGAACGCCATTCCACGATGCTGCGATGAGCATTCAATGGGCACCGCTGCTTCCAATTATCGACGCGCATCAGCGATTCGTCATTTCCAGCCACGTTCGTCCTGATGCTGATGCCATCGGGTCCGAAATCGGGTTGGCCAGCCTGCTACGCTCGCTGGGCAAGAGCGTGCAGATTATTAATCACTCGCCCACGCCCGCCAATCTGTTTTTTCTTGACCCGACTAAGGATGTCAAGCAGTTGGGTGTGACGGCAACCATCGCGGATATCGTGGCGGCGGAAGTTCATTTCATCGTCGACACCAGTTCCTGGATCCAGCTCAATGATGTCGGCAAGGCGATGCGGGAATCGCCGGCACTGCGAGTTGTCATCGATCACCATGTGAGTGCGGATGATCTGGGAGCGACCGAATTCAAAGATGTGAAGTGCGAAGCGACCGGCTCGCTGATTTTTGATCTCGCGCAGTTCCTCAAGATTGACCTCCCTGCGGAAGCGGCGACTGCCTTGTTTGCGGCGATCGCGACCGACACCGGTTGGTTCCGTTTTTCGGCCGTGACCAGTCAGACCATGACGCGGATCGCGCGATTGATGGAATACGGGGCGGTCCCTGCCGCCATCTTCCGCGAACTGTACGAGCAAGCGTCAATTGCTCGAATGCATCTGGTGGGCCGGGCGTTGTCTCGCATGGTGCTCGACTGCGATGGCGAACTGGCCTACGTCTCGATCCCCTGGTCGGACTTTGAAGAAACAGGCGCGGTTTCCTCCGACACCGAAGACCTGGTGAATGAATGCCTGAAGATCACGGGGACTCGCGGGGCCTTCATCGCGATTGAAATGCAAAGCAAGCAGGTGAAAGTCAGCTTCCGCAGCCGCACGGAAGGCCTGGATGTGGCTCAGATTGCCGAGCAATTCGGGGGAGGCGGCCATCGTCAGGCGGCGGGTGCCACACTGCCGGGTCCGCTCTCGGAATCGATCGAGAAGGCTCGAAAAGCAATGACGGAAAAGATCCTGAGCCTGCGGAGTTCTGCTGCGAAGCCTTGACGATTTGATATCAAATCGATTGAGATGGATGTATGCCTCCCGCCGGACATCCGCTTGCTTGCCCCGCCGCTGATTTGAATAACCTCAGTCAGCTGACCCTCGATGACCTTGATCACAATTTGAACTGACAGCATTTTGTTGTGTTTACGAAGGACGCTTGCATGGCAAATCCGTCGCCTGAATCTCCTCCCGTTGTTCCTCACGGCCCTGTGGCGCCGCGTCGCGGTTTTATCAGCCTGCTGGCCGTCCTCGCGGGTGGCATTGCCGGGTTGGTACCCGTCGCGGCCGGCACCTTGTTCTTCATGGATCCGATCCTGCGCAAGCGAAAAGAAGCAGGTGGCGGCTTGCTGCGAGCGGGCGACATCAGCGACCTGCCGACAGACGGCACCCCGGTCCGTGTCGTCTTGAAATCGGATATCGTCGACGCCTGGACGATCTATCGTGATCGCGTCATTGGCAGCATCTACTTGCGGCTGATGCCTAACGGGCAAGTGCTGGCGTTCAATGACACGTGTACTCACCTGGGCTGCAAGGTCGATTACCAACCGGCCGAGAAGCAGTTCTTCTGCCCTTGCCATCAAAGCGCCTTTCAACTGGATGGCGAGCGCAAGAATCTGACCCCGCCGCGCAACATGGATAGCCTGGAAGCTGAAGTCAAAGACGGCGAAATCTGGGTGAAATATCAGAACTTCCAGACCGCTACCAAAGAGAAAAAGGCGATTTGATGAAGGCTCTTCTCAACTGGCTCGATCATCGCACCGGCTACAAGCTGCTTGTTCATGAAGCTCTGAACGAACCGATTCCGGGCGGGGCTCGGTGGCGTTACATCACAGGCAGCATGCTGACATTTACGTTCATCGTGCAGATCATCACCGGCTTCGCTCTGTGGACGGCCTACAGCCCCAGCACGCAGACCGCCTGGGAAAGTGTCTATTACATCCAGCACCAGATGTCGTATGGCTGGCTGGTCCGCGGAATCCATCACTTCGCGGCACAAGCGATGATGATTTTGCTCGGCTTGCACTTTCTGCAAATCGTGTGGGACGGAGCCTATCGAGCACCGCGTGAAGTGAACTTCTGGCTGGGCCTGGTCCTGATGCAGATCGTGATCGGGCTGTCGCTGACAGGCTACTTACTGCCGTGGGATCAGAAGGGCTACTACGCCACGAAGGTCGCGACGAACATTGCGGGGTCGACTCCGTTTATTGGTCAGCAGGTACAACAGATCGCTCAAGGTGGCTCTGCCTACGGCCATCACACGTTGACTCGATTCTTTGCGTTGCATGCGGGGCTATTGCCAGCTCTATTGACGGTGTTCCTGGCCTTGCACGTCTACGTCTTTCGGCGGCACGGGATTACCGTGCCGCATTCGGCACAGGGAAAACCGGCAGATACGTTCTGGCCAAAACAGGTACTGTATGATGCGGCCGGATGCCTGGTCACTCTAGCCCTGGTGTTGTACTTCACACTGACGCGATCGGCCGAGTTGAGTGCGCCGGCTGACGCAGGCGAAGACTTTCCTGCGCGGCCGGAATGGTACTTCTTGTTCCTGTTCCGATTCCTCGAATTCCCGGCCATTTCCAAGATGGGCGTGGCGTTCGGGGCAATCTATGTACCGACCGCATTGATGATCATTGTGGTGCTGATGCCGCTGATCGGTAAATCGCAGTGGGGTCATTATTTCAATCGGCTCTTCCTGGTGGCGGTACTCGCCGCGGTCGCGGTGCTGACGGGAATGACGATCATCGAGGATAACCACAACGAATCGCACCAAGCCAAGCTGGCCTTCGCCGAGCGAGATGCGCACCGCATCGTGGTGCTGGCGGCACGAGATGGGATTCCGCAAAACGGGGCCCGCGAACTGCTGGTCAACGATCCTTTGACGCAAGGGCCGCGTCTGTTCGCTCGACATTGCTCCAGTTGCCATCGCTTTGACGGACACGATGGAACACTGCAAAAGATCATGAAGACCGTTGAGGAAAACGGCGTTAAGAAACTGATCCCGGAACCTGCGACTGCAGCCGACCTGAAAGACTTCGGCAACCGGGAATGGATCACCCGAGTGCTCACCGACTACGACGCAACCTTCAAGCCGCTCGAAAATGCAGGTGAGAAGGGCCAAGCGATTCTGACAGGAGAAATGTCCAGTTGGTGCAAGGACAATCAAAAGGCCCTGACCGATCCCGCGAATGCCGAAAGCCTGAAGGCACTGGTCGAGTTCCTGACGTCTCAAGGCGGACGAAGTGACTTGGGAGCCTTCGATGAGAAGTTGGTCGCCGATGGAAAAGAGATCTTCAAAGGCGGAACGCTGAAATCAGGAACTCTGTCGTCCAGTTGTGTTGATTGCCATGCGATGAAAGTCGCTGGTGAGCGTACGTCGCTGAGCGAAGGTGCCGGAGCGGGCTATCCGACTCTCACGGGCTATGCCGGTCGCGACTGGCTGAAGGCGTTCCTGCGAAATCCAGCTCATCCGGATTTCTACGGCGACAAGAACACTATGATGGTCTTCGACGACAAGCGTCTGTCCGAAAAGGAATTGGACCTGCTCGTGAATTGGATGACAGGTGATTATTACCTGCCGCCGAACGCGCATCACACCAAGTGATTCTGTCGCGACGCGTCCAAAAAATCAGCCCGGTCAGAATTGGCCGGGCTGGTTTCAATAGGTGCGTCGTCGCGAGTCGCCAAACCTGGCGGAGATTACGACATCGAGCCTGCGCGGCGCATCATGAACCAGCCAATCAAGCCGACGCTCACGAGCGTAAAGACGTATTCTTCAGGCCCCATGTCGTTCCAGCATCGCATCAGGAACGTCTTGTAGAAGTGCATGTACTCGTCCATAGTCGTCCGTCACAGTCTGAGATTGCGGGGTGCAAGTGGGGTCGTCTGAATCGTTCACCGTGTGGTGGATGATTCCAACGACCAAACTTTAGGTCGGAATTCACTCCCACGCAAAACACCGGGAAACCACGGATGTAGCGTCGTCGATGCGAACTTTCGACTCCAGAATCACTTCGGGCCGTCAATTCTTAGGCAAACTCGTTACAACCAGATTATCCCGATGGATTACCTCGTCGTAAGGAATCGAACCAAGTGTCTTCGCGATATCGTCCGTTCGCCGCCCCGCAATCGTGCGAGCCGCAATGGAATCGTAGTTCGACAGCCCGCGCGCGAACTCTTCGCCGGACTGGATATCCACCAGCGAGACGACCTCGCCTTTCGTAAACTCGCCTTCGACACGAGCGATTCCCGCAGCCAGCAACGATTTCCCTTGCAGTTCGACAGCGCGGCGAGCCCCATGGTCGAGGACGAAGCGACCTTTCGGTGGCATCGTGTAGCCAATCCAACGCTTCCAGGCAGACAGGCCGTCTCCTTCGCCTAGAAACAGCGTGCCGATGTCGTCGCCGTTCATGATCTCGTTTAGAACGTGCGGACACTTGCCGTTCGCGATGATGACGTTCACGCCGACGGCCGTCGCAGTATGCACAGCTTCCAGCTTTGTCTTCATGCCGCCTGTGCCGCGGGAACTTTTCGATGCCCCGACCAGGTTCAGCAATTCATCGTCGAACCGCTCCACTAGGGGTAGTCGGCGACTGTTCGGATCTGTCGGATCACCGGTGAGCAAGCCATCTACAACCGACAGAATGATCAACAAGTCCGCCTGAATCAGGCCCGCGACCATTGCTGCCAGGCGATCGTTATCACCCAATTTGATCTCTTCAGTGCTGACCGTGTCGTTTTCATTCACAATCGGAATCGCGCCGTATTCTGCCAGTGTCCGCAGCGTATTGCGGACGTTCAGATATCGCGACCGATTCTTGAAATCGTTTGCGGTCAGCAAAATCTGAGCAGCATGATATCCGTAAGGCCGCAGGGCTTTGTCGTAGATGTGAATTAGATGCGCCTGTCCCGTGGCCGCAGCCGCTTGCAGATGCGGTAAATCCTTGGGGCGCTGCTTCAGGCCCAGCAATCCCATGCCGGCGCCAATAGCTCCGCTGGAGACGAGAACCAGTTTTCGTCCAGTGGCGCAAATGAGATGCAATTGTTCAGCCAGCGAGGCGATGCGATCGGCATCCAACTGATCGTCGTCTGTCGACAACACATTGGTGCCCACTTTTACGACTAGAGTTTGGGCGCTGGTGACAGTATTGCGGCGGCGTTCGATTTCATTTTCTGACATAACGACTGCAAATTGTGATGCGTTTTCTACGTTTGTCGATGCTCAGCCTGCGGAAGATATAAACCGTTGCGCAGTGATGCTACCCCGAACTGAGTAAGTGGGTTGGTAGCGACCCCCGTTCGGAGTATCATTGCTCATGCGGCCTCTATGCCGTTTCCCCCCTGCCCGACCAGAGGATGCTTCCTTGGCCGATCTGTTTCACGAATGTGGTATTGCGGCGATTTACCATTTGCCGGGCGAACCACATCGGCTTGCACCCAAAGGTGACCCGTCGCAAGTTTCGCGGCATATTCCTCGATTGCTTCTGGAAATCCAGAATCGGGGACAATTAGCCGCCGGGATGACCACATACCGACCGGAACAACCGCAACTGATCGATACCTACAAAGATGTCGGCACCGTCACGGAAGTGTTCCACCTGAATCATCAGAACGAAGCAGTCGCTCTGATGGACAAGTACGCGGGAATTGCCGCGATTGGCCACGTGCGATATGCCACTTGCGGAGCAGACGATAAGGGAAACGCTCAGCCGTTTGAGCGACATCACATCGAAAAGCACAAGTGGTTCTCGTTTGGCTTCAACGGCCAACTGGCCAACTATCAACAGTTGAAACAAGAGATCCTGTCTGAGCGTAATTTTCATCTGGCTCGTGATACCGACACCGAAGTGTTGATGCATTTGATTTGCCAGCAACTCTCGGGTGATCGAACGCCGTCTCTGGTCGAAATGCTGTCACGGCTGAGCGAACAACTCGACGGGGCCTGGAATATCGTCTTCCTGAATGCCCTCGGTGAGATGGCGGTCGCTCGTGATCCGCTTGGCATTCGGCCGCTGTGCTATGCCGTTGACGGCAATCTATTCGCTGCCGCCAGCGAGAGCGTGGCGTTGGCCAATCTGGGCTTCAAACAGGAAGACATTAAGAACGTGCCGCCTGGGCACGCAGTGCTGATTCAGAACGGCAAGCTGGAAGTTCGTCAGTTTGCTCGCAGCCCACAGAAGGCGCATTGCTTCTTCGAATGGATCTACTTCGCGAACGTCGCCAGCACCTTGGACGAACGCAGCGTGTACCTGACGCGAAAGCGTCTTGGCGAAGAGCTGGCACGACAGGAAACATTGGAACTCGACGAAGACACGATCGTCGTTCCCGTGCCCGATACTGCGAAGGCGGCTGCGGACAGTATGGCCTACACGCTCAAGATTCCGTCCGTCGAAGGACTGATGCGCAACCGTTACATGGGGCGCACATTCATCGAAGGGGGCAATCGCGAAGACAAAGCTCGGATGAAGTACACGCCGCTGCCTGAAGTCCTCGAAGGCAAGCGAGTCATCCTGGTCGAAGACACCATTGTGCGTTCCACCACAATGAAGGTCTTGATCTCGCAACTGAAGGACCGGGGCAAAGCGAAGGAAGTGCATGTGCGAGTCGCCTGCCCGCCGATCCTCGCCCCGTGCTTCTACGGGATCGACATGTCGACGATCGCGCAACTGTTCGCACCACGCTTCCTGTCGCCGGGCGAACCCCTGACGCGCGAAATCGAAGATCGGATGGCCGACGTGATCGGCGCCGACAGCTTGCGTTATCTGTCCTTCGACTCAATCGCACGCAGCGTCGGGCTGCCGGGCGACAAGCTCTGTCAGGCCTGTCTGAATGCCAGCTATCCGACGGAAGCTGGCAAGCAGTTGTATCAACTGCAGGTCGGCTGCTCGGGGACACCGAGCGGTGGGCGAGCTTACGACAAATAGCGGATTGTGTTTCCATCTCTGCGATAAACGAAGATGTTACAAGAACATTCTCTTCAGATTCGTGTCCGATATTGCGAAACCGATGCGATGGGTTGCCTGCATCATTCGCAGTTCTTCAACTATTACGAACAGGGACGGACGGAGCTCCTTCGTGCTCAAGGTGGCAACTACCGCGAGATCGAAGAAGCGGGCCTGTTCCTGGTCGTTGTTCGACTGCAATGCAGCTATCACGCCCCCGCTCGATATGACGACGTGCTGACGCTGATCACCAAAGTCGAAAATGTTTCGGCCGTGAAGATCGATCACAGCTATCGATTAATGCGTGGCGAACAGTTGCTCGCATCAGCAACCAGCACCTTGGCCTGCGTAGGACGCGACGGCAAAGTGGCTCGGCTGCCCGAATCGATCTGCGCTGACTAAATAACCTTGCGCGAACCTTTCCGCGCAAGGAATAAAGTCGGGGCTAGCCTCTACACATGCAGGTGCAGCTTCTGTCGGCCCTTGGGCTGGTCCTGCCAATACCAATGCCCCAAGTGCCGCAATTTTCCGGGCTCATCGGGGAGTTCCACAAACAGGAATGGGTCCGTCGACACGATCGTGAGCGGAATGAACATCAGCGGTGCAAACTTCGCCACCAGCAGCGGCGCGGTACTGGCACCGACCAGTGGAGCCAGATAGGCCGCCAACGCCGCCTGGTATTGCAACATCATCGCTCCGGTATCGAGGCCTTGCCCCAGCCACGTCGTATGCGCCGGGATCAACGTCTGCGAACAGCCCGATCGGTAGTGTTCGAGTTGAGCTTGAATCTCAGCCCGAGCAGCTCACTTCTAATCGGGGGTGACCCCACTGCAACTCTTACAAGGGATGTGGAAATAGTTGCATCAGTCGTTGCAGTCGGTCAATGACTGACCGACTGCCGTCTGCCACGACGGACAGCGGTTCCAGCCATCGACGCCTCTTCAATCGGACACAGAATCTCACCGCAACGTCTTGCCGTGCCAGCGAAGTACGGCAGCCGCGTGAGTTGTAACTACCACCAAGTGAACTAGCACGAGGGCCCACTTTTCCACGAACGAAGACCGCTTGGCCTCGTCGAGAATTCCGAAAATGCGATTTTATCTGGTTTGGTACGTGGACTGCTTTCATAGACCTTCGCCTCGGGATGGGGCAACGGTTATTGAAACGCCAATTTAGATCAAGGGACGGATTTCATGTTGTTACGGGCATTGGCTGCGATAGTTTTCGGTGGCGTTCTTGCAGTCGCCATGCAATCCGCATCCGCCAACCATGGATGGGGACATCCCCATCCCTATCATCACGGCTATCGCGGTCCAGGCTTCGGCGTCGCGGTGTTCGCCCCGCCACCTGTGGTTGTCGTGCCGCCGCCATACATGTCTGCGCCGGTCTACGCGGCCCCACCAATTCTGGTGCCGCCACCTGTTCCAATGGCGCCTCCCGTCGTTATTCCACCGCCACCACCAGTCTATGCTCCCCCTTATTCCTACGGGATTATGGGTGGCCCGCGCGGTGTCGGCTTCGGCTACAGCAGCCCCGGATTCGGTGTTTACGTCGGCCGCTGAATACAACGAATCGCCGACTTCCAGATCGCGAATTTAACGTTCAAAACCATCTCGGCGTGAACCATCACAACGATGCCACAGCTTGCAAACCCTTAAGTTGTAGCCAATTCACCCGAAAATGTCTGATGCATTTCGCCGCAAAACGTGGCAATTTATTGTCCGAAAAATGTCATTGCTGTTATATTCCAGGAAGCATAGACTGAGATTTGAGCAATTCTGTCTCTACTCACATCTCATCTTTTTAATCTCATTTCCTGGAGGTCCACCATGCACAGACAGTGGCGAAGAAAAGCGTTTACGCTAATCGAATTGCTGGTCGTGATCGCGATCATTGCGGTCCTGATTGCACTGTTGCTTCCTGCAGTACAACAAGCGCGTGAAGCGGCCCGGCGAACACAGTGCAAGAACAACCTTAAGCAACTCGGGATTGCGACGCATACCTATCACGATACATACAATTTGCTCCCGTTGGGTAAGTTGATGGGGTACGACACGGGTATCGGCAATCGCGGTTGTGGCAACGGTGGCAGTTGGTTCCATGAGACCAACTGGTACGTGGCGTTGATGCCCTATGTCGATCAGGCACCGATGTTCAATGCGATTAACTCGACCGAGCCGGTTGGATGTGATCGCGGGGTCAACGCGGGGGCACCGTGGGATGGAAACTGGAAGGCCAAGACCACGAAGATTGCCCTCCATGGCTGTCCTTCCGATGGAATCAAGGAAAACGAATTCGGCGGCGGGTGGGCTCGACTGCGAACCAACTACATGCCCAACTATGGGAACACCAACTGGGGTGGCCAATCACTCGGCTCTGCACCCACCGATACCTTCTGGGGAGCCCCGTTCGGTAATGGCGTTCGAGTCAAAATCGCCGACATCAACGACGGCACCAGTAACACCGCTCTCTTCATGGAAGTCATCGCGCCAAACGGGACCGGTTATGACGGAAACATCGCCGACATCCTTGGCCGCGCGGGAGCTGCCATGGGACGATACACACCAAACTCGCCATCATTCGAGATCTCTCAAGTCTGTCCGCCCACGACATCTCTGAACGGCATCCCCGGATGCACGACGAATGGCGACGTGATGCAGCAGATCTTCACCTCACGCAGCAAGCACGTCGGCGGAATCCAGACGGTCATGTGCGACGGAGCCGTACGGTTCGTATCTAACAACGTCGACACGAATGTGTGGCGCGGCGTCAGTTCGATACGCGGCAGCGAAGTTCTCGGCGATTTCTAAACGCCACTCAGTTGTTCAACCGCCACCTTGGGATCGTCGTCTGGCGATCCCAAGGTTTGCGTCGTTTTGATTTCTGGCAAGTGACCAGGATCACCTTCTTCGTACATCACTTGAAGAGTCCGCACCCATGATCTCACGAATTCTTGTCGTTGCTCTCGTGGTCTCAATGATTGGCTGTGGTGGATCGACCAGTCGTCGCGCGACGCTGACGGTCAAAGGCAAAGTCACATTCGATGGCAAGCCGGTTGAAGGTGGCACGATCTCGTTCGAACCCAAGGACGGCAAAGGCGGCTCTGTCAGCGCCAGTATCATGGACGGCAACTACGAGACGCGCGTGGAACCTGGCGTCAAAGTCGTCCGCATCAACTATCCAAAGCTTGTACGGACCGAGCCCGCGTATCCCGGTTCCAAAGATAGCCCGATGATCAGCATCACCACGGAAGTGATTCCCGAAAAATACAACTCGGCCTCTCGTTTGGAGAAGGATCTGACCGAAGCACCCGGCAGTACCGACTTCACTTTGACATCGACCCAATGACGCACCCGATAGGGGCGGATCTGGCATATCGCAGGAAGCTGAAACGGGTCGTCATCGCGTCGACGAGCCTGCTGGTGCTGGCAACGGTAATCTGGTTCATCAGCGCTGCTACGCGATCCAACGAATCGCTGCTGACGGAATCGCAGCAGCGATTGACTCAGCATCGATTTGCCGATGCCGAAGCACTCGCGGCCCAGGTACTTGGTCGACATCCCCACGATTGCCGCGCTGCGATGATGGCCGCGCGAGCCGCAGTCGCTCAACATCAGGACGTGAAGGCGTTGCACTACTTGCAGGGCCCGGCGAATCAGTCCAATCCTGCCTGTCTCCCCTGCGTTCGCACCGCTGCCGAGATCGCTCAGCGGCTCGGTCATGCTCAAGCTGCCGAGCGATTCCTGCGACGAATGGTCGAAGCCGATTCTTCGGACATGGCAGCCTCGAATCAGTTGGCCTACTTGCTGGGGATCGAAGGCCGCGCGTTCGAGGCCTCGGCCCTATTGTTTGCAGCGCTAAAGTCGGGTCGTTTCACGCCAGATCACCTCGTCATGCTCGCAGCCGGCGAACCCGTGGTGAACGATGCCGAATTCGTCAAACGTTGTCGCTCGGCACAGCCCGACGATCCGCTGCCGCTACTGGGGCAAGCTCGAGAAGCTCTCAGTGGTCAGGACTTTGAGACCGCCGAACCATTGTTGCGACAAATTGTTGCCGTCAATTCGGATTCGCAAGAAGCGCAGGCCCGCTGGGGTTCGCTCTTGCAGCAGCGTGCAGTGGCCCGCGACTTTCTAGAATGGCATGTGAAGCTGCCCCAGAAAATTTGGCATCCAGAGATCTGGGTGGTCCGAGGTCACTGGGCTCGGACGCATGCCCAGCCCCATGTTGCCGCGCGCTGTTTCTGGGAGGCACTGCGACTGGACCCGAATCATCGCATTGCTTGTTATCAACTTGGCCAATTGCTACGCGAGATCGGACGCCCAGACGATTCTCAACCATGCTTCAAGCGAGCCGCATTGCTGGAGCAACTGGCGTATCTGGTAGATCGGATCTATGAGAATCCTCAGAGCATTCAATTAATGACGGAGGCCGCTCAGTTGAACGAGTCTCTGGGTCGAATCTGGGAAGCCTGGGGTTGGGCTTACGGTCACAGTGTGGGAGATCCAGCCATCGAAGTGGCGCAAACAACCGTTCGCAGATTACAGGCTCGCTTGCGGCCCGAGATGCCCCGCACCCTTGTCGATTTCCAGTTGGGCCAAGTACTCGATCTTTCCGACCAGCCGTTGCCATCCTGGAAAAATGTGACCGACCAACCAAGCACCCATATCGCTCTGGGACATCCCACCTCGCGACATCCTCCCGTCACGAGCGATCAGGTGGAAACTGAATCCAGCGTTCAGTTTGAAGATGTCGCCGCCAGCGTCGGCTTGAACTTTCGCTACGACAATGGCCACGAGCCACAGGCTGAAACGACGCGCATGCTGGAATCGATGGGGGGTGGCGTGGCGGTGCTCGACTTCGATCTGGATGGCTGGCCCGACATCTACTTCACGCAAGCCGGACCTTGGGAACTCGGCCCATCAGCCATCCGACCGCCTGATGTGCTGTTCCGTAATCGCCTCGGACAGTCCTTCGCCGATGCCACAGAGCCCTCTGGTCTCGGTGATCGCAGTTTCAGTCAGGGTTGTACGGTTGGCGATTTCAACAATGATGGCTTTCCCGATCTCTACGTGGCCAACATCGGACGCAATCGACTGTATCAGAACCAGGGGGACGGAACTTTTGTCGATGTCACCGATGCAGCCGGCATCATCTCGGAACGATGGACCAATAGTTGTCTGCTGGCCGACATCAACGGCGACGGTTTGCCGGATCTGTACGACGTGAACTACCTCAGCATCGCCCAGGCACCGCGAACACTCTGCATTCGCGGTGAGGAAGCTCGTACTTGTGGACCGGGCGGGTTCCATGCCGAGCCCGATCAACTCTATCTCAACTTGGGCGACGGGCGCTTTCAAGATGTCACCGAGTCGTCGGGGATCGATGTCCCGAATGGCAAAGGCCTGGGAATCGTAGCCGCCGATTTCTCGGGAACTGGGCGCCTCAATTTGTTTGTCGCCAACGATTCGGTCCCCAACTTCTATTTCGTCAACCAGGTGGAGCCGGCCGGAGCATCCCCAAGATTTACGGACGAGGCTTTGGTCTCTGGACTCGCTCTCAGCCACGACGGATTGTCCGCGGCGTGGATGGGGGTCGCAGCCGGTGACGCCAATGGTGATGGTCGCCTAGATCTGTTCTCCACAACGTACGCGGACCAGGCGAAGTCGTTGTTCGTTCAAGAAGCCGCCGGAGGCGCCTTTACCGATGCCATCGTTTCGAGTGGCCTGAACGCACCGACGTGGAAAACGCTTGGGTTCGGGACTCAGTTCCTTGATGGAGAACTTGATGGTTGGCCCGACCTGGTCATCACCAATGGTCACGTCTTCGATCTCTCGCATCTGCATCAAGCCTATCAGATGCCGCCCCAGTATTTTCGAAACCTCGGTCGAGGGAAATTCAGTGAAGTCCCCGCCACGCAACTGGGAGACTACTTCTCGCGGAAGCACTTGGGCAGAGGTCTCGCGAGACTCGATTGGAACCGCGACGGGCTCGATGATTTTGCGGTCTCGAACATGATGGCCCCCGCCGGGTTAGTGACGAATCGCACGACGAGTCATGGGCATTTCTTCACGCTGCACATCGTCGGCACAAAGTTAAGTCGCGATGCGATCGGAGCCAGCGTGACGCTGACCTCAGGTAATCGAACCTGGACCCAACAACTGACCGCTGGTGACGGCTACCAGGCAAGTAACGAACGCAAACTGCATTTCGGATTGGGAACCAGTTCAACGATCGATGTGGTGACAATCACTTGGCTCGGGGGTGAATCGATGACCCTGAAAGATCTGACCTGCGATACCGAATGGCTGCTGGTCGAAGGTGAAGAATATGCGCGACGACTCTCAAAATAGTTCGCAACTGCCAATCCGCATGGCAATCATCTTGACGTACGCAGCAACAGGAGGATCCCCCACATGCACAGTCCTGCACTCAGCAGCGTCAGCAGCATGAATGCGATCTCAGTCGCGACCTGCGGTTCATAGTACAGCCGCAGAACATGAGCGCCGGTGATCAACCCGAAGATCGTAATCGTAGTCAGGAGATAGGCTTTCATTCGTTGTCCAAAGCAGGGAATGGAAACGTCCGCAGCGGCCTTGCGAGATGTCGGCACCGAGTTAGAGCGCATCACGCCTAACTGTGGCGTCCCGCGAGCAGAAATCCACTTAGTCTAACCCATGTTTCATCGCGACACGTAAGTGCTATCAGCACTAGCTTGCAATTTCAGACTCAGAATTGGAGAGTTGACATCGCACTCGGGTCACTCACCTCTTCTGAAGGGCGGATCATGGGCTTTTTCGACAAAGTCAAGAGTATGGTCAATGCGGTCACCGGCGGCGCGGCCAAGGTGACAATTCAGCTGCAGCAAGCCTGCGTTTTTCCCGGCGATACCGTCAGCGTGAAGATCACCGCCACGTCGACCGGGGCCGAGCTGAAGTCGAAGGGTGTCTATGTCGATGTCTGGGCCGAAGAACGAGTCTCTTTTAAGGATGACTCGTCCAAGGAAGAGATCAACCGTTCCAAGACGACCGTCCAGCAGACCATTCAAATCTCGCCGGCGTTCGTGCTGGCTCCCAGTGAAACCAAGTCGTTCGAGGGAACATTCCAATTCCCCTCCAACGTGATGCCGACCTTCGCGGGTTCGCTCTGTCAGCACGTCTGCCAGATCCGCGGCCGGATTGAAGCCTTCGGCAACGATCCCGATTCGGGCTATCAAGTCATCAACGTTGGCACCAAAGGCTAGCAGCCCTCAGCGTACGGCGCGTGCAGTCTTCGAAACGCACCATCTGTCTTCACTATCGTTCGTGGTGCGTTCCAAAGACTACACGCACCCTACCAGGCCATCCCTTGGCAAGTCCTTCGCTGATGACCAACCGGAGAGCTGACATGCGTCTGTTGACGATGGTGGCAACGATCACATTGTGCGCCACCGTGGCCCTGGCGCAGGAACGCCCCGCGACGTTTCCGGGGACCGAACCCCTGACGGCCGACAAGCCGCTTGATGTCTTGATGGTCGAAGGGATCGATCGCTTCTGCCTGAAAGAGATTGAGCAGGCGCGAGAGCAGCGTGAGTCACTCTGGAAACGGGACTTCAGCAGCGCGGAGGCCTATGACAAGAGCATGGCCCCGTATCGCGAGAAGTTTCGGACAATCATCGGTGTCGTCGATCAACGCGTTCCCGCGACTCGCTTCGAATACACCGAGCATTCACCGCAGGTGACGAAAGAACTCTATTCGGTTCGCCCTGTCCGCTGGGCGGTGCTTCCCGGCATGACCGCGGAAGGCTTGATTCTGGACCCGGTCGGCAAGCCGCAGGGGGTCGTCATTGCCATTCCCGATTCACGTTGGTCCCCTGCCGAGTTTTGTGGAGCCATTCACGAGCATCTGAAAGTTGTGTCCGATCTGCCCCACCTCTTAGCGTCGAACGGCTTCCGTGTTGTCATCCCCACGCTGATCAGTCGCGACGATGAATTCGCGGGCAATCCTGAGATCGCGATGACGAATCAGACCCATCGCGAATGGGTCTACCGCTCCGCCTTTGAAGTGGGCCGACATGTGTTAGGCTACGAGGTTCAAAAAGTGCTGGCCGCGGTTAATCTATTGCAGGCCGATAAAGCGAGCGGCAGTCTGCCGATTGGCGTCGCAGGCGTTGGTGACGGTGGTCAGATCGCGTTGTACAGCGCCGCAATCGATCCACGCATCGCCGCCGTGCTGGTCAGCGGCTACTTTCGACCTCGCGAGGGCGTCTGGCAAGAGCCGATTGATCGCAACGTCTGGAATCTACTGACCGAGTTTGGCGATGCCGAGATCGCAGGGATGATCGCGCCGCGCCCGCTAATCCTCGAAGCGTGCGCCATCCCCGAAACGGACGGACCACTGCCGATCAGAGAAGGCCGACGAGGGGGAGCGGCCCCGGGACAGATCAAAACCGCGGACCTCGCCGCGGTTCAGTCAGAATTCAAACGCGTCCAACCGATTTACGAAAAGCTTGGAGTCTCGAATAAGGTTCAACTCGTCAACAACCGTGCCGATGGGCGCGGCATCCCGGGAAGTGGGATGGCGACGGAAGTGTTCGCGAAGAGCCTCGGTGTCACCACGTTCACCGAACACGTTCGGACGGCAACCAACAAGCCTCCGTACACGATCGACGCCGTGGCCGTTCAGAAGCGCCAGGTGGCCGAGGCGATCGAGTTTACTCAGAAGGCGTTGCGAAAGTCGTACAAGACTCGCGACAAGCTGTTTGCTCAGGCCGATCGATCATCGCTCGATAAATATGTCGCGACCAGCGAAAAGCTGCGCGAGCACGTTTATCAAGAGCTGATCGGCAAACTGCCTGATCCCACGATGGCGCCGAACCCACGCACTCGCAAAGTCCTCGACGAGACAGAGTTTACCGGCTACGAAGTGGTGCTCGACACGTATCCCGACGTGATCGCCGCGGGCATTCTGCTCTGGCCGACTGGCATCAAGCCGGGCGAAAAACGGCCGGTCGTCGTTTGTCAGCACGGCCTGGAAGGGGTGCCGATGGATACGATCACGGGGCCAGGTTCACCCGGATATGGTCCCTACAAGTCGTTCAGCGCGGAACTCGCTAAGCGCGGCTTCATCGTCTATGCCCCGCAAAACCCCTATCGCGGCAAAGACGCGTTCCGCACCTTGCAGCGCAAGTCCAATCCGCTGGGACGATCGCTGTTCAGCTATATAGTCCCCCAGCACCTGGTGACACTGCGCTGGCTGGCATCACTGCCGAACGTCGATAAAGACCGCTTGGCATTTTATGGACTGAGCTACGGCGGCAAGACGGCCGTTCGCGTTCCGCCACTGCTCCCTTCAAAGGAAAATGAGCCGGGATATTGCCTGTCGATTTGTTCGGCGGATTACAACGAGTGGGTCTTCAAGAACGCTTCAACGGACCTGCCATTCAGCTATGTGTTCACCAACGAATACGAGATCTTCGAATGGAACATGGCCAACGTCGCGAACTATGCCGAGTTGTCGATGCTGATGACACCGCGACCATTCATGGTCGAACGAGGCCACGATGACGGCGTGGGACTCGACGAATGGGTCGCCTACGAGTACGCCAAAGTGCGACGTCACTACAACAAGCTGGGAATCGGCGACCGAACCGAGATTGAGTTCTTCAACGGCCCACACACGATCAACGGTCAAGGAACCTATGACTTCCTGCATCGTCACCTGAAGTGGCCCAAGAAGTCATGATCGGAGTCCGCGCCACGGGTGCTACGGCGGCCGCTCTGGGCTGCCAGTGTCTTCAAGCCGCTGATATCGCTGTGATCGCGCGAACTGGGCTCTACCTCTCTCCGCTTCACGACGCATCGTCGGCTGTTTGCCACTCGATGTTACAGGCAACTCAAAGCCACCCGACCGATACCTAGCCACGAGTAGGGCTTTTGAAAAGTCCGATCTACTTCGGCTCTGGAAGCTCGGCAGCGGCAAGACGCAAGATTCGCGATGACTGTGGCTCTTCGAATTCGTTGTAGGCGCGAACGACTTCACTGCCGATCACCACAATGGCAATAACGATCAACAGCTCTTTCACGGTCCAACCTTCCAAACCAGAATAGGTGAGCCAGCATCGCGAAATGCCTGAGACAGGATGTCATACAGGGTGTGCTGGGGGGCGGAGATTAGTGCGGTTTCCCACAATACGCAAGCTGCGGGTTTCCGAAGCGCCAACTCAAATCGGCCAGTCGCGACATCTCACCCGCGCCCCGGCACGGCATCGCGGCCGCACTTTGTCGAGTTCCCTGATCTGTCAGTAAAGTCGCACTTTTTTGAGGAAAACAGCCAAAAACAGGGCCTTTTTGTCGCCCATCGTCAAAAACTGTCCTCCGGTGTCAAAAACTGTCAGCGACCGCTTCGCTAGTTGGGGCCGCGGCTCGTCGGGTCGCGCAGATTTTTCTCATTATTTCGAAACTATTCGAATTGCCGTCTAGTTTGAGTCAGGCAATCTGTGGCATAAGGCGGTGCGCCAGCAGCGCTGCGAACCCGTCCGGCTGATGCCTGCGGTTCAAACACCGCGACCCCCGCTGAGGGGAAGAAATGCAGATGAATTCAGTGACTCAAATCACACAATCCGAGCGATCCGGATCGTTGCGGCGGCCTTGGGTGCCGACAATCGGCACGCGATTCAGTCACGGCAGCAGATCCGGAACCGCACGCGAAAAAATCGCAGACACCCCGTATTTCCTGCCATGGACTGACAAAACCTGCCAAATCGTAATCTTTCAGCACCGTTTCGGCGGGATTGGCACACACTCCGTGATCGTCCCACCAAAGCGGTTGTCGCGAAGAGGGCATAACGCGCCTTCAATGATCGGCTGTCGGTTCAGCGGCGTTCTTCTTGGCGATCTCGACGTACATCTCGCGCAAGAATCGGGACGGCACACTCTCGCGGCGTTTACCCCACTTCATGCGAGTGACAGCGTGAGAGATCGTCAGGAAGTCGCGAGCTCGTGTGATACCGACATAGGCCAGTCGACGTTCTTCTTCCACGGCCGTCGGCGATTCGTCATCGACGGATCGTTGATGCGGCAGGATTCCTTCTTCCCAGCCGACCAGGTACACGCGCGGGAACTCCAGGCCCTTCGCGCTGTGCAACGTCATCAGCTTGACCGCCGCCTTTTCGAAATCGTCGTTCTCACCAAAGTCGCGATCGTTGCCCGCCAGCGACGACTGCTCCAGGAAGTCGGTCAAATTGGGACGGGCGGCTCGTTGTTCGTATTGATGCAGCGCGGTGACGCATTCTTCGATAACGGCCGTTCGAGCCAACTGCTGGCTGGCGTCCTTGTATTGCTTTTCAATCTCAGACTCGTAGTCGATCACCTCAATCAACGATTCAAATGTCGCGGACAGGCGTCCACCCGGCGCACTGAAGCGTTCGCGATACTCATCCATCAATTGTCGGAACTTCTCGATCGCCGCTGCGGTCTTGACCGTGATCTCTTTTTCGGCCACCGCATCCGCCACCACCTCGAACAGCTTGCGGCCCGATTTGACGGCTCGATTCAGCAGCTTTTCGACCGACGAATCACCGATCCCGCGCGTCGGGACGTTGATGATTCGCAGCAGCGAGACTTCGTCCGTCGGACAGGCCAGCAGTTTCAGATAAGCCATCATGTCGCGCACTTCGCGTCGATCGAAGAACGACTGCCCGCCGACCAAGTGGTAAGGAACCTGGACTCGGCGCAGTTCCATTTCGAAGATGCGAGGTTGTTCGTTGGTGCGAAACAGAATCGCAATGTCTTGTGGGGGAACCTTCAACTCTTTGACAAGATAGCTGATCTCACGCACCACGGCTTCCGCTTCGACCTGCTCATCGGGGTGCGGTTTGACAGCGACCGCCACGCCGTCCTTGTGAGCGATCAGCGTCTTTTCGTGTCGGCCGCGGTTGTGATGCACCAGTTGATTGGCGACTTCAATGATCTGGTGCGTGCAGCGATAATTGTCCTGCAGCCGAACCACCTTCGCACCCGGGAATTGCTGCTGGAAGCCCAGGATGTGCTTCACTTCGGCACCGCGCCACCCATAAATCGACTGATCGTCGTCCCCCACGACGCACAGGTTGCGATGCGGTCGTACCAACGCCCCGACGATCTGAAACTGCATCTCGTTGGTGTCTTGATACTCATCAATCTGCACATGATCGAAGCGGTCCTGGCAGCGTTTCAGCACTTCCGGGTACTCTTCGAAAAGTTGAGCGGTCAGCAGCAGCAAGTCGTCGAAGTCGACCGCACCACCCGCTCGCAACGACTGCTGGTACTTGCGGTAAGCGGTGGCGGCCAGAAAGTCGCGATCGTCGGTGACGAAGTCTTTGGCGAGTTCGGGAAGGATCCCCTCCATCTTCCAGCGACTGACTCGAGAAATCAGGTCGCCCGGTTTCATCGCGGCGTCGCTGATGCGAATGTCTCGCAATGCCTTACGCGCGGCAGACTCTTGATCGCCACGGTCATAAATGACGAAGTTCTTGGGGTAGCCGAGGATTTCAATCTCTTCGCGCAGGATGCGGACGCACAACGAGTGGAAGGTCGAAATCGTCGGTTTCGCCTTCAACTTGCGACCGAGCAGGTGGCTCATGCGCTCCTGCATTTCCTTCGCGGCTTTGTTCGTGAAGGTGACCGACAGAATCCGATTCGGATCGACCCCCTGTCGAATCAACTCGGCCATGCGGAAGGTAATGACGCGAGTCTTTCCGGTCCCGGCACCAGCCAGAACCAGCAGCGGTCCCGACAAAGTCGTCACCGCATCGCGTTGCGACGGATTCAATTCATTCAGCGACGCGCCGCCACCGCCGGGGCGCCCAGTCGCCGGGGTCGGTTGGCCACCCGGCTTACCTGCGGGTGTACTGAGAAAGGGAGAATACGATGACAAGGCGGGATCCTGCTGGTTCTCGGTTTCAATCCATGAAACTGCCGCCGCCTCTACAAAGACTGGCCGTTGCGGCGATGAATGCACTGAGTCAGCGAACTGAGCTTCAATGGCGGCGGTTAGAACCGATTCACGTCACGAAGCATACTCGATCAGGGTCAAATTTCCATCCGCGATCGGCGTGCTGGACGCTACAGCAGGAACAGTCAAATCGAAGAATTCCGATAAGACATCGGGCGAAGCAGAATTCCATGTCTAGCAAGGTTTTTTACAAGCCAGATACTCGGCCCATGATGTCACGATATACGGATCTTGACGCGGCTCGACGATCACGAAACCGTCTTCTTCAAGGTTGTCGATGTCCAGAAACGACCGATAGTGCTGCGGGTTGGCGGGGTTTACTCCTAGGATCCGCTCCGGTTCTTTCGGGGTCGCGCTGCTCCAGATGCTGCTGTTCATCTCTTCCTCAAGCAGGACTCGGTCAACAGGGCCTTCGTATCCATCATGGTGCGGATCGTTCGCGCAAAATACGAATGTGGTGGAATCGATGACTAAAAATCTGTTCATCCACTGTGCCTGGAGAACGGTCCGGGGCCGACTTTCGTGAGTGATCAACAATTGACCATCGTATCTCGTTTGTCCCGCCGTGCAACCGCCTTTAGATCATGTCAGGACTTCAACGGCAAACCACGCCTCGCTGTTGATGGGGCCAAGGGGATGGGACGGCGCACCTTCACTTCTGAAATGCGGCATCAATTCGAATTCCCGATTGAATTGGCACCCTGCCAATCTACAATTCGCCGCACGATCTCCAGGAGCAGCTCGATTGTCGGAACCGTTGATCACACTGACCGGGGATGGCCTGTATTGCCCGCAGGGAGCATTCCACATTGATCCCTGGAATGCGGCCCAATATGCCGTTGTCACCCATGCACACAGCGATCACGCTCGAGCAGGTTCCACTCAGTATCTCGGCGCGACTCCAGGCTTGCCACTTTTGCAGTCGAGACTCGGTACGGACGCAAATATCCGCGTCATCCCCTACGGCGAAGTGCTCGAGCGAAACGGAGTTCGCATCTCATTACATCCTGCCGGACATGTCCTCGGCTCCGCCCAGGTCCGTTTGGAATGCCGAGGCGAAGTCTGGGTTGTCACTGGCGATTACAAGTTGGCAGTAGACCCGACCTGCAGCCCATTCGAGCCCGTTCGCTGTCACACATTGATCACAGAATCGACATTCGGTCTACCCATTTATCGCTGGGATTCGAACTCTGATTTGATGTCACGTATTAATTCCTGGTGGCAAACGAACAAAGCAGCCGGCAAAACGAGTGTGATTTATGCCTATTCGCTTGGAAAGGCACAACGTTTGATGGCATCGGTTGATTCGAGTGTCGGATCGATTTTCACTCATGGTGCCGTCGAGAATGTCACACGGGCATACCGCCAGAGCGGTGTTGCCCTCCCGCCGACATATCCGGTGAACGAAGTTGCCCCTCGAACTAAGCCATGGGTCGGAGGATTGGTCATCGCTCCACCGTCGGCAGCCAGTTCTCCCTGGGCAAAAAAGTTTGAACCCGCCTCGGATGCAGTCGCGTCGGGATGGATGCAGGTGCGCGGCACTCGTCGTCGCAAAGCGGTCGATCGAGGGTTTGCGGTTTCCGATCACGCCGACTGGCCAGGCTTGCTGACTGTCATCAAAGAGTCTGGTGCGTCGCGCGTGCTAGCGACTCACGGATTCGCTCAGGTCCTAGCCAGGTATTTGCGAGAGCAGGGGCTGGATGCGGGAGTCATCGCGACTCGTTACGGCGACGAAGAAGAGGGGGCGGAACTTGCGGCGGAGGGGGAGGGATGAAAGCGTTCGCGGATCTCTACGCCGACCTCGATGAAACGACAAGTTCCTCCGCCAAAGTTTTGGCGATGGCCAATTACTTCAAGGTCACTCCGCCAGCCGATGCGGCTTGGGCGGTCTACTTTCTCAGCGGACGCAAACCGAAGCAGGCGGTTCCTTCGAAGCGCTTGCGACTCTGGGCCAGGGAACTGGCGGGCGTTGACGAATGGCTGTTCGATGAGTGTTACGAGCACGTCGGGGATATTGCCGAAACGATCGCACTGTTGCTGCCCCCAGCAGCCAAAGAGTCGGATCAGCCGCTGGCGGACTGGGTACAGAATCGGTTGCTGCCGTTGCGAGTCATGGAAGAAGGACTTCAAAAAGTGGCCGTCACTTCAGCATGGCTGGCACTCAACACTCGGCAACGATTTGTCTGGAACAAGCTGATCACGGGCGAGTTTCGAGTTGGTGTTTCGCAATTGCTGGTCGTGCGGGCTCTGTCGCAAGTGACAGGGCTGTCGACCGATGTCATCTCCCATCGCCTGATGGGAAATTGGGAACCGACTCCCCTCTTTTACTCCGAGTTAATGGCACCGGATACCAGCGACGCAGACGTGAGTCGCCCCTATCCGTTTTTCCTAGCTCATCCGCTGGAAGGAGAACCGATCGCGCTGGGGCCGGTGGAGGAATGGCAGGCGGAATGGAAATGGGACGGAATTCGAGCACAAATCGTACGCCGCCGAGGTGAGTCGTTTGTGTGGACCCGCGGAGAGGAGTTGGTCACAGATCGATATCCCGAGTTGAAAAGGTTGGCCGACCGATTGCCGGATGGGACTGTACTCGATGGGGAGATACTTCCTTGGAAAGAAGGCGTCCTGCCGTTTGGTGACCTGCAAAAGCGGATTGGTCGCAAGACGGTTTCAAAGAAGCTGCTGGAAGAGATTCCTGTCGTGCTGATGACTTATGATTTGATCGAAATCGCGGGCGCCGACCTGCGTGAACAGCCGCTCTCAGTGCGGCGCCGGCAACTGGAAGCAGTTGTGGAACAAGTCGCCGATTCTGCACTCATGCTTTCCCCGCGGTTGGCGTTCGATTCGTGGGACGAACTCATCATCCAACGGCAGTCGAGTCGAGACAGACGCGTGGAAGGGATGATGCTGAAACGCCAGAATGCGCCCTATCGAGTGGGTCGGGTTCGCGGAGATTGGTGGAAGTGGAAGATCGAGCCGTTCACTGTTGATGCCGTGCTGACAGCGGCTCAACCGGGACACGGCAAGCGAAGCGGACTGTATACGGACTACACATTTGGGGTCTGGGACGATGGGAAATTGGTGACATTTGCCAAGGCTTACAGTGGGTTGACCGATGCAGAGATCCAACAGGCAGATACTTTTGTCAGGGCCAACACGCTGGAACGTTTTGGCCCCGTACGAACCGTGAAGCCAGAACTGGTCTTCGAACTGGGATTCGAGGGGATTCAGCTGTCTGCTCGTCACAAGTCCGGGATCGCAGTCCGTTTCCCGCGAATTCTTCGCTGGCGAATGGACAAGCCACCAGAAGACGCGGACACACTTGAGCAAGTGAAGTCGTTACTACTCGCCTCGAAAGGAGATCCGATCGACGTTGAGTGAGCTGGTTTGGCCGCGAGTAACAGAAATCAATTCGCCAATCCGAATGCGAAATGAGGAGCAGTTTCAGACCTAGCCGACTTAAAAAGCTGCAAGTCTTTTGGAATTTGCAGCTTCCGGCGAATTCCCGCCGTAGAGAAAACGTTGATGGACGACTCGCCTGACGCGTGACTGCACACTACAATCACGAAGGTCGCGGAAGTTATGATGGATCTGCGGACCTTCACGCAGTCTGCGACCATCGCCGCCGATAATGAACGACGACGACGGAAGTGGCTGTGGTGGACGGCCTACAGACACCATGGTTTTGAGATGACGACGGAGAGACCTTCATGGCCAAAGCTGGCGGACGCAAAAAGCTTCCTAAGGAAGTGGCGGTAATCAACGCGGATAACTGCACGGGCTGCGAAGCGTGCCTGGAAGTCTGCCCCGTCGATTGCATCTATAAGGTCGAAGGTGATTCGATCTCAGTGCTGCAATCGTGGTGCGAAATCGATGTCGAACGTTGCGTCGGATGCGAAGTCTGCGTTCATATCCCGACCAAGAAGAGCGACCCTTACGAACTGACGGTTTGCCCGTGGGATGCCATCATCCTCGTGCCGACCGTTCAAGTGGCTCAGGCAGTCGCGAACAAGGGCGGGCCGCCAGACTACATGCTGAAGAACTGGGATCGCCTGGTTGTCCCGGCACAGCGAATGGCCGAACTTGCAGCCGAACAGGCAAGCGGCAAGTAACGAAGAGAAAATCTGCGGCTTTACTGAAACTCGCGACGCAACGCAGCGAGTTCGGTCGCGAGCACAGGCATGGCCCCCGCATGACTGGCGACGAGGGCACCGACTCGGTTCGCAAACTTGGCGGCGCGATCGAGCGGCCAACCAGCGAGGCGGGTTTGGATCAATGCCGCGGTGAACGAATCGCCGGCTCCGACGGTGTCGACGACCTTGATCGAAATGCCAGGGACATCGATGATTTCTTGCGGGTTAACCAGCAGGCATCCGTCCCCACCGCGCGTAATGCAGACCAGTTCCAGGTCGTACTGACTGCAAAGCCAGCGTGCAAATCCTGCGTTGTCGCTGGCACTCGCACCTAACATCGGTGCCAGGATTTTAACTTCGTCATCGTTCAGTTTGACGATGCATGCCTCTTGCAATGACTGCTCGATCCACTCGCGATCGTAAAATGGCGGTCGCAGATTCACGTCATAGACGATCAGGCAATCCGGTGACGCCGCGGCCAGACAAGTCTGAATCGCCGCGCGGCTGACCGGGCAGCGTTGGGCCAGCGTTCCGAAGCAGACTGCTTTGGCAGACTTCATCGCGGTTAGTAACGAAGGAGTTGCTTCCAGAAAGTCCCAGGCGGAATCCGGTTTGAATGTGTACTTGGTCGCTGTAGACGCGGGCTCCACTGTCACGGTCCCCGTTCCATGGATGGGATCGCGCTGGACGAGATCGAGGCAGAGACCTTGCGATTTCAGGAACTCGCAGATCTCGTCGCCCAGCGAATCACAACCGACTCGCGTGACGGTGGCGGCGCTCAGGCCCAGTTGCTGAGCATGAAAGGCCACGTTCGCGGGGGCTCCTCCTGGAAGTCGGCGATCGGGGAAGCAATCCCACAGCAGTTCGCCCAGACCGAGGAATGACACCTCACTCATTCGGTCAGTCCCGATGCAAAAGCTTCGGCAGGCAGATCCTGGCCCGTTAGTGACTTGAACAGACCACCAATGTAGTCCGCGAACACCTCCGCGGGTTCAACGACCTTGCAACCTCGCATCCGCGCTTCTTCAATCAGCGGGGACTCGTCAGGCAACTCGCTCAGGTCCATGATCGTCATGCCAGACCGGAACATCGACGGATTGATCGGCGACTTCTTCGTTCCGTAATCCAGATTTGGGACCGTCACGATCACGACGTCGACCAGCGTATCGTAGACTTTCGCCGAAGGAACATAGCGTAGCTCGGCCGCCTGCGCGGTCTTCTGAGCTTCCACTTCATCACCCGCGGCGATGCTGACCAGTCCGTTTCTTTTCTTTACCCCATAAGCCAGCGAGATCGCCAAGCCGCCCGCACCCAGGATCATCGCGTTCTTGCGATCGAGCGGTCGGTCGTCGGCGGACTTCTTGCCGATCGCATTTTCTAACGCTCTGAGCGCCGGCTTCCAAATCAAATTGTGAGCCTGCCAACCATCGGCCTGTTTAATCACCACGTCACACAACTGGGCCTGAGTCGAGACTTCGTCTCCGGTCGTCGCCAGCCCCATCACCCGGCGTCCCATGCAGGGGGTCGCGATCACGGCAGGGATCTTCAAGATGTCGAGCATCTTGGGAAGTTGTTCGAGCGATTTGAAATCGAGCGGCAGGCATCGCATGTTCATACCGAGTTGATCGAACGCGGCGTTCAGGATCTTCGACGTGGCGACTTCGGCGACTCCAGCCCCGGCGATTCCGATAAATCGGGTCTTAGAATCAACCTGTCGCCAACGATAGATGTTGTCGAGTTCGCCTACCGTCGGCTGACCGGGAAAAGCTTCCATCCCCTTTTCCAGCGCGGCGTAGATCCAGGGCGAACCATATTTGCGGCCCAGCAACGAGAAGGTCAGGCCGCTTCGTCCCAATGCCAGGCCGACGACGGGCATCGCTCGCTTCTGACTGACGATGGCCAGTAGCGGCCAGGCGGTTTCGAGGGTTTCGGTCGGCCACGTGAACTTGATCACGTCCCCTTTGCAGCGAACCGCTTCGTCGAAGGCTTCTTCAATGTTTCCCAGCGGTCGCGTCTGGCTGGCGAAGCTGATAACTCGTTGAGTTTTTCCAAACCGTGGGATCTTTTGAGCGGTCACCGGGTCGAGTTCGATATAGGCGGGTTCGGCCAGAATCGCTTGCCGCAGCAGAGCCATCCGCTCGTCTTCCGTCCCTTCGAATTTGCCCCCTTCTTCCGGTTGGCGGCACGACACCAGAACTGGCTTCTTCGCCCCCGAGATCATGTCCTTGACATCAGGCTCTTTATGCAGCCGATCCAGACAAAGCTCCACTAAGTCGCACTGATTGGCTGCATTATAGATGTCGACCTTGGCAAGCTGCCGCGATTCCGGGGTCACGGAGATACAAATCATGGGAGGCCCTGCAGACAGAATTAAGGTGAGTCAACAACGGAATGAGAGGCGAGGGAAATCGGCAAATGACAAGTGTGGCAGATCATAAGCCACTCGCAGGGGGCTTCGCCATCGTCATTTCTATGAAGATCCCATTTGATTGTTGCGGCCACGGCGGCGATAACTTGTAGCGGGCGGCGTCCCGAATGGGGCGCGAACGACATGTCGAAGTAATGAAGTTGTCAGCGACTTTGTGACCAACGACGCTAGAGATCGGCGCCGCCACGAGGACGAGAGTTCTCGAATGACTAACCAGCAACGATGAGGCTACGGCAATGACAGGCTACACGGTTCACACGGGAACAAACGACAAATTCTCAGCAGGCTGGGACAACATTTTCGCGGCGGGAAAGGGGAAAAAAGGGGAAAAGAAGGCCGCTGAGGGTGCGAAGAAATCAGAGAAGAAAGCGGCGAAGGCCGAGAAGAAGGCCGATCGGAAAGTGAAGCGTGGCAAGTAAGTAAAACTTTGCCTGGCATGGCGGTTGTGTCGCCAGCCTGCCCCGAACTCGCTCCGCCGTCGCCACTTCTGGTGACCCAGGGGATAGGGAGCCGCCGATATACTCGGTGCGCAGACCAAATCTACCCACCCCATCGCCCCGAAAGCGGAGCTGACGACGTGAGCGAAGAGTACGAAGAAATCCATTCAGAAGAAGTGGACCGTGTGGTTGCTGCTTTGGAATTGCTGAGCGAATCAGTTTCCAGCGAGACGATCAAGTCGATGCTCGAAGGCTGCTCAAGCGAAATCTACTACCTCGTCTATGAAGATGAGGAAGGCCTCGCGGCCTGATCCGGTCACTCGACCTGTCTGCACAATTCGATTTCGGTACACCGACATCAAGTCGGAAATCTGGGACAAACCCTCCCACGGACGGTAAAGAGCCGAGCCGTTTCAATAGAACAGCCTCCGTCAGGAAACTGACGGAGGCTGTTCACATTTACAGGCTATGGTTTTTGATGCCTAACGGTCGGTCATTCCGTTTACAGGTCATGCCACGATCCAATGAGTAAAGAGGCACGATTGCACGAGCCTGCTGCTCTTCAGCCTGAACCTGTCGGCTCTTCAGTTCGCGTCTCCGCGCCGCACTTGCTTCTTCATGGCAAATCGAAACCTGCTGATGTATCGTGCTCTCCCTACTTCGGATCGCCACACTTCGCTGGCGAGCCAGCAGACTCTGCCACCTTCATCGGGATCCCCCATCTATGACGCAAGCAAAGAGCACTCGTCGTGATTTCTTGAAGCAGTCGACATTACTGGCCGCGGCCGGCAGCACGCTGCCCCATTTTGCTTGGAGCCAACCCGCCTTCGCGAATCAGTCAGCGAACGCACGACCACGCATCGGCTGCATCGGCGTGGGAAGCATGGGGACTGGCGACGCCCATCAGCACGCTCAGTTCGGCGACATCCTGGCGGTATGCGATGTCGACGCGAAGCACGCTGAAAAGGCCAAGCACGACAACAACCTCGGCAAGGGCAAGGCCGATGCTTATGGTGACTATCGTCAGATCCTGGAACGCAACGACATCGATGTCGTCAGCGTGGTGACGCCAGACCATTGGCACGTCAAGATTGCGATTGAAGCGTTGCAAGCGGGAAAACACGTCTTCTGCCAGAAGCCACTGACGTTGACACTGGAAGAAAACCAGTTGATCCGCAACGCCTGTCGCAAGCACAAAGACAAGGTGATGTTTGTCGGGACGCAGCAGCGCAGCGATCGCGGTCTATTCCTGCGAGCCGTCAACATGGTGCAAAAGGGCTTGCTCGGCGACATCCAGACGATCACGGTCGGCATCAACGGTGGCGACGTCGGTGGGCCGTTCCAGAAGTCGACCCCGCCCGAAGGCCTGGATTGGGATATGTGGCTGGGTCAGGCCCCGAAGGTGGAATACATCAAGGAGCGTTGCCACTACCAGTTCCGCTGGTGGTACGAATACTCCGGCGGCAAGTTCACCGACTGGGGCGCTCACCACATCGATATCGCCTCGTGGGCGATCGGTGCCGACCAGGAAGGCAAGGGCCCGGTCGAAATCGACGGGACCGACGCCAAGCATCCGGTCGAATTCAAGGATGGGTTCCCGACCGTTGACGATCGCTACAACACAGCCAGCGATTATGCCGTGAAGTGCAAGTTCGAAAACGGAACCGAAATGATCGTCACCAGCCGTGGCGACAACGGCATTCTGTTCGAAGGCAGCAAGGGCCGCTTGTTCGTCAACCGTGGCAAGATCACCGGGACGCCGATCGACGAAAAGTGGGACGAAGGGAAGTTTGGCGACGAAGATCTGGTCAAGCTCTACAAGGGCAAGCCGTTCGAAGGTCACAAGAACAACTTCTTCCGCTGTATCGCCGAGGGAGGCCTGCCGGTTTCCGACGTTTATTCTCACGTGCAAGTCATGAACACCTGCCACCTGTCGGCCATCGCCGCCCGGATGAACAAGGTGATCAAGTGGGATCCCAAGTCGGAGCAAATTGTCGGCGACGAAGTCGCTGCGAAGCTGTTCGCCCGCGAACAACGTAAGGGATATGAGATCCCTCGAGTCTGATCTATCGCTCACGTAAGCAGCACCGTGTCCGGCGTCGTTGCCCGCAACGACGCCGGACATTTTTATTTTGTCAGCGACGAACGGCGAGTGGAGAAGATTGGGCACTGTCCTAGTCTTGTGGCGCAGCGGTTCGCTCCGCGGTGAGCGACTGTATA
The DNA here is from genome assembly GCA_903840265.1 of uncultured Schlesneria sp. Taxonomy (GTDB): domain Bacteria; phylum Planctomycetota; class Planctomycetia; order Planctomycetales; family Planctomycetaceae; genus Schlesneria. Next base: position 183,983 of record CAIMFH010000025.1, on the reverse strand, counting down.
CTGACACAATCGCGCGGACGCTCTTAATCTTCCAAGGATCTGATAACAATGCCCAACAAATTCCACCTTGCTGCGATCGTGTTGGTGATCAGCTCAGCGAGCTTAGGGGTTGCTGCCGATGTACCCGATTGGCGATCGTGGCGTGGACCGCTCGGAAACGGGAGCGTCGAACGTGGGACTTATCCGGTGAAGTTCAGCGAGAGCGAATTTCTCTGGCGAACTCAGTTGCCCGGCAAAGGATGCTCTACGCCGATCATCCTCGATGAGATGATCTACCTTACAGCCCCGGCTGACGGGAATGACGCACTGCTGTGCTATGACCTCAAGGGTGTTGAGAAATGGCGATCAGTGTTTGGGAAAGAGAACGCGGGCAAGCATCGTAACGGGTCTGGAAGTAACGCCTCCCCGGTCACGGACGGGAGTGCCGTGTTCGTGTTCTTCAAGAGCGGCACATTTGCGGCTGTCGAGCTTGATGGCAAGGTGCGTTGGAAGACGGATCTCGTCGAGCGATTTGGAAAAGACACGTTGTTTTGGGATCATGGAACTTCGCCTGTGTTGACCGAAAGGTTCGTCGTCATGACACGCATGCATCAAGGCGAATCGTGGCTGGCGGCATTTGATAAGGCCACGGGCGAGATCGCCTGGAAGGTCGCTCGGAACTACTCAGTGCCGACGGAATGCGATCACGGCTATTCGACGCCGCTAGTCATTCAGCATCAGGGAAAGGAGTCGATCCTGGTCTGGGGAGCGGAACATCTGACCATTCATAACGCGAGCGATGGGCAAGTCGTCTGGTCATGCGGCAACTTCAATCCTGAGGCGAACAAGCTGTGGCCGGCGATTGCGACCCCAGTGATCGTGGGAGATATGGTGGTGATCGCCTACGGTCGCAACGATCGAGGTGTTCCGCGACTGCATGGGATTCGAATGACGGGTAGCGGTGACGTCACCGCAACCAATCATGCGTGGCGGCGAGACGACGTCGGAACGTTTGTCCCGACGCCGGTCGCATATCACGGCCGCGTGATTCTCGTTCGAGATCGTGGTGAAGTCGCGTGCATTGACCCCGCCACCGGCAATACGATTTGGGAGGGAACGTTCCCTCGGCATCGATCGAACTACTACGCCTCGCCGCTGATCGCGGGGGACAAGTTGTACGCCCCACGTGAGGACGGAACAGTGTTTGTCGCCAGCATCGCCAACGACAAATTCGAAGTGCTGTCAGAGAATGACATGGGCGAGTCGGTTATCGGTTCACCGGTTCCCGCAGGCAATCGGATTCTGATTCGCGGTGAGAGCCATCTGTTCTGTGTTGCACTGAAAGAATAGCCAAGTGGTCTAAGCGCTTACTCCGAAAGCACTGGTGCGGCAATTTGTCGGGGTGTGGCAAACTCCAAGCTTATGATCGCCGTGATCCACTTGAATTAGGCTAAAAACTATCACGTTGACGGGATTTTTGATGGGATCTAGTATCCCCGCACAACTTCGATTTTGGACAGGAAAGTCCAACTCCTCTCGCGATCGCGCGTTGGAACTACTCCTTCCGAGTTTTGTCGCCCCGATCAAGGAAGAGTTTCATGGGCGAAACAGTTGTCCGACAGACGGTTGAATACAAATCCCCGGCCGTTCGCCGAGTGGCGTGGGCGGCGTGGATCGGAATGGCCATCGTCATCGGCCTGATCCTGTATTTCGATGATTTGAATGGCCGAGAACGGTCCGTGGTACCAAATTATCGAGCGGCTGTCGTCAACTGGATCGCTGGCAATCCGCTTTACAATATGGGCGGCTCTGGCTTTGTGTACGCTCCCCAGTGTGCGCTGGTCTTCGTACCGTGGGCGATGCTTCCGAAGCCCTACGGCGAAATCGTCTGGAGCTGGACGATTCTGGCCGTGTTGGCAGTCGGCGTCTTTCGACTGACACGAATGGTCAGTCACGACGATCGCTGGTTCCTGATTAGTACCGTGGTGACTGCTGCAATTTCGGCAGGGTGTGCTCGCAACGGTCAAGCGACGCTGATCATCACCGGGCTGATGTTGCTGGCGACGGTCGAGTTGAAAGCGGAACACTGGTGGCGGGCGACGGTTCTGTTGGCGCTGGCTTTTGCCTTTAAGCCGGTATCGTTCGTTATGATCCTGTTGGTCGCGGTCATCTACCGACCGATGATGTGGCGATTGGCTGTGGCCACCGTTTTTGTCGGGATCGCTCCATTTCTAGTGGCCAGACCCGAGTACGCGCTGACTCAATGCGTCGCCTTCTACGAAAACTCACACATCGCCTTCAAGGATGGCGAAACAGGTTACTGGGCGCACATTTACGGAATGCTGAAAGTCTTCGGCCTCGATCTGCCATCGCCGATCCAGCAGACAGGACGAGTCGTCTTCGCCGTCGGCACTCTGGCAGCCTGTTGGCTGGCCGCTCGCAAACTGCCACAGGATCGCGGATTATTCTTCCTGTTCGCTTTCTCCAACTGCTACCTGATGCTGTTCAATTCGCGAACGGAAGGCAGCACGTACGCAATGGTGGCTCCGATCTACGGCATTCTGCTCGCCGAGTCACTACTGCTGCGCCGCAACATTGCGCTGACGATCGGCTTCACGCTGGCCGCGCTGGCGACCACCTTGAACTTCGATCTCGCCAAGCTGATCACCCCCCCACCTCGAGAGATTTGGATGGGCCCGTTTGTCTGCGTCGTGGTGTCGGTGTATCTGGCTTGGCGATTGGCGAAAGAGATGCGAACTGCCGACAACGAAATGACAATTCAGACCAGTTAGGGGATGGCTTACTCCATCTCTTTTCGGATCGCGGTGATTGTCTTTTTGGCGGCGTCGCGGACGACGGGATCTGTATCTGCGGTGGCTTTTTCGAGATCGGGTAGCGCAGATTCCGCCCGCTTGCCAAACTTTTGTAGAGCCCAAATCGCGTAGATCTTCACGTTTTCGGGCTGATCGCTACGGACTTGTTCAGCCAGGGCGGCGACCGACTTTTCGGGAGCGACATGCAATTCGCCGAGAGTGCGTGCGGCTCGCCAGCGGACGCTGCGGTTTTCGTCCTTCAGGGCTTTGATCAGTGCTGGGACCGCCTTCTGCTCGACAACACCCAAGTGTTTGTCGCCACCGGCGACATGCTCCAATGCCATCGCCGCTCCGAAGCGAATTTGATGTCGTTTGTCTCGCAAGGCGGCCGTGAGTGGTGCAATCGAGGCTTCGCCGATCGCTTGCAGCGCCAGCGCCGCGTGTATTGATTTTTGATCCTTCGCCATGTCTTCAGGCTTGGACAAATCACTACGAGCCGCATCGTAGCTGGGAGCCAGGCCTTGGATAAGTGCTGGGATGGCGGGCGACGCTTCGGCACCGAGGGCTCTAAATGCTGAGACGGTTTGGATGTCTTGGGCCCCCTCATTCGGTTCGTCAGAAGCCTCCAAACGCTTCACGAGGAACGGAAGGACATCGTTTCCAATCGAACGAATCGCCCGTTCTGCTGCGTGATGCTTGATAATGTCAGGATTCCGCCCCATCGCGAAATCCTGCAGCCACGAGGTTAGCGTTCGAGTTTCAAAGACTGGTTCGTCAGCTTTCTTCAGTTCAAGCGCTGCCAACCCGTCCCATTTCATCAGAACCTTCTCGGTGGCTAACCCTTTGGCCTTCAGCCATTCCCCGATCGCCTCGCCACTCTTCTCGCCGTACTCTCGTCGCGAATACGTGGTCGAGGCACCTGTGCCGTCATTCAACTGGAACCGTATGAACGTCGCCTCGGCAAAGTCCGGTCGCCGGAACAGCACCACAATCAAATGCTCGGCGGGCGTTTCCTTGGTCATGGGAACAGAGTTAGTCCGGACCACTCGTCCGCCGTTCGCCTTGTAGTTCGCCAGCACCGTGTTGGCAACTTTGGCCAGGCCATCACCATCAGTGACGGTGGGGTAATAGTTGATCGTCAGCATGTCCGACCAACGCTTCAAGTCCGGCTGGTCCAGCGGCGTGAATTCATGCAGGTCTTGATACGAATAGCGATGCTGATACTCGACTTCGGCGAACGAAAACACCGCTACCGCCTTGGCAGGCGCGGCGTCTTGCGCTGCGGCATGATTGCATGGAAGTGTGCTGAGCACGATGAACAGAAAATATCGTAGGCTCATCTCATGCTCCAAGTCGCGTGGATGTCGTACCGACGGCTCACACCTGCCGAATATTCATCGAATCGCGACGACTGCTCCGTTGGCCAGAACACGTGAAAGAACGAGGTGCCGAGTCACGTCCGAAGGCAAGATTGAATATAGGCGACTCCGTTATCGAAGCGAGGAATCATTTTGCACCCGCTTTTGCTCAGTTCCGTCACGATATCGGGATTATCGAAGTCTTTTGAGTTCCTGTTGAGGAAACAACTTGGCGACGATCCGTTTTGGCGGAGGTGAGTTATTACCGATGCGAACACGATGGCGTCCTGTGGCGTTAAATCATAAGTTGCCTCGCACATCGCAGCCTCTCTGATTGTGTCCAGCGTTAGCGGGATGATTTCAGCGACGTTGACTAAGCGGTCACGCAACCGAGCAAACCTCTGTTTTTCTTCCTCATTGCTCTGCACGAGGAGACTTTCGATATCTTGAATACTATTGAGCCGCGAAGCATACGAAGAAGTTCGACTTAACTGCAGAAGCACTGTGTTCAAAGATTTCTGAAGATCGCTGCGATCTCTAGCCTGCCGCACAATCTTTTCCAAGGGCTCTGCCAAACAGTATGCCGGTAGGATCAGGTTGACCTTCTTCTCGTCGCACAATTCCAACACTTCCTGGCAGAATTGATGCTGTTCCTGCTCAAACGCCAGCTCGAGGACGAAATTGCTCTCGACATACACATTCACGCCACGACCTCATGGTTTAGATTTCCTCCGGCAACGGCGTTCATCAATCCGGAGTCAATCAGCCACTGCTGGGACGAATCTAATTCTGCCGGCGAAGTATGAATGACTTCGTTGAGCCATGACGCAACGATCAATTCCAGGCTCTCACTACTGACGCGGTCGGCTGCGGTGCCAGAACGCTGGAAATACGGCTGAAGGATCGGGCGAGCATCGATTGAATACGTCGGCTCCACTTTTCCGGGAATGGAGTTGATTTTGTCCCAAAGATAAAACTTATCCGGGAAGGCCATCAAAAAATAAGGCGCATCCAGAAAGGTTCCGTGAGCGAGAATATTTCGGCGAAACTGAGTTGCCCACTCCCGTGAAGCATTGAGCTTGCGTTTAACTTCGACGGCCAATACGACTCGATTGTTTCGATCGTATGCGAATAGATCCCAAGTCGGAGTCATATAGTTCACCCAATTTTCTTGTATTCTTATCGCCGAAGATTCTACCGATTTCAGCAGCGACTAGACAACGAAATTCACCAAACGGTTCCTTGATGACGTTCGCCGGATGAAGGAGAGGCGGGCGTGGGCGAACAAATCTCCACGGATCGCTCGCCCAGGCGTAGAATGAGGTTCACGGTCGCGAAGTCGTCGGTCTGGATCTGAGAACTGTGAAGTGCGTAAAGAATAAAAATGCGATCTGGCGTGGCAGCGACATCGACAGCGGAGCAGCTATCTTGACGAATACCTTACGACTCAAAACCAATTTGAATTGCCAGTCCTGCGTGGCGACTGTGAAACCGTTTCTGGATGCCGAATCGACGATCAGTCATTGGGGAGTTGACACGGCAGCGAAAGATAAGATTCTGACGGTTGAAGGCGAAAGAGTCGAACAAGAAACAGTGGCGGCCGCCGTGAGGAAAGCGGGCTTTCATGTGATTGGGCAAGCCGAGCCTTTGGTGGCCGCCGTTCGATCTCCTGCCGCGCCGAGTGTCGAACCGAGCGTGACCTACTATCCGCTGTTCCTGCTCGTCGCCTTTCTGACTGGAGTGGTCGCACTGGTCGAATTACGTGCGGGGAGTGTTGTCTGGGGACGGGCGATGCAGAACTTCATGGGCGGGTTCTTCCTGACGTTCTCTTTCTTCAAGCTGCTCGATGTTCGCGGATTCGCCGACTCGTATCGGATGTACGATGTCGTGGCACGCAAGATTCCCGCCTACGGGTATGTCTATCCGTTCATTGAGCTGTTGCTCGGTGCGGCCTATATCGGCGGGTTCCAACCTTTTGCGACCAACCTCGCCACCGTGGTCGTGATGTCGATCAGCAGCATCGGAGTGATCCAGAGTCTGCGGGAAAAGCGGAAGATCCGCTGTGCGTGCCTGGGAACCGTGTTCAACCTGCCGATGTCGACGGTGACGCTGATCGAAGATACAACCATGATCGCGATGGCCGTCGCCATGCTGTTTGTTGGTTCGCACTGAAGCGTCTTTTTCCGCTCGCGCGTCCGAGCGACTGGCCATTCACTCCGGCAGCCATTCCGTTCTTCGAGGTCGAAAGCCTAAGACTTCTTTGGCCTTTTTGTTCGAAGCACCGTGCAACTTCGTCGCATAGTAGACAGCATCTTCACCCGCCGTTTCCCGAGCCTGCTGCTCCGTAATCCGGCGTGGTGGGGGGGCGTCGACCCAGCGTGCGAAGTTGGGGATCCATTCGTTGCAAGGAGCAGGATGGTCGTCGACGATGTTGTATACTCCTGCAGGAGCGTTCAGCGCGGCGACAGTGGCCAAGGCCGCATCTTCGATATGCACCCACGACCAGACTCCCTCACCCTGTCCCATGATCGACAGTTCCTGTCGACGTGCAGCGTCAGCGGCAGTTCCCTCGGGGCAGTACCAAGTCTTGGGACCATAGAAGAATCCATAGCGCAAGGCGACTCCTTCGATCGATCCCAGATTCTGCAAGCGAACCTCCAGATCCTGATAAATCCGCGCTGATCCGGTCACGAAGGGACTGGCATCCGTGATCAGGCCTGCCGATTCGTCAGCCAGTCCGTGGACTGGTTTCAGAAAGAAGCCGCTGGCCTGCTGGATATAGCGTCGTACTCCGGTTGCCATCGCTGCACGCTGCAGGTTTCCGCCCCCTTCCCATCGCACTTTTCGGTCGGCAGCGGCAGACGATGCGACGTGAGCGTGATCCTTAGGCAACGAGGTGAGTTCATCAATTACAACCTCAGCCTGCGACCGACGAAGCGCCTCTTCAACGCCCGCTGCATCAAACACGCTTACTTGAGCGACACTCGCTCCCAAGCTAGCGATCAACTTGGCCCCGGCGTCATTCGAAGTCATCCCTGTCACCGAGTGACCTTGTCGGATTAGTTCTGTTACCAACGGTTGGCCAATCGCACCGGTTGCTCCTGCCACAAAAATTCTCATTTGAAAGGCTCCTCACTAACTTGGACTGCTCTGAATTCAGTTCTGCTAAGGAAGACGAGCGACACGTCAGTTCTGTGACAACAACTGAAAAATACAGCAATCAGCAAACCTTGAATCCCGGGGATGGATTTCGAATGCGATCCCCAAACTTCAGTTGCGACAGCTTGGATTTGATCTCCGTCGATCTGCTTGAATGTGCCAGATGTGCCTAATTGGTAAAGAGTTCCGCTTGGGCAGTGTTTTCCTTGAACGCGGATTCGAGTGGCCAGTCCTTGGCTGTTTGCGAATCACTGTCTGCGTGAGAAGGAATGGGGAGTTTCCAACCGGTCCGGGGAAGCGTATGCTATTCGGCGCATTGTCGCGGTATTTGGGTGCCGCGAGTCTGCCCCCGAGGGGATCCAGACTTCGTGCGCCTTCCTCCTGGAGTTGGCGGCATGGAAGGTTTACTTCGCGGATATCACGTTAACGAGCCGACTTGGTTCTATTTGTCGCTTCTCTTGATTCTGGCCGTCTTTTTCAAGTTCGGCAGAATCTGGTCAGTTCGAAATCTAGATCTCATTCTCTTGTTGTCTCTAGCGCCGGGCCTCCTGCTGGTACGAGCCACTTCGTTGGTTCCGTCGGTCGGCTACTGTTTCCTGTTTGTGATCAGCGGACTGCTGCTGATTCGGCTTCTGCTGGATTCGGTATTTACGCGTCGACCCAGGTTGGAACAAAACCTGAATCCGGCAGGGATGGCGTTCCTGTGCGCTTCGGCACTCCTCTTCCAAACAACCAAAATCATGACCGAGCAGCCTGACTTGGCTGCGGTGAGAACGGTCCGGGGTGCAGACGAGTTACTCAAACGCCATGATGTTTCAGCCAGTGACTCGGCCGACCCCAATTCAGAGACCGGGCCTGCAGGACGTTTGCTGGCCACGACAGTTGTTCCATTGGCAGGTGGAACAGAAGTCGCTGCCGCGCGAACAATGGCCATTCTCTCGCACATCGCGGTCATCTTGGGACTGATTGCAGTCGGCCGTTGGCATTTCAGTGACACCAATCTCGGCTTGGCGATGGCGGCGTTATATCTACTGCTGCCGTGTACTGCGTTCGATGTGAGCAAGGTGAACCATCTGCTTCCCGCCGCGCTCATCGTCTGGGCCGTTGCGGCATATCGGAAGCCGATGGTCTCTGGCGTGCTGCTGGGTCTGGCTTGCGGTACGGTGTTCTTTCCCATCTTCCTGTTGCCGATCTGGATGGCGTTTTATTGGAAGCGGGGAGCATTGAAGTTTGGATCGGCACTAGTACTCACCGGGGCGGTGCTGTTGAGCAGCCTGATCCTCACCTCAGCCGACTCGACGTCATTCAAACAACAGACCTTGGGCTCGATTGACTGGAGCGTCTTGAAGTTCAAAGCGGATGAAGGAGTCGGCTTCTGGGGCCTGTACGATTCGGCCTATCGCATCCCAGTCTTCGCCACATTCATGATCCTGCTAATCGCACTGACAATCTGGCCTCAGCGAAAGAACGTCGAGCATTTGCTGGCCCATTCGACAACCGTCGTCGTGGCCACTCAGTTTTGGTATCCCCACCAGGGTGGGATATACGTGTTGTGGTATCTGCCACTGATGCTGATCGTCACGTTTCGGCCGCGCCTGAATCACCTTCCACTCGGGGAGCAGTCGCTGGAGGCCAAAGTCGGTGTTCCGGGGAATGCCAGCGTGCGGGATGACGTTGTGCGCGGAGCATCGCGTACGCAGTTGTTTCGCTAGGTAGTCGTCTCTTCGTTGGCTGGATTCTCGCCAGCACGAGAATGGCGGAAGCAGCGGGCTTAAATTACCCTGCCCGTGAGCAATTCGGGGCAAAGCCTGGCGGAATGAGAAATGACTCGATGGGTTGCCAATCGACTTCGTTCGCTGTCCCATTCCGTGTTCGCTCCGTAACATGGCAGGTTTTCAGGATATTCCTGCGACGACACACGGATGGCCCGGTTATGAAATTCATTCACGCTGCCGATGTACACCTCGACAGTCCTATGCGAGGGCTCGAGGAATATGTCGGTGCCCCTGTCGAACGACTGCGACTGGCAACGCGGCGAGCCATGGATCATGTCGTCGAACTGTGCCTGGCCGAGCACGTTGAATTCCTGCTGATCGCGGGCGACTTGTTCGATACAGCCTGTCGCGACTTCAATTCGGCATTGTCTGTCGTGGCTCAGCTCCAACGGCTGAACCGAGCCGGTATTCCGGTCTATCTGATTCTGGGAAATCACGATTCGCACGATGAAATGGTGCGACGAGTTCCTTGGCCCGAAAACGTTACGGTGTTCAAGCACGATGAGCCTCACACGGTCCGCCATCCCCGCTTGCCCGTCGCCATTCATGGGATGAGTTATCCCAAACGTGAGGTCTTTGATAATCTCGTCCCCGCTTATCCCGGGCCGTGTGCCGACTGCTTTAACATCGGGGTGCTGCATACGAACGCGGGAGGCAATTTGGATCACACTCCCTACGCTCCCTGTTCGATCGATGAACTCGCGGCGAAGGGCTACGATTACTGGGCACTCGGCCACGTCCATGATTATCAAGTTCTGCACGAGCGACCGTATATTGCTTACTCGGGCACAACTCAGGGGCGCCACGCGAAGGAATTGGGTGCTAAAGGCTGTCTGCTGGTCACGGTTGAAGACCGCCAAGTCGCGGCTGTTGAGTTTCGTCACACCGATGTGATGCGTTGGTATCGTGAAACGATCACACTTCAGCCCGATGACGACGAAACGGCCTTGCTGGATCGAGCGCGCCAGGCACTGCGGCAGATTTCTCACTTAGCTGATGGTCGTCTGGCCGCCGTGCGATTGCAATTTGAGGGACGCTGCAATGTCCACCAGCAACTTTCGCGAGACGCCACGCGACAGCAAATCGTTGCCAATTTGCGCGGACTGGCCGGTGACTTTGGCGACGATATCTGGATCGAGAAAATCAAGTTTCGGACTCAGTCCCCGCTGAATCTCGATGCGATGCGTCTTCGTCAGGATTTGGTCGGCGATCTGCTGCGGAATATTGCGGAGATCGCTGAAGACCCCACGCAGCTAATTCGCCTGTCCGAGGAACTGCTGAAGCCTCTGATGTCCCGTGCTGGAGCCGAACTGGCACCTCGTGAGGACGGCTTCGAAGCCATGAATCTCGATGATCCTCAACGACTGGTTGCTTGGTTGCGTGACGCAGAAGAACTGCTCCTCAGTCATCTGGCCGAGGAGTCGACGCCATGAAGTTACAACAACTGCACATCAATCAATTTGGACACTTCAGCGAATGCGACATCGCGATTCCTGGCGACGGCCTGCAGGTCATCTACGGGCCGAATGAAGCAGGTAAGACAACGCTGTTGCAGTTCCTGCGTGGCTGGCTGTTCGACTTCCCAACGCGAACCCCCTACGACTTCAAAGGAGGTGCAGAGATCGCAGGTGTCGGAACGATGATTCTGGGTGATGGTCGCACTGTCGAATTGCGTCGACGCAAAGGGACAAAGAATAAAGTTGGCGTGAAGATCGATGGCTGCGACACTGGCCTGGACGAAACCGGCTTTCAACGGTTGATGGGTAACGCCAATCGCAGCCTGTTTGAGTCCATCTTTGCCTTCGGCCTTGATCAATTGAGCCAGGGGGAAGAGAGCCTGAAGCATGAGAGTCTGCAATCGGTCCTGTTTGGAGGTGGCCTGGGAAGTTCCGCCAGCCCTGAGCGCATCCTGCAAGAATTGGAACGGCAGGCAGGCGAGTTGTTCAGCCCTGTCGCACGAAAGCCGTCGATCAACCAGTTACTTAGCGAACTGAAGGTCCTACCGGAGCAAATTAAAGAGAAGAGTGTGCGGCCCGACCGCTATGAGAAGTCCAAACGCCTCGTTGATGACTCAGGCCAACAAGCCGCAGCATTTCAGCAGGCCGTGGTCCAGTTGCGCCGTGATCATGGTCGCCTTGAGAAACTGTGTCGAGCACATCAGAAGTGGGCCGAACTCCAACAGTGCCGCAGCGACCGCTCGCCGCTAACCGTTCCCAAAACACTGCCTGCGAATGCCGGTGCCCGCTATGCGTCTGTGTCTGAGAAGATTCAGGCCGGTGAAGAGGAAACGGCGAAGTTGACTCGATCGATTGCGATGCTCGAACGAGAGCTGGACGCACTGAAGCTGGATCCTCGTGCAGTCTCCTATCGAGCGGAAATTCGGGCCTGTCTGGAGATGAAGCAGTCATTTTTGGAAGCGAAGGCCGATCTTCCTAAACTCAAGACCGAGCACGCGGCCTCGCGGCAACAGATTGATCGCGAGTTGAGCGAACTCAGGCCCGGATGGAATCATGAAGAATTGCGAGGATTCGCAATCGATGTCGCCATGCGAGCCGACATTGAGCGGTTGACTGACGAGCAACGACTTCGCGAAACGACTCAGGCAGAACTTCGTGCAAAACGCACACAGGTTGACGCGCAGCTACGACAGAGTCGCGCCGATCTGCATGCACTTGGTGAGTCGCGCGATGTCTCCGAGTTGATCGCGGTCCTGTCTGATGAATCGGCCTATCGCAGCGACGTCAAGGTGCTTGAGAAACGAGCCGTTGAACTCGCAAAAGCCGACCGGCTGTTGACTGCCCAACTGAAAAAACTGTTCCCGAGTGTCGCCGATGCAAGCAACGTTCGAGACTTGCCGGTTCCTCACGTAAGTACGATCAAACAATTCGAATCAGACTTCGCTGACTTGCGCGAACAGCTTCGGACGACTTCCGAATCCTTGCAGCAAGACAAATGCGAACGGACCGAGATACAGGATAAATTGGACGAGGTGACATCTCGCGGCACCGTTCCGAGTCTGAGAGAGCGCGATGCGGCTCGCCAGAAGCGTGATGCCAGTTGGGCGGAAATTCGTCTGCGATTGATTGACGGCAATCAAGCAGCTTGGCTGGAGGCGAATCCGGAATCACAGAGCGACGCATTTGAACAGGCCGTTCGAGATGCCGATGCAATCGCCGACGATATCTATGCCAATGCCGACGCGGTGGCTCGACGCGAACAGTTCCGACGGCAAATTGATGTCCTGACGACTCGTATCGACCAACGCCACGAACAAGTGGCCGAATTGAAGCAACAGACCGCCGAGTTGCAACAAGGCTGGATTTTAGCGTGGGCGTCATGCAAGTTTGAGCCGCTTGACCCTGATGCCATGCGGCAATGGGTGACCGATCATGAAGCCGTGTGCGAGACCATCACCAAGCGAGATGAATTATTTGCCGAGACTGAGCAGCTGAAAAGCCAAGTCACTGCATTCGAATCTCGCTTGCGCCTCGTGTGTGGGGACGATTCAGCGGTGCCTGTTCTGTTGGTTCGGGCCCAATCAACAGTAGATGATGCCAAAGAGCACGTCAGTCGCAGCAAGGAACTGTATCGCGAACTCAGCCGTCTGGAACCACAGATCGAACAATGCGATATCGAACTCAAGACAGCCCTTGATCGCGAAGAAGCATCGAAAAAGTCTTGGCAGGCGGTTCTTCGTCAGCTTCGATTTCCTGCGGATTTCGATACAGAATTGACTCGCACGGTTATCGAACGATTACTTGGCACCCGCGTGAAGCTGGATAACCTTCCACAGGAAGAAGAGCGATTGGCCGCAATGCAGGCCAGGCTCGATGAATTTGCCGCTCGCGTTCGTCCGCTGTGTGAAGCACTCGCTTCGGATTTATTGCGTGACCCGCTGGAACTCGCGATCGAGAAGCTTTCGGATCAACTTGAACGCGCTGCCGAAACTCAGAAACAATTTGATCAACTCTGTCGCGAACGAGATCAAGCAACCGAACAACGTCGCTTGAACGACGAGAGAATCGCCAAATTTGTTGCCGAGCGAACGGAACTATTCGCCGCCGCTCAAGTCGATACGGAGATCGAGTTTTTCGACGTGGTCGCTCGAGCTGAAAAGATCGCTCGACTCGATGCGGATCTGGAACAGCGAACTCGCGAGATCGATCTCATCCGTGCCGGGGAAGACAGAGAAGAATTCGAACGAATGCTTAGCCAGCAGGACGCCGACATCCTCGAAGATCAACGCCGAGATCTCTCTGAGCGGCTGCACGCCGCTGAGCAACAGAAAAGCGAAGCTGACGGAGCAGCAGCGGTCGCGAAAAACGATCTGGCTCGCCTGGATGGATCCGGCGAGGCAGCAAGTCTTACCGATCAACTGTTTCGTAAACGATCGCAACTAGCCGCCGAGGTTGATCGGTACGTTCCTCTGGTTTTTGCCAAACACCTGCTTAGTGAAGCGGTTCGTCGATTCGAACGCGAACACCAGCCCGAAATGATCGCCACGGTTTCGCGCCTGATCAACCAGATGACCGCCGGACGCTATATCGAGTTCGATCGAACCACTGGCAACACGCAGGGGATTCTGATTCGACGCCATGATGGAGCCGAAAGGACGCCCGAGCAGTTGAGCTCTGGGACTCGTGAACAGTTGTATCTGGCGATTCGCCTGGCGTACGTTCTGCACTACTGCCAGCAGAACGAACCATTGCCGATTGTGATGGATGACGTCCTGGTCAACTTCGACGATGGCCGCGTTCGACAAACATTGATGACACTTGCGGAGGTCGCTAAGTCGGTGCAGATCCTGTTCTTCACCTGCCACCCACACATGGTGGCGTTGGCCCGCGAGGTTGTTCCAAATTTGCAGCCGATCGATCTGCCGACAGCGATGAACACTAATCCTGCTGCTGTGAGTGCCTAAGATTCTTCCGCGTCAGGAATGACCGTTGGAACCAGTGGCCCGATCGAATAGAATCCCATTGATCTGTTCGGCGAGTTTCACCCTAGATGAGATAACCTCGGATGCCCACGCTCCGCGCTTTCGCCTGTTTCCTGTTACTTCTTGGAGTGACATCTCTTTCCTACGGTCAGTCGGAAACGGATGCTGAGCACGCGGCGAAACGAACTAAAGGGCTGGATGTCTTCCGCACTGATGTCCGCAAGACGCTCAAAGACAAATGCATTGCCTGTCACGGTGGCGACTCGATCGAGGGGAAACTCGACCTGGCTACTCAGGATGGCCTCCTTAAAGGGGGCGAGCGAGGCCCCGCTGCCGTCATCGGACGCGGTGAAAAAAGCCTGCTGACCCGACTGATCAAGCACCAGCAGGAACCGGCTATGCCGAAGGACGATGATCGTCTGTCCGACGGCGAGATCGCAGCGATTGTGAATTGGATCGATCTGGGGGCACCCTATGATGAGCCCTTGGTAGCTCGCAAGACGGACAGCGTCAAATGGACGGATCGGAAGATTAAACCAGACGCTCGGCAGTTCTGGTCGTATTGCCCGCTGTCGCGGGTAACTCCACCGGCAGGCGACAATCCTGCCGGATGGGCTCAGTCGCCGATCGATCAGTTCATCCTAGAGAAGTTAGCCGCCGCGAAGTTGGTTCCCAATCCGTCCGTCGGACGAGCCGCTTTGATTCGTCGGATTTACTTCGATCTGATCGGGTTACCACCGACCGCGGCAGAAGTCACCGCGTTCGAGAACGACCCGCGACCAGATGCCTACGAACAACTGGTCGAGAAACTGCTGGCGAACCCGCACTACGGCGAGCGCTGGGGGCGGTTCTGGCTGGACCTCGCGCGATTCGCTGAGAGCCATGGTTTCGAACACGACTACGACCGGCCCTCGGCCTACCACTACCGCGACTTTGTCGTCCAAGCGTTGAACCAGGGAATGCCGTATGACCAGTTCGTGCGCTGGCAGATCGCAGGCGATGAGCTTGCGCCGAATGATCGCCTCGCATTGATGGCGACCGGCTTTCTGGCCGCAGGAGTGCATTCGACTCAGATCACCAAGAACGAAGTCGAAAAGCACCGCTACGACGAAATGGACGACATGCTGAACACAGTCGGCACGTCGATGCTGGGGCTGACAATCGGCTGCGCGCGATGTCATGACCACAAGTTCGATGCGATCCCGCAAGCCGACTATTACCGGCTGCTCTCTTCATTCACGACGACAATTCGTAGCGAGGTCGAGCTCGATTTTGATCCCGCTGGCTACCAGCGGACTCGCGCCCAGTTTGAGATTGCTCACGCACCGCTGGAACAGGCTGTGCGTGACTATGAGGTCAGTCAACTGCCGCAGCGTTTTGTCGAATGGCAGGCGAAGCGTGATGCGATTGCCGAGAATCCGACATGGCTGTTACCGGCTGGAATCAAGTTCAAATCTAATGGCGGCGCGACGTTTGTCGCTCAGCCCGATGCGTCGTGGTTAGCAACCGGCACCAGTCCCGACAACGACCAATGGACGATCAGCTTCGAAACCAAGTTGCGCGACATTCGCTCGATTCGCCTGGAAGAATTGGCTCATCCTTCGCTGACGAAGTCGGGGCCAGGACGTGCCGGGAACGGCAACTTTGCACTGTCCGATTTTGCCGTCACGATTCGGCCAATTGGTAGTGCCGCAGACGCGACGGCGCAGCCAGTCAAGCTGACGAATGCTCGAGCCACCTTTGAACAGAACGGCCTGCCCGTCGCAGCAGCGATCGATGACAATCTACAGTCCGCCTGGGCGGTTGACCCGGAATTCGGTAAGGATCACGCCGCGGTATTTACAGCGACCGAGCCCTTCGGATTCGAGATCGGAACTGTCGTCACGATCAGCCTGAAGTTCAACAACAACGTGCATCATTCCATCGGTCGCCCAAGGTTGTCGTTGTCGCACAAAGCCGACGCCCCGGCGGTAACTGGAGGCGCTTGGGACGAGACAATCCTCGCCTTGTTGTTGAAGCCATTCGATCAACTGACTGCCGAGGAGAAACAACAAGCCTACGCGTGGTACCAGCCGCAGGATGCCGGCTGGAAACAGCTCGATGAACAACGAATGGCTCACTTGGCCCTGGCGCCAAAGCCGGCGCTTCAGAAGGTGCTGGTTGCCACCGAGGGGCTGCCTCCGGTGACGCTGCACACGCAGGCAGAAGCGGAGTTTCTAAAAGAAACTCATTTCCTGCGGCGCGGTGAAACGAACCAGAAAGAATCGGTCGCCTCACAGGGTTTCCTCCAGGTGCTAATGAGTAACGCTGACGCTCCGCAGTTGTTCCAAACGCCAGCACCAACGGGCTGGCGAACGTCGTACCAACGCACTTCTCTGACGAATTGGCTGATCGATCAGGAAGCGGGAGCAGGGAATCTGTTGGCGCGCGTCATCGTCAACCGCCTGTGGCAACATCATCTTGGCCAGGGGATTGTTGCCACACCATCCGACTTTGGCACACGAGGAGAACTGCCGACTCACCCTGAGTTATTGGACTACCTGGCTCGCGAGCTGATTCAGCACCGTTGGGATCTGAAATCAATTCATCGCTTGATCGTCACTAGCGCCGTGTATCGCCAATCCTGCGAAGTCGATGAGCAACGAGCGTCGATCGATCGCGAAAACAAATGGCTCTGGCATCGACCTCGCCGACGCCTGGAAGCCGAAGCGATCCGCGACGCGGTCCTGGCAGTGAGCAATCAGTTGGACGATCGGCTATACGGTGCTGGCAGGCTCGACGAAGGTCATCGTCGCCGCAGCCTGTACTTCACAGTCAAACGCAGCCAATTGATGCCATCAATGACGGTCTTCGATGCTCCCGATGGAACAACGCCCGTGGCAGATCGGCCTCAGACGACGATTGCACCACAAGCACTATTGCTAATGAACAACCCTCAAACGCGCGAAGCGTCGCGACAGTTTGCCACCAAGCTACAGCCCATCGCCACGAAATCGTTGGACCAGGCCATCCGAGTTGGCTACTTAACTGCTGTCAGTCGCCAGCCATCAATGGAAGAGTTAGCAGATGCGGTTGCTTTCCTACGCCAGCAGTCTGCATCCTATTCCGGGGCTGATCCAAACGCAGGTCTGAACCAAGCTTTGGCCGATTTCTGCCAGATCTTGTTCTGCCTGAATGAATTTATCTACACGGACTGATGAAAATGGCCACTGTCATTACCGAGTTGGGAACGAACCTGACACTGCCTGATTCTTTTGGGTCATTGGCAGCCTTTCGAAATTGGGTCCATTCGGAAAATCGCCCGGAACGAGGCCGATTCACATTTGTTTCTGGAGGCTTGGAGATCGATATGAGCCCAGAAAGAATCTCCGGCCACAATGACATCAAGACGCGAATGACCACAGCACTGGATACCCTTGTCGAGTCGCGCAATCTGGGAGTTGTGTTCGGCGACGGAGTCCTTCTCGTCAACGAAGAAGCAGGCCTCGGATGTGAGCCCGACATGATGTTCTGCTCGATGGAAACGCTGAGTTCGGGCAAAGTGACTTATCGGGCGTGGCAAGGCCGTGACGAGGGTGATGTCGAACTTCCTGGTTCACCCGACATGGTCGCAGAAATCGTCAGTAACTCGTCCGTTCGCAAAGACACTGTGGAGTTGCGTCGTGCTTACTTCGTTGCAGGTGTGACTGAATACTGGCTGATTGACGGTCGAGACGAAGAAATCGAGTTCCAACTTCTGGTTCGTGGTCCGAAGTCCTATGAGGCAGTTGATCCAGATGCCGAGGGCTACCAGTTTTCGCCCGCGTTTGGTTGCGCCTTCCGCTTCGTTCGCGAAGTCCATCCTGTGAGTGGAATTCGTTGCCGATTGTTAACACGTTGAACGTGAGCAAACGTTTGCTTTGCGACGTAATTGCCCCGAGAAAGTAACAAGATGAATTTCTCTGCGTTCGGAACGCCTTCGCGCGCGTTCAATTCCCGCCGTCAGTTCCTGCAAAAGGCGGGCAGCGGATTCGGTGCGTTGGCATTGGCTGGCCTATTGAATCAAGAAGGGCGGCTATCTGCGGCTTCCTCTTCCAGCTTGAACCCACTCGCACCGCACGCCGGGCATTTCCCAGGGACAGCCAAATCGGTGATCTGGCTGTTTATGAATGGCGGGCCTTCGCAGGTTGACACTTGGGACTACAAGCCGGAGTTGGAAAAACGCGATGGTAAAGAGCTGACAGGGTTCGATCAGGCCACTGGCTTCTTCGCGGGGCAGGCGGGGCCCATGATGAAGTCCCCGTTCAAGTTTGCTCAACATGGTGAATCAGGTGCCTGGGTCAGCGAGATCTTTCCGCAGATGGCCAAGCACGTGGACAAGATGGCGTTCGTCTACTCCTGCTGGACCGACTCCAACAATCACTCACCAGCACTCTTTCGCATCAACACGGGTTCGGCACGTCAAGGTTTTCCCTGTGTCGGCGCGTGGGTGACTTATGGGCTGGGCAGCGAGAGCCAGAACCTGCCGTCGTTTGTTGTCATGTACGACACGTTGGGACGTGGTATTCCAAAGGGGCATGCTCAGAACTGGGGTGCTGGTTTCCTGCCAAGCATCTATCAAGGGACCGCTCTGAAACCACAAGGGGACCCGATCGAAAACTTGATCCGCGCGAAAGAGATGACCGAGCCCCAACAGCGAGCTCAGTTGGATCTGCTTGCGAAACTCAATCGCAATCACTTGGAGCAGCATCCGGCCGAGTCTGAACTGGCAGCGCGGATCGAATCATTCGAACTCGCCTACCGGATGCAAATGGCTGCCCCGGAAGCGTTGGATTTGAACAAGGAGTCCGAAGCGACTCAGAAGCTGTATGGTCTCGACAATCCCAAATGTGCGCACTTCTCCAAGCAATGCCTGATCGCTCGCCGGATGGTCGAACGTGGAGTCCGCTTCGTGCAGATCTACTCCGGCGGGATGGAGAACGAACGAAGCTGGGATGGTCACGCGAACATTGGTGCCAATCACACCGGCTTCGCGGCCGAAACAGATCAACCCATCGCGGCACTGCTCACTGACTTGGCTGAGCGAGGGATGTTGGATGATACGCTGGTCATCTGGGGCGGCGAATTCGGACGACTGCCGCTTGTCCAGAAGGGAGGAACAGGTCGCGATCACAACCCGCATGCATTTACGACGTGGTTTGCTGGCGGTGGCGTCAAAGGGGGCACGCTCTATGGTGAAACCGATGAGATCGGACATAAAGCCCTGATTGATCGTGTTAGCGTCAACGATCTGCACGCCACGATTCTGCACACGCTCGGACTGAACCACGAGAAACTGACCTATCGCTACAGCGGTCGCGATTTCCGTCTGACCGATGTCTCCGGCCGGGTCGTCAACGAGATCTTGAAAGGTTGAAAGCAGAACAAATACGCTGTTCACTTTTCCGAGTGCTTCACCGCTTCGATTTTCTTGGGCTTCACCAGCGAACGCAGTGTCTTCACCGGGACGCAGGACTTGAAGACCATCTGCGGATCCGCCACATCCTCATCAGGATCGGGTTTTTCATTCGGATCCTTTTCTCGCTTTTCCGCGACTCGCTCGCCCGCTACGCGTCGAAGGCGACCACGCGCCGCCGGGCCACCCGCGTAAAGCGTGAATGTGCGGCTGACCTGTCCAACCACGTTGCCGCGCTCGTCAACAACAGGGCCGCCGCTTGATCCCTGACCGAAATCGGCCGTCGTATTCATCCAGATGATCCCGTCGGGATCTTTATCGTAGTTCGAGATTAGCCCGTGCGAAAAGAAGTAAAAACTATCGCCCGGATGTCCCATGACCCAGACGCGAGTTCCCGGCGGCGCCTCATCCGCGTAGGGTAGCGGTTCGAGGTTGCTGGCATCGATCCGAAACAGACAGGTGTCCGCCTGTTTATTGATGGCCAGCAACTCGCGCACAGGATAGACCTTTCCGTTTACATCCATCACCACGATCGCATCTGCTTCATCTTCATTGTCGAAGACATGGCCGCTTGATGTCAGTACGCCATCGCTGGTGACCGCGAAAGCTGTCGCCAGCGAAGTCTGCCACTCGGCATTGCTATCCAGTTTGTACAAACTGCAGACGACGAAGACGCTCTGGCTGATGCGCCGATAAAGTTCACGATCCGAAAGAACTTCCTCCCGCGGTTCGGGAAGATCCAATTCCGTGGTCTGGCGATCTAAGTTCTTTCGCAGCGCAACATCGCCCTTCGCCTTGCCTGATTTGTAAAGACGCGATCCGGCAATAGTCATTTTATCGATGACTTCGCCAACGCTGAAAATCGGATAGGGAGTCTTCTTGTCGGCGTCGGCACCGCAAAGTTCGGCCAGTTTTTGCCCTAGTTTGCGTCCACGAAGATCAGTCGCCACCACGCGTCCTGTCCGATCGATCAGGAAGGATGTCGGATAGGCGGCGATGCCATAGTGAGTCGCCGCGGGATGCTCGGCCCCCGCCTCTTCGTCGTGCAGCGTAGTCCAGGGAATCTTTTGCTTCTTCAGAAACTTCTGGAGGGCTTCGCGATCGTCATCCACACTGACGCCGACGATTTCAAATCCGCGATCATGGTAGGTCTGATAGTTACGCTTCAGGTGAGGCAATTCGTCCATGCAGTGACCGCACCATGTGGCCCAGAAATCGATCAGAACGACTTTACCCTGCAACGATTTCAGATCGAAATCTTTACCGTCAATGGTTCTCCCGGCAAGCTCAAATGGTTCGCCAACAATACCCAGTCGACGGGCCGCCCCTTCCAGATACTCGCCACGTTGAGCGATTTCTGAATCCGTATTGCGGACAAACAGGTCACCTAACAATTGATAGAAAGTGAGTGCTTCGTCATCGGGCGCAAAGTCTTCAAACGTCGTAGCCAGAGTCGTGGCGAGTTCCGCGTCCGCGGCGGTTCGATCGGAAGCCTTCAAGATCTTGACGCAGTCTGCCGCCAGTTTCTTTCGTTGATCGAAATCGTCCATTTCCGATTCGGACATGTCCGTCATCCGGAATGACAGCATCTCGCGACTGGCAAAATAGCGCGGTTCTGAATTCTCGTTACGATCCAGGGCCAGGATCCGTTCGCAAGCTTTGCGAATCGCCGCCGGCAACTTTTCTTCGTGCTCTTCCAAATCCGTTCCCAGTTCGGGACGAAATGATTTCAGCCCTTTGATGAACGTGACCAGGACGGTGACTTCGCTGGTCGCAGGAACCGCATACCGGTCAGTTGGCAGAGTCTTCGCGGCTTGTTCGCGCGGTTCCTGCGCGATTGCGGTCTCGGCGACCGGGGCCACGACATGAACCACGAACGCCAAGCCGCTCGTCAGCACGATTGCGGTCAGGCACAAGATCGATCGTCGCATCGGGAGTCTCCAGTCACCAACTGCGTGGACACCTAGTGCCTACGCTTCCGACAGCCAATCCCAATCGATGGGCTGCGTGATATTCAATCGTGGTAATTCGCACGCGATCGCTTCCACATATTTTTGCCCAGCTCCGGTGTTGAACACCACTACCCGCTCATCTGGCCGAATCCAGCCTGATTGCGTGAGCTGTTCGAGGGCTCCGATGCAGGCGGCGGTTTCAGGGCAAATCGCGATTCCTTCGGACGACGCCACTAATCGCATCCATTCGCGTATCCGAGCCTCATCGACCGACAGCGCGGTCCCCTGGCTCTGCCGCACCGCATCGAGAATCATAAAGTCACCAACGGCGGCGGGGACTCTGATCCCGCTGGCAATCGTGGACGCATTCGCAAACGGCTCGGCGAACTTGGATCCCGCGGCGAATGCTGTGGAAATCGGAGCACAGCCGGTCGATTGCACGCTGACCATTCGTGGCAGCCTGGGGGCGGACGTCCCCTTCCCGTTGACCAACCAACCCAGTGTTATGAGCTCTTGAAACGCTTTCCACATCCCGATCAGTCCGGTGCCGCCGCCGGTGGGATACAGAATGACATCCGGCAGATCCCAGTCGAATTGCTCGGCGAGTTCGAGCCCCATCGTCTTCTTGCCTTCGATGCGATAAGGCTCTTTTAACGTCGACAAGTCGAACCAATCGAGCCGCTGCTTTCCCTCGCGAACGATCCGACCGCAGTCAGTGATCAATCCGTTCACGAGAAAAGTCTTGGCCCCGGCTAGGTGGCATTCATAGATGTTCACGACAGGCGTGTCTTCCGGCATGAAGACATAACATTCCATGCCGGCGCGAGCGGCATAAGCCGCTGCCGCACCGCCCGCGTTGCCGGCAGTTGGCAACGCGACTCGCCGCACACAGAAATGGTGAGCCATCGTGATCGCCATCGCCAGTCCGCGGCTTTTGAAGCTGCCGGTCGGGAGATGCGACTCGTCCTTGATCCAGAGCTGATCTAAGCCAAATCGTCTGGCGATTTTTGGGCAGGTCAGCAGCGGCGTCTGGCCTTCGCCGAGCGAGATTGGTTCCTTCTCCAGCGGAACCGGGAGCAATTCACGATAGCGCCACATCGTGGGCGGGCGATCGCGAAGCATCTCTTTCGTCAGGGCTCGCCCGACGGCAGCGAGGTCGTACCGCACCCACAACGGGCGATCTTTGTGGAGAGTCTGAATTCGATCGGCCGGAAGGATCGTGCCGTCGATAGCGCCCTCAAGATGCGAGACAAACGAGGCCATGCCTACTCCTCGACCTGCGAGCCGACGGCGCCCAAATCGACGTCTTCGGGCTGGACCACCCTATCCGAGCGTGGCCATCATCGCAGCCGAGGCAACTTCGGGCAACAGAAGTTCCCGAATGGAGCTTGAATGTCGCGCAGACCGCCCAGTTCACGGACTGGAATTTCAGTTTCCGGGACGTGACGGGAGTGACAATGAACGTCGCCATTCGATCAGCGAATACCCGTCTGGAATGGGCGATCCTGCCTCGATCATTTCCGTCGGCGCGGGCCTGTTCAGGGGGGCCAGATAGATCTTAAGCGAGGTCTCTGTCAACTCGTAGATCCCGTTTCGTTTCGGCGGCCCTTTCGACTCTCCCGGATTCGTGAGGACGATCTCCTTCACCATTTTGGTCGGATCCAGCTTTACTTGACCCGCAATCCAATTCCCGTCGACGGTATCGCTGATGCCTCTGCGCTTGCCATTCTGTGAAGTCAGCAGATCAATGTGACCCCGTCCGATCGAAGCTTCGCAATCCACTGGCTTTTCAAAGTTCGCACTATGCAATTGCCAGATGCCACGGATCAGGAATTCGTCTCCCAGAATCGGTGGGCCGTCCATATCCGGAACGCGCGCGAATTTCTGGAGCGAGGTTCGCGCTTCCTGCGAAATGGTGAATAACTGCGAGTTTCGAGGATAAGCGTCGGCACTTAGGCATAGCTCCTTCAGCAACCTCGCAGCATTAGCGCCGACGCCAATGTCACCCAATATTCTCACGAGATAGGCTGCACGATCGGGCTGACGATAACCGTCGAGTCCCCCACTGTCCTTTTCGAATTCCTCGAGTCTCTTCAACTCGGCCAGGATCTGCTCGATGATGATCGGGATGGCCGGTTCAGCATGACGCCCGAGTTGGCCAACGAGATTAAACACACCTACAAAATAGTTTTCGCCAGCGGAATCCGTCGCCAGCTTCGTAAGCTTCAATGCCAAGTCGGGAGTCTCTGGATTCTTCGCCACCAGGGCATGTGCGACGTCATACCAATCGCCATCAGAAATCGATTTCGCGTTCACAGCGCTGTCAATTCGCTGATTGATAAGTGACTGAAGTCCTTCGAAGTCCTGCAGTTGGTGTTCTGAGATTTCCCAGATTCGGCAAGCCGCGGCGAGCAGGCAATTCCGATCCTTGCCGTTCGTTTGAGCCGCCTTCACGAGTTTCGTGATCGCCTCCTGATCGCGATCCCCGAAAGTCTTAACCCTGGGGTATGGGTAACGGGTCAGAATGAAGCGACCTTGAAAGGTTCGCCCTCGCTTGATTGATTCGGGAAGACTTAGCGATGACAACAGTTCATCGACGACAAGATCCTCGGGCAACCGGAGCAACGCGGCATTCGCAGCACCCCAGACTTCGTCCCGGTCATCGCTGTTTCCCTGTTCGAACAATCCCGCCGTCAGGATGATCTCTTTGGCAATTCGATGAGTATCTTCATCACCGACTGCCAGGCGACTGCACGCTTCCATGGCGGCGGACAATTTTCCGGGCTTTCGTTCCGTCTCCAGCATCGTCCGCCAACTTGAGTAGGGAATTCCATCGAAGGTCCTCTCGACAATTCCCTTGAGCGGGTCCTCCCTCTTTGTCGTCTCTACCGCTTTTTCGGATGCAAATACAGAAGCATCGGTGAGATTCCCCGTCTTGCTTTGCGATTGCTCCCAGCGCAAATCGTTGTTGGGATCGAGCAATTCGTCGACGCGGCGACGAATGATCTCGGCTTGATTCTGTTGGCGGCGCAACTGGGTGACTCGCAGCTGATCGATGCGATTGCCTAGATCGTCGATTTCCTTCTTGCGCAGGTCCTGGCGTGCCTGAAATTGTTGTTCGGTCAGTTTCTCAAGCTTCGTTCGCAAGGCGAGCTGATCCGACGGGGCGGCAGTTCGCAGTTGCAGGGCGAGTTGTTTCGCTTCGCGATCTTGTTCGGAATAGAGTTGGACTTGCTGCCGGGCTTCTGCGACGAGAGATGTTGTTGTCTCCGGCGGAGTCGTCTGGCGCTCTTTCTCGGTGATCGGTTCTTTCGTCGCGACGGCCTTTCGCGCTGCCTGCATTTGTGCACGCTGCCTGGAGTTCAACTCCTTCATTCGTTCAATTTGGCGTTCATCTTTTTTGGCCTGCTCGTTCTCCAAACTCTGGGCTCGTTTGCGCAGATCTTCGATCGTGGCAGCGATTTTTTCCTGCACTGTCGGGGAAGCGACCGTAATCACAGATCGACTCGTCTGATTCGCGGCGATTTTTGCGACATCTCCATAGAGAGATCTCAGTGTTTCGGCAACTTCCTGCGCGGGACCGAATACCTGGTAGACCTTCGTTTCTTGATCTACCGAAAGATCAGGGCGTGATGCGTCGGCGGGGGTGATCTCTGCTGCCGGTGCTAAATTGGTCGGCCCCCCGGTATTACCAGGTGGCAGAGTTTCTGGTGGGAGATCTGGCAGTGAAGGTTCAGCACGCAATCGTTCCAGCATGGGAGCGACTTCGTCCAAAGTCAGAAAGTCATTCACACGAGTTTCCAAGAGTTCGTGCCGAGGATCAGGTGGAAATCCGGGCGCTGCGATCGGCAAGCGTGCAGCACCAGCCTCCCTCTTTTCCCTTAGAAAGGGTGATCGAACCTCAAGCGATTGTCGTGTTTCGTCCTCAATTGGGGATGAAGTATTTCCTTGCCGCTTCTGCTCGTAGATCGCCTGAAAGATTCGATCCATCGGGACGGCGTAGGAATACCGCAATTTTCCAGGCTTCGTGAAAATGATCTGCCCGATCGGTTCACCGTTGCTGTTGGTGGCGAGGGCTCCCAGGGCTCCGGTCCATTCTGTCAACTTGAGAAGGTGATCCAACTTCGAACCGTCGCCCAATTGCACCGATTCATCAGTTCCCAGAACTGTCACTTCTCGTGCGTATCCGAAGTCTTCAGGGAGTGACACGACCATGAGCTTGTCGCCAATCGAAGCTTCTGGAAAATCGCCGATGACGCGGATTGGAGTCAGGTCCCAGTTGTTCAACGTCAGCTCGGTCAGGCCAATTCCTAGGATGGCGACGCCGGCCACCGCCGGTGAACCTCCCATTGTCGCACCACCCATTCCTGGCACTCCGCCCATTCCGCCCACTGCGGGCATCCCCATCCCTCCTGTTGGCCATGACTCGCCACTCACTTCAATGACCTTCGGTGCCCCAGCCGCCCGAGTCACAATTCGGCCATTGATCTTTCCTGACATCGGCGTGAAGACCTCGGACGGCACCATCAATCGCGCCCCTTGCTGGTCGCGATCAACCGTGATGGCATTGGCGAATCGAGTTTCAAAGTCTTCAAAATCGAGCTGGATCCGGACAACGTGAGCCCGCTTTTTGGGGGCTTGTATCAGGGGAGGGAGTGCTGGTGTTGATTGAGTCGTAACAGTTCGTGTTGCTTCCTGGTGTTGCCAGGCTTGGGCCGCGTGTTGACGTTCGCGGGCCGCAAAGTCATGAAATGTGGCCTGCGATCTCAGCATGTATAGACCGATCAGGCCCACGATCATCATCACGGGGACGAAGCCTAACATTGCGAGCACCACCCACAGCCAGCGGTAACTAGTCTTTTTGGGCTTCGATTCGGGGGGCGTCTGGCTCATGAGATGTCCTCGTAATGATCTGACAAATGTCGATGTGATGCAGACAGTACGTGCTAAAACTGGTCGGGTGATTCCGCTTCCAGACGCTCGACGGATTGGCGGATCAAATTGGACTCGGTGGTGAAGTCGTCGTCCCAAGCGTCCTCTGGTGCGAGGTCTTTTGACGATTGTATTTCCGGAATAACTCGTGTTGCAGTCGGCTGCTGCAGCCTCAGATATAGGACCGAACCGAGAGTCAGAGCGGCCAACAAAGCTGTCGTGCCAACGATTCGCTTCCAACTTGAAACGTGCGCTCGTCGCCTTTTACGACTGACTAAACGGCTAACTGCCGCTGGCAAGCTGAGCAACGTCGGTTGCTGCAGATGGGCCAGGCTTCCCTTCAGTAAGTCCGCGACTTGTGCTGCTGATTCGAAACGGTCGTTCGGCAGCTTGGCTTGCAGCCGCGCCACGAACATCTCCAGCCATTCGGGAACGTTCGGATTGAATTCTCGCAACGAACGAGGCGTATCATCACAGACTCGCCGCAACACACCCATGGCCGTTTCGGCACGGAACGGTGAGTGCCCCGCGAGTAGCGTATACATCACGCTGCCCAGGCTGAACAAATCGGTGCGGACGTCGACGTTGTCACCCCGCGCCTGCTCGGGGGACATATATTGAGGCGTTCCCGCGATCACTCCGCTTTGAGTCAGGCTGGCGTCATCGGCCGCACGGGCAAGTCCGAAATCGGTGAGGAGGACGCGATCGACGTTTCGTTCGAGCAGGATATTGCCCGGCTTGATATCGCGATGAACCAGTCCCTGTGCATGCGCTGCGGCCAAACCCTCGGCCACTTGTTGGCCGATTCGCAACACGTCGACGACCTCGAACGGTCCCTGTCGATTCAATCGTTGCTGCAGCGATTCGCCGGGAACGAAAGACATGACTAGATAGGGTGGATGGTGGTTGCCGCCGACGGCGTGGATCGCCACCACATGCTGGTGGACGACTGCTGCGGCGGCCTGCGCTTCGCGTGCGAATCGGCGACGTGCTGCCGCACTCGTCGCACAATGCGGGTGCAGGACCTTGACCGCGACATAGCGGTTCAGTTCGTGATCGTAGCCTTTCAGCACGATCCCCATTCCGCCACAACCGATCAGTTCCAGGATCTCAAATTCGCCGATCCGACCCAACATGGCTGGGTTATCCGAAGGCGAAAGAAAGTCGAGCGGAATCGTATTTGAATCTTCGTGATCGTTAGTCGCCGCAAGACCCGGGAATGCTTCATCAGCATTCGACAGCGCTGATCGTGTCTCTTGCCAGATGATGTCAGCTGCGGCCAGAGATTCCAATTGCTGACGACAGCCGCGGCACGTTTCGAGGTGCGCGGCGACTTCCGTTTGCACGGTTTCAGGCAAGTCATCGTCCAATAACCGCCGCAATCGATCTTGATCACAAGGCGAGGCGTGGGCCACCATCTGCTTTCCTTCACTACCCTGATCACGTCAGCTTTGATCAAGCTTGAAATCACCACTCAATTCACGCTCGCGAACTTCGTCAACGACTTCCCTCAGCCGCTTCATCACGCGGCTGCGCGAGACGTAGACGACACCAGCGGTTACCCCCAGTTGATGGGCGACCTCAACGACATCGCCGTTTTCGACGGCCGTCATCCAGAAGGCCTTCCAGGTCGACTCGCGAAACTCGGACCGGATCTGTTCTGATGCCCAGCGAAAGATCTGCCGCTTGCGTTCGAAATCGAAGAGCTCAGACACTTCGCCATCGGGAGCCGCCTGCTCCTCGAGCCATTGGCGAAAACCGGTGTCCCCGTTGCCTCGAGGATGTCGCGACTGACGGATCAGGAAGTTGACGACCAGATTTCGAGTAATCGTCGCCAGCCAACCGCGGAACGAACCTCGCACGGGATTGGTTTCCCAGCGATTGATCGCGGCGGCGACCGCGACGAAGACTTCTTGCGTCACTTCAGCGGCATCGGCAGAGCGAAGGCCACGTCCCCGCACCAGTCGCCCGATCAGCGGCTCGTAGATTTCGAGGAACTCGTTCCAGGCGGGCTGGTTGCGCGAATCTCGCAACTTAATCAGCAAGCTCGGTCGAGTCTCGGGAATCGATGTCACCGTGCATCTCCGGTCGTCGCCTCTTCGAGCGAAGCAAGCCAACGCTTGCAATAGCGCTCATAGTAGACACAACAGGCGACCGGGTTTCTTGCACAAGAAAGCAGAATCGGGCGAGAAAATCAGATTTCCTCGCCCGATTCGAAATTCATCAACGATGCCGCAGGTCAATCAAGATTTATCCAGGCATCTTGTTTGGTTTCCTATTTCGTTTCTGTAGGCCGATTTGCGGCATACAGCCGAGGAGCCCCTCCTGCCAGTGGCACGCGGAATTCGGAATGCGATCCCGTTTCCAGCGTATAGACTTCCATCGCACCAGATGCCCCTTTGCGACGATAAGTCAGCGGGTAGGGGAGATCGAATTCATGCGATTCGCCCGGCTTCAGGGTCAGCGGTTCGCCCCAAGGGCTGGTCGGGGCCTTAGTTTCGTACGTGAACGCTTCTTTGCTGAGATTCGTAATCTTGATCCGTGCCAGCCGATAGGTTACTTCGACCAGCGGCGACTTCCAGTTCAAGTCGTGCAGACGCAATCGTGAGGGGCCGATCTTCAGATCAGGAACTTCCATCGAGGCGGCCGTCGTCCCTTTGCTGAACGTCTTCCATGCCTGCTTGAACTGATTGATGTAGCCGTCCGTGTCAATCTTGCTGTCCTTCGCGTTGTATCCGTCAGCGAACTTCGATGTCCCCGTCACGCTGGTATCCTGCTGCCAATCGAGACTCACGATTCGGACATCGTGAGCGGGCGATTTCAGAGTCGCGCGAACCTGTTCGGCAATATTCAACTCGAAGACAGCGCACGGCTTCCAAGTCGGATCGCTGGGTGTCTTGATCGAAATGGTGATCTGCAGCCCATTGACGCGGAATTCAAAAGGTTGCTTGTCGCCACTATCAGCGGTCTGCATCGGATCGCCAGCTTCGAGCGGCCGAACAACTCGCAGAGCTGATCGAACCTGCAGATCGTCACCATATTGCTTCAAGTCTGGAATCAGCTCTTGCAGAGTCGCGCGATCAGCCAGCTTCGCAAACATCGGATCTGGAATATCGAGCAGGTCCAGCTTCAATTGATCTGCGTCGACAGCCATTTCAGTGAGTGGCGTGAGCACTTGCGGTGCGACCATCGCGTGCAAGGCCGTATCTTTGGGCAGGCGATCCAGCTTCGCACCGGCTCCGGGAACCTTCTTCAGCGGCTTGACGGGTCCATACGGATCCAAGCTGGCGGCTGTCACGCCAACGACCATCGAGAGTCCGTTTTCATCAGTCGAGATCTGTTCCGGCCAGACTCGCAAACGTGGTGGATAAATCGGCAGCGGCCAGAGCTTGGCAATCGAATCTCCCGAGGAAGAGACCGGTGATCCCGTTTCTGGCAGCACCAGGTTCTTTTCGATCTGCTTGAGGATTCCGGGAACGATCTGCAACACTTCGTTTTCGATACGGCCACGAGCTCCATACAGGCCACTGACCAACCCATCCCTCACGGCGCTTTCGGTCATCCCGAATCCCTGAGTCGAAATGCCGGCTGGCCCCGTCACATAGAAGTTATCTGCTGGAATCTGGAAGCTGGCTCCGACTTGCTTCAGGCGGATCTGGCGATTTTCAATGTAGGGCGTCAGTTCCAAACTCAGCCAGACTGGAGCGCGTTGACCAATGATAATATTGATCGGACCCGCTTGGGCCGAGTGACGCTCGCCCGAAACGGAAGTGCCACCGATGCCCAGCACAACATTGCGAATGCCCATCTGAACGAGAAGGCGATCTTTGCCGATCCCCTTGGTCAAAACGCGTTCCAGATCGGCACGATACGAAATTCCGGAGAACCGAATGCCGAACGATCGACCTTGAGTGACCGTGCTATCGAACATGTCATTCAATTGACCCGTCAGCATGTCCTTGGGAACTGTGGCGGGAATCGAATAGGACAATGCTGCCAGCGCGTCGTTTCCTAATCGAATGGCGACTGCTTCGGGGATTTCCACGGCAGGAACGAATGGAACGGTGATGGGATCGATCGGCTTCACCAGCGGCTTCGTACCCAGAACGGCGGGATTCTTCTTGGGATCAAGCATCCACTGGATCACCGCGTCGTCGCCAAAGACCCCATCGCAAAGGTAGTGCCCGACATTGGGGAATTCGGTATAGGTGGCTGTTCCGCCCGCTTCCTTCAAGGCATCGACCATTCGTTTGTCGGATTCAGGTCGAACGAGCTTGTCGATCTCTCCGTGGAAGGCCCACACGGGAACATCTTTCAATGCGCTGACCTTGCTCACATCACCGCCCCCTGCCAGCGGGACGACGGCCGACCAGCGATCCGGTTCGGCAATACCCAGGCTCCAGGCACCGTAACCACCCATCGACCAACCCGACAACACGATGCGTTTCTTGTCGACGTTGTACTTCTTCTGAACGTCTTCCAGTGCTTTGAGAGCGCGATTGGCATCGGGGCTTCCAGCCTGCCAGCCTTCCAGGATACGTGCTTCGGTCGATTCACACTGAGGGAACACGACAATGAATGGGAAGGTCTTGGCTCGCGCATTAACGAAGGGGGCCAATCCCGCCGTGATCTGCAGGTGATTGTCCTTACCACGTTCGCCTGCGCCGTGCAGGAACAGGATTGCAGGGGTTGGTTTGTCGGCACGATATCCCGTCGGCACAAAGACAATGTACTTGTGCTCGCCGGAATCATCCTTCAGCGATTGGTTGAAGAAACCGCCGGTACCTGGTTGTGTCACCGGCTGTTGTTGCGCCTGAAGTGGCGTGATTCCCAGTCCAAGGATAATGAGCGACATCGCCCACAGTCGCAGACGCCTTGGATGTAAGTCAGTTGTCACGGTCATTTCTCCTACTGCGTGATTGACCACGCATTGGGCCCGGTCAAAAGTTTTCCGGCAGATTCTGCCGCCATCTTTCGTCGGTCATTTGCTGAAGTCAACCATATGGGCAATTTACAAAAGATGTTTCCGATTCGTAACTTCTGGCGGATATAACGGCTACGCTTGCAGTAGCGGGTCGACAGACTGCATGGTATAGCGCACGATGCGACCGTACCGGTCGCGAGGATCGTGTCGTGTCCTCGATTGAATCATCCGACCATGAAGGTAAAGTTTCTCGAATGGCCGCTGAATCTAAGTTCTTCAATCGTGAATTAAGCTGGCTGGAATTCAACCAGCGAGTCCTGGAAGAAGCGCGCAACGAGTCGATTCCGCTGCTGGAGCGGCTCAAGTTTTTGGCCATCACCGCGTCCAATCTGGACGAGTTTACCATGGTCCGCGTGGGCAGCCTGCAACTCGTTCAGGCTGAAGGAGATACTCGTTCCGATCCGTGCGGGCTGACTCCATCAGATCAGCTCCATTTGATTGGCGAGCGGATGCATGCATTCGCTTCCGCGCAGTACGAATGCTACCTGAGAGACTTGGAGCCTGCGCTCATCGAAGCAGGTTTCCACCGGGTCTGCCCGAATGAGCTGACCGACCGACAAGCCCATCACGTTCAAACATTGTTCGAACAAGAGATCTTTCCGGTTCTGACACCGTTGGCGATCTCATTGAACAAGCCCGAGGAAGGAAAACCTGCTCGCAAGAAAACATCGAAGAAGAAGCAAGCGTCAGAGTCGGCAGAAGCCAAAGTCATCACCGAGATGCCCGTCTTCTTTCCCGATTCGGATGTCCCTTCGTTTCCATTGCTGATCAATCAATCTCTGAACCTGTGTGTCCGACTAGCTCCCGCTGCTGGTTCAGAAGTGCCTCGGTTTGCCATCGTTCCGTTTGGACGCAATCGCCAACGATTTATCACACTTCCGTCGGACAGTGGGTTCAGCTTCATCCTGCTGGAAGAAGTGGTGATTCGTTTTCTGGCACAACTGTTTCCCGGCGAGGTCATCGAAGAGTGCGTGCCGTTCCGCATTACGCGCAATGCCGATATGGAGCTGCAGGAAGATCAGGCGTTCGACCTGCTTTCTGAAATGCAGGAGATCGTTAACGCGCGCCGTCAAAGTGCCTGTGTGCGGCTCGAAGTCGCCGATCATGGTAGTGCCACTGTGCGCGAGTTCTTGCAAACGTCAGTCGAAGTTGCGGACGAATGGGTGTTCCCGATTCCGGGCCCGCTCGATTTGTCAGCGTTTTTCCGACTGACCGATTCTCATGGCTTCGATGCCTTGCGCTATGAACCGTGGCCACCAAAGCCTTCCTCGCAGATCGACCCGTTGGAAAGCATTTTCACTGCGATCGCGCAAAAAGACATTCTGCTCTATCATCCTTATGAGAGTTTCGATCCCGTCATTCGACTCATCGAAACCGCGGCTGACGATCCCGATGTCCTGGCGATCAAGCAGACCCTCTATCGCACGAGCGCGAAAAGTCCGATCGTCGCTGCACTAAAGCGCGCTGCCCAAAAAGGAAAATACGTCACCGCGATCGTCGAACTGAAGGCTCGGTTTGACGAGCAGCGCAATATCGAATGGGCTCGTGATCTGGAACGCGCCGAAGTCCAGGTGATCTATGGCGTGAAAGGTCTGAAGACTCACGCCAAGGTCTGCCTGATCGTTCGACGCGAACCGCAAGGGATTCAGCGGTACGTGCATTTCGGAACCGGCAACTACAACGAAATCACCTCAAAAATCTACGGCGATGCTTCTCTCATGACGTGCAATGAAGACCTGGGAGCCGATGCGACGGCGTTCTTCAACACAGTCACGGGCTATTCTCAGCCACAGCGATTCCGTCAGCTTGAGATGGCACCCATCGGGATGCGCGACAAGCTGCTGGAAATGATCGATGCCGAGATCGAACGTAAAAAGCACGGGCAAAAGGCCGTGATTCAGGCGAAGTTGAATGCGCTCGTTGACGAGCAGATGATCGAAGCTCTGTACAAGGCTTCACAGGCAGGGGTGAAGATCCGGTTGAACATTCGCGGCATCTGTTGCCTGCGTCCCGGTGTCCCCGGCCTTTCAGAAAACATCTCAGTGACGGGGGTTATCGATCGTTTTCTCGAACACAGCCGCATCATGTATTTCTATCACGGTGGAGACGAGCGTCTGTTCATCTCTAGTGCCGACTGGATGCCGCGCAATCTGGATCGCCGAGTGGAATTGTTGGTTCCAGTCGAAGATGCAGGAGCCCGGGCGAAACTGATGACGATCTTGAAGACTCATTTTCAGGACAATGTGAAAGCACGTCGCCTGATGCCGGATGGTCGCTACGAGCCGGTCAAGTCCAGCGGGGTTGCCGTTAGAAGTCAGGAAGTGCTTTATAACAAGGCCGTGCAAACAGTTGACGAGGCGGCCCACGCAGCACGGACGATGTTCGAGCCGCATCGGCGACCTGGAACCGACGAGTGATTCAACAGGACTGCCGTTGTCGAAGTTCAGGTGAATCGTCGTGAAGAAGCTGTTGCTGCTGCGCCATGCCAAATCGTGTTGGGAAGACAGTTCACTTGCTGACCACGACCGCCCGCTGAAGCCACGCGGCGTCAAAGCCGCTCGTCGAATCGGGCAATTAATCGGTGCTCAGCACTGTTGCCCGGATTTGGTGCTCTGCTCGACGGCAGTTCGGGCGAAGGAAACTTTGCGACTGGTCCTCGAAGAAATCGACGGTACGCCTCCCGTTGAGTATGTCGAACGTCTCTACCATTGCTCGCTCGACGTGTTTGTATCGGTCTTGCAGAGTATCCCTTGGGATCTGCCAGTGGTAATGCTTGTCGGACACAACCCAGGGCTGGAAGAGTTTCTCTCGCATTTGACGGGACAGCCACAAACGATGCCGACCGGCGCACTCGGACGAATAGAACTCGACTTGTCGCAATGGTCTGACTTCAATTCGGCAACGGAAGGACGGCTTGTCGATCTGTGGCGGCCGAGAGAGTTAAAGGCATCAGAGTAGTACCTGACCTCGGTCCGCCAAAAAGGGTCATGGCTGGGGCAGCGTCGGGACCGGGATGATTTCCTGCGCGGGCTCGATGTGGATCAATACGCCCGTCACCGCGGCGACTTCTGATTTGATGGTGGCCTTCACCTTGCCTGCGATGGCGTGACCAACTCGAACGGTCAACTCGGGGTCGACTTGCAAATGCATGTCCACATGAAACCCCGAACCGCTCTTCCGCACGAACACCTTTTCGACATGACGGACTCCGTCGACGGACATCGCGACTTGCATCACTTTGTCCGCCATCTCATGCGACACCGCATCGAGCAGTTCGAATAAGGCTGGTCGAATCATTCGCACGGCCGTGATCAGGATGATTCCGCTGGCCAGGATCGCAGCGACTTCGTCCGCCAGGACCAGCTCTGGTAGATTGAATAGAACACGCCCCCAGATGGCCACGGACACGCCAATCAGTGCCGCTGCGGAAGTAATCGCGTCGGACCTGTGATGCCACGCATCGGCGCGAGCCGCATCCGATTGAAACTCGTCCGCGCCGTGCATTACAAAGCGAAAGAGCAGTTCTTTAACCGCGATGACCGTGACTAGCACGATCAATGTCCAGGGGGCTGGCGGGGCGTGGGGGATCAAAATCTCATGAAATGCTTCGCCGACAATGAGCACTGCCGCGGCGACCAACAATCCACCCACAGCCAGTGCCGCGACTGCCTCGGCTTTGCCATACCCATAGGGATGGCTCGCATCAGGTGGCTTGGAAGCCACTCGCAAGGCCTGCCAGACGAGGATCGAGCCAATCGTGTCGGCTAATGACTCAACGGCGTCAGCAACAAGTGCGCTCGATTGCCCCACCAACCCCGCCGAAAGCTTGACCACCGCCAATACGATGCTCGCGATCAGACCGACGATCGTATTTCGCTGCAGGGTCGAGCGTGACATCACTCAATTCTAAAAGGGACTCTTTAGAGTATCGAAGGGAAAACTATAGGGGTGACGACCAGCAAGAGCAACGGGGCATTCACTGTGATTCCTGCCCAGATCGGTCCGAGACCGATGACACGAAGTCTGCCTATTTGCCGACAGTGATGCCGTACGCTTTGAGTCGAGAGATTAACGTCGTCGGCTTCAGGCCAATCAGGGCCGCCGCACCATCCGGGCCATAGATCTTCCCACCGGTGACTTCGAGTGCCCGTCGAAGATTGCCGGATTCGGATGCTCGCATTTCGCTTTCAGTCAAAACGCGTTCAAGGGACTCTGGCGGCGATGTCGCAATAGGGCTTTTGGCCGTCTCATCGGGAAGATCAAGTTCCAGTCGGCCTTCCGGAGCGACAATACAAGCCCTCTCCAGCACATGCTGCAACTCACGCACGTTGCCGGGCCATGAGTAGCGCTGCAATTGCTGAACGATGGCCAGGCTCAGGCGAGGACGCTTTCGCCCCAAACGCCTGGCGAACTGTTGGAGGAAGTGTTCGGCCAGCACGGGAATGTCTTCAATCCGATTCCGCAATGATGGCAGTTCCATCGGGAAGACGCTCAACCGGTAGTACAGATCCTGTCGAAACCGTCCCGCTTCGGCCTCTTTTCGCAGGTTCCGGTTTGTCGCTGCAATGATCCGGACATTCACACGGCGCGTGCGTTCTTCCCCGACACGTTCTAGCTCTCCCTCCTGCAGCACGCGCAGCAGTTTGGCTTGCAGGTCGAGCGGGATCTCGCCGATTTCGTCGAGGAACAATGTCCCACCGTCCGCGAGTTCGAAGCGTCCGGCTCGATCACGTAGCGCGCCGGTGAAGGCCCCTTTGGTATGACCAAAAAACTCGCTCTCATAGAGTTCATGTGAAATTGCCGCGCAGTTCACTTTAATCAGCGGACGATTCGCGCGATTGCTGCGGCGGTGAATTTCACGAGCGACCAATTCCTTCCCCGTGCCACTCTCGCCCTGGATCAGGACAGTCGAGTCGGTTGGGGCGACCAGATCGATCTGACGAACAACCGCTTGCAGAGCGGGACTCTGGCCGACCATCTCACCAAACGAAACACTTGATCGGACTTCTTCGCGAAGATACTCATTCTCCAGTTCGAGCTTTTTCTTGAGCGATTCGATTTCGTCCAAGGCTCGCGAATTGGCAATCGCCGCCGCCAAGTGGTCCGTGATCATGCGCAACCACTCGATGCACGCGTCGCCGGCATGTTCGCGGGCGAAGACTCCTAAAACGCCCAGCACCTGCCCGCGATGGATCAGCGGATGGCCCACGAACGAGGTGATCTGCTCGTCGCGAACCCAGTCCGGATTGGCCGCCCATTCCCAGTCGCAACTCAGGTCAGGAACCTCCAGAGATTGACCGGTCAGCGCGATATGCCCGACCTTCCGCACACCCACTGGAAAGCGACGAAAACTGCCGTCGAGCCCAGTCCAGGAACTCTTCGAGTCATCGAGTGGCCGACCGGCGCTCGCGACCAGATGCAGACATCGTTCACGATCGCGGCATTCCGCTGCCAAGCGACACGTCCCACAGTCGTTAGCGAGCGGCGGTAACAACAGCCAGATGCGGACGAGAGCGATTTCCGGTGACTCTGAGAGTCGACGGACCGCGAGCGGCAGCAGGTCGGGCAAATGATGTTGCCCGGCCAATTCTAACAAAATGCGTTTCGGATCTCCGACGAGTGGCATCGACTCACGATAACGAATTCTCGCTGCATCACAACGAATAATCGTCGGGTAACGATATTTCGTTTTTATCGGCAGGTGTTCGAATTGTTCGCAACCTAATACTGCAGAGGTTCTTATGAATTAATTGGAAGATGGAACGGGAATTGTATTTAGGACCATCCAGACTGAGTTTTTGCAGGGCAATCAACTTATCAAAGGAATTCACGATGTCGCGCCTACCACAAATCGTTACTGAATCTGCTACCGGCGAAGTTCAAGAGCTATTCAATTCGGTCCAGAAGAAGTTGGGAATGGTTCCCAACATGATGCGAGCGATGGCGAACTCACCTGGCGTCTTAGAGTGATACCTTCAGTTCAGTAACAGTATCAGCAGGGGTTCACTCACGGCTAAGCAGCGCCAGCAAATTGCCCTCGCTGTCTCTCAGGACAACGGTTGCGACTACTGTCTGGCCGCTCATTCGACGATTGCCAGGTCGGTCGGGCTGACGGCTGACCAGATCCGCGACAGCCGTCACTCGCTCGCCGTCGACGGCAAGACAAATGCCTTGCTGCAGTTCGTTCACAAAGTCGTTGATCAGCGCGGGCACGTCGACGATCAGGATGTTGATGGCCTGCGTGAACTTGGTTTTACGGACGCGGACATTGCCGAAACTGTAGCGCATGTAGCTCTAAGTGTGCTGACAAACTACTTCAATATCGTTGCCGGAACGGACATCGATTTTCCTAAGGCTCCCGCTCTGGATCCAGAACTGGCCGAAACCAATTGAAGTGAAATTCGATTCAACTGATTCGTTTTCAATTGAAGTAAGCCACGTCCGGGTGAATGGAGAAATATCATGAACAGTTTTGATGATTTGTTTGAGTCGGCAGCTCGTTTCGACAAGGTCGGAGTCACGGTCACGCGTATCGGTCTGGTCGTCGTGCTGGTGTGGATTGGTGCACTCAAGATGTACAAATATGAAGATGAAGGGATCGTCCCGTTCGTCGCCAACAGCCCGTTCATGAGCTTCTTCTATCATCAGCCCGCGGGTGAATACCGCAAGCATATGAACAAAGAAGGAGAGCTGATTCCCGCGAATCAGGAATGGCACGAGAAGAACGGTACGTATCCATTCGCCCAGGGGCTGGGAGCTGTGATCGTTGCCTACGGGGCAATGATTACGTTACACGCGGCATCGCCCCGCATCGCCGCTGTTGGAAGTTTCCTCGTGTTCACAATGTCGTTCGTGACGCTGTCATTCCTGATCACAACTCCTGAGTGCTGGGTCCAGCCGCTCGGCAGTCCCGAGCACGGCTTCCCGCTACTGTCTGGTGCTGGCCGCTTAGTTATTAAAGACGCCATCATGATGGGGGCCGCGCTCGTGACAATGGCAGATTCCGCTAAGGCCTACCTTCGATCAAGGAATCTCATGAATCAAGCAAGTGGCAAACAAAATGAGACTGAAAGTAGCGCACGAGAACTCTGCGCCGTTTAGTGTTGGTGAATAAAATGAGGAGAAAATAACCATGGTTGCGTTCCCCAGTGACATCGCCTTTACACCTGCAGTGAAGACGATCCAAGAAGAAAAAGGTTCGCGAGTTAAGTACTCGCGGATGGAGAATGGTTATGGGTGGCAAACAACCGTTTCCGATGAATTGGCCGAATTTTTAGCGAGCTTGGATATGTTCTACCTCGGAACCGCCAACGCTCAGGGCCAGCCTTACATCCAGTACCGTGGGGGAGCACCGGGCTTTCTAAAAGTGATCGACGATCACACCTTGGGATTCGCTGATTTTGGAGGCAACCGACAGTACATCACACTCGGCAACCTGTCCGAGAACCCCCAGGCGTTCATCTTCTTGATGGACTACGCGAACAGTCAGCGAGTGAAGTTGTGGGGGACGGCTAGGGTCGTCGAAGGTGACCCGGCTCTGCTTGAAAAGCTTCGCGACCCCGCCTATCCAGGCAAAGTAGAACGAGCGATTTTATTCACACTCGAGGCCTGGGACGTGAACTGTCACCAGCACATCCACAAGCGGTTTTCACAGAATCAAATCGCGCCGGTGATCGAGGGGCTTGAGAGACGCGTGAAAGAATTGGAGGCAGAATTGGCGTCCATCCGAAGCGAAGACGCTGTTTGGTGAGTCAGGCCGAACGGAGAGATCGCAATTTGTTTACTTGCTCTTTGGCTTCGGCTTCGCTGCTGGTGCTGGTTTCACCGTCTCGTCCGCACGCACCTCGCGTAGCTTTTCAAGCAGTTGTCCCATCGTCTGCCAGCGGTCGCGCGGTTCGACGCAGAGACCTTTCATGATCACGTGTGCCACTCGCGGATCGATGTCAGGGCAATGGCGCTTTAGATCTTCGGGAGGATTGTTGATGTGCTGGACAACTGCATCCAACGTCTCGGCCGCTTCCCATGGGAGTCTCTTGGCATACATCTCGTAGCAGGTGACCGCGTACGAAAAGATGTCGATTCGCTGGTCAGTTCGTTGCCGTTTAATCAACTCGGGGGCCATATAGTTGGCGGTCCCCGTACGATTCCCGGGAGCTTGAAACTCGGGGGTATTCGGGACGACCAGACCGAAATCAATGAGCTTGATCGAGTAGTCTGTGTCGAGCAGGATGTTCCGCGGACAGATGTCGCGATGGATCCAGTTCTGGCGATGAAAATATTCGATCGCCTCGCCCAGTTCGATCATGAATTTCAGGCGGTTGCGCTGCATGACTTCGTTCTGGACATCCACCAGATAGCTTAGGCTGACCCCTTCCACGAACTCCATCACCAGGTACTGTTCGTTATTGGTCGTGATTCCCACTTCGAAAGTCTGGACGATGTGGGGATGCTTCAGCTTCAGGGCGACGTCACCTTCAGTCGGCTTCGGGGTTTTGATTCCCTTGAAGCGAGCTTCCAGGCGTTTGGTCTTTTCGATGTCCAGCAACTTCAAAGCGACTGTGCGACCGTTGTAGCCATCAACGGCACGCCAAACCTTCGACATGCTTCCCTGGCCAACGCGACTGACTAACTGGAAGCGTTTGGTGACGTCCAGTTTCGGCACTTTGGATCGGCCCTGCATCAGCTTCTTGAAGAATTCGAGCATGAACAACGTCCGAAGCAGGTGATGCAGGCGATCGAGAATTCAGGAAATCAAACGCAGCGTTTCATCCCTCTTACATCCCGCAGTAGTCGATCATGCGCGAGATTTCTGTCCGCAGTTCTGGTCG
This sequence comes from uncultured Schlesneria sp., assembly GCA_903840265.1. GTDB lineage: Bacteria > Planctomycetota > Planctomycetia > Planctomycetales > Planctomycetaceae > Schlesneria. The sequence goes on along the minus strand of CAIMFH010000025.1, from coordinate 143,830 downwards.
AGGAACAATCCGATCGATGAACCCGTGTTCCAGCAGGAATTCACTCGTCTGAAAGCCCGCTGGCAGGTCGATCTTACAGGTTGCTTTAACGACGCGAGGTCCGGCAAAACCGATCAAGGCTTCCGGTTCCGCAATGATGATATCGCCTAGCGATGCAAAGCTGGCGGCAACGCCCCCCATCGTCGGGTTGGTCAGCACGGATAAGAACAGCCCCCCCGCATCGTGATATCTGGCGAGAGCAGCCGAAACCTTGCCCATCTGCATCAGTGACAAGATCCCTTCGTGCATACGAGCCCCACCACCTGATCCACTCAAGATCACCAGCGGCAGATTCAGTCGCGTGGCCTCTTCGACCGATCGGGTCAGCTTCTCGCCGACGACCGATCCCATGCTCCCCATGATGAACGACGAATCTGTCAAAGCGAAGACCAGCGGTCGACCGCGCATGTATCCGCGACCGGCAATGCACGCCTCCGTTAAACCCGACTTCTTCTGCTCGGCAATCAATCGATCCTTGTACGGCTTCGTATCGACGAAGCTCAGCGGATCTTTCGGCTTGAGGTTTGTGAACCATTCTTCGAAGCTGTCTTCGTCCAGGAGTTGCTGGATTCGAATTCGGCCCGGCACCGTAAAGTGATAGTTACAGTCCGGACAGAGGAACAGGTTCTTTTCGACCTGCTTCCGAAAGACGGTGTTCTTGCAATCCTCGCAGGAAATCCACAGCCCTTCGGGCACGCCGCGTTTTTTGCGCGGGACTTCACCGCTCTGATCGGCATCGCTCATGGTGACAGCACTCATCCCACAGGCCTTCTAATGAGGGCAGTGCCCTCAACCCAAATCGAGCTACCGCCCGGAAGCTGACATCACCGCTTCCGTTGGTCGCTCACCGAAATCAAGCGTGCAAAACGCGTTCATCCCGTGACAAAAGAATCTAGTCGACAATTCAGCCGACATGACCCGCCAGCCGCCGCAGGTTTTGAACTGCGGAAGTATAATCGGGTTCGCCAAAAATGGCACTGCCTGCCACAAACACCTGGCAACCGGCGGCGGCGGCCAAGCCGATCGTATCGAACCCGATTCCGCCGTCGATGGACAGCAAAGTCCCCGGCGCCAAACGTGGTTTCAGGTACTTCGCCTTCTCCAACGCCTCGGGCTTGAATTTCTGCCCGCCAAAACCGGGCTCCACACTCATCAGCAGCACCAGATCGCACATCGGCAAAAATGGCTCGATTTGCGTGGGTGAAGTCCCTGGATTGATGGCCAAACCCGCTTTTCTGCCAGCGGCGCGAATCCGTTTCAACACTTCGGTCGGGTCGGGGGCCGCTTCGATGTGGAATGTGATCGCATCGCATCCCGCTTTGATGTAGTCGTCCAGGTAGCGGGCGGGGTCCGAAATCATCAGGTGCGCGTCAAAAAACGCCTTGGTTTTCGCGCGGATGCTTTCGATCAGCAGGGCACCGTACGACAGGTTCGGGACGAAATGGCCGTCCATTACATCCCAATGCAGCCAATGCGTATTCGCTGCGGCCAACCGATCAATTTCCTGCTGCAAATTCGCATAGTCACACTTCAGCATCGAGGGTGCCATGATCGGCGACTCGTGCGGAAAAGAGGTGGTCATTGTCTGGGCTCCTTAAGTTTCTACGACCAGTATCGGTTTCGATCGGCCAATTGCCAGCGATCCGGCGGTCGCGTCAGAAAAACTTGATGCGTGTGCTTGCGGGATGGAGACTTGCCCCGTCAAATGATGACGCCGATTCCCCCGCTACCCCCACCCGCCAGTCTCTTGAAGGCTCCGCATGAATCTGACCGATTTGACCTGGTCCGAGGTCGACAAGTTATCGCGCGATCTTCCTGTCGTCGTCCCCGTCGCCGCTCTCGAACAGCACGGGCATCACCTTCCTGTTTTCACCGATAGCATGCTGCTGGGGGAAGTTGTCCGGCGAGTCGGTGACACCCTGCAGGACAAAGTTCTGGTTGCACCGCTGATGTGGCTGGGCAACTCGCATCACCACATCGACTTCCCTGGCACATTATCAGCCACTCCACGCGTCTACCTCGATCTTCTGAACGATCTGACAGACAACCTGATCACGCACGGTTTCAAGCGAATCGTCTTCTTGAATGGTCATGGCGGCAACACGACACCTGGCAAGCAGGCGATCTTCGAAGCCCGCCAGCGTCATCGTACGCGAACAGATCTGCTGCTGCTGTTCGCCACCTATTGGGATAGCGCCAATCCAAACCAGGGGCGCTCCGATCTGGTGCAGTCGCAGATGGGGCATGCCTGCGAATGGGAAACCTCAATGATCCTGCGACTGGCTCCGCACTTGGTGAAAGATATCACGAAGTTGCAGGAAGTCCCGTTCGGCTTCGCCTTCGAACCAGCCTACCGCGGCTGGATCACCAAAGACCGAACCGTCCCCGGCCACATCGGCAGCCCGCAATTTGCGACCCCTGAAAAAGGGGAATACCTGTTCCAGACATTCTCGACGGGGGTGAGTCAGTTCCTCGAGCAGGTGATCGCCTGGGATGGACACTCGTGGGGGTAAAAGGAAGAGATTGCAAATTGCAAAGTGACAATTGCAAATTGCAAATTGAAGAGTACCGGTAAGGGAACACCACTCCTCTTTGGCTGTTCCAATTTTCAATTTGCATTTTGCAATTCGCAATTTGCAATCGCCTTCTCCCTTGAGGTGACGTGTGTCTGCTCCCCCCGAACGTTCGCAGGCCATGGTTTGGTGGATCTGCTTCTTGCTGCTGCTGGCCAGCACCATCAACTACATGGATCGCCAGACTCTGTCGAACACGTCCGAGCGGATCACGCGGGAGTTCAAGCTGACCGAGGCGGGCTATGGGTCGCTCGAAATGGCTTTTGGCTTGGCATTCGCAACGGGGGCGACATTATTCGGTATCATCGCGGACCGGACGAATGTGAAGTGGCTGTACCCGATTGTCCTACTGCTCTGGTCGACGATGGGATTTGCGACAGGTCTTGTCACCACCTTCTCCGGGTTACTTGCCTGCCGTTTGTTATTGGGGTTATTCGAGGCTGGGCATTGGCCCTGCGCTTTGAAGACGACGCAACGATTGCTCCCATCGTCCAAACGAACGCTCGGCAACAGCGTCTTGCAAAGCGGGACCGCGATCGGGGCGATGGTGACGCCGCTCATTATTAGATCGCTGGTCGTTGACGATCGACCGGGAAGCTGGCGACCCGCCTTTCAGATCGTCGGAGCGATCGGCGTTGTATGGGCAATTCTCTGGCTGATCTCACTGTGGAATCAAGACCTCCAAGCGACATCCGCAGACCAACGGAGCGACGCGGCCAGCGATGCCGCGTCGCCTCAGTCGTTTTTGAATGTCGTTTGCTCACGCAAATTCATTGCACTAGTCATCATGGTGATCGCAATCAATCTCTGCTGGCATCAGTTCCGCGTCTGGATGCAGAAGTTCTTGATTCGAGGACGCGGTTACAGTGAGCTTGAAAGCCTGGATCTGAACTTCTGGTTCAATGTGATGACGGATGTTGGTTGTATCTCAGCCGGTTTCGCGACAGCCTGGCTATGTCGCCGCGGGTTGACTGCACATAAGTCGCGACTCACCATTTTTGGTGTCTGTTCGCTGTTGGTGGCATCCGGTGGCTTGATACCACTGCTCCCCAAGGGGCCAGCCCTCGTGGCTGTTCTGATGATTGTCGGCGTTGGTTCGCTCGGCCTGTTCCCCTGTTACTACACATTCACTCAAGAGCTTTCCGTGGCTCATCAGGGCAAGGTCTCGGGAACTCTGGGAACGATCGCGTGGATCTTTCCTTCGCTATGGCATTGGCGGTTCGGCCACTTCGTCGATCAGACGCCAGACGTGGGCAAAGGCCTCGCCTATGCTTATGGAATGTCGACAGTCTGTTGGATGCCACTTCTCGCCTTGCTAGCATTGATCGTGATCTGGCCGCGAGAGCCTTCACCGGCGGTTGTTTCGCCCGACTGAGTTGATCATGCCGCGACTGTTTATTGGAAACTTCGATTTTGAGCATCGCCTAGCTGCCCCCGGTCGCCAGTTGCCCGCGAAGCTGCAACGCCTGAACGCGGAACTTGCGACATCCTGGCTGGCGATTGCCGACGATGGCGACTACCTCTGGACGCCCGAACTAATTGAACCGAGCTTCTACGAGGAGGCCGTTGGAAACGGGCTGCCGCGAGTCAGCCCAATCATTTCGCTCGATGAGATTCCTTCCGGCGTGGAGTGCATCCCGTGGGGTTGGACCGATGACATCCGGAAGTTATGTGATAGCCACGGTTGGGTTCGCAATGACCCGCCAGATCAAGCGGTCCGCACAGCCAACTCGAGACGGCTCTCGTCGGAACTCGAGCAAGAATGGCGCGTCGGCCTGCCATTCTCCGGCGAAGCGACATCGATCGACCAGATCGAGCGTTACGTTGCTTTGCACGATGCCGGTTCTCGCTGGGTCATCAAAGCAGAGTTTGGCATGTCCGGTCGTGAGCGACTGCTTGGCAGCGGAATCCCGCAAGGAGCGGATCGAAGCTGGATTGAGAAGCGACTGACGGGCAATGGTATCGTCTTCTTCGAACCTTGGGTCACAAAAATCAGCGAAGTCGGTATCCAGATCGACATCTCGCGCGAGGGCGAACCTCAGTTGTTGGAGGTCGTCCCTATGATCGCGGATGACCGCGGCCAGTACAGCGGCAGCAGGCTTCCTTCGCTGGTCACTGAGCAGACTCACGTCGTCCTGCGTCCGTCCGACTGGGGCTTGGCAATCGACATCGCGCTACAAGCGGCTCGGCGCATCCAAAGCCTAGGATACTTCGGCCCTCTCGGTATTGATGCGATGCAGTATCGGGATGAGAATGAGCAGTTGCACATCCGTCCTTTGCAAGACATCAATGCGCGATGGACCATGGGGCGGCTCAGCCTTGGTTTCCGTAAACTGCTGAAGCCAAGAGAATCAGCCAAGTGGCTGCATGGCCCGCCAAACATCAACGCACTTGTGGACATCCCAAACGCAATCACGATTCTGCGCAGTCTACTCGAATCAAAAGAAATGCGGCTCACTCCCCAGCGTGAATCCATTGCACAGGCCATACTGGAACTAACGGAAGCCTTCGACGCGGACCAAGTATGTGAACTTCTCCATGATTTAGGGAGCCGAGCTACGGTTTTTCGCACACTCTCGCTGCTCGAAGAAGCGAACCTGATTCGCGTTATCTCCCCCGACTACAGTCCCACGCTGTATTTGCCCGGAACAGGCGATCAAGGACGTTGTGTTCTGACATCGCCGGCACTTGTTGGCGGAAACACTACTGCGCATTGTTCGGTTCTCCGCATCCAGTCTTGAAGACCAGAGTTGGAATTAGTTCTTCGGATGCAGAATTACCTGCAGGCCCTGTGACTTCGTCGAGCGCATGTACTCGGTCACTCGTTCGCTCTTGGCGTCTAGGCGACCGTTTTCGAGCTTGGCGACTACGGTGATTGAGCTGTCGATCGATTGCCGTGCTCCCGCCGCCCGTTGGACTTCTGGTCTACCTGTTCGATTGCCAATCTCCAGGATCCGGAAGGGGCCGACAATTTCACTGTTCGAGTTGGTCGGAGGGGTCTGATTGTTATCGGCGACTGGAATCTGAGTTGGACCACCGACTCGAGGCAGAACAAACGACACTTCGTCGTTGGGGTTCACGCGCGCCGAGTTGAACGTCCGCATATCGATCGGAATCCAGATCGCGACTTCATTCTTGCCGATTTTCTCGTTCAGGTCTTTCGCACCCGGCGTGCGGATGTCCTGCTGTAGCACCAGTTCGCCGCCGCGGTAGCTGCGAGTTGAAGTGGCGCCGACAACGAGCGACAGGTCTTTCCAGCGAGGGGCCACTTGATCGAGGTTGCCGACCGCGCTTTGCGGGATGTCGATTTTCGCCAACTGATCTTCGCGTAGCGTATCGCCAATGTTGATCTGGTAATCGGCCTTAATCGCGATAAAGGAAACGCGGTTTTCCTTGCCCGCCAGGCGTTCCAAGTACATCCAGTTGCAGATGGCACCGGCCAGCCCCAAGCCGAGCGACAACAGCAATCCTTGGACACCCTTCATTGCGATTTCCTTTCAGGCGCAGACCAGATCACCCCCGTCAACCGATCATCGGGCTCACGCCGAATCTGGATGTCGGTCACAAATTGGTCGCGTCGGATTTTTAAACTGGCTGCTTGGGGACTGATCGACTTGGAGACGACGAACTTTTGACCGTATTGAACTTCGAAGTGTTGTACCCAACCGGCGATGTCGCCGCGACCCTGGATGATTCGCCACCGGCACCCGTCGGCCCCGTGCAGATCAGTGATGTTGCGTGAATTGTCGGGCAACTTCAGAAAAGAGGGTGTTGCTGGCGTGGGTCGGGCCGAATCGGGGCGGAAGACGTAAATCGTCCAATCCCCCGGTGATGTGGGAAAGCCCAGTCCCCAGGCGACGATTCGCTGCTGGCCCGCTTCATCACTGGACCCCTCAATAAATCGCGTCGCCACGAAGGATGGCAACGGTTCTTTGCGGCGATAGACGTTTCCCAGCGACGAATCCCACAGGACCGCCGGAGTGGACTCCAGCGCCGTCAGCCAGCCTTGTTCCGCTTCTTCGATTGGTTGCGTTGGAGTTTCACTGGCCGAGACGAGCGATTGACCGATTCGCGTCAGTTCTTCTTCCAGTTGCTTGCGTTCCCCTTGAAACGGGCGTCGTTCCATCGCCGTTGCCGAGTCCCCGAACCGCAGCGTGACGGGCGTGTGGTTCCAATCGAGATCGACTGCCGTCAGTCCTGAAAAATCGGGCGTCAACGAACTCGGGTCAGTGCGCCACCAATCGATCAGTTGGCGACCGACAGACAAACCGACTGTCAACACAAACCCCATGACCAACAAATCGACGGCCCGCCGAGTCAGCCGGCGACCGAGTGATGGAGCCGGGGGCGCGGGGGAACTCAATGGCCGACTCCAATTGGTGACGGCGGGCAAGCGCAGTTCGTCTTTTCAGGACACTCGCAGCGCGTTAACTGGCCGCTCGGTGCCCCGTTGCATTTTTGGGCCTGCATGAACTGAGCCAGATCTTTGTAGCGTTGACGCAAGGGATCGATGCCATTGTCGCTAAAACCACACATTTCCAGTTCACAGATCCACTTCTTGTAGAGGTCCTCAAAACTGCCTGACATCGTACATGGCAGGTTATCGATGCGGCTGAGCAACGATCCGTGGTTCGGACTTCCGTCTTTATGCAGGCGCGAGACGATGCTGGTATAGACGGTGTTCGGATTCGATTCGCACATGCCGCTCAATCGCGGATAGAAGTCCGGCGGTCGCCAACTCTCGTACCGCTTGAATTCGTCATCGTTGTCGAGGGGGTACAGGTCCTGCTGGTTCGGATTGGACTGCAACACCTGCAAGTTGGCGTTCAACATTTGCAGACTGGAATCGACTGCTCCGTCGAGTGACGACAGGTCCGAATGCTCAATATCCCACCAGACATCCGCTCGGATATCCGTATTCCAACCGATTCCCAGCGAATAAAACTGCCATTGATTGTCGAAGACATCTTGCTTCAGGTTGAACCGGAACTTCCCGCCGGGCAGAGCTGTCTTTAGCAACGGCACCGGTCTTTCGAGGATGGCATTGCCTTGCAGCACGGTCCCATCCATCTCCATTCGCCCCGGCACATTTACGGCGACTTGCGCACTGGGAGCGGTCAGTTGTGGCCCACGGATACAGGGGCAGAGGAGCGCCGGCTGTGCGTCCCAAAGCTGGCTGGTTTGCGGCAGGTCCATTCCGGCATTCGTGGTCAGCGGGGCACTAGCTGGCCAATAGCGAGGAGTCGGATTGTATTCGCCAGTCCGCGCGTTCACGGTTCGCCAGGCGGCGTAACGCGTGTTTGCCTGGGTTCGAACCTTCCAGGCTCCGGCCACGCCAAAGTCGATCATTAACGCCATCAGGAAGACCAGCATCGGCAGCGCGAGCGTTAACTCCAGCGGAGCCAGCCCGCGTCGTCGATGGAACGTGGCACGCGGCCCTGGCTCGAATCGGTTTGGTTGGCGACAGCGATGCATGGTTCGTTTCAGAATCTCAGTGAGTGTTCACGAGGTGGAACTGTTGTACCGAGACATTTTGTAGATTGGGCGGCTGATAACCTGAGAGAGCACCATTGAGATGGGGGCCCGGATGTTGCGAGAGAATCTGGGGCACATTGGCGGCGGTCGCCGGGACCAGCTTGGTTGTCCAGTTCTGATTGAACGAATCCCACTGACCATACTGTTCCCACCGGTTCTCAATCGCAAACGGCGGCAGATGCCACCAGACCTGAATATTCGATGGGTTCGTGTTCGACAGCGAGTATTGATCCCACGATCCTGGTGCCAGGTCGTAGAGATTCGCACAACAGGTTCCATTCGGCGGGCACGGATAGAGGTGGACCCACGGGGCATTTTCAGGCCATTGACGCGCCGCATTCACTCGCGAGAAACGTCCGCGGGGTGGAAAGATAGCGGCTTGAGCGAAGGCCGTCGCATACGTCTGGCTGTCTCGTTCTTGAGGGTTCTTAAACAGACCCGGGAACATCGGCTTCTGATGCGGCCAATAGACCGCCGAGACGAATGTGTACGATCCTTCCAGCGTCTGCTGCGTGATCGGATTGGCGGGCCGACAGGGGCGATCGGGCTGGTCGGGCGTCTGCACGCACCCATCAAAGTCCCAGGGTTTGGTCATATCGTAGTCCCTGGGCGGGCCACCGTTATAAGGTCGAGTCGGCGCGTCGCGCATGACGAACGGCAGGTTTGTGTGAGGATATTCGTTTTCGAGCAGCGAGTTCAAATTCGCACATGCGTAGACTCGCCAGAAATTGATGTAGTTCGACATCTTGGCCGATGTCGCCCCATAGTCGGGCGTGCCGTCGTCCGGGTATTCGAAATAAGGGCTCAGCCAGTGCCGAATCCAAGCATTGACATATTGATGAGCCAATTGCGATCGCAGCTTGCGACTGATGCATTCCGAACAGGAGTAGCACGTCGGGCAACTGGGCGGGACGACATCTCCGACTTGTGCCGCATCCGGACCGAATCGAGAGGGATCGATAATCGGTATCGTCCGAGTGGTCGCCGCGGCCTCGTTGCGCGTTCCTACCACAGTGACATCTGTTGCCCACAGCAGGCCTCGTAAGTCCTGGTTGCGGTGTTGCGACTTCGTCGTCGTTCCATAGCGCTGTGTCAGTTCGTCGGTTGCCACACTGGCGATGTAAGGAACAGTCTGCAGGACGGCCCGTTGGAAACGGGGGATGAAACCTCCTTCGAAAGAACGATCTGGAAGGCCGGCGCTATTCTCAAAGTCTGGTCCCGCCAGGATGAACTCGAACAAGGGAAGCGTCAGCCGAGATTCGTTGAACGCCATCTGACTGAACTCTTGCACCATCTGTCGTTCAATCGGCACTTTCGCGACGATGGCCTTGCCCATCAGCTTGAACTTCTGAGACTTCTCCTGCGTTCCTGTGCCGTTCGCAAACTTGTTGCCAACCGCAAGCCAGGCATCGAGGATCTCGGGGACAAACTTTTCGGACTTGCGATCTCGGCCTTCTCGCATGTAGGCGACCAGGGCAAATGTTTCGCATTCCAGATGGTTGCTGAACGCGATGGCGTTCAACCCGCGAGCGATGACAGACGCGCCGGAGTAGGCTGCGGCATCGGCCGCGTTCTGCATTCGCAGTTTGTCGTCGATCTGCCGACCGACGTTGACGATCAGGACCAGCAGGATTGTGAACATGAAAATCGCGAAGACCGACAGCACGCTGATCGCGCCGCGTTGGTCGTGATGCATGCCGATCAGCCGATCACGACACCAACGCAAAATCTCGCGACAACGTCCGTTGCCGGCGGGATTCGATGGGTGAGGTCGTGACTTCATATTGGATTCTTTGACAATCATCACTGAGTCGGCAGGGCATATCGAGGTTGAATGACCGGCTTGACGGACTTCCAGCCTTCACACGTCATCGTCACGGCCGCCTGGATCTGAGTCGTGTACAGTGTCTTCGAGGCATCCAGACTGACGGCATTGATCCGGGCCGCCACACGATCTGGTAGGCCATCCGAGCGAACGATCCGGTTTGCTAGCAGTCGGCCTGGACCCGGAAGCAAGGCGAACTGATGGATCACGTAAACGGTAATCGGGTCCTGCCAGCCAATTTCCGCCTCGCGAAAGGCCGACTGCCGCTCCGGATCGGGGCAGGTGTGGTTTCGCGGGTTGTACGAGATGAAGTTCAATGAATCTCGCCCCTTAGGATCGTAGGAATCCCGCCATTCGACGATCACACGCGTGTTCTGGTCGGCATAGTTCAGTTTGTTCGCGATTCGATTGGGTAGCTGAGTATTGGATTGAGAGGACGGGAGCAGCGTGGCATAGACCTGCTGATTTGCCATAGCGAGGTTCGTCAGATAAGGCATCTGACCACGCATTCCCAGGTTGCGAGAAGGACATAGCGGCATCAGGCCCTGAACGACGGCTGCGCGGACTTTCCACAGCTTTTCGCTGGTGACTGAAGATGTCACTTCATAGTCGGTGAACTCGCCATCGGTCGACGTGGGCTGCTGCCCAATTCGGTTTTCGACTTCGGAGTACGCGCTCAATTCCAGCTGACTTGGATCATCGATCGCCGCGGGAAGCCAGACCGACGCCGAGCGAGCCCCCGCGAATGCCGCGTAGTGAATGACCATCTGCGCGATCATCAACTGGCTGACCTGCACGATCAGCAAGATCACCATAATGAACATCGGCATCGTCAGCACGAAGGCCAGCGATTGAACGCCGCCTCGCTGGCACGAGTGGACTTGTCGCAACCGCCGCCAGTTCCAGGACGACGCACCGACCGCTAACAGCAATCGTAGCACGATCATCGACGCGCACAGCACGATGAAGCAAGGGAGACAGGCGATGAGGATTTCGCGATGCACGGCCGCGGTCATCTCCTGAAGGACAAGTCGTCTGCTGCCGGATTTGTGATGAGCCGCTTACAGCAAGAGGCCCTGTCGCCAGATGTCATAGGTCACGATCAAAACGGCAATTAACCCTGCCGGTGCCAGAAACAGCGTTTGCTTCAGCGGCCGCCGGGCTTCGGCGTCCAGTGGAACCCAACCACGCGCCTGCCACATCTTCACCAAGTGTCGCACGGTCCCTGTCACGATGTTGAGAAACCCTAATTGCCAGACCACCACCACCGATCCCAGAATGCCTCCGAGGACCAGAGTCCACAACAATGCTTCGATACCGCGTTCGAATCCCAGGAACGCTCCCATCATGGCGATCAGCTTCAGGTCGCCCCCACCTAATTGAAACAAGACGAAACAGACCAGCATCAGGAATCCGCAGACCAGGAATCCCTTAAACGAATCTTCGATCCCCGCCGCGCCACCATCGAACCAGCGGAGCACGAATCCCAGTACAATACCGGGATACGTGTTCCAGTTATAAATGATCTGATCGCGCACATCGGTCACTGTCGCGACCATCAGCAACAGCACGAGCGTGACGACAATCCCCACGGTCAACGTCACCGAGGCCTCAAATCAATTAGAGCCCGTTCCGCTGCCACCGGTCGTGACGTTGTTCCCTTCGTTCTCCAGGTTCTGCATCCCGGATTCGAAGTATTTCTTGATGCTCGGCCAGCCGAACTTAATCAGATAAATCAAGATCGGCAGCGCGATGGCTGCGACGATCAGAATCGTTTCCAGGCTGACGGCGCCTCGCTCGTCGCGATGCACTCGCAGCATCAGTTTGCGCCAAGAGAATTGCTGCATGGTCTTTGATCTCCACCCTTGACTGTTTTCGATGCGCGTTGGCGCACTTGTGGTCAGTAATCCCGATTTCTCAATCTTACATCAAAGGCCACGAAATCTGCACACATAACATTTCCCAGACAAGTTGCATGATTCTTTTCCCTTTCACCGTGATGAATAACACGATGGGAAGCATCGCTGCCAGAATCAGCATGTAATCCAGGGCCGAATTCCCCTTTCGGGTGGAACGGATGGGTGTCGGAGATCGCTGCCGAAACGTACGCATAAGGATAAACAGTGTAATCGGCAGAAAACGTTGACGCCAGAACGACTTCTGGAATGTTTTCGCAATCCTCTTGAACACCGGCATTGGCGGAAAGTAGTGCGACTGCTGCGAGTTCCGTCCAAGGACAGCCCAATCGATGAATTCCTCGCAATATACGAGTGGTTACATCTTGCCGGTCACCTCAGGTGGTTAATACTTAGATAAACGAAGGAAACAACATGAGGCGAAGATCTCCAGTGTGGAAATTCGACCCACACGTAAGTCGAAGGCTGGTCGACGGTTCGTGAAAGTGATTTGGGGTGCGTCCCCACGATTTGATCTTTTGAAGCGTATTGATCGTTGAAGAGATTAGGTATCCGTTTTGCTTCCAGTTCACCTTTGATGGACCACATGATGCGATTGATGGAAAAGAGAGGGATGCAACCATGTCCATTTCATTTGCTCAAGATCGGATTGCGTTGGAAGATACTGCTGCCCCATGGCTGAAGCAGTATCCGAGTTGTACACCTGCCCACTTGGAATATCCTCAAGAGCCGGTGTGGTGGCTGCTGAAGAACACGGCCGAACGCTTTCCACATCGCCTTGCCGTTCGCTACTTCGACGAGCGCACTACCTACGAAGAACTGTATGAACAGGCCCGTCGTGCGGCGTCCTTGTTCCAGTCTCTCGGAATCCAGCCTGGCGATCGAGTCGGCTTGTTGCTGCCCAATGTCCCGGAATACCTGATCGCCGCGTACGGCATCTGGATGGCTGGCGGCATCGTGGTCTCGCTGAGTCCGCTGTCGGTCGCAGGCGAAATCGATGAAATGATGTCCGCGACGGGCTGCAAGTTGATCGTCGCGCTCGATCTACTGGCTCCGCTCGCCACCCAAGGCAAGCACCGCCCCAGTCGCATCCTGACCTGTTCGATCGCGTCGCGTTTACACACGATGAAGCGACTGTTGTATCGCGCTGCGTGCCTGCAGAAACGTGGTTTGCACGTCGATTCGCACATTGAATTCAAAGATTTCGCCGCAGAGATCCCTCATCACGAGCCGATTGCCGATCCGGTTCACGCCGAATCGCAATCGCCAGCGTACATCCTTCCCACAGGTGGCACGACAGGGCATCCGAAAGCGGTGACCTTGTCACATGCCAACCTGCTGGCGAACGCGTTGCAGCTGAAGGCGTGGTGTGGTAATCGAACCGGCCGCGACACATTCCTGGCCGTGATTCCATTCTTCCACAGTTATGGTCTCTCGACGTGCGCGACCTCAGGCATCGCGATGGCAGCGACGCTGGTCCTGCATCATCGCTTCCAGCCAGAAACAGTCTTGGATTTGATCAAGTCGGCGCGACCGAGTGTCTTTCCGGCAGTACCTGCCATGTTGCATGTGTTGAACCAGCGACTGCGGGACAATCCCGGCAAATGGGACGTCCGTTCGTTGATGTGGGTCATCTCGGGAGGGGCTCCACTGATGCCCGAAACGGCCACTGAATTCGCTGAATTTACCGGTGCGCAGGTTGTCGAAGGTTTTGGGCTTTCGGAATGCAGTCCTGTGACTCATGCCGGTCCGCTTGATGGAAACGCTCGCATCGGGACGATTGGCTTCCCGTTACCAGATACCCAAGCAAGAATCGTCGACGCTGAAACAGGGGAACACATTCTTCCACCTGGCGAAGTCGGTGAACTGATAGTCCGGGGCCCTCAAGTCATGTTGGGCTATTGGAACAACGAGGAAGCCACGGCCAACGTGTTGAAAGACCGCTGGCTGTTTACGGGAGACCTGGCAACCTGTGATCAGGACGGCTTCTTCAAGATCGTCGATCGCAAGAAAGATTTGATCATCACCAGCGGCTTTAACGTCTATCCAAACGACGTGGAATACGTTCTGAAACAATATGACGACGTCAAAGATGCTGCCGTCGTCGGAGTGCCGGATCGTCAACGTGGAGAAATCGTGAAGGCAATTGTCGCAGTGAAGAGCAAATCGCACTTCAACCAACATCACTTTCAGACTTACATGAAAGAGCATCTGGCACATCACAAGGTGCCGAAGATCCTGGAGATCATTGAAGGAGAATTGCCTCGCAATTTCCTCGGCAAGGTCTTACGCCGCAAACTGCGCGACGGGTCGACAGAATCCACTACTGAGACAGATTCGACGACAGAAGCAGCAGAACCGGCGAAGGCCGATTGATCGGTCAAACAGTCACCTCATTGGCATGGTCCTTGCTGATCGGTAGGGATCAAGCCAATGGGAGCAAGAATCACAATTGAACTTGGATACGCCACTGAATGAGATCTGCATCACGAGTCCAAATCGCGTAGCCCTGACAAGCGAAGACACCGAGAGCTCAACAACTCCGAACTCGTCTCGCTGTGACCTACGCGTAGAAATGCGGAAGGTCGATCATGAAACGCACACGGGAAACATTACCCGAACCCCTCGCCGTTATTGGCGGCATGCGAACTCCGTTCGCCAAGGCATTCGGGCAACTCAGCTCCGTTCCTGCCGATGAACTCGGTCGAGTTGCAGTCACTGCCGCTCTGGATCGAACGGGCCTGAAACCCGAGCAAGTCGACGAAGTGATCTTCGGTAACGTCGCGTCGCCTCCCAACACCGCCAACGTGTCCCGTGTCATTGCCCTACGAGCCGGTGTTCCACAAGACCGCCCTGCCCATACTGTCCATCGCAACTGCGCCTCCGGAATGGAAGCGATCGTCGCAGGTTGGCAAGCAATCTTGGATGGCCGAGCTGAGATTATCGTTGCGGGGGGGACCGAGTCCATGTCGAACGTCCCGTTGCTGTGGGACCCACGCGTCAAAGATCTGTTGCTCGAAATGAGTCGACAGAAATCGGTCTTCGGCAAGATGCGCGTCATGGCTCGGTTCCGTCCTTCGATGCTTAGCCCGATTCCCGCCTTGCAATTGGGTCTAACTGACCCGATCTGCGGCCTGAATATGGGTCAGACTGCCGAATTGCTCGCCAAGGATTTTGGGATCACGCGGCAAGAGCAGGATCAATTCGCCTTGCGGAGCCATCAGCGAGCGATCGCGACTTGGGAACGCTGCTTCTACAAGGGGGAAACTGCACCGATCACCCTGGCGAATGGCAAAACCATCGAAAAGGATTCTGGTCCCAGAGCTGGCCAGACGATCGAAGCACTGGCGAAGTTGAAACCATTATTTGAACCCTCCACGGGCTCGGTCACTGCGGGCAATAGCTGTCCGATCACGGATGGTGCCTGTGCGCTCGTTCTGATGCCGGCAAGCCGAGCCCGTACGTTGGGTCTGACGCCGTTGGGTTACATTCGCGACTATGCCGTGAAAGGCTGCGAACCACAGCGCATGGGGCTTGGTCCCGTCCACGCTACTCAAGATCTGATGGCTCGAAACGGACTGTCGCTATCGGAATTTGACCTGATTGAAATAAACGAAGCATTCGCGGCGCAGGTCATCGCCTGTCAACGAGCCTTCGCATCCGACAAATTTGCGGAAGAACATTTCGGTCGGACCAAGGCATTGGGCGAAGTTCCCGATGACAAATTGAATGTGAATGGCGGAGCGATCGCGATAGGACATCCAGTCGGCACAACAGGTGCTCGTCTTGTCCTGACATTGCTTCGTTCACTGAAAGAAAAGAACCTGAAACAAGGGCTGGCGACGCTGTGTATCGGCGGCGGACAGGGAATGGCGATGTGGTTGGATACGAGTAACGACTAACACGACGAACGGGCAACTGTGTCATAAAACGAATGATTTGGTGATCAGTGCTTGAGGGAGGGAATCATGGACCTGCACCTGGCTAATTTCGATGTGCATCGCGATTTTCGCGGTGTGATGACGGCGATTCTGAATGTCGCCGACCAGTCGATGAATGTTTTCAATGAGAGCGTCCTGCATGACCTCGATGAATTGCTGCGTGCTGTAGAACACGATCCCTCGGTCAAGGCACTCGTGTTCCGTAGCGGCAAAGAGAGCGGGTTCTTAGCGGGTGCTGATTTGCACGTGATTGCGACATTAAACTCATCCGAAGCGGCGGAACAGATCTGCGCTGCCGGACAGGGATTGATGCAGCGGATCCAGGCGCTGCGGATCCCAACTGTCGCAATTATCAACGGAGTCTGCCTGGGAGGGGGACTTGAGTTCGCACTGGCTTGCCGTTACCGGGTGGTCATCGACGATCCTCGCACCAAGCTGGGGCTGCCCGAAGTAGAATTGGGCCTGCTCCCCGGTTGGGGCGGGACTCAACGGTTGCCTCGGCTCGTCGGGCTAACGGCCGCACTGCCGATGCTGCTAACCGGCAAGAAAGTCGGTGCGAAGGAAGCGGTCAAAATTGGCCTCGCCGATGCCATCTGCAAGCGTGAAGAAGTCGACGCGAAGGTGGCCGATCTGCTCGCGATCCATTTGTCAGGCAATCCGGTGGACAACTACACCGAAGACGCCTCCTTCAAATTGGGGCCGGCGATCTTCGGTCTGTTCAAAGGACAGACCGGGCACAAGGACGGCATGCTCGGCTGGCTGAAAGATCGGACTCGCCTGGGCCAATGGGCGGTCAAGAAATTCACTCAGCGAATGATTGGCAGCAATTCCAAAAACTATCCCGCGCTGCCGGCCATCATGACCGCGGTGTCGGCAGGCCTGCATGATCGGTCTGGAAAGGGCTACGCCGTTGAACGTGAGCAATTCGGCAAGTTGATGATGACCGATGCGCACCGCAGCTTGCTGGGACTGTTCTTCCAACGAGAACGAGCCCGCAAGATGGAGACGTGGGTTCGCGGGCTGGAAGCGAAGCCACGCAGGATCCGAAAGGTCGGCGTCATGGGTGGCGGCGTCATGGGAGCGGGTATCGCGCACTGGGCGAGTATCCAAGGCTTTGAAGTCGTTTTGAAAGAAGTCAGCGCGGAACTGCTCGACGCTGGACTGGGACGAATCCGCGACCTGTTCGACGAATCGATCCGCAAGCACGCGATCAGTCCCGCCGATGCTGCGACGAAGATTGGCGCGATTACGGCGACGACCGACTGGCGAGCATTCGCCGATGTCGACCTTGTGATTGAAGCAGTCACGGAACGAATGGATATCAAGCAGGCCGTCTTCCGCGATCTGGAACTATACTGTCCTAAGCACGCGATCCTGGCTTCGAACACTTCGGCTCTATCGATTCGCGGAATCGGCGAATCGATCCACGATTCCGGGCGAGTCGTTGGCCTCCACTTCTTCAATCCCGTTCATCGCATGCAACTGGTTGAAATTGTTCGCACAGAACAGTCGCGAGACGAGGACATTGCCGCTCTGGTCGAGTTTGTGAAGAAGTTGGGCAAGGTCCCGTTGGTCACAGCCGATAGCCCGGGCTTTGTTGTGAACCGGATTCTATTCCCATACCTCGACGAAGCGGTGCGACTGCACTGCGAGGGAGTGCCGACCGAAGATATTGATAAGGCATTGAAGCGATTTGGAATGCCAATGGGCCCGCTCGATTTGCTCGATCAGGTGGGGCTCGATGTCGCGGCGCACGTGGCCGATTCCCTCAACGGCTTGAGCGCTGAACCGAGTCCCACCGGCGAGCGGTTGCACGAAATGGCCGCCGCCGGACACATCGGTCGCAAATCGGGGCAGGGTTTCTATGTCTATTCGCAAGGTGGCAAGAAACGAGGGAAAGCGGTTGCCAATACGGCCAAACCGAAGCAGATGTCGATGGACGACATTCGCGACCGAATCGTGTTGCGATTGGTCAATGAAGCCGCCAAATGTCTGCAGGAAGGGGTCGTGCCGGAAGCCTGGATGGTGGACCTTGGAATGGTCCTGGGGACCGGATTTGCTCCGTTCCTGGGTGGCCCGATTCGCATGTGCGAACTGCGCGGCTTTGGCGACGCGGTCGCGAAGCTCGAATACTTCCAGAAAGTGGCTGGTTCGCGATTCACGCCATCGCAATGGCTGATCGATCAGATTGAACATCACACTGAGAATCGAACTTTGTGATCAAGGCGCGGTCGACAATGTCTTGCCGACGGTGCGACGGATCAAATATCAGATCTAATCATGGAATGTGAGGGGAATCATGATTGCTAAATCAAATGAACCGCTGACAGCAGCGGCCGATCAACCCGAAACGAAGGTTCCTGCGCCTGTCGCCCATCGTGCGACCAGCGGAGTGGCCTCGTTCGCCGAAACCGCACTCAAGCTGGGCGGCAAGAGCGACGAGGAAGTCCGCCGCATGGGAGCGGTCGATAAAGCGGACGATGAAGTCGAGACGATGTTTCAGCGACAGCACCAGACTTCGCAAAGTCCGATCCACCGAGCGGTCTGGGATCGCGAAGTACCGATCGACCTGTTCTCGCTGGATCCTGGCGCAAACTCGGCAGATGCTGCTCGCGTCATGACGGATTCGTTGCATGTGGTGGAAGAACACCTGTATCGCGGCACGCTGCACGACGAAAAACGCAAACTGCGTGCAGACGTACTGCAAAACTTGGGAGATGTCGGCTATTGGGGCTTGCTGGTCGACAAGGCCTATGGCGGCTCGCAAACACCCTTCTCACAGTTCGCTCCGTTCCTGACGAAGATGGCTCAGTTCGATCCGACCATTGCCGGGTTGGCCTCGGTGCATGGCTGCATTGGTGCGGTGGATCCTTTGCAAACATTCGGCAATGTTGAACAAAAGCATAGGTTTTTGCCGGGTTTGGCCAGCGGCGAACGACTCTCTGCGTTCGCCCTGACCGAGCCCGGGGCCGGTTCCGATTTGACGGCCCTGAAAACAGTCGCCGTGAAACGAGGTGACACCTACTACGTGACAGGTGAAAAGCTATTTATCACGAACGTCACACCGGGACGCACGATCGGCCTGGTTTGTCTGATCGAAGGTCGACCTGCGGTCCTGATTGTCGAACTGCCTGCGGAAGAGAACGATGCGTTTCGGTTGAAACAGTATGGCTTGTATGCACTCAAGCATGCTTACAACCAGGGAATCGTGTTCAACAATCTCCCCGTCCCCGCGGAAAACCTCCTTGATCCGGGGGACGGAGATGGCCTAACGATCGCGTATCATGGCTTGAACCGGGGCCGGGTCGCCCTATGTGCCAATGCCGCCGGAACGATGCGCCTGATGCTGGCGAACATGATTCCCTGGTCGCATTTCCGCAAGACCTATGGTCACGCCATTGAAACGCGTGAACTGGTCCAGCGGCGAATGGGACATCTCTCCGGGATGATCGTCGCTTGCGACGCCCTGACCGAATGGACCGCCAGTCTTCTAGACCGCGGCTTCCGCGGTGAAATGGAATGTATCATCGCCAAGATCTTCGGCAGCGAAGCTCAGAAGGAAGCGGCAATCGAACTGTTCATGAAGACGCACGGCGGTCGGTCGTTCCTGCATGGCCACCTGTTTGGCGATAACGTCCACGAGTTCCTGGCCCCTTGCATTTATGAAGGGGAAGGAGAAATGCTGGGGATGGCATTCTTCAAGTCGCTGGTCAAGCAGCACGGACGACAGTTCTTCGAACCGATCGGGATGGCTTTGGCAGCGAATGGGATTAAGCAGCCCAACATGGCAAACCCCAAACATCTGTGGGCATTGAAGGGCCCACTGGCCAACTACACGAAATGGCTGGTCGGCCGAGAGATGCATCGGTCAAAGTATGAACTACCCGACATGCCATCACGCTTGAAGGGGCACGCCGACTTCGCTGCGACCTGGCTGCAACGAAGCCCGCTGGAGATCAGCGGCACGATGCGAAAGTTCCAGTTGAAGCTGGCCGATCGTCAATGTCGCATGGCTGAACTATCGGGACGAGTGCAACTGGCAGTCGTTATCCTGTGTACGAGCCTTTACGCCGCTCGGCACAAGAATGACATTATCACCGAAGCCGCCGACACGATCTGTCAGGAACTAAAACGCCGGATGGTCGGTGGTCTGCCAACGGACCGTTACTTTAAACAAGTAACATCGCTCGGTCGCGCGATCTCGGAAGGACACTTCCCCGGGCTGGATGAAACGCCTCAGGCCCCAACAATGATGCCCTATCAGAACTGACAACTCGTGAGTACTCGCCCGGACTGTCATGCCGGTGAAACCACTTTGCGGTGTTTCACCGGCATGCTTTTTTGATAGTGACGTTACAATCGCCACGTCGACGGTAAAATCCACTACGGACAGAATCAGAGACCACCGCAATTTACAGGATTCGCAAAGTGGAGAAAATCACCTACGAGATCAACGGGCAGGACTTCTCCACTTTGGACGAGTTCTACGGAGTGATCTCGCGCGTCCTGGTCCCGGGCGTGGAATGGGGACGGAACCTCGATGCATTCAACGACATCCTTCGCGGTGACTATGGCACGCCAGACGGTGGTTTCGTGCTGCGGTGGATCAACTCTGAGCTGTCACAAGAGCGACTCGGCTACCTCGAAACGATTCGGTTCCTCGAGCGTCGAATCAAAGAGAGCGACCCAGATTACGACTTTATCGTTGCCGAGATTGAAATGGCACGAGAAGGATTCGGCCCGACCGTGTTCGATTGGCTCGTCGAAATCATTCGAATTCACGGACCTGACGGGGAAGAATCGGGTGACGGCGTGGAATTGATGCTGGCGTAAGCAGCAACAAACTGGCAGTCACCCAGAATCGACCTCCCAACTTACTCTTTCGCTTTAGCAGCCTTCGGTTCACAATACTTCAGCGAGATCAACCCGAATGCGGTTCCTAAATCGGGGTTCCCTTCGAACCAGCGATCTGTCTTGTTGACCCAGGAACCATTTTCCTGTTGAGTCTTCATCAGTTGTTCGCCCAGTTCCTTGCGCCAATCATGTGACTTGCCCTGAGCGTCTTTCACGGTATCGAGATCCATCGTCGACAGGGTCTTGGCGAACATCTGCGAGTAATACAGCACACCCTGCTGGCCCATCCCGGGATTCTCTTCGACAGTGTAAAACTTCGTGATCCACTCCATCGCTGCTTTGACGCGAAGATCATCTGGCTTCAATCCGGCGTGAACCATGCTCTTCAGGCCTGCGTAGGTCATGCTCCCGTAGGATCGTAAGCCGCCATTGGGCGTGTTCCCAGCAGCCGAATTTCCGCCACCGGCAGGTGTGTAGATAAAGCCGCCATCATTGACCAAGGTCGAGAACTTCAGCGTGTTGTGCTCGGTCTCAAGGTTCTGACAACGCGATAGAAAAACGACGGCTCGCTGAATGGCTGGATCGTCTTTCTTGGCCCCTGCCGCTTCCAGTGCTTCCAGAAAATAGTATGTATTGGACAGATCTGGTCGGTCGCCGCTACGGCCATAACCAGCACCGCCGTACTTCACGTCCGAGGCATCGACCTTGCCATCGACACCCCACTGCAGCTTGCGTAGGTAAGCATCCGCCTGCTTGATGTTGTCGTTGTATTTTCCGTCCTTGTTGGCTTCATGGAGTGCCATCACGCACAGCGACGTTTCATAGTTTCCGTTCTGACCCTTGGGCGAATAGATGCCACCATCGGGCTGAGTGAACTTCAACATCTGCTTCAACGCTTTTTCGACGGCAGGGTCCGAGGCCGGAACTCCATTGAGCACCATCGAATAGACAACCAGCCCACAGATCCCAGGCACATCGGGCGATGTCCAGTGCCCGTCAGCAGCCTGACTGGTTCTCAGGAAGTTGATCGCCTTCTCGCGAGACTTCGCCAGATCTTCAGCCTTAGGGCCGACCGTCTGGGCCTGCACGCAGGCATTCCAACAGAGAGAAACAGTCAGAGCAGAGATCCAAAATCGCTTCGCCAACATGGTACACCTGGTTGTGAGGAGGAAGTGAAAATAGTCGCCAGCAGAAGGCGATTCGCAGAGGCCCTAGCCGATCGCCCGACCTGCCTGCAAAAGTTTGAGAGGTTTCGTGGCTGCAGTATACATCGCCGGGCCCAATGCCGAGAGCAAACAAAGTCCCAGCGTCAGGCCAAATCCAATACTGATCGAGTACCACGGAATCACCAGTGGAGTGATCATCCCACCGCGAACATTGATGTATCGAGTCACACCCGTTCCGCAATAGCCTGCCATCACACCGAAACCGAGGCTCAATAGACAGGCCACAAGTCCGACCAGAATCGCCTCAGCCAGGATCAGTCGGAACAGTCCGAATCGAGTTAGCCCAACGGCACGCAAGACCCCCAAGTCCCAACGACGAGCACGCACGGAAGAAGCCACCGTGTTCACGACTCCCAAAGCCGTGACGGCCAATGTCACCAACGGCAACTGACACAACGCCCAGATAATCCCATCGGCTCGTTCCCGAATTTCACGACGCACGCCGTCTGCCGAGCGAAACTGAATGTTGGATCCTGGACCGCCACGACCGCGGCCCATCGGACCAGTTGGACCTGCTGCAGCGGCACCGACCGCATCGCCGACTGGCCCGGCGGGAACTCCGCGCGGTGCTGGACCCTCTGAGGCGGCTGGCGCTGCTGCCACCGGAGTTGCATCATCACCGGCTTCAGTCGGCGGACCTGGACGACCACGTCCCATTCCACCTCGGCCAAATCGTTCGCCAGGATTCGCTTTTGCGACTTCTAATAACCCCTCGCGCACCTCAGCTTCGGTTTTGGTTCCGTCCAGATTCATCCAGAAATAAGTGATCCGCTTGATCTTGAAATCATCGCGTACGCGTTCATAAGGGGCGAACATCAATCCGGCCGAACGTCCGCCACCGCGATTACGCAGCCCGACTTTGCTCATCCAATGCCAGCCGTCCATATTGACCACACCGGCGATTTCATATTCGACGGGAGTCTTCGGATCCGATGGATTGATCACCGCAAACTTGTCACCAACTCCCAATCCGCTTTCACGCTGGAAATGATCGGGGACGAGGCAATAGGCACCCTTCTTGAATTTCGCCAAGGCTTCCTCGCGAGTCCCCTCGACGAATCGAAAATTGAACATCGGCTTGTTGCCGCCGATCGCCTGGTCGGGATCAACGCCAACCATCACGCAGTTATCCTGGCGAGAGGCCGTCGCGCGAACTTTGGCTCCCACAATGTCGCCAGCAAACTTGACTTGTTCGTTCGCGATGGCCACACACTGATTGCTGACGACACCGGGAACTTTGCGAACTTGTTCAATCGCACTTTCAGGCACACCGGACGGCAGGCCCACAATCATGTCCGGCACCCATTGGCCCGGCGTGAAGGGGCCGAGCATCGAATAGCCCCACGTCTGCATCGCGACAAATAGACCAAGTCCAAGCGTCAGGGCACTCGTGACACCCAGCGTTCGCCACAGGTTGGCAGTGAGTTGTGTCGACAGCAGTCGAGGATTCAGCATCAGCAATCTGGCGAGGGGGCGGCTGAGTACTTTCTCTGTGAACAGGATCACAATCGGCGTGAGCAAGATGAACCCCAGTCCCATGCAGACGCAGCCGATTGCCGCCGACGCTGCGTAACGTGACTTGTCCGCCATGGGGACCCAGAAGACCAGCAGCGGATTGATCGTGATTAAAATCAATCCCACGATCGAGGCGATCCACGGAAATCGCAATGCCGAGAAACTGGCTCGCACGGCCATCGCGTCAAGCGGCCGGACTCGTGTCGCTCTCCAGGCGGGAACGATCGAAGCAGCGAGCGCACCTCCCAGTGCACAGGCTCCCGAGAGCAATATGCACCAGTACCCCAAGGAGACTCCGTTAGGAAACAAACCTGGTTTCCAGCGATGAACGATCGTCAACAGTCCCCAACCTGCCAGGATCCCGCCGCCCCATCCGATCAATCCGAGCAGCACACTCTCAATCGCCAGCATCGCGCCGATCTGAGCCTTGGTCAGTCCGATTGCTCGCAACATCGCAAATTGTCGGATGCGTTCTGCGACACCCATGCTCAGGGTTGTGAAGATGATGAACAGTGCGGCTAGCAGGGAGATCCCCGTCGCAGCGTAAGCTTGGTTTCGCACTCCTTCAAACGTAGTGCTCTGCTCGATTTCTTGCCCGACGTCCTGCAGGCTTTGTGATTCTGAAGGGGGTGTCAGTTTGGCAAGACGCTCGGACCAACGAGCTTGAAATTCTTCCGGGTCGGTCCCCTTTTTGAGGATCACACCCATGAAGCTGTGTCGCGGCTTTTCACCTGATAGCTTGGCTGCGGTGGCAATCGGGACATACAGTGCGTAGGTCGCTGGACCGCGGGTCAGGGCTTGGTCGCGTGAAGGAGGTAGTCCGATGCGGAATGTCGGACCAGGCAGGCGAGTCGGTTGCTCGACGATACCGATGATCTTGATTCTTGTTTCTGGAGAAGCTGGTGCAGCACCTCGGGGCATTCCGAATTGCTGTCCCTTCGAGACCAACACTTCGTCTCCGAGTTTCACCTTCAGAAATTCGGCGGTCCCAGCGGTCAATACACCTTCCGCCGCGTCTGGTGTTTCGGGGTTGATCCAGCGACCCTCGCGAAGTGGATGCGGCGGCTCAGTCGCATCGATTCCAACCAGCGTCGGGGTTCGATTCGCGCGTCCGCCATCAGACATGATCACTCGTCGAGGTGCGGGTATCTCAGGGGTCCCCTCCGCCGGCGGAGTTGCGTCGGGACGAGCGATTCCGGCAGGCGGTTCGGGTGTGCCGTCGGAGTTTTCCGATCGAACTCGCACTCGTGTCTGGAACATTGGATCAGCAGACGCGACAGATGCGTCGGCTTTCAGCGCGTCAACAAGACTTGCATCCAAAGCAGGACCAGTCATCCGAAACCCGCCTCCTTCCGAGGGCGTGGGCAACACGAGAAGCTGATAGCGGCCCAGATAGCCTTCCTCAAAGGCGTCGAACTTGGATGTCAGCGAGTCGTAACCACTGACCACCCACACCACGACGCACGCGGCGGCGATTGTGGAGAGAGCCGTTAACAACATGCGACCAGGGTGCTGGATCGCATGTGCTGTCACCAGTCGAAAGACGGTTCTAAATTCAGAGAACGTCATGAAGGTTTCCCGCGGGCGATTTGAGAAGCGAATGAGATCACAACGCCAGCTCAGTCAGCTTGGGGGCCGTTCACGACATGTTGATAATGAGCCGCCAGCGATTGAGAGTCTCGGAAGTCGCTTGTCGCAAACTCGGTTAACGACCTTCCGTCTCGCATCACCATTACTCGTTCGGCCCAGATCGCGACTGCAGGTTCGTGCGTGACGACAATAATCGTGCGACCTTCCTGCTGTGACAATTCTCGAAGTAGCCGGCAGATTCCCTGGCCACTGACCGAATCCAGACTTCCAGTCGGTTCGTCAGCCAGGATCAGAGCCGGATCAGTGATTAATGCGCGAGCCAACGCCACGCGCTGTTGCTCGCCGCCGCTCATGGCATCCGGGCGATGTTTGCGACGGGCAGAGATTCCTAATCGATCCAGTAGCTGATCCAGCTTTTTCAGCGGCTCGGTTCGACCATCTGTCATGAGTGGCAGTGAGATGTTTTCTTCAGCGTTTAACGCTGGGATCAGATTGAACGATTGAAACATGAGCCCAATTCTGCGACGGCGAAAATGTGTCAATTTGCGATCGCTCAGTTTCGACAGATCGACATCGTCGACCAGTACCCGTCCGCCATCGATCGATGTCAGGCCGGCAGCCACATGCAGCAGGGTGCTTTTTCCCGAACCACTCGCGCCCATGATTGCGACAAACTCGCCGGATCGAACCGAGAACGAAACGTTGTTGAGGGCTTCGACCACGGCCCCGCCCTGATGATAGCGCTTGGAGACGTTCATCATCGACAATGGGGTCGTTATAGCGGCGGGCACAGACTTCGCTTGAGCGACAGCAGGGGACGGCGACAGGACGGATTCGGTCACGATGAAACTCCGGATTAGGGCGACTCAGCGAATGTCGATTGTGGGGATCTCGTTGTCATGTTCTTGAACTTTGAATTTCGGAAGCGGATTGTCGGGGAGTCGATAGAGACCCTTCAGCCGATCTGGGCCGAATGTCTCTTCGCCTCCTTCTTGCGTGACGGTGGGCCAAATCACAGTGATGGCGTACTCTCCCGCCGGTGCCCCATCGGAGCCGGTGTAGGTGCCTACGTTGAAGGTGCCATCCGCTTGAGCAACCGCGTTCGGAATGATTGCTCGTTCACCCTTCGGAGCCGCTTTCGTTGGTTGCAGCGAGATTTGAGCGTGTTCTGCTGGATGACCATTCACCAGGATCTTGCCTGATACTTGGTAGACGGGGAGGCGCTGGATCCGTTTTTCACACCCGGATTGGATCGAAGCAAACAAAATGCAATACGTGACAACAACGGCACGATGCCATGCGCGGCCAGGAAGCTCGTTCATCGTTTTCAATAGAATTCCAAGGGTGACTGTCGTTTGAATGTGGACAGAGATCATCAGCAGATTCAGCTCAGAATTCGCCGACGGTTTCGCCGCCGTCTTTGGTCCACAAGGCGATCAACACGGTCAACGAGACATTTTCGCCAATGAATCGCACACTACCGTCGCACATTCCAAACATCGCCCCGCCGATGTGGAAGCTGTAGACGCCCTGAGAGTTCGACCAGTTCATCGTGTGAACTCCGCCTGCTTTGGGCACGGCCGAGTCATCCCACCCTTGAGCTGTGACCGACTGATATGAAGTCCAATTGCCCCAGAAAAGGGGGTTCGTCATTGCCGTGTTCGATGGTTGCTTTGTCCGGCCAATGTAATAGTCCGGTCGACCGGCCTGTTCGGCCATCATGATCGTGTTCGAAGTCCCGTCGGTAATCTCGGCAATGGCGGTCACAGTCCCGGCGGTCTTAGGAGCTGCCGTGTTACACGGATTGCAGGTTGCAGCCGATCCGGTCGTCGTGATCTGATGGAACACCACGTAGTCACTGGCAATCCCCGTGTTCGTAGGGGTCGCCGAGCCAGAAGAGATGTTCATCACTCGCGGCCCACCGGGGGCAGACGGACACATGTAAGCGCCAACCGGCGTCATCGTGACGGTTTTGTTCTCAGGATCGAAGAAGCTCTTATTGGTGTTCCAAGCATTGTACAAGGGAGCCTGATCGAGGAATGGGAGCAGCTTTAGGCCCCATCCGTGACCGCTATTTAGCGTTGTTCCGTTTAGCGAATAGCGATTCGGAAACCCTTTGTTGTTGTCGTGATAGTTGTGAAACGCCAGCATCGTCTGCTTAACGTTGTTTCGACACTGTGTTCGTCGAGCCGCTTCGCGAGCTTGCTGGACGGCGGGAAGAAGCAGCGAGATCAGCACTGCAATAATGGCAATCACCACCAGCAGCTCAATCAGTGTAAAACCTTGCTTTCGGCGAGGGGGCATGAGAGTCGTAGACGGAGCATCATCGGTGTGCATGGAGGCCCTTAGCTTTACGGTGGGATTAACGTGAGGGAGACCTCGCACTAAAGCAATGGGCGTGCCGGTCCCAAATTTCACCTGACGAGCGAGCTTTACGACAACACCGCAAGAACTGATGTCGATTGGATCGACAGGCGTGTCGCTTAGATCGACACTCGCGAACTTACTTACGGATCCGAGCTCGCCTTAACACGACCTCGTTACCTTGGTCGTTGTAAGTGACATCGTCCATGAACGCGCGCATCAGCATGACCCCGCGACCGCACGGGCGATCCAGATTCTTGGGGTCGGTCGGGTCTGGCAACTTGGCGGGATCGAACCCCGGGCCCTCATCGCGGATCGCGACTTCGACCTCTTGCGATGTCAACTTGACGATCACGTGAATGCGTCGATCTTGCCATGGTGATGACGTTCGACGTTCTTCCACCAATTTATAAAAGGCGGTGTGATCGACTTCCTTCAGATCGGAACTCACTTCCAGATTGCCGTGGTAAAGGGCGTTCAGCAGCGCTTCTTCGAAGGCTGTTCCCGACCGCAATCGGTCCGTTCGATCAATGCCCCAAGCATCGCCCAGCATCTGCTGCAAATGGCGTGAGAGCGACAGCAACAGATTCACATCATTCTCAACTCGATATGTCTCAGTCCTCAGCTCGACGCGGTTGAGCAGTTCCGACCGATAACGGTCATCCTGCAAAGCCGCCAGGACTCGCCGCGACGTTTCGACAAGCGACACCGCCAGTGCCCGCTTGGGGACATAGCTTGCCGCCCCTGCATGCAAAGCCTCAACCGCGATTTCTTCGCTTCCCTTACCCGTCATCAGAATGACCGGGATCTGAGCAAAGCCTTTGCGGATGGCGGCCACCAGTTCCAAACCGTTCACACCTGGCATGTGCATGTCGGTGACGACTAGATCCGGAGGCATGTTCCGAATCACGTCGAGTGCCCGAGCCCCATCCTCGGCGAATTCAATAGTCCAGTCCGTGTCTTGCCGCAACAAGCCACCAACGAGCTGCCTATCAATGGGTGAGTCGTCGACGACAAGGACCGTCGCCATGCAATGCCTCCCTGGGGGAACAACATCCACCCCGTTGGTGGCGTTGTCTTCAGCAAGATACGTGAGACGTTGCCCAACTTTCAACTTGCTGCCATCTAAACTTGACCTTCGGTATGATACGCGAGCAGTCAATTGCTCACACAAACACAACAGTTTCAGCTGGAGCGTCCTTGAAAATGCAGACCATCAAACAACGGTTGGCGGCTGGTGAAATGGTCATGATTTGCGGCATCGGACGCGTTTGGCACCACAATTTGGTGCATGTTCTGGGAATCAGCGGTGGGTTCCACGGGTTGTGGTTCGATATGGAACACGTCGGGATGTCGACCGTCGATCTGGAACTTGCGACCTCCGTCGCGCGCAATCACGGACTGGACACCTTCTGCCGAGTCGCGCCAACGGACTACGCCACCGTGACGCGATGTTTCGAAGCGGGGTCCAGCGGGATCATGGCCGCTCAAATCTTCACCGCGAAGCAGGCCGAAGAATTTGTGAAGTGGTCCAAATTTGCACCACGTGGCTATCGCGGGCTGAACACCGGAGGTTGGGATGCCGCCTTTACGACGATTCCCGCTGCCGAATTCACCCGTCGCGCGAACGAAGACACCTTCGTCGCGATCCAGATTGAAACGCTGCAATCGGTCGAGGAATGCGAAGCAATTGCGGCGATCGACGGCGTTGACGCCCTGTTCGTGGGCCCAGCAGACCTAAGCCAAAGTCTGGGTGTGACCGGCCAGTTCTTCCACGAAAAGTGTCTGGCTGCGATCGATCGAGTTTCCGCCGCGTGCCGCAATACGGGCAAGCAATGGGCTGCCGTCGCGTTCAACCCTCAACATGCCGACATGCTGGTGGAAAAAGGTTGCCGCATGATCTCGCCGACGAATGACACTCGAATCGTGGTGGCCGGAGTTGCTGCCGCCAAAAAGGACTTCGCCAAGTTCTTCGAAGCGGGGTCAAAATGACAGACAGCAAACCGACTGTGGCGATCCTGGGAGCCAGTCGAGATCCGCGAAAGTTCGGATACCGATCCGTGGTGTCTCACCTACGACATGGCTACGAAGTGTACCCCATTAACCCTCATGCGAATGAAATTGCCGGTGTGATAGCGTATCCGTCGCTTGATCATGTTCCCTTGCCGACAATCGAAAGAATCTCGGTCTACCTTCCAGCCGAGACCGGCCTGATACTGCTGGATCAGATCGCCGCCAAACATCCGCGCGAAGTCTGGTTCAATCCCGGCAGCGAAAGCAGCGAATTGTTGGAACGAGCGGAGTCGCTTGGCCTACCCGTCATCGCCGCCTGCAGCTTGATTGATCTGGAAAGCCGTAGCAGCTAAACGGCTCCAGTCCTGATCGACTGAGCCTCAGTGTTAAAGTGAGCGGGCAGAAGTTGGCATGATGTTGCTGGACGACTGAGACAAGAATAGGATGCTGAGCGTTTATCACCATTGGTAGCCTGTCTTTAGGCGCTCCTGGAATCTCCATGTCAGACCTCAGCGGGACTGCGACTGAATCGTTAGCTCACGAAGGCGCGCCGATCGATTCTGTCGAGATCTCGCCCGCACAACACAAATCGAACTCTGTCTCGGTTCCGATCACTCAACCATCGCTTGATGAATCGGCGTCGGTGGTGACGACCCAGAGCAAATCAGTATTATGGGTGCGGCGAAGCGATCAGATCATTGTTTGGCTTTTGTCCGTTGTCCTGCTGGTGTTGCTGGGGATTCACTGGGTGCAGCTGTCCCGCTGGGGGATTGCGCCCGTCGAATTGAGCAGCCAGCAACCGCGCGAGTACTATTACTCACTGGATATCAACAGTGCGTCGTGGGTCGAGTGGGCTCAGTTGGATGGGATCGGTGAGGTGATTGGTCGCCGGATTGTCGCCAACCGCGAGGAACATGGTTTGTTTCGCAATCCCGAAGATGTCAGTCGCGTCAAAGGAATCGGCCCTCGTTTGATGCAAAAAATCAGGCCGTTTCTGCGCGGCGGGACGGAGCCTGAGCCCGACCAGGCGATGCCTTAAGTTTGTAGAATAAGTCTCCTCAATTGTCGTTCAATGCCACATCTTGATTCTCTTGAAATGCGCGCACCATCACCACAACTTAAAGATGTACCTGCGGGTTTGATTGACGTCCCGGGAGGTTGGGCCGAGCGGGAATGGATCATTGAAGGTCATCCCTTTCGTCTGATCTTGCCTGCGTCGCCGGATGCGTTTCTCGACGATGAAGAGGTCCATGCGGCATTCGATCGCGATGAATACATGCCCTATTGGGCGTACCTGTGGCCTGCCTCTTTGAAAATGGCAACGACGGTGCTGCGGTCGAATTGGGTCGCCGGGACAGAAGTGCTGGAATTGGGGGCTGGCATTGGCCTCGTCGGGTTGGCGGGCCTTGCCAAAGGGCTGAATGTCACATTCAGCGACTACGAGTCGAAGGCCGTTGATCTCGCACTGTTCAACGCTCATCGCGTTGGCCACTCCCACGCTTCGGGATTGGTTTTGGATTGGAGAAATCCACCGGAACGGCAGTACCCATGGCTTTGGGGATGCGATCTCCTCTACGAAGATCGTAATCACGAGCTGCTGCTGGAATTGACTCGCACGATGCTGGCCCCCGGCGGTACGGCCTGGTTTGCCGACGGCGGACGAGCCAAAGCGGGACGGTTTTGCAAGCTCGTGCCTGAGTTTGGGCTGAGCTGCCAAATCTTCGATGAGGAATTGCAACCTCTGCCTGTGCCTCGAGTTGGACGCTATCAATTGATTGAAGTCCGCTTCGCCTAGAGGGCCTCCCACTTAACTGCGGCGTTCCGCGAGCGAAAGCCCGCTGTGTTTAATCCATGTTTCAACGCGACGTGGAAGTGCGACCCGCACGAGGACTACAATCTTTCAATTGTCGTTGCAGTTCCAGT
Source organism: uncultured Schlesneria sp. (assembly GCA_903840265.1). GTDB lineage: Bacteria > Planctomycetota > Planctomycetia > Planctomycetales > Planctomycetaceae > Schlesneria. Next base: position 112,516 of record CAIMFH010000025.1, on the reverse strand, counting down.
TCGCGCTCCGGAATTGAAGCAAACTGACGTATCACAGAATCCAGATGTTGTACTTTCTGTGCGACGCGAGGTTATAATTCCGGGAACTGCCGGTAGTCCCGCCGTCGACTTCGCCTGCCAACTGGATTTTCCTTTCATCATTCAACGAAGGCCACGTGCGCTCGTGCCAACGTCATTTGCTTCAATGCCTTATCGTCGACTGATTTCAGCCGGCTTGCTCCTGCTGCCCGCCATGCTGGCTGGCTGCGACAAGCACGAAGAGATCTCGACTTACACAGTTGCGTCGCATGAGTCCCTGCAGACGCCGGAGTATCTGGCCCTTGTCGCTCAGCGGAAAGCAGGCCCCGCTCGCATGCTGGCCGCGATCGTACCGAATGGGCCTGCCCTTTGGTTCTTCAAATTGCAGGGCCCTCCCGAACTGGTCGCCGACCGCGAACCCGAGTTTCGAGAGCTGCTGAAGTCGATCCAATTCAAAAAGGATGGAACACCCAAGTGGACATTGCCAGCGAAGTGGAAAGAGCAGCCGGGCAATGAAATGCGATTCGCCACGCTCGTGCTGCCTGATTCGCCTTTGGAAGTGACCGTCACGACATTGCCCGCCGGTGCTGATCTGACCGAAGCGATTCTGGCCAACATTAATCGCTGGCGAAACCAACTCGATCTTCCGTTCATCGAGGCCGACGATTTGCCATCGCGGACCGAAACAATGCAGCAGGGTGAATTGACGATTACGCTGATTAATATCGTCGGCAAGATTCGCCCCAAAGCTGCCATGCCAGCGGGGATGCCCCCCATGGCCGCACCAGTGATCAATAAGGCTCCTCCGGTAGCCGAAGCAGCCAAAGAAGAGCCTGGTGAAATCAAATTCGAAAAGCCCAAGGAATGGCGTGACGCTCCCCCTAAGATGTTTACGCTCGCGGCATTCGAAGCGGCCGAAGGAAAACAGAAGGTCACCATCACTCTCTCGCGAGCCGGTGGGTCAAAGGTTGCCAACGTGAACCGTTGGCGAGGCCAATTGGGATTGAAGCCAATGCCCGACGACGAGGTTCTCAAATCTCTGGAGAAAATCTCGGTGGGTGCACGCACCGGCGAACTGGTGACCTTGGAAAATGATGGCCAGACGATGCTGGGGCTGATGATTCCTGACGGTGACCAGTCCGTATTTGTTAAGCTGATGGGTGACGCCGAATTGGCGAAGAAGGAACGAGCGAGATTTGAGGCATTCGCAAAATCGCTGAAGTTCTGATTTCTCTCGCACAGAGCAGCGGTCAAGTAAGTTTTGCAGGCTCGCCTGGGAGCTTGAGAAAGTTTGAGGCTACCAATGGCAATCGATCTGGGTTCCTACACCGACGATGAGATCGCCCCTCCGCCGCAGCGAGAACCGAATGGTTTCTCTCTGTGGGACGGCATGAAGCGGCTTCTCGATCCGATCGCCTCATTGCGGCTGACGGTGGTTTTGTTCGCGCTCTCCATTTTTCTGGTGCTGGCGGGAACGTTTGCTCAGGTCGACAAAGATATCTGGGAAGTTGTCGGCCAGTACTTCCGTTGCTGGTTCGCCTGGGTTCCCTTCGTCATCTTCTTCCCGCCGTCCTTCGTCCCCGAAATGCCGACGAATCCGGAAGAAGTCAGCCTGTTTGGTCGACTGGGAATCTCGACCATGCAGGGCTTGAAAAGCCTGGCGGAGAGCTCTGGCGGATTCTGGTTTCCCGGTGGGAAACTGATCGGTCTCTGTCTGGCCGCAAACCTTGTCGCCGCGCACACTGTTCGTTTCAAAGCCCAGGCAAAAGGAACGCGACTGCTGGCCGGTTTGGGTGCCTTGGCAGCGGGTATCGCGATCACCTGGCTTGTGATCAGTTCGGCAGGCAATTCGAAAGGCTTTCAGACCAAGCCGTCAATCCCATACCCCACCTTGTGGATCGGGTATCAAGGCTTACTCGCACTCGTCAGTCTCGGGGCTGCTTATCTGGCGACAGTCATGTTCTACAAATCATCTGCCAGACGACGTACTGGTTTGCAGTGGTTTGGAATCGCACTACCGATCGTCATCTCCGCAGTTGCTGCGGCGCTCTTAATTTCGGTCATCGTCGGGGGATCGGCGATGCGTCCGAGCGACGCATCCATGCGAATCCTGTGGCAGTTGACGCAAGGGAGTTTCGCTTCGATCTCGCTCTTGCTCGGCTGCTGGGTCGTCTTCGGTAAGCGATCGGGGATTGTGCTGCTGCATTCGGGCATTGGCTTGATGATGTTCTACGAACTGCATGTCGCGATGACAGCGGTCGAAACTCAGATGCAACTCGAAGAACGCGAAACGACGAACTTTGTTTCCGATATTCGAACCTTCGAGTTGGCGGTGATCGATAAATCGAATCCGAAAGAGGAGCAGGTCACGGCGATTCCACGCTCGATGATCACCAAAGACTGCAATTTGGATCTGAAAAATCTGCCATTCCGAATCGAAGTCAAAGACGTCGTTCCCAACTCGAATCTGCGTGCCGCCTCATCGAAAGACAGCAACCCCGCCACGACTGGCTTAGGAGTCGAATGGTTCGCGGAACCCAAAAAGCAGGGGACCGGTACTGACGCCGATAGTAAAGTGGACATGGCGGCGGCTTACGTCACTCTCATTGATCGCGCTTCAAACAAACCGCTCGGCACTTTCCTGGTTGGGATGCTGCTCTCGATGAGCAACGAGACCGATCAGATTCATGTGGACGGCAAAACTTACGAACTAGCACTTCGACCGCAACGTCACTACAAGCCGTATCAGTTCCGCCTGGGGGACGTCAGCAAGAAAGACTACCTCGGCACCTCGACGCCGAGGAGCTATGCATCAACCGTTCACATCGGTGATCCTTCGAGGAACGTTGACGAAGAAAAAACGATCTGGATGAACAATCCACTTCGCTTCGCTGACGAGACGTTCTATCAAAGTGGCTACTTCCCGGCATCGGCCTCCTCGGGCGAGCATACGACCCTGTCGGTCGTGGCCAACTCAGGATGGATGATGCCCTACGTGGCATGTGCCTTGGTCGGGTTGGGAATGGCCGTTCATTTCCTGACGATGCTCGTTCGCTTCCTGATGAAGAGCGATGTCGTTGAGCCATCCGCTGCAACGTCCAAGTTGGCCGCGAAAATGAACATCAAGCCGGCGGCAAAGGCCGAAGTTCCATTGGCCGTCGACAAGCCCGGCTATGGACCTGCGATTGCAGCAAGCGTCATGGCAGCGATGGCGATTGCCTACATTGCCGTCGTCGCGATGCCGCCGAAAAAGAAGGAGCTGGACTACGACCTCTACAGATTCGGGCAGATCCCGGTGGTTCAGGATGGCCGTGTGAAGCCGATCGATACCGCCGCCTACTCTGCGCTGCTGACGATCTCTGGACGTTCAAAGGTCGAGGTCGGCGAAGGTAAAGAGAAGATCAAGATCCCGGCGACTCGCTGGCTATTGGACGTGATTGGCGAAACGAAGGCGGCCGATGATTATCACGTGTTCCGAATCGAGAATCTCGAGGTCCAGGACATCATTGGCGTCAAGAAACGAGAGGGAATGCGGTACTCTCGAAATGAAATCGGTCAGAAAGAAAGCGAATTTCGCAAGCAGGTGTTGCAAGCACGCGAAGCTGGTAAAAAAGACAAAAGGCAACTGAGCGTCTTCCAACGCAAGATCCTGGAACTGGATGAGAAGCTGACGACGTTCGACACCCTGAAATTTGCCTTCGGCCTGCAACATCGAATCCGCGGCGAAACGGCAGAAGAAGTCATCCAGTCGTTCCAGAACGCGATTCGATTCGAAAAGATGTTGTCAGAAGAAGGCCAACCGATCTTCGCAGTTCCGCCAGCCGAAAAGGATGGCAAATGGAAGACTTTTGCCGGTGCCTGGCTGGAGAACGTCCTGACCAGTGTTCGCGATAAGAAGGACGCGAACCCCGTGGTCACGGCCTGGAATACGATTCTGTCCGACTACTCGAACAGCGAAGATCCAAACAGCGAAAAGAAAGTCGGGCCACCTGAATTCAACAAGGCCGTTGACGATTACCTGAAGCTCTTGAACAGCAACCCGCCGCCCGACGTGAACTTGAAGGCGATTCGATTCGAGACGTTCTTCAACCACTTCAAGCCGTTTACGCAGGCCGACGCGTTGTATCTATTCGCGTTCGTCCTTGGTGCCTGCGGTTGGCTCGGTTGGACCCGTGGCTTCAATAAGATGGCCTTCTGGTTGCTGGTGGTGACCCTCTGCGTTCACACGTTTGCCATCGTCTCCCGGATCTACATTTCTGGCCGACCTCCGGTCACGAACTTGTACTCCAGCGCCGTGTTTATCGGCTGGGGTTGCGTTGTCCTGGGACTCATCATGGAAATCGTCTTCCGCCTGGGGATCGGTAATCTGATCGCTTCGGTCGCGGGCTATGCGACGCTGCTGATTGCCGACGGACTATCCCTGGGTGGCGACACCTTCACCGTGTTGACCGCTGTTCTCGATACCCAGTTCTGGTTGGCGACTCACGTGACCACGATCACGCTTGGGTATGCAACGACCTATCTGGCAGGATTGCTGGGAGTGGTCTATGTACTCCGCGGTGCATTAACGCCGTCGCTGACACCCGCCATCGGCAAAGACATCAGCCGCATGATCTACGGCACGCTGTGCTTCTCGATCTTCTTTAGCTTCGTCGGAACTGTCCTGGGCGGTCTGTGGGCCGACGATTCCTGGGGCCGCTTCTGGGGTTGGGATCCGAAGGAAAATGGAGCTTTGATCATCGTGCTGTGGAACGCCCTGGTCCTGCATGCCCGCTGGGGTGGCATGGTGAAGGACCGAGGTATGGCTGTCCTGGCCATTGGCGGCAACATCTTCGTCAGCTGGTCATGGTGGGGCGTCAATGAATTGGGAGCCGGCTTGCACTCGTACGGTTTCACGGCTGGAACGGTGCTGCGGTTGGGTGCGTTCGTTGCCAGCCAATTGGTCTTGATCGGGATCGGGATGATCCCGAAACGCTTGTGGTTCAGCTCGCGACGAAATGCCGCTGTCTGACGATAGCTTGTTGAGTCAGCTATTTGGACTTCTTGGGAGGAGTGATCGGCTTCACGTCGATCACTCCTTTTTTTGGAGTCGTTGCGGCGGGCGTGGCCGGGGGATTCGCTTTCAGGTGCTCCAGCGTTTTCTTCAGGATCTTGGCCGTTTCATTATTCGGCTCGGCTTCGTTGGCTGTCTCTGAAGTTTTGGTCGCCTGCTCGATATCACCCAGTTGCAACAACTCAACCCCTCGTTGCGCCATCGCGGTGATGTTGTCGGAGAAATCGCTCTGAGCGATGTTGAAGAGAATCATCCCCGCGAGCGGATTCGTTAACCCGCGAGTCGTTTCCAATTGCCCGGTCATGACCGGCAGAAAAGTGGCTCCGGGCTGCTCTATGGCGACGGGTAGTTTGCATTCCAATGTCTTGCCGTCACTACCGGTGAAGTTCAGCCGAGCATCGTCAGGCAACTCGCCGCGCAACAGGTAGATCGTTTCACGATCCATCCGCAGGGGCAGCAGTTCATCGGGCAACAATGCGATTGTTTCCGGGGACGTTCGAAGTTCTTTGGGAAAATAGATTGGGGCCGCAATAGCGGTCGCCAGAGACTTCCCCTGTTCGGTCGCACGTTCTTCGGCACTGCGATTGATTCGCTTAATGTCATCGGCCAATTTGCCCGACTTGGTTTTCGCAGATTTTGCGGCTTTGTCGTCAGCGATCATCCGCTGCGAATCGACAGCCACCAATCCCCCGGTCTGCAGAGCCAGCACGCCGAGCAAATGCATATTCTTCTGCGGGCCGACTCCAAAGCTGTGTACCGGAATCTGACGCTTTCGCAGATCAGAGGTCAAGGCCCGCAGTTCGGGAAGCTCGATCAAGTCGGCGGTACTCATTCCATCGCCGATATAGATGATGTCCGCCGGCTGATCGGTGGTGGCTCCCATCGCGGCTCGCAGTACCCCTTCCATATTTGTGGCTCCCAATGGGACCCGGAACTTCAACGTTTCAATGCTGTCAGCGACTGCAGAACTGTGAGCCTCGTTCAAGCCCTGATCGAGTGGTTCGGCCCGCAGGTCGACCGCAAACAATCGCACACGATCTCCGTCGGGTAGTGATTTCAACAGTGAACCCAGGACAGCCAATGCCTGCTGGCGGTGCTCGCCCACCTGGCTGGCCGAGGTATCAATCAAAATGAAGTGCTCACGTCGATCCGCTTTGGGCAGGTTCGCGGCTTTCAGAATCACGGCACAGCAAACTTGTCCGTTGGTCGAGGTGTGCTTCAAAACCTTCGCGGTAATCGCGGCCTCGTCCGCACAGGCGGCCCGGCAGATGGCGGCACAAATCAGGCTGAGCAGGAAGTGATGAGGCTTCATTTCAGTTTCCCAGATTTCAAACGAACATCGGATGCTTCCGTCAGGTATCAGTACGGACACAATCGGCACCTTGCGGAATTCTGTCAAGGTTGCTTCCATTTCAGCACGTCCACCTCGAAAGCCGACAATCGGATGGCCCTTGTGACACGAGCGAATGTCGCGCGGTTGGTCGTCAGTACTTGTGTTGTTGCCATGTTGTACGGCGGGCTGCTGGGACTGATGGTCTATCGACAGTTTCGGCACGAAAGCGAAGTCTCCCGCGCCATTCTGGTAGCAGGAGGCAGATATCATTTCACCTACCACGGCCCACGGTGGGTTCCCGATTGGGTCATCCAGAAATATCCGTATTTTAGCCGGCTATCGCAGATCGCTGTCATCGGGGATGCACATGTCGTCTCGGAATTTGGATCGCTACCATACTTGGAGTGGCTGGTACTCAAGGGAACCAATGTTGCTGATGCCGATTTGGCTTCGCTTCACAAACTTCGCCACCTGACCATTCTGGATCTCGGTCAAACAAAAGTCACAGATGCCAGTTTGATTCAGTTACGTGGTCTGACGAACCTGCAGGAACTCCGCCTGAACGAAACAGACGTCCGTGGATCGGGATTCAATCACCTCGCAGGACTTCAGCGGCTGATCAAGCTGAACTTGGCGGAAACGCCTGTCGACGACATGGGATTGTCCCAGCTTTCCTGCCTCAGTCGCCTGGAGGTGCTGAACCTCAGCCACACAAAAATCACCGGCAACGGACTGGCATATCTCGGACAACTGCCAAACCTGAAGCGACTGGATCTCGACAGTACCGAGATTTCGGATGCGGGACTCGATCAACTGCAACAACTCACGCAGTTAACCAATTTGAGCCTCATGAGGACGAGAATCACCGACAATGCGATGTATTCTTTGAGTGATCTGACATCGTTGGAGAGCCTGTTTCTCGATGAGACTCAGATCACAGAACATGGGCTGTCTTATTTGGGGGGCATGGCGAACCTGAAACGGCTGGACCTGCGAGGCACCCGGATCACTGATGACGGCTTGGCATTACTCAGCGTGTTTCCGAGCCTGCACCACATGGATCTCAGCGAGACGGCGATCACGGATCAGGGATTGCGATACCTGCGAACGCTCCCTCTGACATTTCTGCTGCTGCAACAGACAGAGACGACCCCTGAAGGCCGCGACCGATTGAGATGTCGAACGCTGCCATACCCGTAGCCGTTACACTGGTTTTCACAGCAGGTGATGGCTCTTGATTCGCATGTATTCATTGATCAGCGGAGCTGTCAGCTTTTCGGGGAAGCAGTCGAGTGTCAGCACGCCGGCATGTCGCAGGTCCGTTAACACTTGGCGACGCCAGAGTAGGATGTCGGCCGCCGCCGCCGCACGATAGAGCGATGGCCCCTCATTGGGTTCTGCCTCGTCGACGGGTCCGAATTCATCGATCGGATCGAACATTTCATGATCTCGAATCAACACCGTCAGTGGCAGATGCCGCCCCACCAGATTCGCCACGTGAGCTTTCAACCGGGACGCATTCTGATCGTCGATCACGTTCGTAATCAGTACGACCAGAGTCCGCTTGCGGCAGTGGCGATGCAGATGGGAAAAAGCTTCGTCGAAGCGGCTTTCTGCAAATCGGGGATGAACGTCGTGAACCGCATGAACCATCCGGTTCAACTGGCGGCGTCCACTCGCTGGAGGAATCCATCTCAAAACCGAATCGGCAAAGCACAACAGTCCGGCCTGATCATTCTGCGACAGGGTGACGAAGCTGAGCGTCAGGGCCGCGTCGAAGGCGGCATCCAGCAGTGATTGTCCGCCCGATTCGTTGACCATCATCCGGCCGCAGTCGATCATGAAGATCACGCGTTGACTTTGATTGCTCTGAAAATCGCGAACCGTCAGTTTCAATCGCCTGCCTGTCGCACGCCAGTCGATCGCGCGGAATTGATCGTCGGGCGAGTAGTCTCGCAGGCGTTCGAAATCGTTATCGGTGCCGATCCGTCGTTGACGGCGAACGCCGAGCATCGACATGCGATTCAGCCGCGCGTACATGGCATAGCGACTGATCTGCTTCAGGGCCGGATAAACTCGCAGTGAATCCAGACACTTGAGCTTGATGTAACGACGCCACAGCTTCCAGCGGCTTTCTGTCAGCAGATAGACGTACTCAAATTGAAAGACACCACGGTGCCGAGGAACAAGGGAATAGGAGACTGAACCACGAGATCGCGACGGAATCGAAAGCGGGAATTCGAATTCTTCGTCCTGCAGTCCAGGCGGGCGATCATCGCAAACGAACCCGTTGAATGTCCGACGGGAACGATTGTCGATGGACAGCGTTACCGGATGCTTCTCGCCGCGTGTCGCGACATGAGTCATCTCGCGATTCGCCCGAAAACTCCTTTTTCGCGGCACGCTAATCAGATCGAAAAGCGCGATCGCGATCAATCCCGAGTTGACCGCGATAAACACCGGCCACGCGTTCGGAAAGACGTAGAGCACCAGCGTTAGTATTGCCGGGCCACCTGCCAGCGCGCAGAGATTCCGCGTCGGAGCGATCACAGTCTCGGTACCTCAATGGTTTTCAACAGTGATCGCAAAGCGTGGTCGGCGGTTTCTCCTTCGACTTCGGCTTCGGGAGAGATAATCACGCGATGCCGCAATGCGGGCAGAACGATCTCGCTGATATCATCTGGAATCACATACGATCTCCCGGCGAAGGCCGCCTGCACTCGTCCGGCATTCAGCATCGCGATCCCCGCACGAGGACTGGCTCCCATATAGAAGGCGGGCCATTCGCGCGTTTTGCGGACGATACTGTTGATGTACGAGATGATCTTTTTGTCGACCGTGATCTGTCGACACTTGGCCTGAATTCGCAAGATCGCTTCGGTGTCGAGCAATCGATCGACCTGCTGATCAAATGTCCTTTCCGTAAAGCCCTGGCAATGCAATTGCAGAATGCCATCCTCTTCCTGGGCTGAGGGATAGTCGACGACGAGCTTGAACAGGAAACGATCCAGCTGGGCTTCGGGCAGATTGTAAGTTCCTTCCGATTCCACCGGATTCTGTGTGGCCATTACCAGGAACGGCGGGTTCAAGTCATAGGTCGTGCCGTCGACAGTAACTCGTCCTTCCTGCATGATTTCCAGTAGGGCCGCGTGCGTCTTGGCCGGCGATCGGTTCACTTCGTCTGCCAGCAGAATCTGCGTAAACACAGGTCCGTGCCGAAAGCGAAAATCCTGAATCTTGGTGTCGAATACCGGTTGCCCCGTGATGTCCGACGGCATCAGGTCGGCCGTGAATTGGATGCGTCCAAAATGGCAACCCAGGATCCGGCCCAGCAGCTTCACTAGCAGCGTTTTCCCTAACCCGGGCACGCTCTCGATCAGCACGTGGCCACCTGCAAACAAGGCGATCAGCGTCTGGCGAACGAACTCGGTCTGGCCGACATAGATCTTGCCGATCTCGGCAAGGATCGTCTCGACCGTCGACTGAACGCTTTCAAAATTCTCGGGCTCGACGGCTTCAATTTCAGCAGGTTGATCCAAGATCTATTTCCTTGTGGAAGTTGTATTACTATTTGTGCCGGCGGTTTTGTCGGAACCGCGACGCGATTCAGCTCGGTGCCAATCACGCAAGAGTTGACGAGCGAAGGCGGCATCGCGAGTTCGTTGCAACAGTGCGCCTAGTGCTTCGATATGGCGACCGAATCGAACACCTTCCGTGTTCACCGTAACTTTAGACCGTCCAAAAATCGGTAGCTTCCACCAGCAAAACAGCGCGAGTGCCAGTAGCGTCTGTCCAAAGATCCAGCCGTGCGGATGCACCTTCAGGAAATGCCAGATACTGGGGCTCTCGGCAAAACTGCCGTCGGACCAGCGCGACGAAAGTGTAATGACGACTTTCCCTTCCGGGAGGTACTTCACAAGCTCTTCGGCCAATTGTCGATTTCCCGGATCCACCAGGCCGCCGTTGAGCAGTGGAGCGGCTGAGGCCAGAAAGAGCACCTGCTGGCCTGTATAATACAAGTCTTCAGTCAGCAATGATTCGTCGCCGGTCGACCACAAGATGACCGTATCGTCGCTGTGATCGAGTTGTCGATTCAGCGGCCACTTCGCACTCACATGAATCGGTTCGTCTTCCGTTTCGATATCCACCGGAATCACGTCGGGCTGATTGGTTCGGTCTGCTCGCTTCAAACCATAAAAGCCGTTCTCTGGCTCAAACTCTTTGAACGCTTCCAGCTTCAAATCTCTGCGAGCACGTTTCATGGACTCGTCGGCCGTCGCTTTATCTTTGTCCGAGAGTTCGGCCATGCCAGCCACCTGACGCCAATAGTCGATCTCACAATCACTGTCGCGGATGACGATCACCACTGTCTGGATCGAGCTTTCGCGCAGCATTTGTCGGATGTTGGCAATTCGATCATTCGGGATCTGGTCATACTCGGATTGGAAGATCACAACGGCATCGACGTCCTCTTTCAAACGAGGTGAAATCGCCTGCCAGACCTGGACTTCGCGACCGGTGCTCTTGACGAGTTCTACGAAGCCAGCGATGCCATTGATGCTTTTCCCCTGAGGATCGAGATAGTTCGTCTTCAGGGTCTCCGAACAGCCACACAGCAATAGCGTGAGGCCGACGACGACGATCCAACGCCCGTTGCGAATAGTACGGTTGATCATTCTGACTGCCGTACCCTTTCGAATTGGGCTCTCTGATTCCAGACCTCTTCGAATGATTCGCGAGTAATCTCGAGATGCCCAAAAAATGCATCCTCGAACAGTCGAATCGAGGCGCGAAACAAGCCGACCAGTTCAGGGCAGGAGCGCTTGGTCTCGGCCGTATACTGCCGGTTCGTTTTCCCTTTCTGTAACTCGATTATTCCATGGCGATCAAGCTGCGTCAGTTGCCAACTGTGGTAAAACGTCATCGCCTGTCCGTACGCCCCGATCCCTGCCAGCCGATTGGCTTCGCCAAGCAGGTCGCGAACCCCTCGTGCCGATTGCGGCAGGGCCTCCAGTTGCTCCACGCTGACAGCGGCTACGGGCGCGACAACGGTCTCTTTGACTGGAGGCGTGACATTATTTCGCAGCCATTGAACTAAGGCCACCAGCATCAGTGCGACGATAATCCCCAACACGATCCAGAGCAGGATCTGGATGAACGGGATGGAGACGTGCGGGATACGATACTCCGGCAGGTCTGCAGGTTTGTTGGGCTTCAGCGATTTGTAGCCATCTTTTGTCGCGTCATACCACGGAAAACCTTTCTTGCGCAGTGCCGTCTTAGCGCTCTCACCCGACTGATCCGCTGAGTAAGAAACGGAGCGATCGCCGAACGGGATGGCGATGAAGCAGATCAGAATTGCAATACGATAGTGCCAACTCATTCAGCGGCCTCCCGTTGACGGTGCAGGTCAGCCAAGGCACGCAGTTTCAATTCAACATCCCATCCCTCCCGGCGGATGCGGCAGTCCAGATACGACACGAAGCGGAACACGGTCAGAAACACGATGACGATCCAGAACGCCGCCTGAATCTGCCAATCGACTTTGAAGGCATTGCTGGCATCGAATAATACATTGGGATCGAACTGGAAACGATCACCCCACAATTCTGAGATCGTCCGCAGCAAACTCGCCAACGTGAGTGTTCCCAAAAAGATCACGAATGCATCCATGATCCGAAACGAGATGATTCGCCCCAGAGCACGTGCATTCATCGCCGTGCGGCGACTCCAGGTCCGCATCAACGAGGTTTGTTCGAGCAGAATGATTTCGTTCAGGTAGTACATCCCCAGAAAAGCGACCGGGCTCAGGACCAGGGTCGCCAGGCAAAAACCTCGGACAACAAGCTGATAGGCGATCATACTACCCAATGTTCGTACGAAGTCTTTTGCTGCCCGTCGTGTCGAAAACTTGCGTGAAAAGGTGACCTGCCCAAGGTACAGCGTCAGCAACAGCGTCGCCCACGGAATCTCCAGCATCAACAACAGATAGCCGAGATAAGCATTGAAGAACGGAAGCTGCAGAATCCAGTAGTTGGCCAGTGAGATTGGCAGAATGCCCACCGCCGATGTCAGCAGCAGTCCGACCCAATTGCGACCGCAAAAGAGGAAGGCGATATCCAGGCATTCCAGAATGTTTCGCGGGCGGATCGCGAGCTGAATGTCTTCAAGCCTCACAGTGAAGGCTCCCCGCGGGCACGAATCCCCAGCACCACGACGTAGCCCAGCAGCAACGCCGTGCTGACCGCCGCGGTCAGAGCTTTAAATGTGTAGGGAAGCTCCGAGGGCGAGATCTGACCTTCGATATAGGCGGCAAACAGGAACAACATCGTGGCGACGCCGGCAATCTCTAATGCTCGCGGAGCGGTTCGTCGTAGCGATTCGATCCGACTCCATCCCTTGGTGTCGATAATGGCCCAACCCAAACGCAGCCCGGCCGCACCGGACAACACGATTGCCGTCAGTTCGAATGGGCCGTGTGCCGTCACAAATGTGAGGAAGTTCGATGAGGAAGGGGATCGGATCATGTGTCCGAAGATCGCGCCCAGAAAGATCGCGTTGAACGCCATCGTCAACAAGCTGCCGACACCCAGGAAAATTCCGCTCGCGAAACAACGCAGTCCGATCCCGGCATTATTGAACAGGTAGAAGCCGGTCATGGCGGTCCTGGAATCTTCGAACAGCCCCGTCTCCATCGGCTTCGCATACATATCTTCGACTTTTTCGAGCGTATCGCGCCCCACGACCGCTTCTGCAAAATCGTCTCGCGTCAGTCCCGCCAGCATCGCCCCACCGAACAACCCCCAAAAGACGACGAACGCGATCCAGGTGCAAGGGTCGCGCAAGATTCTTCGCGGGACATCGACCAGGACGGTTCGCCCCCAGCGTCTGATTTTGAAGGATTCGGCGCGATAGAGCTGCGTATGGGCATCAGCGACGAGCTCATGCAGATACCGCGTGGTCGTCGCTGGCCAACGCATGGCAACCGCCAATGAGAGATCTCCACAGACGGATCGATAACGTCGAGCAAACTCGGCGATCCGTTCTGGATCTCGCTTCCCGCTGCCACGACACCAGCGCACGTCGGCTTCCAGCTTTTTCCACTCCGGAGTTCGATCGGCGATATGCTCAGCGACTTTCATAGCCGGCATCCTCCAGAGTTCGCAGATAGTCGACGACATCCGCATCGCTGCGATCAGGATCCTCTTCTAGATCGCGATCTCGCCGTGCCGAACGATGTTCTTCGTCCATCGTGGCATGCTCGTAGATCGCACACAGCAGATGATCGGTATTGATCTTCGGAGGTAGACTCCAGCTGCGGATGAAGTGACGCGCTAAGATCTGCGACAATTCCAGCCGACGAGCGGCCGACAGATCTAATCGGCGTCCGACATACGCCGCCAGGCAATCGATCAGTGCGGTGTCGGCACGAAAGTGAGCAGGGATTCGCCCTCGCATTCGTTCCGTGACGCCATCGGCAACCGGTGGCCGCGGCGATGAACGCTGACCGTCTACTACGACCATGGTGCCCGCCGCGAGATCACCCAACCGTTGAAAACGCGATCCGAACAACATCGCGACCGCTCCCGGGAAGAACGGTGGGAACAGATCTGCCGAACGAAGAACGTTTCGCAGCATCGCCTGGCCCGCATTAATCGCCAACCCCGTATCAGAAACAACGCGGATCCCGACCGCTTTTTTCCCCAGCGTCTGGCCATTCCAGAACGCTTCCATCAGTCCGCCGTATCCCCAAAATGCGACGAACATCAGGAACAACAGCAATCCGACACCGGCTGCCCCCAGAAATGCGAGAATGAAAGCGATGACGAAGACACAGAATCCAATCACCGAAATATCGACCAAGAGTGCCAGCGCGCGAGAAAACGGCCCGGCAATCCGGAAGTCAAACGCGACATTTTCCGGCGTCGAGACAAGGACCGTGCAATCCAGCGGTAAAGTTCCTGCCGCCGACGGAATCATCATCACCCCTTCATTACAGAGCGTCGCTCAAGCCTTCACGACCAGTGTTTTCGCAATGATGTCGTGTAATGCTTGTTTCTGCTCGGTAAACGGTTGAATGATGTAACCGATCAAACAGGTGCCAAGAGACAGAAGCTTGGCAAAGTATCGACCTGTGGCCTGCCCGAACGAGAGCCGTTGGCCGGACATATCTGTCACGATGATTCCCATCATCCGTTTGCCAACGGTCGCTTGCGCTTCGGAAGATTCCTGGAGTGCTTCGTACAGCCACCCCGTGCTGACGCCCAGTGTCAGGGCGATGCCTACCAAGACAAAGGGATCTAAATCCATAGATTCAGTGGCGGCCTCCAGCACTTTACCTATAGCCGCTCCTGCGATACGAAGGAGCACGTTGTCCACGAATGCTGCGAGGAGTCGCTGACCAAAATTCGCATACTCGACTCTCTTGCGAGAGGCGGGCGTAAAGTTTCCCGGTTCCAAATCGGACTCAGGTGCCGCGAAAGGATTGGCGTCGTCATCTCGACCTGCCATCGTGGCCTCGATTAGCGGTTGAATATCGCTGCAGGTAGTGGCACCGTAAAGCACAAAGCAAAGCGACGATAACGCGTGCGCCGGGCAGTCGCAACCGAACCTTTTCGGCGCCGGGAAGCGATCCCGCCGCGAAATGAACTCAAGTCTTCAGGCCTGTCGGCGAGCTGATGCCCCGCCCCCTGAAACTCCTGCTACAGCCCTGCAATAATGCTGCGCCACGAGTCATACTCGATCAACGGTCGCAAGATCTCGCGAGGGCTCTCGCTCCCCTGGGCTTGGGTTAGAGACACGGACCGCGACGGCTGACGCTCGATGTGAACTCGTCCCCACCGCGTGACAATACGTTGAATGGTCGTCCGCACGATAAAGAATGCGCCGGGCGAATCGAATAATAGACTGGGCAGCGACAGATTCTCGGGCGGGTGGGTTGAGGGATGACTTTGTTCGTCTTCGACCGAACGTCGCCAGGGGGGCAATGACCACCATTGAAACAGACCAGAGACACGCGCGGGCCGTAGCGGAGCATCGTCGGCAACTGGCTCCAAGGCCCCGTTCGGGCGAACGACCAGATGCGGGACGAACAGCAGGCCTTCGGTCGTGGCAACAAGTTGCCCGTTTTCGGGCCAGCCGCGTCGCAGCAGCTTGATCGCCCCCAGGTCCCGCAGACGGTCTCCCATTCGCTCGGAAATCAGATCCGCCGGCGGGTCAACGTCTTCGACGCTCAGGGCTGTCGCGCACTCGGGGCAGCAGTCCGACTGGATTTCAATCCAAGTCAGGCACTGAGGGCAGACAACGATTAACGACGCCATAGTTCACGATTCCTTGCCTCGGGCACGGGAAACCACTGTATTCCCTGCCGCCAGAAACGAAAGCCTGCGGCGGTTTTGCGAAATTCATTTTCGCAATCTATGATCCTTGCTGCCCGGGTCAGCCTTCGTTCGTCTCGATTCCCGCAGCAAATCGGGCCCCGATTTGCCCCGTTTGGGGCCGTTCGCCGCCGTACACCTCCTCCAACTTCGATAGTCGTTAAAGTAAAACCGTGGAATTGCTCGTCTCCTTGCCTACAACGGTGGTTGTGTTCCATCCGCGCGAACGTCGAGCCAAATGCACCGTTCGTCCGCTACGGGGCCGACCGGATCTGGCGTTCTGCAACTTTCCGCGGATGTCGCACGATTTGACGGGATACGTACGGCTGGGGATGGGTGGTCCCGTCCTGAGCAGCAACGACATGAGCTGCGGATTGCTGGTCCTGGATGGGACGTGGAGGCACGTTGAACCGATGCAGCGAGCCCACGCGGCCGTTCCCGTCCGCAGCCTCCCCCCGTTGACCACCGCTTACCCTCGAACTTCCAAGGTGCGTTCGGACCCGGATGGAGGTTTGGCGACTATTGAAGCAATTTACGCTGCGTATCGGTTATTGGGACGAGACACCGCTGGATTGCTCGATCACTACCACTGGGCGGCCGAGTTTGTCGAATTGAACCGTCAATTTTGGCCCAACTGATCAAATCTGTGTTTACAAATGAGCAAGATTATCGTCTTGATCTAAATGTCCTTGATATCCACTGGAATCCGCTGTTAAGATTGTGAGACGAATTTTTTGTGCCATCGCTGCGATCTCGATAACCCACTGCGCATGAGTTCTTTACGCGCAATTCCATCAAAGATTGAGGTGCGATAGCACGAATCCGGTGTTCGTGCGCGCAGCTTCCCGGCTTCGCCGCAATTCACAGCCCGTCTCACTGAATCGTAAGGCAATACAGATCGATCGTTACGTCTGACCCCGACCTTCCCAGCAATCACTCGTACCGCAGCTTCGCACGTTCAAGGAACCAAAGATGGCATCGCTTCAAGACAGGTTTACCGTTCCCAGATGGCTGGTCCTGGCCTCCGTTCTCGTTGGGATGTTCCTCTTGTCGCGACCGGTTGAGGTTCAAGCCCAAGCCGAACCGGCTGCCGCTGCCGCCCCTCATGCACCAGCCGCCCATGCACCAAAGTCGACGTTGGCATGGATTATCGAGACCTCCGGCTGGATCGGTGCCTTCTTGCTGGTGATCTCGATTTTCTTCATTGCGACCGTCATGCGATTGTTTATTGAATTGCGTGAACCGATTGTGATGCCGCCCGAGTTGATTCAGGAATGCGAAGCCCTGCTCGTGAAACGAGACTACAACGGGATTTATCGCCTGGCGAAAGACAGTTCTTCCGAACTGGGCCAGCTCATCGCCACAGGGATGGCCGCCTTGTCCTCGGGCCTGTCCGATGCTCGTGAAGCAATCGATCGACTGGGTGAAGCAGTCACCGTCGAGATGGAAAAGCGAATCAGCATGCTGGCCGTTGTCGGTACGCTCGGCCCCCTGATTGGTTTGCTCGGAACTCTTAAGGGCATGATTGCCAGCTTCAGCGTGATCGCGACATCGGACGCCCAACTGAAGGCCAGTGAAGTCGCCGCCGGCATCTCGGAAGCGTTGATCCTGACGTTTGAAGGCGTGTTCCTGTCAGTTCCCGCGATTTACTTCTTCGCAGTGTTCAAAAACCGAGTGTCATCCCTCAGCGTTCAGAGCGTTAACCTGGCCGACGACTTCGTGAGACGCGTTCACAACGCAGCTCACAAGAAAGCCGCTGAACCAACTGCTTGATCCATAGTCGAGGGGGATTGTCATGTCAGAGATGAACTCTGAAAAGGCCGAGCCCAACCTAACGCCGTTGTTGGACATGGTCTTTCAGCTGATCACGTTTTTCATGTTGGTGATCAACTTTAAAGGGGCGTCATTGGACATGACCTTGAAGTTGCCGGTCCTTGGATCGGCACGACCACTGGAACACAGCGGGAAGCTGGAGCCATTGCTGCTGAACGTTGACTCGGAAGGTAACGTCAAAGCCGGCGGAAATTCGGTCGAGATCGAACCGTTTGTCGCACGCGAAGCAAGCATGCTGAAGGAACAGTTGAAGTTTGCGGGAACTCCGGTTGAAGCAGACGGCACTTTACCCGTCACCGTGATCATTCGAGCCGACCGCGGTGCTCCGTTCAAACTGGTCAATCAGGTCATCACCGTCTGCCAGAATCATGGATATCGCAAGTTTTCATTGAGCGCAATGACGAAGGAATAGGGGCCGTTAGCATGCGTCGCCGTCATAAAAAACGTCGTGATCAAGGTTCGGTCGAAATGAACCTGGCCGCCATGCTCGACATGGCGTTCCAGTTGCTGACTTTTTTCATCCTGACCTTCCGCCCCGCTCCGATTGAAGGCCAATTGGCCGTCAACCTGCCGCCCCCCGTTCCGACCACCAAGGTCGAAGCAGGCACTGTGGCTCAGCAGGGCTTGGGAAAAGATGTCCAGCTCGATTTGGAAACCCTGCATTTGCAGGTCGTTGCTGATCCGTCCGGAGGTGTGAAAGAAGTCAGTATCGAGAAATCGGCGACAATTCCCGGGCCACTGGCAGCAGCAAGTCTGCTGGCTCTGGAACAGAAACTGCAAACGATTTTTGGAACGCAACACGTTCCGTACGATCGAGTTCAAATTGCTGTTGATGGACAACTGCATTACGGCGAACTCATGAAGATCATCGACGTGTGTTCGCACCAAAAGCGTGAAAACGGCGAAACGGTGCAGAAGATCAGCTTCACCGAGCTTTAGGAAATCGACCATGCGCCGGTTCAGTAGTCGACTCTGTGGTCGGACTGTCCGGCTAAGTCGTTTGATCGCGATGTCGGTCGCTGCCCCCCAGCCTCGTCGAAGCAACCGCAAGAATTTATCCAGCGAATGACGCGTAAAGAGGGCCATTGACATGCGCCGCCGTCATCGAAAACAGCGCGATCAAGGTTCGGTCGAAATGAATCTGGCCGCCATGCTCGACATGGCGTTCCAGTTGCTGACTTTTTTCATCCTGACTTTCCGCCCCGCACCGATGGAAGGCCAATTGGCCGTCAATCTGCCTCCGCCCATTCCGCACATGCCGGTTGAAGCACCCCATGTCGCTCAACAGGGATTGGAAAAGAATCTTCCAGATGGTGCGGAAACCCTGCATCTGCAGGTCGTGGCCGATCCAGCCGGAGGCGTAAAAGAGGTCGCCATCGAGAAATCGGCTATAATTGCTGGGCCGCTGGCAGCACGTAATTTGCTTTCTCTTGAACAGAAACTCCAAATCATTTTTGGAGCGCAACACATTCCGTACGACCGAGTCCAAATCGAAGTCGACGGGCAACTGCATTATGGCGAACTCATGAAGATCATTGACGTTTGCTCTCATCAGAAGCTTGCCGACGGTGAAACGTTGCAGAAAATCAGTTTCACCGAGCTTTAGGAGATTCACCATGCGCCGGTTCAGTAGTCGTCCCTATGGTCAATCTGTCCGGCCAAGTCGTCTGGTGTCGATGCTGTTCGCCGTCGCCATCCTCTGGATGCTGTACGAGCGATTCAGGGATCCGTCCACGTGGCGCTCGTTGCTGGATCTGAAGGACGACACGACCGTTGCCGCCGCGGTGGAACCTGCCCCGATTGCAGAAGATCCCGAGGTGATTGTGCCTGGCCCGAATGATCTCGACGATGAAGAAGTCGCTCGCTCGAAAGAGCGTCTCGATCTGGTCACGGATAAGACGCCACTGAAGCCGCGAGAAATGCATGCGTACTGGCAATTCATGCAATGGAGTCAGACGGAGTCATCGGCTGAACTGGAAAAGCGAGCCCTGCATGATGTCGCGTTCACCCAACTGTGGGAGCAACCCGAGAAATATCGCGGTGAGCTAATTTCGATGCGCCTGCATGTTCGACGAATTCTGAAGTACGAAGCCCCCTCCAATCCTGGAGAATTGCGAGATGTTTACGAAGCCTGGGGTTGGACCGATGAATCGCGTTCATTCCCGTATGTCGTCGTCTTCGCGCAATGCCCCGATGGTCTTCCGATTGGAACCGATATCCGAGGCGAAGTGAATTTCGTCGGCTACTTCTTGAAAATCATGAAGTACGACGCATTCGATGTCGTTCGTGGTGCCCCCTTGCTCGTCGGTCGAGTCCAACTGGCCTCGCCTCGCATCGCACCACGGCAAGCGCCCCCTGATACCACGGTCATCATGTGGATTCTGGGTGGGGCGTCTGTCCTGGCCGGATATGGCGTCTGGCGTCAGTTCCGAGCGAAATCTGCGAACAAACTGACATCCCTGCCCGACGACGTCGTCTCACTCGGCGAACCATCCTCGTCGAGGCGCGACAATCTCGATGTCATCCCTGAGTTCTCCGACTTCGAGGAAGTTGGCGCAACGTCTCACGAAGAGCACCGTTAGCATGACGGTGAAGTGATGAAGAATAGATTGCCGAACTCTAAGAGGTTCCTGCGATGCGCCCGTTCAGCAGTCGTTCCGACGGTCGATTAATCCGGCCAACTCGTCTGGTCACGACGCTGTTCGCTGTTGCAGTCTTTTGGATGCTGCTGGATCTGAAGGATAATTCCGCCATCGCGGTGGAACCGACCTCAGGGCCGGCCGATCCCGAGATCGTGATCGCAGGTCCGAATGATCTCGACGATGAAGAAGCCGCTCGCTCAACAGAACTTCTGGGTTTGGTGACGGACGGATCTCCGCTGAAGCCGAGAGAAATGCCTGCATATTGGCAACTCATGCAATGGAGCCAGACAGCGTCGACAGCAGAACTCGACCAGCGCGCTCTGCACGATGTCCCGTTCACTCAATTGTGCGAACAGCCCGCCAAATATCGTGGCAAGCTGATTTCGATGCGTCTGCATGTTCGACGGGTTCTACAGTACGACGCTCCAGTGAATCCCCTCGAGTTACATGACGTGTACGAAGCTTGGGGTTGGACCGATGAATCGCGGTCGTTCCCTTATGTCGTCGTCTTCTCCCAATGCCCAAAAGGGCTACCGATCGGAACCGAGGTTCAAGGCGAAGCCAATTTCGTCGGTTACTTCTTGAAGGTGATGAAAATAGAAGGTGCGAAAAACAACGCCCGCGGAGCTCCCTTGCTCATCGGCCGAATGCAACTGGCCTCGCCTCCTGTTGCTCCCAAACAGGACTCTCTCGATCCTGCTGTGTTCTGGTGGATCCTGGGCGGAACTGCCGCCGTCGCGGGCTTTAGCGTCTGGCGGGCATTGCGATCGAAGTCTGCGCCGAAAGCGGTATCACTTCCTGAGGACGTCATCTCGTTAGGCGTGCCTGACTCCAACCCCGGGACCGCGAGCGTCAACGCCATCTATCATTCGTCCGCCCCCGAGCAAGTGAGCACGACTGAAACTCGAGACTAAACGGCCACGCGACCATCGCGAATGCGGATCAACTGATCTCCCGCCTGAACGTGCTCTTGTTCGTGAGTCACGACGACCACCGTCGATTGATGCTCGTGACAAAGCGTTCGTAGATCTTTCATGATCGCTGCCCCATTCTCGCTATCGAGTTCACCGGTTGGTTCGTCTGCCAATACCAGCTTCGGCTTCTTCAACAAGGCCCGGGCGATCGCGACGCGTTGTTGTTCGCCCCCCGAGAGTTGATTGGGACGATGAGTCAGCCGGTCGCCCAGACCCAGCCTCGCCAGCAGATCGATTGCTTCCTTCCGCAGCGCTGGGGCCACTCCACGCGGCAGGAACGGAGCGAGGGCATTGTCGACGGCGGACAAATTCGAAAGCAGGTTGAAGCTTTGGAAGATGAACCCCACTTCTTCTCGCCGGAACGAATCGCGTTCGCGAGTCGTCATTCCCCCTAATGCCTTGCCAGAGACCGTAATGACCCCATCTGTTGGTTCATCAAGAGCTCCCAGCAGGTACAACAGCGTACTTTTGCCGCTTCCGGACGGGCCCAGGATGAACGTAAATGACCCCTGTTCGATGCGGCATGTCACTCCGCGCAAGGCATGGACCTCCAAAGCACCGCGCCGATGGATTTTGGTGACATTCTGAACGTCGATCATCAACCTGTCCTCTCGCTGAACTCTATCGCCAGCACCTGCCACAAAACCGATCTTGGTCGAATTTGAGCCACGGATTATCATCCCTGCGTGATGGTCCGTCGACCGTCCGGATTCCAGGGAAGGAACGAATCGATGTTCTCCGCACGATTTCTACGGATTGGCTTTTCTTTTGTCACCTGCGCCCTCGTCCTGTTGGCGCTAAGCGATCGCACAGTCCGTTCACAAGACAAATCGGAAATCGAGGACGCCAACGCCACCCTCCAGGCGGTCGGTGGCTTAGGAATCGGCCACATCCAAAGTTCGCTGGGTCTAATTGGTGTGACCGCCGACGCCTTCGCCAAAGACGTGTATACCCCGAAGCAAGTCGAAGATCTGATGAACGGAACGATCAATGGGATTGAATCCGTCAAGAAGCTGCTGCGTCGTCTGCAGGACAACGAACTAACTGACGATGACGAAGAGTATATCGATCGCATGATCAATGTTTACAATGCTTTGCAGCGAGAAGCCAAAGCTCTGGTGACCTTCGCCAAATCCAAGAAACCAGCCGATGCCGAAATCTTCGATACCGCCCGAAAGGCAGCGGTTGTGAAGTTGGCCCAGTTGACCGAAGGCGACAAGATTCCCGCCGCAGCTTCAACCGACAAGACCGAATAAGATTAACTGTCGACTCGATCGACAGCTTCAGAGCGGATCCCACTTAACTGTGGCGTTCCGCGAGCAGAAAACCGCTTAGTCGAACCCATATTTCAACGCGATACGCACTGGTCGCTCCATAAAGAATCCCCGGACGAAATAGATTCGTCCGGGGATTCTTCGTTTTTCACATCTGCTTCAAGCCGATGGCTTGGAACTGATTACTGATCAGGCTGATCGATCAGTTGCAGCAGGTCAATGCCGAACTCGATTCGCAGCTTGGCACCGCTGGGGATCGGAGCGATATCAACATTCAGCTTATCGCCAGGCTTGCCGACGACTTCCTTGGCTCGTTCCACGGCGTCTTCGTCGTCGTCTTGCAGAAGAGTGACAAGTGCCGCTGGTTTGACTCGCAGCGAAATGGGCGCGGTTCCGGCAGCAGGAGTCTTAGGCTTGGCCCACGAGTCCAGTGTCTTCTTGAGCGCGGCCAGGTTTTCTGCTCCCAACGTCATCCAGAGGCTGTCTTTTGCAATCGCGATATGCCCTGGCTCATCGCCAAAATGCTTCTCGGTCTCTTCGTCGTCTTCGATCGTGACTTCGTGAATGCGAGCACCCGCGTGCTTGGCGGCATCCACCTTGATCTTGGCGATATCTGGGTTGTCCTTGGACAGCTTAATCACATCGTCGAACAACTTAGCGGCTTCATCGCCTTGGGCCACCTTGGTTCCGCCGATCAGGCGAACCTTACCGTCACCGGTATCTTCCAGCACGACCCCGGAATGCATCGAACCGGATTTGGCGGTGTTCTGAGCAATATCGAAGATCCGCTTAGCGATCCCCTTCGCAGCCGCCTTGTCAGCGTCGCTGTCCAGCTTTTCGTCCTTGTCGATCTGCTCATCGGCACTGCCACGCATGGCGGCGAACATGGCGTTCAACTGTTCGGTGATACCAGTCGTGGGATACGAAATGAGCAATTTGAACGGGGCCGCATCGGATCCGATCCCGGCGAAGGCGGGGACAGTCTTCCCGTAAGCCGCGAACGACTTGGCAAGATCGGTATTGGCTTTGCCAGTAATGCTGAAATCCGTCGAACCCAGGCGAGCTTCTTCGTCGACATCGATTCCAAACGTCATCTTGTCGCCGTCGTTGACGAGTGCCTTGAAGACAGCCAGCGTCGTATTGAAGCCGACTTCTCGGCCAACCTTTTCAGCCTCGTTCTTTGGCTCCGGGCCGTTTTCCATCGACTCACGGCCGCTGGCTTCCATCTGAGTCAGGAATGCGTCCTTCAACTCGGCTGGAATACCAGCCACGTTGACGTCGAGCGCGATGTCATACTTGGCGTTGATAATCTTGGCTGGATCGGCAGTCTTCGTCAGGGCCGTCGGAGCGTTGCTGAGGAAGCAATAGCCATTAGCAACCTTGGCAAACAACTTCGTGCCGTTAAAGGTCATGGTCCATTGACCCTTGGCTTCTTTGAAGTCGGGAGCTAAGTCGGTCAGCAACCCCTTCAGGTCGTCCGCGTCGGCGACGGGAACGAACAGGACTGGCATTTCAGGAGCACCCGCCGCAGTGGAGTTCCAGTACAAACCTAATGGCTTGGTCTTATCGATCCCGGCCAATCCCTTACCGTTCGTGAAGGCACCCAGAAATTGTTCGGCTGTGGCCTTCACCCCTTCCTGGCCGATTTCACCACCGATGAACTCAGCATCATCCAGCAGCGGGTCGACCCCGCGAATGGAGAGCACCACCGTCGGCTGTTGAGCATGCACAGCCGTCGCCATCACGGCCGTCATCAACACGGCCACACCAAGTATCCGCCGTCCCACATTCCGAATCATGAAATCATCCTTAAACACCCGGAAACATCCCTAGCCACTAATCGGCCAGACGCATGATAGGGTCACTCCATGAAAACGCGTAGTGATCGCAATTCAGAATTCAAAGAAAGTCAGCGATCACTCGATCCGCCACAAACTGGCCTTCTCGAGTCAGCCGGATCCCAGAAGTTGTATTTTCTAGCCACCCGCGGTCAACATTGACGGAAATCGCCTGCTTCGCCAACTCGTCCAGATTGAAGCCCGAAAGGCGCTGGAATTCGCTTCGATCGATCCCATCACCGCGTCGCAGCCCCAGAAACAACAGCTCGCGAGCCCGATGCTCTGGTTCCAATTCTTCCGCTTCGGCGACGGGACTTTCCCCACGTTCAATGCGAGCCAGCCAGCCGAGCACGCTACGAATATTGGTCTCTCGCCGACCCCCTAGATAGCGTGCCGCTCCTGGCCCGAATGCCCAGTATTCATGGCCAGCCCAATAGGTCTCGTTGTGCCGACAGGAAAATCCAGGTTTCGCAAAATTGGAGATTTCGTAATGTTCAAAGCCCGCCGCGGCGAGTTCGTTCATCGCGAGTGCGTATTGCTCCCGCTCCAGTTCTTCGTCGATGGCCGCCAACTCGCCTCGATCGAGTCGCGTTCCGAACGCTGTTCCCGATTCCCAGGTCAATCCGTATGTCGAGATGTGCTCGGGCTCTAACGCGATCGCCTGCCGTAGTGAATCGCGCCAACTGTCGAGTGACTGACCCGGCACACCAAAAATCAGATCGAGCGACATGTTGTCGAACCGTCGTCGCAGACGCTTCACCACGGCACCAATGTCTCCAGAAGTGTGATCCCGCTCCAGCAGCGTCAGCGTCTGGGACGCGAACGATTGCACCCCCAGGCTGATTCGATTCACACCCGCATCCGCCAGCACGTCAATCTTCTCGTCGGTGAGATCGAGCGGATTCGCCTCGACACTGAACTCCGCATCAGATGTCAGCGTAAATCGCGATCGCACGATCTGCAGCAATGTCCGCAGTTGATCACTCGGCGGATGGGTGGGAGTTCCTCCGCCAAAGAACAATGTCTCCAGTTCAAGCGGGGCAGGGGACGCGATCGTCTCCATCTCGCGACGGAGCGCCTGCAGGTAGTCGCCAATCAGATCGTCGCGACCGGCAATCAACGTGAAGTCACAATACCCGCAGCGGTGTCTACAGAAAGGAACATGAATATAGGCAGACCGCGGCAGCACGTTAAAGAACGTCCCTTAAATAGAGGCCCTCGCGCAAGCTCAAACTAGAAACTCGCACAACTTGAAGATGATGTCGCGAAAAGGGATCTCGGTTCCGACAAGCGGCAGCATGGGAATGGCCGCGGCAATGGCAATCGTCATGACGGCCTTTGAATCCCACGGAATGAACCGCATTTGCTGAATATGTTCATAGCCATCAGCGATGCCCGCCAGCGACAGCGTATCCATCGATCCCAGTAGCTTTTCCTGGTTCTTCGATTGCGGTTGAATCCACTTGTCGTCGAAGGATCGATCATGGCGTAGGACGAGATTGCTGAAATCCAACAGCCCGCGAAATCGACAACGAGACAATGGCCCCGCAAACCAGACCACTGGCAGGTGCATGAAAATCGTGACCAGGACGACGTACACAATCACGTGATATTTCAAGCTGTCCAGTGTTTCACCACGATGATAAATCTCATAAGCAAATCCGCCGGCGACCACGGTCGAAAACGCGAGAATCGTCGGGATAAAACTGGCTAACCCCCAGCCCAGAAATCCCAACCCACCTGAGTGGTCTGGATGTGAGGCGGTCAATTGCAAGTCCAGTAACGAGACCCGCAGCAGGAAGGTCGTCCATAGCACAAACAGCCATACCGCGCGCAGCAGAAAGAAGTAAAGTAGAGGCAGGCTGACCAGCATGTGCCACCATCCGGCCGGCGTGACGACGCCGGCTTGCCTTTCCCAGGTTGGCCCGCCTGCGTTGAAGATGACCAGCCGCAAAAGCACCGAGGTGCCGATCGCGATGATTAAGATCACCAATTCCGAGATCGGCCAACGATGCCATTTTTGGATACTGTCCAGCAGCCCTTCAACGCGAGCTTGCTGCTGACGGACGATGCCGGAACTGAACAGTTGGCGCACCTGCACACCTAGGCTCATCACCAGAAAGACTTCCGCGAATTCCAACAGCGGCAGCGCGATCAGAAATCGGCTGTTTGCTTCCGGGTCATGCAGCAGGGGGATCTTCAACGTACGGCCCATCAGGTGTCCCGAAATGGCGGTCAGGATCACCAGCGGCACCCAACTGATGAGAATCAACACCAGGATTCGGAGGAATCGACGTGTGCGAGAATGCAGTAACCCCAACCGGTTCGACACGCGATTAGTGAGCCCGCTCTCGATGGAGACAAACTCTACCCCGTCATCCTTCGCCATTTTTCTAATCTGTCCCGCGAAATGATTCAAAGACACCGACAAATGTGACCGCAATCCTTACTTGGTCGGGTCTAGATTGCCAGCCAGTAGAGACTGAAACGCTCAAAATCGGCATCGTTGATGGTTGGCGAGTCTCAACACCCAGGTGAGCGGACCGATGAACACGGGTCCATGAAATAATGGGGACGAGCTCTCGGATCCACTCCGAAAATGCCCTGACTCTTACGCCAGTGTCCACGGCTGGCGATAGGGGCGCGACAGCATCGCCGCGGCTTCGTCGTCGCCGATAATCTTTTCCGACGCGGCATCCCACTGAATCTTGCGACCCAACCGAGCCACCATGTTGTTCAAGTGGCAAACTGTCGCCGAACGATGACCGATTTCGACATCGCAGATCGGCAGTTTGCGAGACTTGATGCATTCCAGAAAGTTCGCGTGATGGTTCGGGCTCTTGTAGAGTCGCACATCGCCGTCGACCAGAGGTTCCTTCACCAACTCTTCGGGGTTACTGGTGATCTTGCTGCGATCGACCGAGATCACGCCTTTCTCGCCGATGAATGTCACGGCTCCCTTGATGTCCTTCTGGCCTTGCCCAACGATCAGCTTGACGCCGTTGGCATAAGTACTGATTAGCCGGCAGGCCATCGTCACTTCGTACCACTTCTGCGGATGAAACTCGGCCGTCCCCTCCACCGAGATCGGGCCGGACTCGTCCATCCCCAGGCCCCACTGAGCGATGTCGATATGGTGAGCCCCGAAGTTGGTCATCTGACCACCCGAATAGTCCCAGAAGAATCGGAAGTTGTAATGGACACGCTTCTCGTTGTAAGGCCGCAGCGGAGCGGGGCCGAGCCATCGATCGTAGTCCAGCACCTTCGGAGGTTCTGAATCGGGAACCGGTGGCCCGGCGAAGTTCGAGTTGGGGAGCGCGACATGCACTTCAGAGATCTTGCCTATTCGGCCAGATCGAACCAATTCGCAAGCCAGGCGGAACCGATCGTCCGACCGCTGCTGTGAACCGGTCTGCACGATCCGTTTATGCTGACGTGCGGCATCGACCATGCGGCGACCTTCGACCACTGTCAGCGAGATCGGCTTCTCACAATAAACATCCTTGCCCGCCTGACAGGCTTCGATTGTCGGCAGCGCGTGCCAGTGATCAGGCGTCGAGATCACCACGGCATCGATGTCGCGACGTTCCAGTATCTTTCGATAGTCTTCATATCCTTCGCAAGTCTGTCCCTTGCCGGTGACCAGTTTGACTGCCTTGGCCCGACGATCGCTGTCGACATCGCAAATGGCGGCCGCAGAGACTCCCTTGCCCAGAAATGCGTTCAGGTTGCCGGTTCCCTGTCCTCCGACTCCAATGTGAGCGGTCACAATTCGTTCGTTTGCCCCAAACGCCCGAATCGGAATGAAATACGGTGCCGCAAAAACGGTCGACGCTGCCAGAAACGAACGACGGGAAAGCTTGCGATAGGTCATGGGCATCGTCCTTCAGAGTCACTCAGAAGATTGCTCGTTCTCGGTCTCTCACGCCACTCAGTGTGATGACGCCTGAGCCCCGATGCAATCCTCATAGCGAGGCAATAGATTGGCCTGAGTCAACCTGACGATCGTGTCAGCGGACCGAACTGCTGCGAAGCATCACTTCAAGAAACGAATGCGATCGAAATCTGGCATTCGCAGATGCATTTCATGCTTGCCGATTCTCAGGCGACCCGGCTTCGAGGGAAGATGGACCAGGAACGGCTTGCCCAGCAGCAGCTTGCGATCCACCGGGGCTTCATCCCAACGCCGACTATCGAACGAAACCGGACTGTTGTCGCCCATGACAAAATACTGGTCCGTCCCCAATTCAAAGGGGCGGTTCACTCCGTTCCGACTCCGCGCTGAAGTATAGTAGACGTCGCGATACAGCTTCAATTGATCGATGCGCACGTCTAAACCGCGCCCGCCAATTCGAACAGCCGAGCGTGGTGCCGGTCTGGCGTCGGGAATCTCCAAGGGCCATGAGTCAAGCAGCGGTTGCCCGTCAACCGCCACCACGATTTGTCGATCAATCATCGACATCTCCAGAGTCGGCGTTCCGGTATCAAAAGATTTGGGCCATTCACCCGTGGCGACGGGTTCTTCATCTTCACCGATCAATAATCGAACTTCGCGCCGGCTGGCGTCCAGCACGCAGCTGTAGTTTCGAACTCCGTCAGTCATCTGAATGGTGAACTCACCTGTGCCGTTCTCGAGATGAAGTCGGCAGGACAACATCACATCACGAATGGGATTGGGAATCGTGATGCCATCGTCTGGATTATATCCGTAGTCATCGGTCAGCGGGGCGACGTGCGATGCACTATAAAGGTGCCGCATCGCGGTTTGAAAGTTTTCGTCATCGGATAGCAGCAGGATCTCGTTTAGAGCCGTCTCGGGCATGGCACCCGCGCAGCTCAGCTTCTGTGTCTGGGGATCATATCTCAACCCGACCTGCGGGATGGTGGATGGCTGCAAATTGATCGGCCATTCCGCGAGCGGGACCGATGTGTCGTGCAGGCCTCCCGATCGGATCCATTGCTGATATTGAATCCATCGGAATGGTTCTCGATCGGGGCGGCGTTCGTGTCCCTGCCTCAGCAGGAAGCCGTTGCCATCAACCTGCCAACCCGCCGGTTGTCGAGCTTCATGCTCGTGCATCGCTTCTTCGGCCATCGGAATCCAATGCGGCTGATATTTCGGATCGTCTTGCGGCCGATGATCGTGATCATGAACCAGAATCCGCATCGCTCGCTGTTGCTGGTAAGTTTTTCGGACGATTCGACCATCGATGTACACGTCGCCATCGCCCAATTGCAGTTGCTCTCCTGGCAAGCCGACCACTCGTTTGACGTAGGCTTCCGTCGACTTGGCAGGATTGCGGAAAACGATGATTTCCCATCGCTGAGGAGATCGATACAGATAGGCCTGCTTGTTGACCAGCAACTGGTCGCCGTGATTCCTCGGGACATCGCTCACATCAATCCCGGTCTGTCCGCAGTTGGGACAGACAGCACGCGATCGCGATTGCACGAGCTCTTCGGCATCTTCGGGAGCATCCGTGTCGTAGGCCACTCCAAAGGGAAACAATTGGTGGCACTTAGGGCATTCGACCCGCTTGTGAAATCCCAGCAGACAGGGAGCCATCGACCCCGTCGAGATCATGTAGCCTTCGGCGACGAACGTGCGAAACAGCAGGACCGCGATGAAGAGCGACACCAGGGATTCAGTCAGCGAACGAATCACCCCGCGACGATCAGGATCGGATCGATCCGTGGTCGCCCACTCAGGTGGTTCCTGCGAGTCTGAATTCAACGTCATCTCACCCGCCATGGTGCCGAAATCGCCAGTCCACACATCCCTGTCTGTTGCAACGACGCGGACTTATCGAGGTCCACGCCGCGAAAACCTCGCGGCAGTCCCGACAAACCCTCGGGCTGGATCATGCATTCTAGCGGAACAGACGCGCTACGGGGAATACCAGCGCAAGTCCTTAAATGACAGTAGACATCGGCGATCATCTATGAAACCAATGCCCTGAAACGCCGTCGACGAGCAGACAAGGCTCACAGACTTCAAGGAGCGAAGGGTGCCTGAGATCCGGCAAGAATCAATCGTCAGCCTGGCCTTCTAATTGTCGTTTTAGATCAGCCAGTAATCGAAGTCGGCCGCGATCGAATTTTCCAATCCAGCGGTCGGCAATCTCGTGAATCGGCACCGGGTTTAGATAGTGCAGCTTCTCACGACCGCGCCGGATCACAACGATCAGATTCGCCTCTTCAAGAACCGTGAGATGCTTCGTGACCGCTTGCCGACTCATGGCCAGATGTTCGCAGAGCTGCCCCAGGGTTTGGCCATTGTCTGCATGCAGTCGATCCAGCAGCAGCCGCCGTCCCGCATCGGCGAGCGCCTTGAACACTTTGTCTTCGTCAACATCCATGCTCGCTATTATGCAACCGCAAAGTTGCACAGCAAGTGGCTCGCGCTGTTTGTTACTTCGCCTTGTGCAGATGATAGGCGAAAACGGTATCTGGATCGATCAGCCACGATTCGCCGGCGCGTTCGAAACGAAGCAGTTCTTTCCCCGTCACATCGACCGCGTCAATGAATTTCACCCCAGCCAATCCTGGCTTCTGCGATTCGAGTTCTCCCATCACGAAGAACAGATCGACCTGCATGCCCCCGAACGCCTGCTTGAGATTCGCCGATTCGCGTCCATGATCTTCAATGCCCTGAGCGGGTTTGTCCTTTTGGGCTGATGCCACCGGCAAGTTCCAGATTGCTGTCAGGCCGATTGCGACTGCGGCGATCAGGCCTGCGCGAGTTGTCCATCGGGGAAGCCATGTCGAGACGCTGTCTGCCATAGGGTGGACCTTTAAGTCAGCCGGGATGAAACTGATCCTGTACGTCAACAATCCAACAGAGGAATCACAGTGAGATGAAATGGACATCAGCGCCGATGATGGAAGTGATGATGGTGGGATCCGTGTGAGTAACCGGTATTCATCACAATCACGCCGTATCCGCGCCGCCCGCGCGAGTTTCCTCGACCGTACATCCCCATCGAATTGGCCGACCCCAGCGCGTTGTTGTAACGTGCGGACGCCTGCTGAGCCTGCAGTGATGCCTGGTTCAATTGTTTTTGGGCCGCTTGGACCCCCGGATCTTGCGCGATCGCTGCCTGTACCGCTTTCTCCGCCGCTTGGAGCGACGAATGAACGTCCGGTTTATGGCTGGCGATTTCCTTGGCTGCGGGGTCCGCGTTGACTGCTTGATCCTCGATCAGCGTCACTTTGCGGGACACGGTTCTCAACTCGGCAGAAAGCCGTTGCATCTCATCTGGCGAGTCTCCCGACTTGGCTAATGCGGCGATCCGATCTCGCTTGGTATTGGCTTGAGCTAACAGGTCTCGGAATTCGGGATTGGTGGTCTTCAACTTGTTAACGGCTGCATCTCGAGCAGCCTGATAGTCGCGATTCGCATGCAAGTCGGCTGACTTCGCGGAGAGGAGCCCTGAGGAGTTTTGAGCCTGATACCGCGCCTGGCGAAGCTGCCTCGCCGAGTTCGCTCGCGCCGCATAGAGCCGGGACTGCGCCGCGGCCAACGCCGTCGATGCCTTCTGGACTCCCGCCATCCGATTGTTCATTCGTCCCGAACGGTACGAACGATTGTTGCGGTGCCCGTACCACGCCTGCGCAGGAGATGCACCAGCCAGACCTGCCAGTGTGATGATCAACAGCCAGACCACCTTGGACCTGTAACCCTGCATGATGTCACCTCGCGATTGCTATTGATGTGCTGTGAACCGATTCAGTTTACGCCCTCACGGCTCTCTCCGGGAATGGTCGGTTGCGTTGCTTACACGAAAGAGAGGACATGTCTAAGACCACTTGCGCTGAACTCCTATTAAACACCTTAGAACTCAGAATCGATCGGTTCCAAGCTGACAATGATGCCACAATTCGAAGTCTCCTGCGGGTCGTGCATTTCGTGCTCACCATTCAGCTTTCGCGTTTGAAACGTTTGACATACTCGGCGGGCGAGATCCCGACATGGCGGTAGAAGGCTCGACGCAAGACATCGGTATTGCTGAAGCCGCACTTCGTCGCCACTTCCTTGGGAGAGCTGTCTCCCATTTCCAGCAGGCGGCGGCATGCTTCGACTCGAGCTGACTCCACCCAGACGGCAGGAGTAACTCCAATCTCTGACGTGAAGAGTCGGCCAAAGTGGCGCGGACTCAGTCCCGCTCGTTCAGCGAGCTTGGTGACAGAGTGATCCTCAGCGGGGCAACTCGCCACCCAGCGTTGCAATTCTTGAAGCACGGAACGGCCCGCCGGAACCGCCGTCGCGTCGCGACTGAATTGCAGTTGTCCTCCCGGGCGTTTGAAGAACATGACCAGTTGCCTGGCCACACTCAGTGCCAGTGGCCGACCAAGGTCCTCTTCCACCAGAGCCAGTGCCAGATCCATTCCCGCAGTGACTCCAGCAGCAGTGCGAACGGGGCCATCGTGGATGTAGATTGCATCCTTGTCGACCAACAAATCGGGATAGCTATCCGCCAGTTGATCGGCAACCGCCCAGTGAGTGGTGACTCGTCGTCGGTTGAGCAACCCGGCAGCCGCCAAGAGAAAAGCTCCGCTGCAGACCGACCCGTAACGCTTGGCCCGTGGGGCATGCTCACACAGCCAGCCCAGCACCCGAGGTGCGGGTTTTAGTTCCGCCAACTTGGGCGAACCAGCAACGAGCAGCGTATGCGACTTCTCGATCGCCGGATCGCCAATAATCCGATCGGCGACCAACCGCACTCCGGATGAAGACCGAATTGGCCCAGCGGTCGTCCCCAGCACCTGCAACCGATACGCGGACCTCCCCAATTGCGAGTTAGCTTCTGCGAAAACATCCAGCGGGCCGGAGACATCCAGGAGCTGAACGTTCGGTGGGGCAACGATCGAAATCATGCGAGTTGCTGCAACCATCGCACCGGTGTCCTGATTACGCGTTGAATGTCCGAAAGTGACGTAGATCGCCGTATTAGGACAAGAGCGAACGACGGTAATCTTAGACAACACCGCCTCAATGTCGAGGCCATAATGCCGTCTCCAGCAAAAGGAATTGATCATGAACACGAAATCGACAACGCCCCACAATGTCTCTGGCGTCAGTATCCCCGATAGCAAGCTGGCTCGAGAAGTGACCGAGTTTGTCCGCGATACCGAATCGCCCCTGTTGTTCAATCACTCCAGTCGCGTCTACTATTTTGGCGCGCTGGCGGGGAAGCACCGCGACCTTAAGTTCGATTCCGAAATGCTCTACGTCGGTGCCATGTTTCATGATGTCGGCTTGGTTCCGGCCTATCGAAGCCAGAACGATCGATTCGAAGTTGACGGCGCGAACGCCGCTAGAGACTTCTTGCGTTCGCACAAGATCAACGACGCCGATATCGATACGGTCTGGAACGCGATCGCTCTGCACACCACGCCGGGGATCCCACAGCACATGCACCCCATCGTGGCTCTCGTGTCCGCAGGAGTAGAGATGGATGTCGTGGGAATCAGGTATTCGACATATTCGGAGGCCGAACGAAATGCGGTCGTCGCATCGCATCCACGCGAGAGCGATTTTAAGAACGACATCATCAACGCGTTCTACGACGGGATTCAACACAAGCCGGATACGACATTCGGTAACATCAAGAGCGATGTGCTGGCGCTGAAAAATCCAAACTTCAAGCCTATTAATTTCTGCAGCGTGATCCTGAATTCGCCGTGGGCAAACTGATGCGAGCACCTCGACCTCACGGGCCCTTTGTTTGCGGGGAACGAGACACGGCGTAAGATACGGGCTGTGACTCGTTCCACCGCAAGCAACGTAAGAATCAATCATGCAGATGTTCATCGCCGGTCGGTGGCAGGATCGTGACCAGAAGATTGATGTCATCAATCCCTTCAACGGCAAGGTGGTGGATACCGTACCACGTGGATCTGCCGCCGATGTCGATGCGGCTCTGGCGACTCTGGTCGAAGGGGCCCGATTGATGCGGGCGATGTCCTCTGCCGATCGGTGTGAGATTCTTCGTTCGGCGGCGCGATTGCTGAAGGATCGCACCGAGGACATCGCCCGGACGATTACTCTGGAAGAAGGAAAGATCCTTTCTGAAAGCCGGATGGAAGTCAGTCGCGCTGCCGAGACGCTGGATGTCTCGGCTGAGGAAGCAAAACGGATCGTCGGCGAGATGATCCCATTGGACGCAGCACCGGGTGGGGCGGGGAAGTTCGGTTTCACACTACGAGTCCCCTGCGGCATTGTCGCTGCCATCTGTCCGTTTAACTTCCCTCTGAACCTCGTCACTCATAAGGTCGGGCCTGCACTGGCGGGCGGGAATGCCGTGTTGATCAAGCCCGCCGGTAACACGCCGTTGACCGCATTGAAACTGGTGGAGGTTCTGTTGAAAGCGGGATTGCCTCCGCAAGCCATTGCTTGCATCACGGGTCCGGGTGGAGAACTTGGGAAGGCGATCTGCACGGATAAACGTGTGCGAAAAATCAGCTTCACAGGAAGCCATTCCGTTGGGGAATCCATCTGTCAGATGGCGGGTGCGAAAAAAGTCACGATGGAACTGGGCAGCAACAGTCCGATCATCATCATGGACGATGCCGACCTTGAGAAAGCCGCGAAGTTGGTGGCCTCTGCTGGTTATTCGAATGCAGGGCAAGTCTGTATTTCGGCCCAGCGAATCCTGACCTCGCGATCTCTGTACGGTGACTTCATCGATGCCCTGAAGCCGAAGGTCGAAGCCCTCACAACCGGTGATCCGCTCGACCCTGCGACGAAGATGGGGCCAATGATCCGCGAGGCCGATGCGGAACGGGTTCAATCGTGGATCAAGGAGGCCGTCGCTGGTGGCGCGAAGCTGGTGACGGGTGGTCAGCGAACCGGCACGATGCACGCGCCCACAATCCTGTGTGATGTCGATCCGAAGCAACGCGTCAGTTGCGAAGAATTGTTTGGGCCTGCCGTCGCGGTGACTCCCTTCACCACCTTCGACGAGGCCATCGCTCTTGCCAACGGTACGAACTACGGGCTGTCCGCCAGCATCTTCACTCAAGACATTGACCGAGCGATGCGGTTCGCTCGCGAAGTCGATGCTGGCAATCTCCATATCAACTGGGGAACCCAGTGGCGAGCGGACCTCATGCCTTATGGGGGCTTGAAGGACAGCGGGTTCGGTAAGGAAGGGCCTTACTATGCAATTCGCGAAATGACCGAAGAGAAGATGGTTGTCATCCACTGACGGCTCACGAAAAGTCATAGGATCCTCAACCCCTTCGGCAGTGCCTCACCGAAGATCAACGCCTGGTCCTCGGATTCCAGCGAGCCGACTTCGCGGACCAGTTGGCGATATCGCGGCGGCGATGAGACGCGGTCCATCCACGCTTCGACGTTCTTGCGTGTCGCGTCGTCGATGTCTCGGTATCGGTCGCCTGTCTTGCGGGCGAGTTGCATTACGGCGAACGAGGCCAGGGCTTCACTATTCCCCACTTTGGTCAGGCGGATCAGCCAGCGAGCGACAACATCCGGCGAGACGACTCCGTTGAGCGGACCATAGACGAGCTTGCGGGCTCCGATGCGGCCCATGGCCCAGTAGGCGGCTGAGTGCAGGGCCGTGAATCGTTCGCGATTGAGCACCTCCAGGCAAAGTTCCCCGACTTCATGCTTCGTCGCGGGAGATAACAGCTCACAGGCACCAAGCAACCGTAGCGTCTCGGCCGCTTCATGTTGATTGCCGCCAAAGTCGCCGCCCTTACCGGGAGTCTGTCGCAAGCCTTGTCGGACTGACGCGATCAACGGCGTGGCCAAGGCCTGTTGCTGGCCCGCTGTCAGGCCGCCCGCGATTCGTCGCCACAAGATCAGGGATTCCGTGCGGCCAGCAGGTGTTCCAAACACTTGCTTGCCATGCAGTAGTTTCCACGTCTCGGCGACTCGCCAATCGTCTACCGCTAAGCCGTATCCGGGTCGCAGAGCAAATCCCAACAGGTTGAGCCACCGTGCTTCGTGCTGAGCAGTGCGGCGTCGACCGGCCTCGACTTCGATCAAGGTTTCCCACAACTGACGCAGCAGTGATGTCGGCCATTCCTCGCGGTTTGAGCCGAGCGACTCGGCCAATCGCTTCATCAACGCGGCGGGGTCTGGCGTATCGCGGCCTGCTGAGGCGTCTGGAGCAAACGTCTGCTGGATCACTGCATCAGCGACCTGTCGCAGACTGTCATCGAACATCCCTTGGCTCTCGCCTGTGGCGTCATGGGCGGCTATGTCAGTGTGGGTCGCCGAACGAACGTCGAACAATAGCTTCCACGATCGCTTGCCATCCACTTCCGAACACCACAGGTCGAGCGTCCCGATTTCCGTCAGCTTGGCTTTCAGGATGACCGAGATCGATGCCGCGTCTTTCGATTTGCTGGACTTCAACACGGTCCGAATCGGCGGCAGCGATTTGATCTGCTCGGGATCGACTTCGACCAGTTCGCCTGGCTTGTCGGTCAGTCGCGTGCTGGACACGAACAACGGAAATTCAATTGGCTGCGACACGAGTAATTGAAACTGATGCTGCGTCAGGTCGACTTCCTGGCCCGGTTCGATCCCCGCCGGCAGCAGGCAGAGGGCGCGCGAACCATGCCGAGCGTCTTCAACCCCGATGTAATACGTGCGAGCCAACCCCGCGGCAATGCGAACCCCTTCACCACGTCGCACCATCCCGTAATAGGCAGCACCCCGTGCGACGGCCAGATCGAGCCGTTCGTTCTCCAGCACCAGCGGCGACCAGTTGGGATCGGATTTGCGGAACCAGTTCTCCAGAGCAGTAATGATCCGCTGCTGCAAGATCGGCGAACCAAACACGCCACCGTTGAAAAGTACGATATCGGGGCGAGCCGGATCTGCGCTATTGGCACTGGTCGACGAAGCTTCATCGCCTTCGAGTGCGACATAGCGATGGGCGGTCAGGAACTGAGCCAGGTACTTTGTGATCGCGGCGTCGGGAGCGTAGGGCAGCCCGAATTCCTGGAACCCCGACTGCGAGACTTGCGGCTTGGCATCCAGCGGCACGTCGGGGAAGAAGCCGTCGACAAGGACCGAGTGAACCTCGTCGCGCGTGACCGAGACTTGCAACCCGCCACCGATGAGGCGCGAGCCGCTGCCTGGCAGAGTCAGCGTCCATTTTTCGGGCGACTGGCCGTCCATGAGCGCCTCTTTTAATTGACGGCAACTGCGCACCAGGACGCTCCACTGGCGAGCTTCCAGTTGACCCCCGTTCTTAATCCGTTGCTCCAGGTGATGCGCCAGCGCCAGGTCGAAGTTGTCTCCGCCGAGAATTAGATGATCGCCCACCGCCACGCGGTGGAACTGGACCACTCCGTCACGTCCCTTGCGGACGCGGATCAGTGTGAAGTCGGTTGTCCCGCCACCGACATCGCAAACCAGGATCTTCTGTCCCGGCGTGACCAACTGATCCCACGATTGAGCGTGCTTATCGATCCAAGCGTAGAACGCGGCTTGCGGCTCTTCGATCAGATAGATTCGGTTCAGTCCCGCCTGTCGAGCCGCTTTGACGGTCAGTTCTCGAGCCACTTCATCGAAGGACGCTGGCAGAGTCAGCACAAAATCCTGATCGGCGAGCGGATGCTCGGGGAATCTAGCGTCCCAGGCCTCGCGGAAGTGCTGCAAGTACCTCGCACTGACTGTAACTGGCGACAGTCGTTCGACGTCTTCCGCACCCTGCCAGGGGAGCAGGTCGGCGGTACGATCGACCCCGTTGTGACAGAGCCAGGACTTCGCCGACGCAATCATTCGACCCGGAACCTGCGTCCCGTGATCCCGGGCGAAGTGTCCGACCAGATGATCCGCATCCGACTTCTGCCACGGCAGCTTAGTGGCTCCCGCAGGAAACTCGCCGACGGCGGGTTGGTAGTGAAACGACGGCAGCGTATCACGGGCTTCGATTTGGCCCGGTGCGACGATCTGCGGAACCGGAAAGGTGTGAATCCGCCGCGGTTGCTCGTCGGTATCGACGTAAGCCATCGCGGAGTTTGTGGTTCCCAAGTCGAGGCCGACGACGAATCGACTTTGGGTTGGCAGCTCAGTAGTCATTAAGCGGTATGGTCCGCGCACGCCATGGCGTGCGATTCCTCATTGATTCACAGTTCCGACGTGGCCCAGCCGTCTGTCTGACGACTAGTTCGCGATGCAAAATCGCGATCAGGTAATATACGTCAGAATCGTGCGGCACTTCAAAGGAGGCTGAGGCGCGATCGAGTTGTTGGTCGGCTGTCCGACACAACCAGGCCGCAGACGGTGATGGGCGAGGGACGGACTGAGGGAGGTACGCAGTACTGAGTACTCAGTGCACAGTATCAAATCCGCATGACACAACCTCCGGTGACACAACATGGATGTCGGTGGATTCAGGAGCAGGCGAGCCACTGATTGACACGGATGGAACACGGATTTTGATCGAATGTGGCATGACACAACTGCACGACTGCGGGTTTCATGTTCAGGGTTTTCAACGCGAAGTCGCAAAGGCGCGGGGCGCAAAGAAGATGACGTCTGCTGCATGACACAACCGCTCTCGACGGAAGAAACTAGAGGGTTAGCACGAAGGACACGAGAGCACGAAGTTGGAATTAAGCGTTCCGTTCTCTGACTCCTTCGTGGTGTAATCCTCGTGAATTGAACCAGATGTCGCCGCGCGCCTGTCCGGCTGCATGACACAACCTCCGGTCGGTGACACAACCTCCAATCTCCATTCTATTGAGAGTGTAGTGGTTGCGGATCGGCATTCAATTGTCAAAGAGCATTTCCCGCCAAGGGGGCTTCAGACTCAGGATATTCTGCTTCGCCATGCCTCAATCGATGAGGGCTGACTGGCACCCGATTGTAACCCTCTTTTGCCATACTTTTGGTGCGTTGATCAATCCCCTATTTCGGGTATTTGGCCTTTTTTTCGAAGGTTTCTCGTCGCTTTAGGGAACTGCCAATCGGAGATGGCACCTGATGGCAACATCTTAAACTTCGGTTTGGGATTCAACTGCGGCATATGATGGAATGTTCAATGGAGAATCGACGC
The DNA here is from genome assembly GCA_903840265.1 of uncultured Schlesneria sp. GTDB lineage: Bacteria > Planctomycetota > Planctomycetia > Planctomycetales > Planctomycetaceae > Schlesneria. Next base: position 73,133 of record CAIMFH010000025.1, on the reverse strand, counting down.
AAGTCATTGTAGGATCTAATCCATCCAACTTGACAGTTCCGTCATATGCCGCAAAAGTTCGGTAATGTTTTACCGCACTTCGGCGGTCTAATACCTGTTCGGTCAATGGAGGTGCCCGTTGCAACTCAGTGATGTCTACTTAGTAACTAAGCGACTCAAGCGGGTACCGGCTCGCTCAATTGACTCACTTGAAAAAACGCTCGGGACGCCGCTCCCGCTTGGTTACCGTGAGTATCTGACCCAACTCGGTATTGGCAGATTTTCCGGGTTCTTGACGGTAGAATCTCCGCAGCAGGTCAAGGAGCAACTGGAATATTGGCGAGGTGAACTACTGGGCGCGGCAGTGATCGTCGACGGAATGAAAGTCGGCTTGTACAACAGGGGCGTACTATCCGCCACGAAAGTTCGCGAATCGTTCCTATTCGCGACAACGGACAATGGCGATAAGTTTGTTTCAACGCCGTCGTGCGGCCAGACTCTGTTCGTGATACTCGATGGCGGACCGAGCATTCGTACCCTTCAACACGGCTTCCTGGATCCGTTAGCGTGCTGCCGAGCCGTAGGGGCTACCGACAGGAGACCTTGGTTTGAGGCTGCAAATGGGCGACGCGAACTTTGTGGATTTGAGGTTCGAGGTGGAATTTCCGTCATTGACAATGGCGTGACGCAATTGTGGAAACAGCAGGAGATTCGACGCTTTGAGAAGGTAGATTACGGTTCGTCGGGATCAATAGAAACTTACGGCATTCGAGCGATCGACGGATTGCTCCGGGTTTTTAGCAAGTCTCCTGGTAAACATTCCGTTTCCGTCTCGTACGACAAAGACTACAAAGATCAGGTGCAGTCTCTTGCACAATTGTTGGGCAGAAAATAACTGCTAAACCAAAAGCTGATCCAGAAAACCAGAATCTAATTCTCCGATAGCCAAACCATCAGGGCCGAACGAGTCGGTCAACTTGACCCGCAGTCGCTGGCGGTTCACAGTGTTGGCGCATTAGTCGGAAGTCCGTCGTCTTTCGCGGGCAAGTTACCTTGGGCATTCGTCCCCGAAGGCACCCAATGGCGGAAGTTCCACGCGCCAGCATCAGCGAGGCACTCGACGCGGCATTCATTGCGCCGTTTGCTTCACATCCATGGCGATCCACTCGTGGTCGAGCCCACTGGGTTGATTTGGAAGGCTGGCAAGATTCGATGGCAGGACCGCTCACATCGATCACGAAGTCGGGTGGATGCGAATACATCTATCACCGAACAGACGGTTACTTTGTGAATGTTGTCGATCCAGATTCGCTACTACGATACCTTCTCCGATGCCATGCCGGATTGGTTGCGGGAATTACCACTTTTTCCCCCTCAAATCCTGACGAAGCCGAAGATAAACAGTACATGGAGACGCAAGCCCACAAAATGCGTGTCCTAGTCGAACGTGGTTGTGAGATCGAGCATGCACGGTGGGCAGCCGATTCAATAGGCCTAACAAGGCGGTCAATTTGACCCGAAGTCGGCGGCGGTTCACAGCATTGGAGGGTTGATAGGAAGCCCGTTCGCTGTTTAAGTGGCCTTGGCTGTTCCATAAGTCTTTATGAATTATGTGGATAGGGCGGCGTTTGCCGGCTTCAAGAGAACTCGACTGAGCAGGTGAGCGATTCGCCAGTACCGTGGGTGTGCCAGACGACTCTGATCCACGAGCGGTCGGCGTGGGGATGTGGTACCCTTGCAATTTCCCGGGCCATCCTTAATACTTACGACCCCGATTCCTATTTGGAACGGACGATCCGTTGGATCGGACGCGCCTCATTCTGACGAGCGCGTGAAACAAGATTCCTCTACGTTTCCAGTAGGAAACGGATTCCGAAGCGATTCGGAATCACCAACCGAGGCCTATTGATGAGCGCATTGAATAAGACGGAAATCAAGAAACTGCGGAAGAAGCGTCAGCGGCTGAAGAAGAAGCTGCGATGCCGGTTCTGTACTCATGGTTGCGATAAGTCGCCCCATCCGGTTTTCGTCGACTACAAAGATCTGAAGACCCTGCGATCGATGATCGATCGCGAAGGCAGCATGCTGGCTCGACGCAAGACCGGTAACTGCGCGAAGTTTCAACGGGCAGTCCGTGAAGCGATCCTGCGAGCTCGCTTTATCGGTCTGCTGCCATACGTCGCAGAAGAGTGACATTGTTGGCGGATCGCCAATTCAACAGCCCGGTGATCCACCGGGCTGTTTGCATTTGTGCGTGTGGCACTTATGTGTCGCGTCGGGGCATGGGTTAGACCAAGTGGTTTTCCGTCCGCGGGACGCCACAGTTACGTGCAATGCGCTCTATTGGGTATCCCCATGTGGGTCAAAATCTGTGGCGTGCGAGACGAAGCGACGGCTGAGCAGATCTGCCGTCTGGCGCCCGACGCCATCGGCTTGAACTTCTACGAGAAGTCTCCGCGCTCGGTCCGAAAGGACGTCGCCGCCCGAATTGCGGGCGTGACAGGCGATACCGTTCAACGAGTCGGCGTGTTTGTGAATCACGGCGCCTCTGAGATCGCCGATCTTGTTCACGAGTGCAGGCTTGGGGCGGTGCAACTGCATGGCGATGAGACGGCTGAAGAGGTTGCGAACATCGCTTCCCGACTGCCGGGAATTCCACTCTTTCGTGCTTGGCGCATGGACGGAGAATCCCTCGCCGATCTCGAACAACACCTGGTTGATTGCGGCGTTCGAGGTATTCAGACGGCGGGTTGCCTGATCGATTCTCGTGTGCCAGGCGCCTACGGAGGAACCGGGCATACGGTCCCTTGGGAACCCTTGAGACGGGTCTACCAGCACGATAAGTGGCCGTCGCTGATCTTGGCCGGTGGGTTAACCGCCGACAATGTCATCAAGGCGATTCAAGCTGTTAAGCCGTGGGGCGTTGATGTCGCCAGCGGCGTCGAATCGACTCCGGGGCAAAAGGACATTGAGCAGGTGCGGCGATTCATCGAGAATGCGCGGCGGGCCTGAGCGAGCCCCAGAGCCAGTTATCGTGTGTGTCCGTGATTGGATTGGCCACGGTTCTTTGGACACCCTGTTCCTGCACTCGGGTCGTCAATTCGTCCAAAGTCGGCTCGAAGTTCCAGACCTTTGAAGTACAGCGACGATTCAGGCGAACTTCGAGTTGAGATTCCAGACCGGCAGTCTGTCGGGATGACTGATCTTTGAAGAAGCCGTGCTCACCGAGCTCATCCAGAATATGGTCCAGCTCATACTTCTTGAGGTCCAGTTCAAGATAGACTTCGCCGTCATGGCGAGCATTCTCATCGAGGAACCAGCGTTCGCGGAAGTTGGCTCGGCGAGCGTGCCGCGCGCCGCTTCGTTCTTCCATTCCCGCCGTCAAAGTTCGTGACTCGCACTCATGCCCGCAGTCCACAGGCAGGCTATGCAAGGTGACTCGAACCATGTCAGGTCGGCCGTCTGGATGAGGCGACTCGATTCGTAACTCGGCCTTGGCCCAGCACATATTCTGGAACGGCGACACGGACGAGTTTTCCGCAGAGGCCTGCCGGATTGGCGAATTGGCAGTGTTGGGCACCGATGAAAACATCGATCCCGAAACCGGGTGGGCGCGATAAACGACAACCAACCGCTCTGGCTCCTGCGTCTTTTGGACATTCGCCAATGACTGCGAAGTAACGCGGCACGAAGCCAGTAACAAAGGGAGCAACGCCAGACGGACGGTGGTCCGCTGAAGTATCGCCTTTCCAGGCTTTGCCTTGTGCGTCATCCTTGTCGCCCGCAACAACGATCCTGGGGGCTGGGAGCCAGCCTGCAGAATTCTCGGAATTATCGGAAAACTTCTTTTTGAGGCCGTTTGAGCGCGGGCCGTAAAGCCATATCGGCACGGCTCGTCTTGGCCCGCAGAGTTGCTGTTGGCGGCGGAAGAGTTGAACAATTGCGACGAATAATGGGGCTGATATTCCGCCAAAAACCACCACAGAGTGCGATGGGAAATAGACTTGCGCGAATATGCGGGCGATGACGCAGCAGGACCTGTCTCTTCAGACGAGGACGTTTTAGGGGTCGATAAGTGGAGAGATGGAAATTGTCTGGGAGATCATTTCGCGGGCCTTTGCCGTTATTCTCATCGCGTGCTCGTGAAAAAATACTGCTGATTTCAAAGATTTCGTTGCCCCGGGGTTTGAAGAAGGCTTAGAATCCCGGCTCCGTATCTCCGAAAATCTGATTACTTAAACTGTTACCGTCCTTCGGTCGCTGGCAATGCTTCGAGTTGCAAGCAGGAATCTCTGCGAAAAGGAACTACTGATGGTTCGTCGTTCATTCGTCACCCTGTTTGCCGGTTGCTTTGCGTGCCTTGGGCTGCTCGTCATGGGCGGTCATGATTCGGTCAGTGCGGCTACGAAGACGGCGTCCAAGACTGCCAATAAGAAGCCGATCACGAATCCCAAATTTGACCCGAACGGCGAAGAGGTCGAACTGTTCGCCGCGATTGAAGCGGGGCAAGTCGAAGTTAAGGTGATCCCGAAGAATGCCTTGGGTGGCACTGTCCTGATCGAGAACAAGACCGATAAACCGCTGAATGTCAAAGTCCCTGAAGCTGTCATCGCAGCTCCAATTCATGCCCAGATGGGCGGCATGGGTGGCATGGGGATGGGTGGCGGCATGGGTGGTATGGGCGGTGGGATGGGTGGCGGCGGTGGTGGTCAAATGATGGGCGGCGGGATGGGTGGCGGCGGAATGGGCGGGATGGGCGGCGGAATGGGTGGCATGGGCGGTGGCATGGGTGGTATGGGCGGCGGTGGTGGTGGGTTCTTCTCGGTCCCACCAGAAAGAATTGTCGCCGTGAAGCTCAACTCCGTTTGCTTGCAACATGGCCGACCTGAACCGACTTCGGCAAGCAAATATCAATTGATGCCCGTTTCTCGCGTCAGCAAAGATCCAGTCCTGTATGAGCTGTTGACGACCGTAGGAAGTGGTCGTGTTGATTCACAAGCCGCTCAAGCCGCAGCCTGGTCGATCACCGATAAGATGAGCTGGCAGCAACTGGCGAATAAGTCTGTCGATCATCTGGGCGGACAGCCACCGACCCCTTATTTCACTCAAGAGCAACTGTCTGCCGGGCAACTCTTGCTGGCCCAAGCGACGGAGCGATCCGCAACGCGCAAAGAAGATAAAGCAGATCCGAAGACCACCGAACCAGCACCACGCACCGGTCGGACTGCAGCAACGAAATAACATCTCAGAAAACTCCGATTGAAACCTGATGGGCTCGCCAATCAACTGGCGAGCCCATTATCATTTGGTGCGTCGCGCATAGGACGTAAACCGCAGAAAGCGAATCGTTTTGGAGTGTCGAGATGGGTGGTGGTCACGTGCTATTCAGGCTGATGACAGGCACGTTTGGCGTCGCCTGCGCTAGTGGTATGGCACTTGGCGCGGTGTTGATTCAAACGGTGTGGGGTACAGAGATGGCCGCGATCCCTCCAGCGGCCAAGCGCGAAGTCGACTTCATCAAGGACATTCAGCCGTTGTTCAAAGATCACTGTTACAAGTGCCATGGATCATCTCGCCAGGAAGGGGGGCTTCGCCTTGACCGACGGGACGATGCCTTGAATGGCGGGGATGGCGGTCCGGTCTTCGCGGCGGGCAAAAGTGATGAAAGCCGGCTGATCAAATACGTCGCGGCGGTTGATCCTGATGTCGTGATGCCGCCTGAAGGTGACAAGCTCTCGGATGAGCAGATTGGCCTGCTGCGGGCGTGGATCGATCAGGGCGCAAAGTGGCCGAAAGACTGATCGGTCATGACAGATCAATCGCTTCGGTTCATCGATGATGATTGATGTCCATTCAGTCGCCGAAGGGGCTGCTGGTCGTTAAGATCACGGGGCCTTTGAACGTTCTCCGCACACTTTCGCAATCGACAGGATGGAACCACGGAATGGTTGATCGACAAGGAGTCATCTTCGATGTCGACGGAGTGCTCATCGACTCATACCAATCACACTTCCAAAGCTGGCGGGAACTGGCATCGGAAATCGGCCGCACTTATTCCGAAGCCGAATTTGTCAAAGGCTTCGGCCGCACATCGCGCGAAAACATTCTCGAGCAGTGGACGGATCGTCAGTGGACGCCGGAAGAAGTGCGGCAATTCGATGATCGCAAGGAATGGCTGTATCGAGAAATCATTCGCGACGATTTTCCCGCCATGCCCGGTGCTGCAGACTTGATTCGCGCTCTCGACGCCGCGGGAATTGCGGTGGCCGTTGGTTCATCGGGGCCGCCCGAAAATGTGGACCTGGTGATGGAAAAGCTCGGTGTGTCAGAAATCATGAAATGCCGAGTGACCGCTCGCCAGGTAACTCGAGGGAAGCCGGACCCGCAGGTTTTTCAACTCGCCGCTAAAGGACTGGGACTACCCGTCGCTTCGTGTTGTGTCATCGAAGACGCTCCCGTTGGAATCCAGGCGGCTCATTCGGCAGGAATTATCTGCATCGGACTCGCCAGCACCGGCCGGACTCGTTCGGAATTGGAATCGGCCGAGTGTGTTGTTGACTCACTTGATGAATTGACTCCGCAACGAATCAGCGATCTGATTCGCCAAGGACTTCGTTAGAAGATTGTTCAGGAGTTTCCACTGTGTCGATCATAGCCCCCGTCACTGCATCCAATGTTGGCAGTATCCCCAGCAGTATCCCACATCCCGAATCGGCCACGATCTCCATCTTTGGAGCATCAGGCGACCTGACCGCCCGCAAGTTGTTGCCAGCTCTATTCGATCTCTGGAGCGATGGCTACCTCACCGATGAAGCACCGATCGTGGGTGTTGCTCGCCGCGAGAAATCCGACGAGAGTTTTCGCAACGAAATTTACGAAGCGATCAACGGTAATGTTCGCGCCGGCCAAGTCTCTCAAGAGAAATGGGGACAATTCGCGAAGCGCCTCTACTACCGGCAGCTTGATATCGCTGCGCCAGATGGCTATCCCGCGTTCCGTCAGCAGCTGGAAGCGATTGAAAAACAGCAGGGGACCGAGCACAACCGTGTGTTTTACATGGCGACTTCGCCGGATCTGTTTCTGCCAGCGGTCGAGAACCTTGGCTTCGGTGGATTGATCCCCGATCGCGACGCCGCTCACACGATGCGCGTTGTTTTCGAAAAGCCATTTGGACGCGATTTGACGTCGGCACAAGAGCTCAGCGGCAACCTGCGCCGCCTGCTGCGTGAGGAGCAGATCTACCGCATCGATCACTATCTGGGCAAAGAGACTGTTCAGAACATCCTGCTATTCCGGTTCGGCAATTCCATTTTCGAACCGCTGCTGAATCGTAATCACGTCGATCACGTGCAGATCACGGTGGCCGAATCGCAGGGATTGGAACGTGGACGTGGTGGCTACTACGATCACTCGGGAGCCATGCGCGACGTGCTGCAGAACCACGTCCTGCAATTGCTGTCCCTGATCGCCATGGAACCTCCTGCTCAGTTCAACGCGCGGGATCTGCATGACGAAAAGCTGAAGGTCCTGAAGGCACTCGCCCCGGGAAATAAGGGAGACATCTCGTCCTGGGCAATCCCTGGGCAGTATTCGGCAGGCCTGGTCGATAGCCAGCCAGCGATCAGCTATTTGAGCGAAGAGCGAATCCCGGCCGATTCTCGCACGGAAACCTACGTTGCCATGAAGGTGCTGGTCGACAACTGGCGCTGGGCGGGTGTGCCGTTCTATCTACGAACAGGCAAGAGATTGCCGTCGCGCGTGTCGGAAATCGCCATCCAGTTCAAGCAACCTCCGCTCAATCTGTTTAACACAGTTGAATGCGAAGGCGATGTCTGTGAACTTGTTGGAAACCGCCCGAACAAGCTGGTGTTTCGCATTCAGCCCAGCGAATCAATCAAGCTGTCGTTCTCGACGAAGCGGCCCGGCATGCAGTACCAGATCCATCCCGTCACGATGGACTTCAATTACAAAGAGGCCTTCCACCAGGCATTGCCCGAGGCCTACGAGCGGCTGTTGTTGGATGTGCTGCGCGGGGACTCGACGCTGTTCATGCGCAGCGACGAACTCGAAGCCGCCTGGCAGTTCGTGACGCCGGTCCTGGAATATTGGGAGCACAACAAGGTCACGCCAGAACCGTATCGGGCGGGAACCTGGGGACCGCGAGTTGCCGACACGATGATGATCTCGGACGGACGCGCCTGGCGAACGCCGTTGACGTGATTAAGCTGGCTACTTGGAAGAAATCTCCAGGATCAGCGGGTGATTGCTGAGCGTCAGTTTTAGCGAGTCGACATCGACGTGTATCTCAGTCACGTCGGTGCCGAGGGTCGGGTTATAGATGTTGACCTTGGCAAGTTTGCTCGCGAACTGAACCGTCACATCGTCCGAGCCTTTTAGTCGTTCGTTCCAAATCACCAGTTGGAATGATCCGTCGCTCTTTTGCAGAAGCAGATCGTGGACTGTGGAGGGTTGCCGAGGGATCAAGAAGCTGAGTTCGCTTGGTTTAGCGGTTGACCCTTGGTCGGCGAGGATCGTGGTCAGATTGTGCAGGTAAACAGCGGCCTTGCGCGGGGTGTAGTCGAGTTTGAAATAACCGAAGGACTGGTTGCCTGCTTCGTCGGCGCGGTCTCGCAGCAGGTAGACCGAGGTGTGACTCCAGCCTCGCTTGAACTGAGCAAGATACAGGCTCAGCAGGTTGAGGGCCTGGATTTCTTCGGTGACGGCACCGTCAATCGTGCAGCCGGTTTCGGTGGTGACTCGGGCAAGAGTGAGCAAGTCGGTTTCGGAGTAGCCGCGGAAGTGCTTGGCCCAGGTGCTGCCGTAGTTGCCGAATAGACCATCTACTTTACAGGCCGAGGTGGGGTCGGCGGCGTTCCAGGTCTTGTTGTCGGACAGGCCGGGTGAGCCGGGATGGTAGATGTAGTTGTGGGCATTGGCGAAGTCGGCGTACTTGGTTCCTGCAGGCAGCTTGGTGTCGGCGTCGGGGGGAATCGTCAAGAACTGCAGGCCAACGTTATCGGTCTGTCCTCCCTGTTCACTGACCGACCAGACGGGATACTTCTTCAGTAGCGGATCGGATTTGACAGCGGCGTACATGTCTCGCTGAAGCTTCGCCACGGCGACCCATGAGGGGGCTCGGCCACCCCCCGCTTCGCCCTGGTAGGTGACGCCCCAGTTGTTGGGTTCGTTGTTCCCTTCAAAGGCCAGCAATGCGTCGACTTCGGCGAGCGGCTTGGCGGTGTCGATCAATTTCTTGATGTCGCTGCCACCGCTGACCAAGCCCCAACTGAACTTCACTCCCGTTTGCTTATGCAGGTCGAGGTACGTCTGCAGCGTGGTCGGGCCATCCGTCGTCAGGCCTTCGATCCCGCCACGAACCCAGCGAAAACCGCAGTATTTCACCATCTCGACCGTTTTCGGCAGCGGCTGTCCGCGATCGGGGAAGGTGCTGCAAATGCCAATGCTGTTCAGGAAGGTGGATGTCGGTTGAGCGATCGTGGGCGTCGGCTTGCTGCTGGATGTCTCCAGTACGATCTTGTTGAAAAGTTGCTCGTCGAAGTTCTCGGTTCCGAGCAGCACCAGCTTCTGGAAGGAGGTGGTCGTGGAGTCGGTGAAGTGGACAGTTCCACCTGATCCCTTGTTCCAGTCCTTGCTGGCGATCGTCCAGGCCCCATCAGCTTCGCGTGCGATCTCAACATGGCTCAAGCCACCGCCGTCGTGAACTGCGGCGTGGCTGACATCGATCTCGGTGGGAGCCCAATTCATGTCTTTGGGGGCAGCGCCGTTGGTCGCAGTGCTCCACTGGACGGCCCAATTGGCCTTCGTGCGATGGAACTTGAAGGCGTAGCCATTTTCCTTCGCATCAAGCAGCAGGAACGAGATCGAGTCGGATCCCTGGGCGACATCGCCCCAGCCCCAGCCGCAATCGAGTGACAAGGTCAGCTTGTCGGGATTTTGGATCTCATTAAACGTCTTGGTCAACGAGCCGGCCGGTTTGTTGGCGGCGAATCGAGCGACCGCGCCCGGGTTCTTGGCGACATCAGCATAGGTGAACACGTCCCAAGCCCCATCGGCCTTCCAGCGCAGGGCCGCGAAGTCACCCTTGGCGAAGTCGCTGTCGACGATCTTATCAGCCAGTCCAATCGAGGGGGAAAGGCCGAACGCGGCGAGCAATGCGATGGTGAAGAGCCAGGCTGGTTTCATCAAGATCCCATTGTGTCAATTCGTCGATGATCGCCCGAGGGGGCCTCGTGTTGTGTGATCGCTAGTGTAAGCAGGTCGAGCTCTGGATTGCATCGGGAAGATGCCGACCTGTGCTCTGAGGATTGGCGGAGCCGACGAAATGGTTTCTTGAATTTGAAGCAGCTTTGGCGATTCGAACAATTGTTTTCGAGTTTCACAGAAACGAAGCCGCATGTGAGTCTGATAGCGGAATGCGGTTGCGATCGTTTTCATTTCGACTTAAATATGTGCGGCTTGAATCCAGACGCGATCAGAGGGAGTTGAGACATGGAGCCAGCAGTGCTTGTTGTCGGTGCAGGGCCGGTCGGGTTGACGATGGCATTGGAACTGACTCGATTCGGGATACCGGTGCGGATCATCGATAAAGCGGCCGCGCGGACTGACAAGTCGAAAGCGCTGGTCCTCTGGAGCCGCACGCTGGAGCTGATGGATCGTGGAGGCCACAGCCAGGCATTCGTCGATGCGGGCTTCAAGGTGACGGCTGCGAATATTTATGCTGGCGCTCGCCAGGTTGCTCACGTACGACTCGATGAACTGCAGACTCCGCATCCTTATGCGCTGATGTTGCCGCAGAGTGACACGGAGCGACTGCTGGAAGCGCAACTGAACGCGAGAGGCGTAAAGATCGAGCGGCAGGTTGAGTTGACGCGGTTCGTGGCAGATACGGATCAGATCACGGCGACATTGCAGAGCGCGGACGGTCGCGAAGAGACGCTGACAGTTCCATGGCTGATCGGCTGCGATGGTGCTCATAGTGCCGTCCGGCATGGGCTGGGGATGGAGTTCGTCGGCAATACGATGCTGAGCGATTGGATCCTGGCGGATGTGCATCTGCATGGTCTGACTGACAATGCCAATGAGGTGAATACGTTCTGGCATGCCGATGGGGCGCTGGCGTTGTTTCCAATTTCGCCGGGACGGTATCGCGTGATCGCCGATGTGGGCGATGCTCTGACGGGGCAACGTCGGCCAGATCCGACCTTGGAAGAGGTGCAAGCCGTCCTCGATCAGCGCGGTCCAGGCGGGCTGGTTGTCTCGTCGCCGATCTGGCTGGCGTCGTTCCGGATCAACGAGCGGAAGGTGGCAGACTATCGCGCCGGTCGAGTGTTCCTGGCGGGCGATGCGGCTCATATTCATAGCCCCGCCGGAGGACAAGGGATGAATACCGGGATGCAGGATGCATTCAACCTGAGTTGGAAGTTGGCTCTTGTTCATCACGGTTTGGTGTCTGACGAACCTTTGCTGGAGAGCTACAACATCGAACGGAGTGCTGTCGGGCAACAGGTGTTGATCGACGCGGGGCGACTGACGGCGCTGGCGACCTTACGATCGAGTGCGTGGCAGCAGCTACGCAATCACGTGGCGTCATTTGCATTTGGGATGTCTGCCGTCCGTCAGACGATGGCGACGAAACTGACCGAACTCTCGATTGGTTATCCGCATAGTCCACTGACGATTGTCGGCAAGCATGGGCACGCGAAACCTGCTGCCGGCGAGCGTGTACCAATCTCAAGCAGCAGCACACTGACGACGCAGGGAGCGACGCCTCGGTTCGTGTTATATGCGGCTAGAGACCCTCAAAGTGCGGATGTCATCGGACGCCATTCCAAGGTGCTGGAACCGGCGCTGCGGCCACCGTTCGATGAGGATCATATCTGGCTGGCGCGACCCGACGGATATGTGGCGACGGTGGTGGCAAAGGGAGAGTGGGATCAGGTTGATAGATACCTGAGCCTCATCTGCGGTCAATAAGTTGATGAGGCGGTGACGCGATCCAGAGGCGCGCCGCCACCGCTGGCCAGCGCGCGCCGCGACGACAATTCAATCTGGCTTCAGAAAGTCATGCCTGCCAGGAGTGGCTGCACTTGGGACAGACGGTGGGATTGCGATCTGCCAGCAGCGCGAGCAGGCCGATGGGGAAGAAGCAGATAGCGACAATGATCTGCCACGCCTTGAAACCACCACGAGTCGATGGTTCACCGCACTTTGGACAAGAGAGAGTTGCCATGGAGTTGCCTGCTTAAAGGAGGTGACGTAACCAATTCAGAATGAGCACAGCCAGGATAACGGCTGTCATACTGCGCGAAGCGACCATTGCAAGTTTGCTATTCATCATGCCGGTCAGCGCCATCAGTCGGAGCGGCACCTGACTGACAACGGCAAGACACACGAGTGGGCCGGCGGGATTCATCTGCCAGGCTCGACCTAGATCGCCGATCAGAACGGCGAGGACGCTACGAGTGACTCCGCAACCAGGACACGGAATTCCACCGATCGCTTGAACCAGGCAGACATGCGGCACTGCGTCCAGAGTGGCTTGATGTTGGACTACAAACACGGCAGCCACGAAGAGAATAATCGCGCTGAAAAAGACGTTGAGATGAATCCGCCGTTCCGCATCTTGCTCCAGTCGTGCGAGCAGAAAGTTCGGGACGAACGCGATATCCATTCCTCTTGTCCTGACGGTCGGGAGGGAGGGGAAGAAGTGATTCACGAAAAGTGTAACAAACTGAACAGAAAGTTACACAACAGCGATACCAGAGCAATGCTTCCGGAAAGCTGCCGTCGAAATGCTCCCCTCAGCCGTGATGTTGGATAGTTTGCCACAGCGGTCGCGCGGGGCGATGCCCGCGCGCCGAAACTAGGATCTTCACCGTCAGGCCAAGAGTTCCTTGATGACCTTGGCGGGTTCGACGCCGGTGAGCTTCTGATCCAATCCCTGGTATCGATAGGTGAACTGTTCGTGATCGAAGCCGAGCAGGTGCAGGACCGTGGCGTGGAAGTCGTGGATGTGGACCGGGTCTTTGACGATGTTGTAGCTGAAATCGTCGGTCTCGCCGTGGATCGTGCCTCCCTTGGCTCCGCCTCCGGCCATCCACATGGTGAAGCAGCGTGGATGATGATCGCGGCCGTAGTTCTCTTTGGAGAGTCCCCCTTGCGAATAGATCGTGCGGCCGAATTCGCCGCCCCAGATCACCAGGGTTTCGTCGAACAGGCCGCGCTGCTTGAGATCCTGGATCAAGGCGTGGCACGGCTGATCGACATCGCGGCATTGGCTGGGTAGTCGTCCGGCGACATTGGCGTGCGTATCCCAGTTGTTGATGTAGATCTGCACGAACCGAGTGCCGCGCTCTACCAGTCGCCGAGCCATGAGCGCGCTATTGGCGAAGGTACCGGGCTTCTTCACTTCGTCGCCGTACATCGACAGCGTGGCCTCGGTTTCCTTGGTGAGATCTGCCAGTTCAGGAACGCTCGACTGCATGCGATACGCGAGTTCGTACTGTTCGATGCGCGTGCGCGTTTCGGGATCGCCGAGTTGGTTATAGGTGAGTTCGTTAAGTTGCTTCAGGCCATCGAGCGTCTTGCGACGAATTTCGCTGGGGACTCCGGCGGGATTGTTGATGTACAGGATCGGATCGCCGGCACTGCGGAAGGATGTCGCAGCGTGTTCACCCGGCAGATAGCCTGCTTGCCAAAGTCGAGCCGAAATCGCCTGGACCTGCTCGGTGTTGGTCGGTTTGGCGACCATCACGACGAACGTCGGCAGATCTTTGTTCAACGAGCCGAGTCCGTACGACGTCCACGCCCCGAGGCAGGGGCGCCCGGTGAGCTGATTGCCGGTCTGCATGAAGGTGATTGCGGGTTCGTGATTGATCGCTTCGGTGTGCATGCTGCGGATGAAGCACATGTCGTCGACCATCTTCTTGGTCCACGGCAGCAGTTCGGTCACCCACATGCCACATTTACCGGACTGCTCGAACTTGAATTTCGACGGGGCGATCGGGAAGCGGGATTGTCCTGAGGTCATTGTTGTCAGTCGCTGACCGTTGCGAATCGATTCTGGCAGATCCTTGTCGTACCAGTCGTTCATGACGGGCTTGTAGTCGTACAAATCCATCTGTGGCGGGCCGCCCACCATGTGCAGATAGATCACATGCTTGGCCTTGGGGGCATGATGAAGGACTGGCAGGTGTCCGGCACCAGCGGTCGCTTCGGCTCCACGAGCAGAGTTACTGCCCAGCAACGATGCCAATGCGGCACCGCCGAGCACGTTTGATCCCTGTCGGAAGAAGTGCCGGCGGGTCATGTTCTGAAGGTATTCTTGAACGGGATTCATATTGCTGATCTCCAACTTGTCTCTGATAGCTGGTGCGTGTTTGCGAAACTGATCGGGAGCGAGTTCCGAGTTACTTGTTAAGAACTTCGTCCAGGTTCAAGATCTCATTGGTCAACATGGTCCAAGCGGCGAGCAGCGCGGGGTCGACAGTGGGATCTGCTTTCGATTCCCCTTCGGCGATCAGCTTCTTCGCATCTTCAGGGTGTGACTGGTAGAACTCGCGCAGATCCTTCAATGAATTCTGCACGATCGGCATTTCGTCTGTTCGGAACGGCCGAGCCAGCAATCGCTTGGCCAGCAGGTTCAAGCGGGCGACATCGTCGGTTGCATTGCCGCTTTTTAAGATTGATTGAGCCAAATGGCGTGCCGCTTCGACAAACTGAACATCGTTCAGCGTGACGAGGGCCTGCAGCGGAGTATCGGTTCGTTCGCGGCGAACCGTGCAGAGTTCGCGAGCGGGTGCGTTGAAGATCTCCATCGAGGCGGGCGGGGCGGCTCGCTTGATGAAGGTATACATGCTGCGACGATACAGGTTCTCACCGGCATCGCGGCGATAGTCTCGCGTGTTGCTGCCGATCATGGCGACCGCTTCCCAGACCCCTTCGGGCTGATACGGCTTCACGCTGGGACCGCCCAGCTTTGGCACAAGCAGACCGCTGGCGGCCAGGGCGTAGTCGCGAATCACTTCGGCGTCCATGCGGAACCGAGGTCCGCGCGACATGAATCGATTCGCAGGATCTTTCTCGAGCTTCTCTTTCGTGACGACGGCCGATTGTCGGTAAGTCGCAGAAGTCACGATCAGCTTGTAGAACTTTTTCATGTCCCAACCCGATTCGCGGAATTCGACTGCCATCCAATCGAGTAACTCCTGATCGGATGGCAATTCGCCCGCGATCCCAAAATCGCCCGAAGTGCGTACCAAGCCCGTTCCGAACAACTCCTGCCAGAAGCGATTGACGGTCACGCGAGTCGTGAGCGGGTGGTTCGGCTCCAACAACCACTTGGCGAGCCCCAGTCGATTCCGGGGATAGGCTTCGGGGAACGGCAGTACCGCTGCTGGAGTGGCTGGCTTCACGGAATCGCGGCGCTTGTCGTATTCTCCACGGAACAGGATATACGCCATTGCCTCTTCGCTCTTTTCCTGCATCACGTGGGCGATCGTTCCGCGTGATTTGATGGCGTTCTGTTCGGCTTCCAGAGCCGCGACTTTTGTTGTTCTTTCTTGAAAGGCGGCATCGTAAGCCCCCAACCACCAAGGGTAGACTTCATTCTTCTCGGCATCGGTCCGTTGATCGGCGGCCTTGGCCAGGATACCGCCGAATCGGGTCACTTTGGCCAGGCCTTCAATTTCTGCGGCGGTTAAGTTTCGCTTGTAAAGACGCAGATCCTGGACGCCGGCACCACTGGCGGGTTGACCGGCCGATCGTTCGCCGATTCGGAACGGGACAGTTGTGCGGATCGAGTTGCTAAGCTTGTCTGCCTCGACGTTCGTCTGTTGAGGTTGGCCGTTGAAATAGATCTTCACGCCGGCGGCTTTGCTGGAGCCATCGTAGGTGATCGTCACATGGGTCCACTCATTCGGCTTGAGCTGTGCCTGGCTGACTGCTTTTAATGCATCGTTCGGCCAGCGGCTGACCATGTGCATGCCGATGCGACGACCTTGCACCCACATGTCCCAGCCCTGATAGCCGTCGGGCTTGTCCATGCGAGCGACAATGGCCCCTGCCGAATCATTGGGCTGAACCTTCACCCAAGCCGAGCAACTGAACGCCTGATCTTTTTCAAAATCGCCGACCTCGGGGAAGTCGCAGGCCGAACCTTGCAGTTGCAGCGCCTTGGACGAGACGCCGTCGATCCACTGAGCGGAATCGTTGAGAGTGACATCGTGCGGTTCGCCATTGACGATTGCTCGCATTGACTTGCCACTCCCTTCATTCATGGCGGCATGAAAACTAAGCGCCTCGACAGGAAGTGTCGCGGCCAGCGTTTCGGTAGTCGCATTGGCGAGCCACTCATTGAAGACGGGCCGTGCTTCCTGTCTGCGTGTCTCGACAGCTTGCTTTGCCGTGGTGATCTCACCACCAATGGTGTCGAACCGCGGTTTATCCGCAGCAAGAGGCACCGTGATGATCGGCGGGGTGTCTTTGACGTTGCCGTCCATCGCGTTCTGTGTGGTGTTGTTGAAGAACGCAGCCAGCGAATAGAAGTCCTTCGCGCTGAAAGGGTCGAACTTGTGGTCGTGACAGACCGCACATCCGACCGTCATGCCCAGCCAGACCTGCCCGACAGTTTCGGTTCGATCGCGTGCGTAGAGCACCAAATACTCTTCGGCGATCGCTCCCCCTTCGCTCGTCGTGATGTTGCAGCGATTGAAACCGGATTCAATCTGCTGGTCCATCGTGCGATCGGGTAGCAGATCGCCGGCGAGTTGATTGATCGTGAATTGATCGAAAGGAGTGTTGCGATTGAAGGCCGCGATGACGCTGTCTCGATACGTCCACATCTCGCGAAAGTTGTCGAAGTGAATCCCGTGCGTGTCGGCAAAGCGGGCTGAGTCCAGCCAATAACGTCCGCGATGCTCGCCCCAGTGCGGCGATTCCATCAGCTTGTCGACGAAGGATTCGTAGGCATTGGGAGACTGATCGGCGACGAAGGTGTCGACGAGTTCTGGTGCGGGCGGCAATCCGGTCAGGTCGAGGCTGAGTCGACGGGCGAGCGTGCGGCGATCGGCTTCTGGTGCGGGAGTCAGTCCCATTGATTCCAGCTTGGCGAGCACGAACGCATCGATGGGATTGCGGACCCAGGCCGCGTTCTTCAGCTTTGGAACCGCGGGG
Organism: uncultured Schlesneria sp.; assembly: GCA_903840265.1. Taxonomy (GTDB): domain Bacteria; phylum Planctomycetota; class Planctomycetia; order Planctomycetales; family Planctomycetaceae; genus Schlesneria. The sequence continues at coordinate 55,961 of CAIMFH010000025.1, read as the reverse complement.
CGAACGGGAGCGATGAACGACCAGTGCGGCTGGTATTCGGCACCGCTGGCGATCCAACGCTTGAGCAGATCCTTTTGATGGGCGGTCAAAGGTTTCTTTGTCGCGGGGGGAGGCATAACGGCGTCAGGATCATCCGACAGGATTCGTTCAATGACGCCACTCTCGTCGGGCTTCCCGGCAATGATCGCCTTCTTCATGGCGGCGACATCGGCCTGATCCAACCGCAGGTCCGCTTTGCGCGAGGCGCTGTCGGGGCCGTGACAGGCGAAGCAATATTCCGACAGGATTGGTCGAATGTCGCGATTGAAAACGATCGGTTCGTCCTGAGCGAGTGAGACTGTTGCCGCGCCAAGAGTCATGGCAATCGCAGCTATGATCTGGCGGGTCGATCTGATGTGAGTCATGAGTATTCCTGCGGAAAGAAGCCACAAATTGTGGTCAATCATTGTTGCTTATCGATTTTGTTTGCTCGTTGTCGAACTCAATTTACGTGAACTCAGAGTCGTTACGTGCTGCTGTCCACCGCTGGCTGAAGTTGGCAGTGCTTTGCTCCAGTGCTTGATACCGGACCGAATATGGTACGACATCGCTCTGGTTGCTTCGACTCGTTTTTCTGCTAGCAGCGCGTCGACGATCGCTTGATGCTCGCGAGCTTCTTCTGTGAGACGGTGGTAGTCTTGCCGGTCGCTGTCGTGTTGCCACGAGACATCGCGAAACGTGCGGAACAGAATGTTCAGACGTTTCAGCTCATTCACGAGAAACGTGTTGCCGCAGGAACCGGCGATTAAATCATGCAGGCGAGTGTCAACCTCGCGAGCCCGCGCGATGAATCTGGCTCCCGTTCGCGATGTCGGGGCTGTGAGCCGCTTTAAGTCCTGGGACAACGAGAGGAGATCCGCTCGCTCGATCTTGCCGCAGGCGCTGCGGGTGGCTTCGCATTCCAGAGCTTTGCGGACCAGGCAGACTTCGCGAACTTCTCGTCCCGAAACGCGCCGGACGATCGCCCCGCGATTGGGTTGCAGATCAATCACGCCGATCCCGGCCATGGTGATCAACGCTTCGCGGATGGGGGTATGGCTGACACCAAATCGCTCGGCCAACTCCTGGGTCACCAGATGCTGTCCCGCCTGGATGCGACCGTGGAAAACGTCCGTCAGCAACGACTCGACAATCGTGTGCCGACGCTGTCCATGATCGCAATTCAGTTGCTGTGCCGGTGCCATGTTACCCAACTATCGTGACGAATCTGGGCGGGAAGTCTCATTACCTTAGCAAACGGGCCGGGAAACCGACAAGTGGATTCTATAGAATCGGGGATTGATTCTGCAGAAAAGCTGCAATGCAGGCCTGCGCCGAAAGATAATACTGCGCCTTGCTCTAGGGGCGAAGATGGCGCGGATCAGGTTCTGCGGTGATTGCGACGCGACATTTGACAAGCGGTCGACGGCTTTCGCTTTTTCGCGCGGTGCCAGGGCGGATCCACCGGCACTAATTTACATGAAGAACAGATGAATTCCAGAGGGAAGCAGTTCTCGGTCAGACAAAATGTCTCCGGAACGCCCGATCGATGATTCAGAACGTTTGACATTGCAGTTATGTAGGCATAGTTTGATGTGGCTTTCCGAATGATGGACAATCCATTCGCATCCCTCCTTGAAATTTTCCCCCTCAGGATTCCCTGCCCATGATGCCCCAGACGTCTTCGCAGACGTACTGGCTTTACGTTGATCGAGCTCCTGGTTGTAATCGCCATCATCGCCGTGCTGATCGCATTGTTGCTGCCGGCCGTGCAACAGGCTCGCGAAGCCGCTCGCCGCACCCAGTGCAAGAATAACATGAAGCAGCTTGGATTGGCGCTGCACAACTATCACGACACTGCCAAGCAGTTTCCACCAGGCTGTTTCGTCGTGAACTCGGCCCAATATGCCACCAACCGCGGCAGTATGCTGGCGCAACTGCTTCCCTATTTCGATCAGGCTCCGTTGTACAATGCCATCAATTTCAGTGCAGCCGATTACGATACGATCGCGCTTCCCAGCGGCCAGTTGATCTGCAAGCAGGTCGTTCCCGCGTTGTTGTGCCCCTCCGATGGCACGAACGGCAATGGCACATTGTCGGGCATGGGACAGAACATTACTCCACAATCAGATTCCCGCGCCGTGTCAAACTACGCTTACTCGATGGGCGCGCAAAACAATGAATGCGCGACAGGCTGGAATGTCGTCAACAGCAACGGTAGCCAGAACCACGGTGACTCGATGGATCCCGGCCTCATTTCCGGTCCATTCGCTCACATGGCCTGGGGAGCTGGTCTTCGCGATTTGACCGACGGCTCGACCAATACGATTCTCATGGGTGAAACCCGTCCAAAGTGTTCCACACATCAGCAAAACGGCTGGTTCCATTCGAATGCTCTGTGGTGCAATACGGCCGCCGGTATCAATGTTGCGACGTGCACTGGTGAGCCGGGAGCCGGAGGACCTTGCGGAGTGCCAGGCTCCCCCGCGTGGGGAGCCTCTCAGTCATTCAAGTCGATGCACACGGGCGGGTGCCACATTCTACTGGGCGATGGGTCGACGCGATTCATTAGCCAGAACGTCGATTTCGCGACGCTGCAAAAGCTCGGTGATCGTCGCGATGGTCAAGTCGTCGGCGAATTCTAGGCCATGTCGCTGCAGATATTGCGTGCATGGAAACGACTCAAGCTGAGTGATTCCGAGACCCCTGCGTGAGACGCCTCAAGTCTAAAGGTTTGGAGTCGGCAGCGTCGAAATTGTTCGGAAATGTTCGATAAAGAATTTCCAAGAAGGTGATTGCTTGATGTCTCGAACAGTTGTGTTGCTGGGATTAATGACGGCGGGCCTGGTTGGTTGTGATACTCTGCGCAGCCCAAGCGGAATTGTCCCCGTCAGCGGAGTGGTGGTCTACAATGACGTCCCCGTCGCGGATGCGTTCATTACATTCATTCCCGAAAAAGGGCCGAAGGCAACTGCGACGACCGATACGGATGGCCAGTTCAAATTGACGACCACTCTTCCTAACGACGGTGCGGTCAAGGGGGCTCATCAAATTACGATCGAACTGCTAGAGGCGATGGATCCAGCGAATCCCTATGCCAAACGCAAATCTCTGATTCCAGAGAAGTATGGTTCGCTCAAAGAGAGTGGATTGAAAGAGACCATCAGTGGGCCGGCGACCCTGGAATTCAAATTGACTGACAAGTGATCTGCAAGCCGTCTGGGCGAAGTTTCTTGTCGTCGTCGCTGATGACAAGGGCGAGACGCGTGGGCGGTGGCCTAAGCAATATCTCTTAGGCCCGAATTGAATCACCGAGGTATGGTGTGGCGGATCAGTGGCTCTACAAGGTGTTTGGGCAGGAATTCGGCCCAATTTCCTTTCAAGAACTGCAGACCCTGGCGGACATCGGCATTCTCTCTCACTCAGACGAGGTCCGCCCCGAGAGTGCCGCCCGCTGGGAGGCCGCCGACGCTGTCGCTGAGTTGGGGCTGAAAACCTCAACAAACGTCGCCGTGGCGATCGACCTCGATTCGGTGACTCCTGCCGAGTCGGCGAGATCAGATGCCTGGTTCTGCCAGATGCTGGGGCAAGAGTTGGGGCCTTTGAGTTTCCGCGAACTGGTCGACTATGCGGAACAAGGTCAGGTGACTGCAGACGACCTGGTGAAACTGGGGGCCAACGGAAAATGGCGTCGCGTCGGTTCGATTGGGCGTCTGGTTGCCGTGTTGCCCTATCAAGAACAGCGGACTCAAGTCGCGCCGCGTTCAACGAATCCGGGCGACTCCCAAGAAGTCGAAGTTCCTCCGGCGTCCAGTGCGGTACGCCCGATTGCGCGAGCTCCGTCCCCGGCGGCACTCGCTGAACTGCAGGAAGCGGAGTCGGCGTTGATCAAGGCAGAAGTGGCCTGCGCGCCGATGGTGCAGGCTGCGCACCATCAAGTGAGTTGGGCTTCCAGCCCAACCTGCGACCCGGCTTGGGCGGTCTCGATCAATGGTGTTATTGAAGGTCCGGTCTCGTTTGCTCAGATTATGGAATGGGCGATTTCAGGCAAATTGAGGCCCATGGACTTTCTCTGCCAAGGAAGGTTCGGCCAATACCTTCCTGCCGCCATCGTGCCTGGATTGTTTCAGGCGGCCAGCCTGATGAAATCAGTCCGCGAGGCTTTGAGTGCGGCGCACAGTCGCGTCGCCGCGGCGCGGGCTGCGATTTCAGAAGGCGTGACCGTTGCCACGCTGGAAGTTGCTGAGTCGAGTTCTAACATCGCCACTGAGACTGTCTCGGTTCCAACAGTTGCGGCGGCAGCAAAAGATGCCCAGTCGAAACGTAGTGAACCATCGAACGAGGAAGAATCTGCCAAACCAACGACTGTCGTCAAAGCGAATGTCGCCGAAGTGAGGGTCGTCCAGGCGGAGTCGACACCTGCTGTGATAACGCCCGTAGAGAGTCGTGTTTCATCGGCTGGATTCGGTGGCTCGTCGATTTCTCGACCGATCGCGACCTCTTCGACACCGCGATCGCGCGGCTCATCAGAACGACCTTCGTGGTCGACGATGTTGGAGAATATCAGATCGTCTGCGCCGACAATCGCAATGGTTGCGGGGGCTCTGATCCTGATCGTTGGCGGCTGGATGTACATGTCCGGCGGCGCGGCCGCCGATGTTCGCCGATACTACGCTTTGAAAGAAATCGTCGACGAGGTTCACTCGTTGCGAGAAAAGAAGTCGACAAACTTCGCCGCGTTGAAGAAAAAAGCCGTAAAGATCGGCAGCACAACCGCCAAAACTCTGGCACAACAACAAAGTACTCGCCCATCCGCCCAATTCCTGCTGCGTGCCGCCCGGGACGAATTGCCAAAAATGATCTACGGCGATTTGTCCGTTGAAACAGCGGCCGAGAAAAAATTCGTCGGTCAACTATCGGAAGCGGCCAACGCCTTGGGACTCAAATCGCGATGACGATCCCGAAGAAAAGCCGTCGCAAAATTTCAGTGGACGATGCGACGTACTACTGGACTCGCGGCCGAAATCGACGCGCAGAAAATGGGTGGATTACCGTTCAGCGGGAGCCGGGAACTGGATCTTTACTACGGATCGATCTGTATGGGATCCCCAACCCCGTGGACATTACCGAAGGGATTCGGTTTGCAATTGCAAACGGCTGGAAATCATCCAAATCGGAGCAGATGTTTTATTTGGGTTTTACAGATCAGCCTGGTACCGAGCGGTTTGTCGTGAGATCGGCAACTTCAGCAGACTACTGGCGTGAGTTCGCAGATTAGTGGAAGCGAGTTTTCCCCGCAGCTCTTCCTTGGGCGATGCTGGAAGATGTTTTGCTGCACTGGGAACCGCTTTTGTTGGTCGTCGAACGGCGGTAGGATGCGGGACGTATTGGGCGCATGCCAGAGTCGGTTGGAGATGGGAATATGTTGTGGATGTGGGGGATTGGAGTCGTAGTCGTGCTGCTGGCGATTGTGAGCGTGACTGCGATTCCGTTGGCGAAACGCTGGAACAAGCGCGATGCTCAAGTCGCGGTGAAGCAGTTTCGGCTGCAACGCGAACAGTTGGAGGCGAAGTTTTTTGACTTGGCGAAAACGCTGGGCAAACCGCGAGGACTGCGGTGGCTCGACTGCGACTGGCTGAGTGCCGTGACGTTCGCTCGCGATCGTCAGACGAAGTTGATCACCGCGTTTGCCGGAGTCAACATCCGGTTTGAAGCGATCGAGGGTGGTGATATGGAAGATGTGGCGGCGGTCGGCACCGTACGCGACGCAGTTGCTGTCTTTCATTATCAGAACGGCAATTGGGGGACCGGCGGCAAAGCTCTGTTCAACATGAATGCCGAAGAAGCAGTCACTCGGCTGACAGCCCAGTTCGAAGCGGTCCCTGGCGAAGGACCGCAATCCTGAATGGTTTTACTGCCAGTCTGAAGTCGAGGAAACCCTGTGATGTCGCGCGATTCGTGGAGCTTTTTTTCGGCCGGCCAAATTGTGTTTGGGTCGGGGACCGTGAAGAAACTGGGGCAGTTGATTAAGCCCTGGAAGTCGACGCGCGCTCTGATTATCGCCGATGCGGCATTAGTGAAAGCAGGCATTGTCGCTCGTGTGGAAGCCCCGCTACGCAGCGCTGGTCTGACTGTCGAAGTCTTTGATGGTGGCGAGCCAGAACCTTCGTTTGTGATTGCTGAGCAAGCGATTGCGATGGCGAAAAACGCTCGCCCCGATGTTTTGGTCGGTGTCGGCGGTGGCAGCAACATGGACCTCGCCAAGGTGGTGGCAACGGTTCTGACTCATGGCGGCAACTGCCGAGATTTTACCGGTTTCGGCAATGTTCCCGGTCCGATCATGCCACTCGTTTGTCTGCCAACGACGGCGGGGACTGGTAGCGAGGTGTCGCATGCCGCCGTGCTGACGGACACCGAGAACCAGATGAAGCTGAGTATCCTCAGCCACTATCTTCGTCCAGCGTTGGCAGTCGTTGATCCGGAATTGACGCTCACCTGTCCACCGCGGGCGACGGCTGACAGTGGCATCGATGCGTTGACGCACGCGATCGAAGGGATGACCGCAACTCGATACAACGAACTCAATGTCCCTGCTGACGAGCCGTTTCCGTATGACGGGAAGCAGCCAATCGCCGATTGCATGGCGGAGAAGGCGATTAAGTTGGTTGGGCAGCACTTGGTGACGGCGGTTCGCGAACCGAACAATCTGGCCGCTCGCGAAGGAATGGCTCTGGCTGGGACGTTGGCAGGCCTGGCGTTTTCGAACAGTGCCGTCGCCGCAGTGCATGCGCTGGAGTATCCGCTCGGTGGAGCGCTGCATTGCTCACACGGGGCGGGTAACGGTCTGCTGCTGCCGTATGTGATGCGCTACAACCTGTCGTTGCGGATTCCCGAGTTCGCGAAAATTGCGAGGCTACTGGGCGAGGACACGAGCGGATTGTCGCCGGAAGCGGCCGCGGAACGAGCGATTACCGCGGTGGAGCGATTGCGTCGCGAGATCGGCATTCCTGAACGAATCCGCGATATCGGCGGGACCGAGGATCAGTTGCCGGGTTTTGCGAAGAAGTCGTTTGCCATCAAGCGACTGATGCTGCTGAATGCGCGTCAGCCCACGGAAGAAGATCTGCTCATGATCTTGCGCGCGGCGTTTTAGGAAGAAGAAGGCAGTTGACCACGAATAACACGAATCTGCACGAATAAGAAATAAGGTAAGCAAGAGCTTCTCATTCTTGATTCGTGTCAATTCGTGAGATTCGTGGTTTCTCTTCGCGGCTTACTCTCTTACCTTTGATAGATCGGGAGGAAGCCGTTGTCGATTTGCAGGATCGTGCAATTGATGGCCGTGGTGTAAACCGGGCCGACGTGGCCTTCTTTCCAAGAACCGTTGGCTGACTGCTGGTTCATAATCTGCTTGGCGATGGGGAGGTAGTACTTCTCCCATTTTTCGTCACCGAGGCGATATTGGACCTGGGCGTAGTAGTAATGAGCGTAGTGCCAGTGCCCGAACATCTGGTTCTGGTTGCCGGCGTTGTTCATGTTCTTTTCGCAGTATTGCATCAATTTTTTCGCGGTGTCATTCTCGTATTCACCCGAGTTGAACAGGCACGCGATCGCGGCGGCGCTGATCGGGGGGCGGGAGCCACCGCCGCGAATGCTGTACTGCACGCCGCCGTCCGCGGCCATGCACTTCTGAATGTAGACGACGGCTCGGTCGACGACTTCTTTGGGAACAGGGATTCCGGCGTTACGGCAGGCTCGCAAACCTTGAACCTGGGTCACACACGTTGACCCTTCGTCGAAGTTGTTTCCGTCTTTAGCAGAAACGTAGCCCCAGCCCCCATCCGGGGTTTGAGCTTCTCCACAGAATTGCACGGCTTTGGTGAGAACTTCTTTCAATCGTTCGCGTCGTCGAGCGTCTTCTTCTTCACCGAAGACCTGCGACAGAAACAACATCGAAAAGCCGTGGCCGTAGGTGTAGTGGTAGTCGTGCTTGTATCCGATCAATCCGTTGGATTGAGCCGTTTCGAGCAGGTAGTCGACGGCGGATGAGATCTTCTTGGCGTACTTGCCGCGGGTCGTAGTCGATCCTTCACAGAGCATGGCGTTGCCGGCGAGGGCCGTCATGGCGACTCGGTACTGGCTTTGATTCGCCTCCCAGTAGCCCTGCCGGTGCTGCTCACCCGCTAGCCAATCAAGCCCCTTTTGCGCGGATAACTTGATCTTGGGATCCTTGCGATCGGCATAAGCCGCGGAAGACCAAGCCGTGACAGACACAATCGTGACCAGCAGCAGAGTGAACCGTAGCATGCTCGAACATCCTTTTCTTTCAGTACCGCACGCGGGGCCATACGCAATTTACGCCTGCGAGTGACAAAAGAAAAGACGAAGCGTCGTTTGATTGCGTCGTTTAAGCTTCGGGGAACCACGTTTGCGGTCGCGCAACTCGAATTCGATCAGTGTGCGAGTGCCCGCAGTAGTTCCCCGACTTGTTCGTGGGTTTCGCTCGTCTGGCGAATCACCAGAGCGGGATTGTACGGGTAGAACGAGATCGAGCCTTGTCCACCATTCTGCCGCCAACTGTCTGGAGCGATCGTGTTGATGATCAATTCGATCAACTGCTGTGCTCCAACAGCTGCGCCGCCGGCAAGTTGTTGGTCCGCGCCGCGCGGACGGCCGCTGTCCCGCTTCCGTTGGTCACGAACCAGATGCTCCAACTGCTTAACAAGTCGTCCTTCCAGCGAGCGCCGCATTCGAGTTCGCTCGACGCGCGGCAATGTCTCGGCCGCTTCCAGTGAGACGTAGAGTTCAGCTAATTGCGGGACAGCAACGGCTGCGGGCAATCTGGCTCGTTCGATCGTGGCCAACATCGTTTGCTGGTACTCGTGCCGCCAGTCGTCTGCGGACGGAGAAGATTGAGGTCCAATGAGTGTGATCGCAAACAGAAATGCCAATGACATGATCGCCTCCTGAGTTCCCGAGAGGATAGCAACTTCGTTCTATTTCGCCAAAATTTCCTGGCAATTGACATCGCCCATCGACTTTTTATGAAGTCGCTTCGGATGGATGCCGATCAATACCGGATGGCCCATTTTGGCTGCGGAGATTCTCAATCATGCCGCCTCGCAAGCGTCCCGCCGGTGCAGTGACCTTCACGGGCGAACGCCCTGCAGATCCCTCGTTGCATCTTCCCGGATTTGTAAATTATCTGCGTGCCGAATGCGGTTTGGCCGACAACACGGTTCTGGCCTATCAGCGAGATTTGACGCAATTCGCGGAATGGTACCGGGACTTTGGTCCGGCCCGTCTGCAGCAAGTCGAACTCCCGCTGTTCTCGAGCTATCTTCAGTTCCTGCACGAACGAAACTACGCGGCGACATCGATCGCCAGGCATTTGGTCTCGATCAAGATGTTCTTCCGGTATCTGGTGCTGGAAGGGGTCTTGCCTGACAGTGTCGTCGAACTGGTGAACTCGCCAAAACTGTGGCAGCACTTGCCCAAGGTTCTCAGCCCGGAGAAAGTGGACGAACTGATTGCCGCGCCGGTACGGCAGGATCGTTATCCGCTGCGAGATCGCGCGTTATTGGCGCTGATGTATGCGACCGGTTGCCGAGCTTCCGAAGTCTGCTCGATCACGTTGCGGGATATTCAGCTTGATGAGGGCTATTGCCGATGTCACGGAAAAGGGAATAAGGAGCGGATGGTTTCGCTCAATCCTGTGGCTCGCGCCGCGGTGGAAGCTTATCTCCAGCACGAGCGGCCAGTGATGGCCAAAGACAATGAGCAGTCGTCGCCGCTGCTGGTGTCGCGCGGTGGCAGAACACTGAGTCGTATCACGGTGTGGAAACTAGTCAAACGCTATGCCGCGCGGATCGGCGGCAGTAAAGAAATCAGTCCGCACACGCTACGGCACAGTTTTGCGACGCACATGCTGGCTCGAGGAGCAGAAATTCGCGCGCTGCAAGAGTTGCTTGGCCACGCCAGCATCCGCACGACGCAGATTTATACTCAGGTCGAACACAGCCGCCTGAAGACCATTCACGAACGCTGCCATCCCCGCGGCTGAGTTGTGAATAGAACCAGCCGCCGTCAGTTTTAGCCCTCTCAAGCCGCGCTGTCGTCAGCAATCTGAAAAGAACTCGAGCGCAATGGGATCGGACGGGGTGTTACTCTATAATAGCAAAGCTTAGATTTGGCTCTCGCTCACCTTGGATTGACTTGCTCGATGCCGGACGTGACTTCGCACCCACCCTTGTTAGCAATTGATGCTGGCAACAGCCGCATCAAGTTCGGGTTGTTTCGACCTGCTTCGACTCGGCAGGAGACTCCTGCTTTCCCCGAATGTGCTGAATTCCTGGCAATTCCCGTTGATGAACCAATACCCCGTGCCGAGCTGATGCGATGGACGAATCAGGGCGTCGTTGGTGCGGTGATCTCGGGTTCGAATCCTCCTGTGATTCAGCGTCTGCTTGATTCCTGGGATTTGGGGCCGACGCCGCTGGCCGTCAGAAGTTGTTCGTCGATTCCGATCGTGGCCAAGGTCGATTTTCCGGAGCGTGTGGGACTCGACCGGTTGCTGAATGCGGTGGCGGTCAATGCACTGCGACCGCCATCTCGTCCAGCGATTGTCATCGATTCCGGCACGGCAACGACGGTCGACTATGTTTCGTCGAGCGGCGAATTCTGTGGTGGAGCGATCCTGCCGGGGATGGAGCTTTCGGCGAAAGCTTTGCACCTCTATACGGCCCTGTTACCCTTGCTTCCCGTTCAGGAATTAGGGGGGGCAGGGCCTGCGGTTCCAGGGCGAAACACTCGCGACGCGATCCGCAATGGTCTGTTCTGGGGGCAGGTCGGAGCGATCCGTGAACTGATCCACCAAATGTGCCAGCAACAAGGTCATCAGATTCCGGAATCGGCATCAGACGGCAATCAAGACGCGCCTTGGCTGGTGCTGACCGGGGGTGGCGGGCCAGTGCTGAGTCCTCAGTTTCCGGCGGCGACGCGAGTCGCATCGCTCGGCATGCACGGACTGGTTCTGGCCGCGTGGAAATCGCGAGTGATGTCATGACTCAAGGCGTAGAACGTCGCGCGGGAACTGCGGCGTTGCTCACTCCGGTCGGTCGCGGTGCAGTCGCGACGATCCGCGTTGAGGCTGAATCCAGCCAAGTCGACCTATCGATCGATGAATTGTTTCACGCGGCCAACGGTCAGGCACTATTGCAACAACCGGTTGGAAGAATCGTTTTTGGGCGATGGGGTCGCGATTCGACATTCGGTGAAGATGTCGTGGTCTGCAAGCGGGCGATCCATCATTGTGAGATTCATTGCCACGGGGGCGACGCCGCGGTTCGACGTATTCTGGAGGATCTTGCTCAAGCGAACTTCGTCACTGTGCCATGGCAACAACAGTTGAGTGATTTCGGCGGACTGCTGGAGTCGGAATGTGCCGATCAACTCAGCCGTGCCACGACGTGGCGAACGGCAGAAATCCTGCAGGAGCAAGCGAGCGGAGTCTTGCGAGATTGGTTAGGCAAATTGTTGGAACTGGCAGCGGATCATTCATCCACAGAGGTGGCCCTAGCGCAACTCGATTCAATGCTCGCGTGGTCCCGCTTTGGGCTGCATTTGTCCTCGCCGTGGCATGTTGTGTTGACTGGTCGGCCCAACGTCGGCAAATCGAGTTTGATCAATGCACTCCTTGGATATCAGCGGGCGATCGTGTTTGATCAGCCTGGTACGACGCGCGACGTCGTGACCGCCGAGACAGCATTCGATGGGTGGCCGGTCTTGCTGGCCGATACCGCCGGCCTGCGCGAGACCAGCGAAGAGCTGGAAGCGGCCGGAATTGCGATGGCGCGCGGTCAACTGGAAACAGCGGATGCGCGACTGGTGCTGGTGGATCTCAGTCAGCCACCGACTGGCGAAGACGAACAACTCATCTCGAACTGGTTCGACGCGATCGTCATCGGGCACAAGTGCGACCTGGGTGATTGCTGGGGAACAACGTTGCCTGCGACTGCGATTAAGGCGTCTTCGGTGACGGGTCAAGGGCTGGATGAAATCCAGCAGCGATTGATCAAACAGGTCGTCCCCAGCATTCCTGCCGCAGGAACTGCGATTCCGGTGAATTCGCGACAAGTCGGCTTGCTGGGCGAAGCCCGTCAAGCACTGGCTACCGGAAACAGAGATGCCGCGCGGGACGCATTGATGCGATTGCTTGTCGAACCTGTCGCGGACGCTGATCGCGTCCGCGACACTGAGTGATCAGACTGACATGTCCTGCAGCGTTCCATCAGGCATCTGACGAAAAGCTGGCCCGGCATCTTGAGGGGGGCGTGAGTAAATCTTTAAGCAAACCAGATGGTCGTCGACAAGTCCGCGCAGGGTCACAAACGAACCTGTAGAACCATCAGAGTTGGTGCAGACGTTCCAGCGAAACTCGTCGAGTCGTGTGAAGCCTTCGGTCAGGTGCGCGAAATCGAATTCGAAGCTGATCAGTCGTGCTTTCCCGTCGTCACGGCCGCCGACGATTTCTGTGCAACCCAGATAGAGTCGAGCTTCCCAGCCTTCTTGAGTTAACTCGCACTGATAGCCGACTCGAGCGACACCAGCCAACGGTTGAAACATCGCAGCGGTTTGATGGACCAGTGTCGTCAGCCATTCGGGACGCCGACCACGTTCCTTGCGATCCCGCTTGTGATTTTCCAACTGCTTGAGCAGGTGATGAACCAACAGATGCGAGTGGGACAAAGTGAAACTCCGGTGGTCCGTGCAATCACTCCGCGGTGACACGAACGGGCATTAATTGTGATGGATGCGATGGCTTCTTGCGTTCGCGACTGTTGACTCAGGCCAGACATGGCGTCGTAATAAATCGAAGCCACGTAGGTATCGGGTTGTGGGGCACCGAAAGCGCGTTGAAAATCGTCAGACTGTGGAACCTATGCAACTGGTAGACCAATCGCGCACCGCGTGCTGCGGTACCGGAACGTGCCGAGCAGGACGGTTTTGACGTGGAGATAGAGTGCGCGGTAGCGGTCGAGAAATGTGAAGTTTTCTGGACGAAGCCGCGTTTGTTTGTAACTCTTACAGGAACTGCCTCGGAATAGAGCGGTGTCCAAGACCACTTTGGGATCGTTAGATTGGCGTAACCATTTATTTGTTATTGCTTTGTGTTGAAAACGCGACTCCGGCAACTTTGGCCGGTCCGCAGTTTGCTTGAGTTGATGAATTGTTGAGACGTTTGGCATGGATGTCAGAACCTCAACCCGTATCTTCGGCCTCTGGATCTCGGAATCAGCATGGACGCGTTCTTCCGCAGCCTACTTGTTCTCGGCGCTGTTGCTTCTCTCGGCGCTGGCTACCGCACTCCCAATTTCGTCGTGACTGCGCCTTCCGCAGATCTCGCGAAGCAAGTCGGCGATGCCGCCGAAATCTACCGCAAGGAATTGGCGATTGAGTGGATCGGAAAGCCCTTGCCCGGTAACTGGTCAACTCCCTGTCCGATCGACGTGAACCCCGGAATGATGGGGGCCGGAGGGGCAACGACGTTCAATTTTCAGAATGGCGAAGTCTATGGTTGGAAGATGGAGATCTTCGGCAGTGAAGAACGAATCCTGGATTCGGTGCTGCCTCACGAAATCAACCACACGATCTTCGCTTCCTATTTCCGTCGGCCACTGCCTCGCTGGGCCGATGAAGGGGCTGCTTCTCTCATCGAAAACGAGTGCGAGAGAATGCGTCTACGCAAGATTCATGATCAAGTGATGAATACAACTCGCAAGATCCCACTGGCATCGCTGCTGGAGATGAAAAACTACCCGAAAGAAAAGCAGCAAGTGCTGACGCTGTACGCCGAAGGACATTCGCTGGCGGACTTCCTGATCCAACGGAGTGACAAGCCCACCTATTTGAAGCTCCTGCAACTGGCTCACGACAAGGGATGGCCCATCGCTCTGAAAGAGATCTATCAGTTTGACAGCGTCGATGCCCTCGAACGAGTCTGGGACAAGTGGGTACTGGCCGGCAGTCAACCGCTGCAACTGCCAAAGGGAACGCAACTGGCTGACAACAAGCCCGCCAAAGTTCCTGCAAAGTCGAAAGAGTTGATCCGTGGGCAGTCGCCAGATACCGAACCAAGTGTTCCTCGACTCCAACGTGAGGAAGCGCTTACTGACAATGGCACAGAAGGGATTACGTTGGCAGCCGGGCTGAGTCGCGAATATCTGGAGCAACCGTTCTTAACTCAGCCAGCACGTTCAGGTGCCGCACGAGTCCCGCATGACCGGCCTGTTCGTCCCGCACCGCAGGAGTAGGCTGGCTTAACGTAGCCCTCTCGCTCCTGCGAGAGGAAAGCCGATCAACGCGGTGTCTTGATTGCGATGTGTCGCCGGTTCATTGGCGGCGGCGGGTTCTCCGTTGGCTCTCCTCTCGGCGGAGCGAGAGGGCTACTTAGGACCAGGCCGGATTCCAGGCGACTTCCCAGACGTGTCCGTCTGGATCCTGAAAATAGCCGGCGTAGCCACCCCAGAATGTGTCGGCAGCCTGCTTCACAATGACAGCGCCTGCTTGCTGGGCCTGTTCCATCACGTTGTCGACTTCTGCTTTCGACCTGACGTTGTGTCCCAGCGAGAATTCCGTGGCACTGGGCGGATCGAGTGGCAGGCCGGTGTCGTGCGACAAACTTCGGCGAGGCCACAGGGCTAATTTCAAGCTGCCCAGTTCAAAGAACGCCACCGCACCATATTCGAACTCGGTGCCGATAATGCCCGGCGTCTGAAAGCCGAGTTCGCGGTAGAACGCGACCGCTCGTTCAAGATCATCCACAGCGAGCGTCAGGACTGTGATCCGTGGTTCCATCGTTCTTGTTCCGTTGCTAGTTCGAATTGAGTTTCACCTGAATCTCCGGCTGATTGTAAGTGGAGTGATCCCGGGCAGGAATGGGACCGCGCGCTGCGGCTCCTCTCCCTGGAGTTGGCTGAGGAACTGTGTTGCAGGCCTGTTCTCAGGTAGAGTCGACCGCAACAATGGCGATAGTCACGCAGAAGGAACGATGGTTCAATAAGAGGTCCCCACCATGAAAGCTTACGAACTGCAAGCGATTGGCACTCTGGATGGTCTGGTCGCGGTGGAGCGGCCTCAGCCAGAGCCTGGTCCTAGACAAGTACTGGTTCGAGTTCATGCGGTCTCGCTGAACTACCGCGATTTATTGGTTGCTAACGGCAGCTATGGGAAGGTTGCGTTTCCGTTGGTCCCCGCCTCCGATGGAGCGGGCGAGGTAACTGCGGTCGGTGAGGGTGTGACCCGTTTCAAGGTCGGCGACCGGGTTGCGGCCAGCTTCTTTCCCGACTGGATCGGCGGTGAAGTGATTCCCGAACGGACGCGAGCGGCACGCGGTGCCGGCAAGACCAACGGCATGCTGGCCGAGTTTGTGGCACTGGGCGAAGAGACGGCCGTTCGAATCCCTGACCATCTAAGTTTTGACGAAGCGGCCACTTTACCCTGCGCGGCTCTCACGGCATGGCATGCCCTGGTCGAGCAAGGGCGTGTCAAATCGGGTGAGACAGTCGTCTTGTTGGGAACCGGTGGCGTCTCGCTGTTTGGGCTGCAGTTCGCCAAGCTGCACGGTGCGAAGACGATCGTCACGTCGAGTAGTGACGAAAAGCTCGTTCGAGCCCGCATGCTGGGGGCCGATCAGACGATTAACTACGCCGTCACACCGAACTGGGAAGAGAAAGTCCTTGAACTCAATGGTGGACGTGGAGCCGATCACGTTGTTGAGGTTGGTGGGGCAGGGACGTTTGCCAAGTCGTTAAAGGCGACTCGACCAGGAGGCCATGTGGCGATGATCGGTGTCCTGGCCGGTCTGTCAACGGAATTGCGTGTCACCGACATCGTGATGAAAAGCCTGCGCGTCAGTGGCATTTTCGTCGGCAGTCGCGACATGTTCGACGACATGAACCGCGCGATCGCTCTGCACCGGCTGAAGCCAATCATCGACAAAGTCTTTTCGTTCGCGCAGACGAAGGTGGCTTACGAATATCTGCAAAGTGGCCGACACTTCGGCAAGATCGTGATCTCGCTCGACCGTTGATTTGCCGATCAATCAGTTAGTCACCGCAGGAGCTGCGACGCCTAGCTTTCCGGCCATGTCGACCAGGGCCTTCCAGTTGCCGTCATCGAGCGGGATTCCCTTGGCCTGACGCTCCGCCATGGTCTTTCGTTCGGGATCGCCGGGAAGATAGACTTCTTTCACTCCGTCGATGAGAGGCACGCCGCGGACGTAGGTTTCCAGTTTGCTGACTTCGCTCAACATGTGGCTGGACCCACCGAAGAAGTCCGGGTTGATGACCCAGAAGACACAGCAGTTGCCCATCGGTGGCGGAGGACTGGGGAACGGACATTGACCGCCGGAGAGGCCGCCCGACAGCATGTCGATCATGAAGGCCAATCCAAAACCCTTATAGGCTTGATCGCCACCGAGCGGCAGGATCGTTCCCGGGGGATCGCCGTAGAGCTGATTCGGATCGGTGGTCGGTATCCCTTCGGGATCGAGACACCATCCTGCCGGAATTGGTTGCCCTGCGATTTTCTTGACACGGACTTTGCCTTCGGCGGTCGCACTGGTCCCGATGTCGAAGACAAAGGGGCCATTTGCGCCACCTGGCATTCCCAGACAGATGGGGTTGGTTCCGAGTCGAGGACGCTTACCACCAACGGGAGCCACCCGTTGCCCGGAGCCATGCGTGTTGGCGATGATCATAGAAGTGAAGCCGCGGGCGGCGGCCATCTCGGCGTATTCGCCCAATCGGCCGATGTGAGCGGTGCGACGCAGGGTGCCACAAGCAATGGCGGAGACCTCACACTTGGTGATCAGTCGTTGCATCATGTCCTGAGCCAGCACTTGGCCTAAGCCCCAGCCGCCATCGGCACAGATCGACGCGGGCGATTCCTTTTCGATCGTCAGCCGAGCATTTGGATTGAGCGAGCCGTCCTGCACTTTGCCAATGTAAAAGGGAGCTCGCATGACCCCGTGGGAGTCGTGGCCGCGCAAGTTGGCCTGCACCAGGCTTTCCGCGACGACTTTCGATTCCGTATCGCCGACACCTGCGGCTCGAAATAACTCCGTGCAAAAGTGAGTCAATTGGGATTCTGGCAGAGTCGGCAACGTCGGAACTCCTCAATATTCGGATGGGAAGGAATGTCCCATCAAATCTGGTTTTCCTTTGACGCGACGCCAAAGGTCGAATGAGCTCTTTTAGGACACCCATCGGAGCGGAGTAGCATAACAGAGCCACCTTATTGATGGCAGCGTTGTCGATATGGCCAAGGAGAGCACCCTCTTCGGCAGATTTGGGGAATTGCAAATGGAGAGCCGGTCGCGTGGAGCTCTAAAGCGAATTCAGAGGGGCGGTCCGAACCTGCCACAGCCAAAGAACATGCGGTGAGGATCTGTGTTTAAGGGCGAACCTGAATTCGCGGCGGCGTCAAAACTTGACTCAAGTCGCAATTGTACCGTTTACGTGAGATCCACCAGACGCGCGAACTCTGTCAATCAGTGGGACCGCGCCCGTCTGCGGAAAGGTCTGGCCGGGGATAGCCGATCACTGTTGTCGCCACCTAACATTACACCAAGATTTACAACACAGACCCGTTTCGAGGCCCCATGCTGATGGATGGTTCGAGTTGCGTCTGGACTGTCGACCAGTTGCGTCACCATGTTCACGACACATTGTGTCGGCAAGAGAACCTGGTGGCTCAGCAGTTCGAGTTGCAGACAATTGCGCTGACACGGCTTGGCGTGCGCTGCGGATTACAGTTCCTGCTCAGAGGACCCCGCAGCGTACGCCTGGGAGCCGTTTGGACAGCCGATCAAAATCAGATCTACTTCTACAACGCCCGCGGCGAGCGATTCCTGAAGCAACCGCTGGAACACGCGGTCGCTTTTGAGAGCGAAGTGCTGGCCGATCAAGTGACGAGCGCCGTTGCTTAGATGACCTTCACGATCTGCATCAGTCCTCTGAGTCCTATCTGTCCCATTGAAATAGGTCGGATGGGACTCAGGGGACTCATGATTCCCTGGTGAGTTGCTACCAACTGAGTCGGCTGGGATCCCGCAGGTTTCGTTCAGCGACCTCGTGGCTGATGAAACCTTGCTCGAACAACTGCCGCACGGATTCATCGAATCCCAGCATCCCTTCGTCGCGACGGGTCAGTAGATAGTTGTCAATACTGTCCAATTTCCCTTGTCGGATCGCGATGGAAATCGGCGGGGTGTTCCACAGGATTTCCAACGCCAAGTGACGTTTGTGACCCGGTGTGACATCGGGTAGCAGACGCTGGCTGATGACCGCGCGCAGGCTCATTGCCAACTGCATGCGGAGATCTGCTTGGACATCCTGAGGAAACAAATCCGAATAGCGGCTGATGGCTCCTTTCGAGTCGCGCGTGTGCAGGGTTGTGAAAACCAGATGACCGGTTTCGGCCGCACTCAGCGCCATCTGGGCGGTTTCGCGATCTCGAATTTCACCGACCAGAATAATGTCGGGATCCTGACGTAAGCCCGAGCGAAGTCCCTCCGAAAAGCTCAAGACATCGATTCCAACTTCGCGCTGCGTCACCATCGAATTCGCTGCTCGGGGAAACCGGTACTCGACGGGCTCTTCGACAGTGATAATCCGTTGTCCGCCGCGTTGATTGATCAAGTTGACGATCATTGCCAGCGTCGTTGTTTTGCCCGACCCTGTGATGCCTGTCAGAATCACCAAGCCGTCGCGTAATGCGGCCAACTGGACGGCCAACCCTTTGGGAAACCCGGACCATTCAAATTCCGGAATGGAACATGGGACAAGTCGCAGGCAGGCCGCGATTTGCTCGTCGGCATAAAACACATTCGCGCGAAATCGCTTGAGCGAACCGTCAATCACGGTCTCGAACGAGAAATCGACGTTCTTCTGTTCGCGAAGTTTTGACAACAAATTCTCAGCCGAGACTGTTGCCAACAGGGCTGCTACGGCGTCTTCGGGGATGGTCATTCCGGTCGATTCTTTCAGCTCGCCGTGAACGCGAAAAACCGGTGGTCGGCCGGGTGCCAGATGAATGTCTGAGGCTTCCATCAGGACCGCTTGTTCGCAGCAGCGGTGCAGGTCGGCAGGCAACTGGATTGCCGCTTCACTGGGTGAATTCATGAACTTCATCTCCGTTCAGTTGGTACGGACACCCGGCAATGTTAGGATTCGGTCAATCCTACCCGCTTCGGATGGAGCCACGATAATCAGGAATGGAGCCCATGAGCACGGAACTTCTCGATTCTTCCAATCTTAAGCAACAGATTCGCGAACAAGCCCACGCTAATCGCAACGCTCAGGAAAATAAGGACGAACTGAGCCGCGAGATCGTCGCCCGGTGCATGGCCCTGCCGGAATACCAGCAGGCAAAAACAGTTTTGTTCTATCTCGATGTTCGCAGCGAAGTTCGGACACGAAACGACCTCGATAACGCTCTGGCCAGCGGCAAGAAAATTGTCGTCCCGTACTGCGTCGATGGCGAGTTGGAACTATTCCATCTGACCAACCCCGAAGAGTTGGCGATCGGCATGTACCGCATTCTGGAGCCGAAAACCGAACTGCGGACTGTGGATGCTCATAGGGTCGATGTCAAAGAAATCGATCTGATCATCGTTCCCGGCGTGGCTTTTGACCGCGAAGGGGGACGGACGGGGCACGGCAAAGGCTATTACGACAAGCTGCTGGAACACGCTCGGCCCGACACGCCACTGGTCGCGTTGGCGTTCGAATGCCAGTTGTTCGACAAGATCCCGATGCAGGATCACGATGTGTTCATGGACAAGGTAATCACGGAAAAAGCGGCCTACAACGGTCGCGGACGGAAGTAATATCTGTCCCCTCGGGTTCTGTAGTCCCTATCAAAGCCTGCCATGAGCAGCAGGCCGAGTTCGGACTTTCAGATCGGATAGGATGACAAGGCCGAGGTACGACCTTCGCAAATAGGATTCATGCGTCACGATGACAGCGCTAGTTGACGATACTTATGCCGAAGCATTTCGCAGCATTTATGCCGAGGTGCTGATTACGGCCCGTGATCGAACCTGGTTGGAGCATGCCTGCAATGCAGCCACCGGCCACGCTTCCAGCAGCATCTTTTGCGACTGCGAAGCGGCGGTCGATCGGTTCGTCGGGCCAGGGGGCGATGAATCGTTTGCGACGCCGGACGGACGCCCCGGTGCCATCGTGCAGTTCCACGTCCCCCGGTTTAAGAAGGACCGGGAGAAGCTGCTCGAAAAAGTGCTGCTGCATCGCCTGAGCCAGAACGTGTTGACCAGTCCCACCGCGGCCTGCTTCAATCTGCTGGATACCGAGCCCTATTTCAAACTGGGTCGCAAACTGGCATTCTTCGGCGATGGATACCAGGAACGTGTCGAAAGATATGGCCGAAAGGTCTGGATCCTTCCGATCATGGGAGGCGAGTTCATCATCGATCGCCGCTTTGGATACAAAGATGGGATCATGGGTGGCAACCTGTGGTTCTTTGCGGACTCGGTCGATTCGTCGCTGGACGCTGCCGAACGCGGTGTTCGGGCCTTGGCGAGTATACCCGGGACGATCGCCCCTTTTCCCGGGGGCATCGCTTCCAGCGGATCGAAGGCCGGCAGCGCCTACAAATTCCTGTTCGCCAGTACGAACCATCCGTTCTGTCCCACTCTGCGAGCGAAACTGGGCGACCAATCCCAAGTCCCGGACGGTGTGCAGTCGATCATGGAAATCATTATCAACGGGCGCGACTTGAAGACCGTCTTCGATGCGACTCAGGCCGTCATCAAGGCCTCCATCGAAACTCCGGGACTTTCACGGATTTCAGCAGGCAACTACGGCGGTCGCCTGGGGAAAAGTTTCATCTATCTGCATGCTGAGCGGCAACCAGCGTTCTCTTAAAGAGATCCTGGATTTGTGCCATCGCTTGCCATTGTCCTCTCTTGACGACGTGAGATTGATTACAGATGCCAGCCTTTGCCACGGAACTTCAGACGGCTTTGAATGCTGTCGCGCATGCGTCTCAGTTATGTCGCACGGTGCAATCGACGATCACCTCTGAAGTCCTCGATAAACGCGATCAAAGCCCGGTGACCATTGCCGATTTCGGCAGCCAGGCCGTTGTCTGTCGCAGTATCGATGCTGTTTTCCCGAACGATCCAATCATCGCTGAAGAAGACGCGGCCGCTTTACGGTGGCCCGAGAATGCCGCTTTTTTGAAGGCTGTTTGCGAACACGTGCATCGTCTTGGGATTACCGCTGAGGACGAAGAGATCTGTCACTGGATCGATCGCGGCGGAGCCATGAAGTACACGTCGCGTTTCTGGACGCTGGACCCGATTGATGGGACCAAAGGATTTCTGCGTAAGGGGCAATACGCGGTCTCGCTGGCTTTGATTGTCGACGGGACGATCGAATTGGGTGTGCTCGGCTGTCCTAACCTGCCCATTTCGGCGGAGGAAGGGTCTCCGATTGGCGCGTTGTTCTACGCCGTTCGAGGGCAAGGAGCCTTCATCCGTCCTTTAGATTCGGATGCACCGCCGCGGCCGATTCGCGTCACGAAGACGACCGACCCCGCCCTAGCTCGATTTTGCGAATCGGTCGAGTCCGGCCACAGTGCCCACAACGAATCTGCGATGGTCGCCCAGCGATTGGGGCTGACCGCCACTCCGGTTCGCATGGATAGCCAGGCCAAGTACGCGACGGTCGCTCGAGGTTTTGCAGATGCCTATTTGCGTCTGCCAACCAAGACGGGCTACTTCGAAAAGATCTGGGACCACGCCGGTGGTATCGCCGTGGTGGAGGAAGCCGGAGGCCGTGTGACTGACGTTGCCGGCAAACCTCTCGACTTCTCACGCGGCAGGGAACTGAATCAGAACCGTGGTGTGATCGTCACGAATGGATTGCTGCACGATCAGATCGTGGCCGCTGTTCAGGCCGTGATGACTGCAGAGACGAGTGCTGGTTGACGTTGCGGCGAGCAGCATGCCGCTTCAGCCTGTTGGGTGCTGGTATCTCAGTTTTGAAGAGAACAACCATGCGGAACTTCATTCTCCTCTGCCCGGCGGTCGCTCTGCTTGGGATCGCCTTCACTTCGATCGCTCACGCAGAAGACGCATTTCCTGCGCATCGTGTGATCGGCAACACCTACTACGTCGGATCCAAGGCGCTGGCCTGCTATCTGATCGAAACGCCTGAAGGCCACATCGTCATCAACACCGGATTTGAAGAGACGGTGCCGCTGATCCGCGCGTCGATTGAGTCGCTGGGATTCAAGCTGAGTGACGTGAAGATCCTGCTTGCCAGCCATGCCCATTCGGACCATGTGGCGGGACATGCCGCGTTCCAAGAATTGACCGGAGCCAAAGTCTTCGCCATGCGGGGAGACGACACGGTGATGTCATCGGGCGGTGTCGGTCAGTACTTGTATACCGACAGCCGTTGGCCGGCCTGTAAGATTGATCGCGTTCTAAAAGATGGCGATGAAGTCACGCTGGGCGGCGTGACGCTCGTAGCCCATTCCACTCCCGGTCACACCCGTGGTTGCACAACATGGACCTGGCAGGTTTCCGACGCTGCCAAGAAATATGATGTCGTCGTCATCGGCAGTCCCAATGTGAACCCCGGCTATCGACTTGTTGATAACAAGGACTATCCCGAGATCGCACAGGACTTCGCGAAGACGTTCGAAGTGCTGAAGAAGCTTCCTTGCGACGTCTTCCTGGGAGCCCACGGCGAATACTACGGCATGCTGGCCAAATTCGAGCGTCAGAAAACAGCGACTGCGAATCCGTTTATCGACGCCGAAGGTTATCGCGACTACGTCTCTCAAAAAGAATTGATTTTCGAGAAGCGGTTGAAGGAACAGCAGCCCAAGTAGGCAGTCAGTCGGATGATCCAGTCAGAGACTCAACGTCTTTCTGCCGCGGAGATTGTGTTCATCTAACCTGCTCAGCTCGGCACTTCATCACATTCGCCTGACTTGCCCCAGAAGAGACGATTAGCGATAAGGGGCGTCCACAGCATTGATAATTGGGACCACGGAGTGGACGACGTTTATCATTGGAGATGGAACTCGATATGACTTCTGGCAACGATGATTTTCGCCTTGAATGGCACGGCAATACCGTGGTGATCACTCCCGCGGCCAACGTCGAGCAGATGCCTTGGGAAGTGATCGAACAAGCCGCGGATATCGTCATGGCTCCGCTCAAGATCCAGACATCGCCGATGGCGGTGTTTGATCTCAGCGAAGTCCAGTACTTCGGCTCGGCCTTTCTGGCGCTGTTGCTGCGATGTCACACGGCGGTCAAAAGTCGCGGCGGCGAGTTGGTTTTGTGTGGCCCCAGCAAGATGGCTCGGGAGCTGTTGCGATTGACCGCCTTGGATACCTTGTGGGCCATCTATGCCACCAAGCCCGAAGCACTGGAAGCGGTGGATGGCTGACCGAATCCGATCTCATCGAAGATCAAGCATTGCCGTGCTTGATGACACATCAACACCTCTGGAAACTATCGTATGCTGACTTCGACTTCGTCCTGGAGTGGCGACTTCGATGGCACGCGCCGGGCGATGCTGATCGCGGAGATCAAAGAAACAGCGGATAAGCTGGAACGCGATCACGCGACGATGGGCGACCTGAAGATCCTGAGCCGGTCGCTGCGAGAACTGCGATACGCGTTTAAGGTCTTCACTCCTTACCGGCGAATCCGGAAGGTTTCGGTCTTCGGTTCCGCGCGGACGCCTGTGGATCACCCGGACTTTCAACTGTCTGTCGATTTCGGTCGCGCGATGGCCGCAGACGGGTGGATGGTGGTGACCGGTGCTGGCGGCGGCATCATGGAGGGGGCTCACGTCGGGGCCGGCAAGGCAATGTCGATCGGCGTGAACATCATGCTCCCTTTTGAACAAGGGGCGAATCCCGTCATCGACAAAGATGAAAAGCTGGTGACGTTCCGGTACTTTTTCACACGCAAATTGATGTTTGTGAAAGAAGTCCACGCCGTAGTCCTGTTCCCCGGGGGCTTCGGGACACAGGACGAACTCTTCGAAGTTTTAACGCTCGTACAAACGGGAAAGCGCGACCAGCTCCCGATCATCTGCATGGACGCGCCGGGCGGGACCTATTGGTCGGCCTGGCGAACATTCGTGGAAAAAGAACTGTTGTCGCGGCACCTGATCAGTCCCGCCGATATGTCGTTGCTCAAGATCGTGGATTCTGTCGACGCCGCCCGTCAGGAGATCAATACGTTTTACTCGGTCTATGACAGCATGCGGTACATCCGCGACGACTTGATTCTCCGGCTCAGTCGCCCCATCAGCGACCAGTTTCTGGAAAAGCTGAATACGGACTTCGCCGACATCGTCACCAAGGGCGTGATCGAGCGAACGGAAGCTCATCCTTACGAAGAGGATGAAGAACACCTCGCCAAATTTCCGCGACTGAAATTTCATTTCAATCGTCGCGAGGCTGGGCGTCTGCGGCAGATGATCGACGCGATCAACCAAGCTGAATAAATCGCAGCATTACAGTTTGGTAAGCCATTTTGATGAATCCGGGACGACATTCTCAAGGTGGTTGTTGAACCCCCCCTGCGGATTACGTGAATTGATCTGGCTTGATCGAAAGTCCAAGTTTCGGCTGGATGTTATTTGATCGAGCCACCAAAATAGAGGTGCCTCGTTGAATCAACTCAGCAAGGGGTGCCAGAGTTGGATTTCGTTGCGAGACCCAAAAATACCTCCTTGGGCCGCCACCTGAAATCCAGATCTGACACCCAAGCTGGTCTCGTGGACTGCCGCATTCTCGTCGCCCAATGGGTTTCGCATCATGTCGGCTTCACAAACAGATGATCTGCCCGCGGATGACCAACCTGCTGCCGAAGTACCAGCACCTCGCAACTTCGCTGAACGAGTTGCGATTGTCGTTGTCACAATGCTGGTGATTGGCTTTGTCGCCGTTGCGTTCATGTCGGTTGTGGGGCCGGATGTCTGGACGTTGTGGCGTCGCGCGAAAAGGGTTTCGGCTATTCAGCCTGTCGTGGAGGTGACTCTCCCAACTTCAGACGATCGCGCGCCCGACGAGCGACCATTGGATCGAAGGTCGACTTTGGCTGCGGATGCTCAGATTTTCCCGCCACACCGTCGAATCTCATCATTGGCGCCCCCTGCTGGTTCACTTCCGGAACCAGCAGACGCTCTCTCTGTCGTTGCGAACGCTGCCGCTGCCGATCCGGTTCAAGTTCCGAATGCTCAAAACTCACCGGAAGCGCCATCGGCTGAGATGGCGGATCCGGCGACAACTCTATTGGATGTTGCTGCTCAATTGGTCAGTCGGTCCTGGCAGGATTTCGATTACCCGGCTCCGTGGTATGCAGGTAAGACCTCGAAGAAGCGAATGGTCTATTCAAACCATCGGAACCGGCTGCTCAATGCGGTTGCTCACCCACAACCCTCAACCTTGTCGCTCGACTTTGCTCGCAAGGACTATGCTGCTGCGCTGACAGAATTCGCCGACGATCCTCGGCTGGACTACGTTTTTGGGCTGGCACTTTGGAAGCATGGACAATTCTCCGAAGCCATCGACATGTTTCAGACCGCCGCGCGACTGGACGAAAAACCGTTCTTGCCAGCGGCTCTAGCGGTGGCATGGGGGCGGTTTTTGAATCATGACGAACGTCGTGGACTGGATCAGTTGCAACATATCGCACGAGTCCTTGCGGCGTCATCCGAAACCTATCCACCGGACGCACAGAAAGAGCAGGCGGCCATCGCGATGGGCAGGGCGCTGGGCTATCTGTCAAAACCCGACCGCGTTCCTGAACTCGCGGACACGGTCCAATTGACGGCGATTACACTTCGCAAGCGTCTGCCCGAGGGATTGCAAGGGGCATTTGACAGCGGGTTTAGCGATGTCAATCAGCGCGAATCTGAGTTGCTTCGATTTGTCGAACTGCCGCATGATCGATTGCAAGCTGAACACTCGATGCAGCGTGACGATTTACAATTGAAGATCGACTCACTGCGTACTGAGATGCGCGACGCCCGCAATACCGTTTCACGCACGCATCGCAGTCATGTCGAAGCCATCGCCGATGTGCTGAAGGAAGTGACGGACGTCCGCGGGCAGGTGGAAAAGCTGCGGCCGAAGATCGAGAAACTGCGAGAATCGATCACCAAGCTGGCAACGCCGCAGCCGCACGTCGAAACGAAAACAATGCCCAGTCACTTTGATCTGGTGACCGGGCAGGGAGGCCAGACCGCTCTGGTCCAGAGCAACGCGACAATGACCGTACTGCTAGCCGAAACTGCGTCCGAACGAGCATCTCGAATTTCGAAATTGAGTAAGACTCGCGACGATTTGAAGAAGATCCAAGAGGATCTGTCCAAGCTTCGTGACCAACAACAAGATTTGGTCGCCCGGCGGAACGCAGAAGATCGGCAGCATCGATCGGACAGGGATGCCGCACGCCGAGAGCGAGTTGTGCGATTGGAAGAGCAACGAGTTCTGGAGCGAAAGCTGCAAGAATTGAGCAAGGCACTGCGTCGGACGATGACGCTACGCGAGGGATTCGAGACCATTGCTGCTTACATCCCGTGGAATGTGGAAATTGAAGGGGAAGCGCTGCGACTGGCCCTCAATCCAAAGCCAGTTGGTCGGCGGACGGAATCAGACAGCGGGGAATCGGCGGCCTCGCGTGGGTTGAAATGACCTGCTGTCCCCCCTGCGAGACCAAATTTCAGCCTGGATTTCTGGCGATATCCCGCCGATCCGGTATGGGGGATTTGTCCCCGCCGCCAATCTGTCTTAGAATCCATGATCATTTCGTCATCGCCGATATGATGGCTGGAACCTTCGTTCCTGACGGGGCGTCTGATTGAAGACGCCTATTCCAAATACAGCAGACCACCACTGAGGTATCTCAGCGAGGAATTAGCGATCATGGATTTTCCGGTTTGTCCCGCATGCGGCGAGTCCGTCATCGATGATGACGCCGAAGATTGCCCATTCTGTGGTGCGCCGATGAAGTCGAAGCCCGGGTCGAAACCTGCGGCGAAGCCGGCTGCGGCCAAACCCACGGCAGCGAAACCGACACCCGCGGCCACAGGCAAAGCTGGCTCTTCGGCTTCGATGTCTACGACTGGCAAGCCGGGGACGGCCACCAAGCCGGTGGCAGCACGGGGGAGCACTTCTTCGCCAGCGGATGACTTTCCGTTTGAAGCGGAATTACCGGGTGCCAAAACCGCCATCCAGGCCATGCCCAGTCCTTCGAAGGGTCGCACGCTGGAGGTCGTTTGCCCTATGTGCGAAACGACTGGGTACGTTCCACCCACGGCGGTCGGGAAGGACGTGAAGTGCGCCAACACAAAATGCATGGTCCCCGTCTTCAAGGCACCCGCCCCGACAGTAGAAGCTCCACCCCCACCACCTCCGAAGAAGAGCAATCTGATGCTTGTCGGCGGCATCACCGTTGCGATCATGGTGATTGCCGGCGGAGCTATCGTTTTCCTCTCCAGCCAACCTAACGGGCAGAAGGCTGGCCCCAAGGTTTTGACCGATGAGGACCGAGAGCTCATGCAAGGCATGGCCAGCAAAAACGCTGCCGTTGAGCCCGCAGTCAAAAACGGTAACAAGCCTGCGGTGGACTCAGCGCTTCCCGATGACAAGACCAAAACGACGGATGCCACGCCCAAGACTGTCGAAGACTTCATCGCCGCTGCGATCAAGCAACTCGGTGACGCCTGTTTGATCGGCGACCGTCGCCAGCGCAGTAAGCCTTACTGTCGGCAACTGGCTGCAGAAGCATCGGTCCTGGTCGGCGACATTAAAGCCGCGAACGAGCATCTCTCGCAACTCGTAGTGGTGGGACGCACCGTCCCGTACTATCGAATCCAGCCAAACTTGGAAAAGTTCTGGAGGGCCTGGTCCGCGGGCGATAAAGCCGCCACAAAGACGGCGTTGGATGCGGCTTTGGCTGATGCTCCCAAGTTACAAACGGTAGGCCGCAATCAGATGGAGGTCGCTGGTCGACTGGCCGCAGCACTCGCCACGGCAGATCGAGTCGGTGAGGGGTTGGCGATTCTGGAACGGCACCAGTCCGATGCACTGGAGGGGCAGCTTGCCGCTCGCGTGCAGATGGCATCGGACGGACGGATCGCCCGTCTATCAAAAAGTGCCGCGGTGCTGCCGTGGACTAAGCCGCAGGCAGCGGCGACGACAGGGTCACTCGTCAATCACGGACAACTTGCCGCGGGCCTGACATGGGCTCAAAAACAGCCTGAAGAGGAAACTCGCGTCGAATGTCTGGCGATTTGGGCCGAAGGTTTCGCCCAAAACGCAAAAGGGGCGGGAGCCATGCCTGAGATCGATGAGGCGGTGAAAACGCTCTCTCCTGCCTTGGCCGCTCGCGTTTGGGCTCGAGCCGCTTGCGGACGGTTTGCGGCCGGGGATCAACAGGGTGCGACGACTGCGTTGAAGACAGCTCAAGATCTGATCGCGTCGGTCCCGGTTCCCAAAGAGCCCGAGATGCCGAACACAAAAGGGGCAATTTCCTACAAACAACCTGCGGCGATCCCACTTGTTCAGGCGGCCACGGCCGCGGCCGAGATTGCCTATGCACATTCGCTGATGCCAAGTCATTTGACTCAGGCTGAAGAGGCACTGGAGTTGTCGCTGAACTTCGCACGTGGGCTAGCGCCCGCGCTCCCTGCAGTGACCGCGAAACTCGATCAGGCCGAGCAAGCAGGCTTGGCAGGCTTGCGAGAGAAATTGAAGCAAGAGCTTTCCCTGAAGAGCGACGATCTGGCCAGCCAGAACGTCAGCAAGTATCGCAAGGTGCTGGCTGATATGGGTGAGGCTTCGCATCGTCGGCATCAACTGCAACTGAACATCATGTCTCGCCTGGCCGAAGTCGGCCTGAAGACCAAAGTCTGGTCGGTCGTCAGCAATCGCAGCGCCGAGACCAACGCCAGCCGCCGCGATGATTTCCTGGGTTCACCGCTCATCGGAATCCTGCTCGAAGCGTTTCAAGGGGGCGAGACGGAAAAGAGTATTCAAGGAGCTCTGGCAGGTGCGACACCGGTCTGGCCAGAAGGAGCATATGTTCGGCAATTCTTGCATCAGCAGAATTACGCTGACGCCGCGCAATACGTGTCGAAACTCGATTCCAATTCGGGGCTGCGGGATGAAGTGGCGCTGATGTTCGC
Organism: uncultured Schlesneria sp.; assembly: GCA_903840265.1. GTDB lineage: Bacteria > Planctomycetota > Planctomycetia > Planctomycetales > Planctomycetaceae > Schlesneria. Next base: position 26,691 of record CAIMFH010000025.1, on the reverse strand, counting down.
GACGAACCTGGCTGCTGCCGACAAAGCGGATGCGACATTGGGCTTCATCAGCAAACTGGACGATATTGTGCTACGTGAAGAAGCATATCGGCTATCGGCAGCACTGTTGACGCAACGTCAGCGATCGGATGCTGTGTGGAAACAGGTTCTGGCATTGCCGCAAGCGACAGAAAAGTCATCACTCTGCCTTGGCTTGGTTGTCGGCCTCAAAGCTGGTCCCCAACCAAAGGAACTACCAGAGCCATCGCTGGTTCCCTGACTTGGCCTATTCGCGACGTGGTCCATTGCCGACCATCTCGCGGGAACGACGATCGGAAGGCGGGAGGGGAAACTGTTCCCTCTCCCGAAATTGTGACTGTCACATCGTCAGAGCTTTTTCACGGGCGAGTGATTTACCGCGGCGGCGGCCTGCACGGATTCGATTTCGACCTGCAGACCGTCTGACATTCGGTCGCCCGGATTGACCACGACGCGTTCTTCTTTCGCAATCCCGGCGGCGATCCCGATCTCCGAACCGATATCCCCGGCAACCTGGACCTGGCGCAATTCGATTTTGTCATCCGCTCCGACCACGGCCACCTGAGTTCCTCCAGAATTAAAGATCAGGGCTGATGGTGGGATCAGCAGCGGCGGACTTTGACGCTCGATTTCCATTCGCACCTGGACGTACGAACCTGTCAGCAGGGCGTGGTCGTCATTCGGAACTTGGATTTCCGTTAACAACGTTCGCGTAAGCGGATCGATCGCCTTCGCCGTTCGAGTCACCACGCCACGAAAAACGGTGCCGGGGATTTCCCGCGAGAAGATCTCGGCCTTTAGATCTTTTGTCACGCCCGGGGCGAAGCTTTGAGGAACATTGACGAACACCCGCACTGGATTCGTGCGCGCCAGTTGGAACAGCGACTGCCCGGTCGCATTGCCGGCCGTCACCAACTTGCCCTTGTCGACGTTGCGCGCCGTCACCGTCCCCGAGAACGGAGTCCGGATTTCGCAGAATGTCAGCAATTCCTGAATGTGTTGCACATTCGCTTTGTTGGCTTCAATGGTGGCTTCAGCCAGTCGAACATTCGCATCGGCCACCGCCAGATTGTTCTCGGAATCATCGAGTTCCTGACGGGAGATGTTGTTTTTTACGACCAGGCCACGCAGCCGGTTGGTGGTGATCATCGCCAGATTGGCCGTTGCCTTCGCACGCTCCAAAGTCGCTTTTGATTCGGCCAAGGCGGCTTCGCTCTGATGCAACTGAGCTTTCACTTCTGGAGTATCGATCTCCGCCAGCAATTGACCCGCTTTCACTTCGTCACCGATGTCAGCCATCCATCGCTTGATGTAGCCAGTGGTCCTGGGGTAAATCGTGATTTCTTCCATCGCCTCCACATCGCCAGGCAACATCGCGACGGCGATCGACGGAGACTGCTTGGGAGTCATCACGCGAACCGTCGGCAACGCGGTTTGAATGCGGTGCGATTCCGCCTCCAGTCGTTGTGTTTGTTGATGACGTGGAATCCATCCCGACAGAAACAGCGCAACCAGCCCAGCCACTCCCAGGACCATGATCGCCATGATCGTGAACCAGGAGAGCCTGGTGGTCGGTCGCTTGAGTTCGGCCTCATGCTCAGACACAGGTGGGTGTTCGGGCTTTGCAGGGCGCGGCAACGCTTGAATGCGTGTCCCGCTACGAGTCATTTCTTGAGTTGCAGACATTTTCTTCCCCGACTAGTCAACGAGTTCCGGTTCAAGAGCAATATGCTTGGGATGTCTTCTGAGCACGCTGTAGACAACTGGCACGAAAAACAGAGTCGCAAACGTGGCCATTGTTAAGCCGCCGATCACAGCTCGGCCCAAAGGTGCGTTTTGCTCGCCCCCTTCACCAATCCCCAACGACATCGGCAGCATCCCCAGGATCATGGCCAGAGCGGTCATAATCACAGGTCGCAAGCGGGTCACTCCGGCCGACCAAGCCGCTTCCACCGAATTCATTCCGGCCAGTTGCTGATCGTTGGCAAAGGTCACCAGCAGAATCGAGTTGGCTGTTGCCACCCCGATGCACATGATCGATCCCATCAACGACGGCACGCTGATCGTTGTTTGCGTGACGAACAACATCCACAAAATGCCGCTCATCGCACCCGGCAAGGCCATCAGGATGATCAACGGGTCGAGCCACGATTGAAAATTCACGACCATCAACAAGTAGACCAGCGCGACGGCGAAAATCAGTCCATAGCTCAATCCCTGGAACGAAGTGTTCATGCTTTGAATTTGGCCGCGAACCGAGATCGTTGTTCCACGAGGCAAGGTTGGTCGTACCTCATTCAGGATCTGATCGATCGCCGTTGAAACTCGACCCAGGTCTGTTCCTTGAACTCCAGCCAGCACGTCGAAGCTTTGAGCAATGTTGTAATGCGTCACGTTGGTCGGGCCGAAGCTATGCTTGACGCTGGCCAGGTTCCCCAGCAGTTGCGATTGAGTTCCCTCGGTATTGCGTGAAACAGGAGTGCTGTTGATCGCTTCGATCGAATTGATCTTGAACTGAGGCGTCTGCACGACGAGCGGATATTGCACGCCTGATTTTGGGTCCAGCCAGTAACTGGGCGAGGCCTGTCCACTGGAACTGAGTGACACCAGGAGATCGTTCGAGATATCTCGTTCTGACATGCCGAGTTGACTTAACAAAGTGCGGTCCGCGTCGATGTTCAGCTCGGGTGTGCGCACGACTTGCTGCAAGTGCGAATCAACCACGCCAGGGATCTCGGCGAGTCGATCGCGCAACTGCTTGGCGATGCGATAGTTCTCCTCGTAGTTGCGTCTTGGCCCCACGATCTGCACGTCAATAGGCGCCGCCAGGCCGAAGTTGAGCACTTGCGTGACGATATCAGGCGGTTGGAAATAGAAGGTCAGATCTGGGAATCGCTTATTCAGTTCTGTACGCACTTTTTCGATGTACTGAGCTGTCGGTGCGTGATGCTCTTCCAGCGTGATCAGCATTTCGCCATCGGCTGACGACATCAGTGAGCCGTCACTGAGCGCCAGGTTGATCCCGCTGTTCGGAATGCCGATGTTGTCGATAATCGTCTTGAGTTCGTGCTCGGGCACGATCTCGCGCACGACGTTCGCAATACGCCCGAACCAGCGTTCGGTCTCTTCAATTCGAGTTCCTGCCGGAGCCCGCACATGCATTCGCATCTGACCCGAATCGACGCTCGGGAAAAAGTCGCGACCGAGAAGTGGCAGCAACGTTCCCGAAGCAATGACCAACGCTGCGAACGCAGATGTCACCAACAGCCGATGATCAAGTGCGGTCGACAGACAGATCCCATACACGTCGCGGAGCTTGTCAAAATAGTGGTTGAATCGATGATGAACTCTCCAGATTAGTCCAAGCTTCGGCGGCTGATGATGCTCAGAATTGGCCTCTGCCTGTCCTCCATACATCTCGACTTCACTGGCCAGCAGGTAGTGAGTTAAGGTCGGGACCAACGTTCGGCTCAGGAAGTAGCTGGTCAGCATCGCGAACACCACGGCCATTGCCATTGGTGTAAACAACGACCGAGCAGCCCCGGTGATGAACACCACGGGCACGAACACGGTACAGATACACAACGTCGCCACGAACGCCGGTGTGGCAATCTGCTGAGCCCCATCAAGAATGGCTGGAACCAGCCGTTTGCCCAGATGCAAGTTGCGGTGGATGTTCTCGATTTCCACCGTGGCGTCATCCACCAGAATCCCCACCGCCAGCGCGAGACCACCCAAAGTCATTACGTTCAGTGTATGGCCAAGGAAAGCGAGCGCGATGATTGAGACGAGAATCGACAATGGAATCGAAATCACCACCACCAGGGTGCTGCGCCACGATCCCAGGAACAACAGAATCATCAGTCCGGTCAAGGCGGCTGCGATTGCTCCTTCAATCAGCACGCCATGGATGGCACCGCTCACGAAGATCGATTGATCAGACAAGAGCGTCGCACGCAGTTCCTGCGGCAGCGTGGCCATAATGATCGGCAAACGTTTCTTCACGCCGTTCACAATGTCGAGCGTTGACGCACCGGATTTCAGCACAGGCTGCAGCACGCCTCGCTTGCCATCCACACGGATGATATTTGTCTGAGGAGCGTATCCATCCCGGATCACCGCGACATCGCGCATGAAAATCGTTCGGTTACCGATCGATTTGATCGGCAGATTCTCGATCTCAGCGACCACGGCCGGACTGTTGTTCAAGCGAACGTTGTATTCCTGCTCGCCAATCTTCGCGGTACCGGACGGTGCGATTAAATTCTGTACCGAAACCGCCGCCGAAACGTCTGCCGCGGAAAGGTTCCAGGCGTAGAGTTTCTCAGGATCGATGTCGATCATGATCTGTCGCACTGTTCCCCCGTAAGGGTAGGGGATCTGAGCCCCCGGCACAGTCGCCATACCTGGTCGCAAACCGTTTGCTGCGTTGTCGAACAGTTGCTGTTCGTTCAGCGTGTCGCTGCCCAATGACACTTGTACAATCGGAACGTTGGCCGCGTTATAGCGCATCACCAATGGCGGAAAGATCCCGGGCGGCATGGAACGCAGAACTTGCTGCGATGTCGCCACCACCTGCGAGATCGCGCTGTCGATATTGGCCCCCTCTTGGAGGAAAATCTTGACGACGCTGATCCCGTTCAGTGATTGACTTTCGATATGCTCGATCCCACTGACCGTGGAAACCAGCACGCGTTCGTAGTTGCCCACGACGCGTGTTTCCATCTCATCAGGCGAGATCCCGGTGTAGTTCCAGATCACGGCCACGACCGGAATCTGGATCTCGGGAAAGATATCGGTGGGCATCCGCATCACTGTGACGCCGCCCAAAATTGCAATCAAGATGGCCATCACCACGAAGGTGTAGGGCTTTTTCAGGGCGAGACGAACGATCCACATGGCTAACCATTTCTGTGATCGAACGATGACGGCTGGCCCGGCCGTGGAATCGAGATCAAATTAGGTAGGACGCCGCTAGGCGTGGTCTGACTTTGGTCGCAAGGCAAGTAAATTAGGACAGGTAACTGGCATTCACAGGTTGTCGTTCAGGAATCGATTCATCGACTTCGGTCGTTAGTGATCGATCAAGCCATCGCTGTTTGCACGATTCCGCATGTTTCCGCAGCAAACGCCCGGCAGTGACTCCATCACCTCTCTCAAGAGCATCGACGGGCTCATCATGTTCGCGCGCACGTTCGATTAATCGCGGTTCATGTTGAGAACGCAAATGGAGCCGGACCCTCGCTTCAAACGACAGCCGGTCCCAAGATTGAATTAGAACCTCATTGTCAGAAGCCAATACGATGCCGCGATGAAAGTCCAAGTTGTGTTTGGCGTAGCCTTCAATGTCCCCGACCCGGGCGGATTCGTGGATCAGTGAGAGTGACTCACGAATTTCTGCGACATCCCCCTTCAGGCGAGGTGCCGCCAGCTCAGCCGCGAGTTGCTCCAACACTCCTCGAACCGCATAGGCTTCGACCATCTCGCGGTCACTGATTCCACGGACCCAGGTGCCGCGGTAAGGGGCCGAATCGACAAGTCGTAGCGACTCAAGTTCACGCAGAGCCTCGCGAACCGGCGTCTGGCTGGTATCGAACTCTCGCGCAATCTCGAGCTCCACGAGACGATCGCCGGCCTTCAGCGTGCCGTCGAAGATCCTCGATGTCAGCGAGTCTCGAATGGCGTCACTCATGCACTGGCGATCAGGATTCATGTTGTGTTCGCTTGAATCTGCTTTGCGTAAATCACGTTTCAGAAAAGAGATCTGCCCTCCGTCAGTCGGTGGCGACCGTTTCGCAGGCTCATTATCGATAATATACAGGTGGCTTTTCGGGACCTTACACAAAGATTGGGTAATGCAATCTTGGACAGTTGCAGCAGGGCTCCCTTTCGATTTTGAGAGAACAAGGATTGCCGAATCTCCGCCAGTGAGACAACCTCATGTTGGTCATCGGCGGCCAGACCGCCCTCATGTCTCTCCGCTCACTCATCCGTCAGTAGGAGGCAATTCGATGCGTGCAATTCTTCTGCGGCTGTTGTTCACAGTGCTGCTGATCTCCAACGTCTGCGCAGCAGAAGACGGTCCGCTCGCCGATCGCGCGACTGTCGCAAAACAATTTGATGGGGTTTGGTCCGGGAGTTGGGGCGGTGGCGAAAGTAATGGAACCGTGTTCCAGCCTGTGCTGGCGGAGATGTTGATTCGCGGCGACAAGATCGAACTCAGTGGATTTCGTGCGGCAAACCGACTTTGGGGGTTGGTCAAGATCGATCCGGCGACCAAGACCATTAAGGTGACTTCCGCCAGGACGGGGACGAGTCTTTCGAAGGTGATTGAATACAAATACGAGGCGACGCCCCAGAGCCTGACGCTGACTGATAGCGACAACGTCTCCATTCAATTGCAGAAACGTCAACTCGATCTCAATCCCCTTGCGGACGTTCGATTGGAGCTTGTCACTGCCGACGGTATTAACGACAAGGGGCATCTGCAGATCACCGAATACAGTGCCCTGAAGTTCGGACGTACCGATGTGATCTTCTACGAACCGATCACGCGGGCATTCATGACACAGGAAGCAACGGTCTTGATCGTTGAAGAAAATGGCTTGAAGAAGATCACCATCGATGAGGCCCGCAAACAGCTTCAGCCCGCCGCAGCCGTTGCAATCGCCTATCGCACTGATTTCGATCCGGCAGCAAAAGAGGGGAGGGAATTTCAGGCAAGGCTTGGATCACCACAACCCGATAGCGAAGCGGCCCTCAGGACGCTGGGCCGCACGCTGCGCGTCGGGACGTTCGTTTTTGTGTTCCCGGCGCGCCTGGCGATCCCCGAACCGTGAGCCGAACTACTGGCGATCCATACCGCCGTTCAATCTGCCTGTTGGTAGCGTTCGGGAGCAAACCGAGAGGCCAGTAACCCGGTGGCGGCCTTCAGATCAATGTCGTGAACCAAGACTCCTTCTTCACCATAAGGAAGAGATGTCAGGCATTCGCCGGATGGCGAAATCAGCGTCGTGGCGGATACCTGGTAACGAAAGGCATAGTTGACGCTGGCGAAGTAGATCGTGTTTTCTAGGCCGCGGCACATCATCGCCTTTTCATAGTACGGGCCGGATGGCGAACCCCATTGAGTCGGTTGACTGCCCGTTTGATCGCTGCCCGTGCAATGCGGGTGGAACACCACTTGCGCACCTCTCACCGCGGCCCACCGGACTGTTTCGGGATAGCGAAACGCTTCGTGGCAGATTGCGATTCCGAATTTCAGGCCATTGATTTCGAACATCTGTCGGGTCTGTCCGGGGACATACCAGGCTTCCTCCGTCGGATCGAGTTGGTTCTTCGTTTGAACGCCGAGCATGACCCCATCGGCATCGAAGACCACCGCCGCAATTTGCCGGCAACCACCAGTCAGCCACTCCATGCTGAGGATAATCGCGATCTTGCATTCGCGAGCCCACTGAGCCACCGCCTGAAGAGATCGCGCCTGCTGTACTTCATCAAATGCAGGCACTTCGAAATCGAGTCCGCGAAGTCCCGGCAGGTAGGCTTCTGGAAAGCAGACAATCTTCGCACTGTGTTTCGCTGCTTCAGCAACCTGACGGTGAATTGTCTCCAACGCCTCATCGATTGATGTGGCGCGGCGAGGAGTGGCGAGTGCGATGATCATCGGGCAGGCCCTGTGCGAACCAGTGCTGGGATGGAAAGAGCTCGTTGCGTTAGCCGAACCGTCGCTATTTGATCAGATGGAGCCCGCGACGACTAGAAATCGGATATGTGGTCCGTAGGTCAACCGCAGGAGCGACGAGCGGATCGCCGCAGGTAGGGCGCCTGGTGGCAAACCAGGTGGTCACGTTCCGGGCGCGACATCGCATGACAAGAAGTCGATCGCGTGTCTGATGGTCGAACCAGAAAAAGAAGAAGCCCCGTCCGGTGAGAGGACGGGGCTTCTTTAACTTTAAGATCCGCTGGCGATCTCACACGATCAAGTTAGCGGCAGCAAGGAGCAGCTTGGCAAGCTGGAACTTGGATCTTCTTTTCGACCATTTTGCACACTTGTACTTGAACTTCTTTTTCCACGCAGACTGGAACGCACACGGTGTACGTTTCGGTCTTTTCCTCAGCAACTGTGTCGCAAACGGTGACTTGGTACTGCTCTTCGCGTGTCTTGGGGACAGCGACGCAGTAGGTGACCGTGCGAGTCTTCTCTTCAGGAACGATCTTGCAGGTCGTCACTTGACGAGTGCGTTGTTCCTGTCGGCAGAGCTGAACTTGATAATCAAATTCCTGCTGTGACTGAACCATCTCGCAAACCTGGATGGTGCGAGTACGTTGTTCTGGTCGGCAGAGTTGAACCTGATACTCAAATTCCTGTTGCGATTGGACCATTTCGCAAACTGGAACGGACCGGGTTCGCTGTTCTTGTCGGCACAGTTGAACCTGATATTCGTATTCCTGTTGTGATTGAACCATTTCGCAAACTGGAACGGATCGAGTTCGCTGTTCCTGTCGGCACAGTTGAACCTGGTACTCGTAATCCTGTTGTGATTGGACCATCTCACAAACCTGAATGGTTCGCGTACGTTGTTCCTGTCGGCAGAGGGCAACCTGGTACTCGAACTCCTGTTGCGACTGAACCATCTCACAAACCTGCACGGTTCGCGAACGTTGTTCTGGTCGGCACAGCGTCACCGTGTAGGTGAACGGAACTTGCTTGCACTGACGAGTGTAGCAGGTGGTCTGAACTTGGCGCTGAACGACGTTCGGCACCCAGACATTCTGCATGCAAGTCGTTGGAGCCGCGTTGCAGGTATTGCATGCATCGGCACCACAGCAAGCGTAATGACGACGTCGTCCGCAGCATCCAGCAACGGCACCGCAAGGCTGACAGCCATTGGCAACCGGAGTACAACGCTGTTCCCAGTGTCCCTGATCTTCACAGACAGTGCTGGTCTGAACGACGGGAATGTTTTCCCAGACGGTTCGAGTTCCATTGCGCTGTTCGGTGTAAGGAACGTTGACCGTGTAGGCCTGTTCGACGTTCTTGGTGACCGGGGTCATCACGCAGCGAGTTCCCTTACGGGTTTCGCTGTAAGGAACGTTGACCGTGTAAGTCTGGTCGACGTTCTTAGTGACTGGAGTCACGATGCAGCGAGTCGCCTTGCGGGTTTCGCTGTAAGGGACGTTGACCGTGTAGGTCTGTTCGACGTTCTTGGTGACTGGAGTCACGATGCAGCGAGTTGCCTTGCGGGTTTCGCTGTAAGGGACGTTTACCGTGTAGGTCTGTTCGACGTTCTTCGTAACCGGGGTCACAACGCAGCGGGTTCCCTTACGGGTTTCGCTGTAAGGAACCATCACTGTGTAGGCCTGATCGACATTCTTCGTCACTGGAGTCATGACACAGCGAGTTCCCTTGCGAGTTTCGCAGTAAGGAACGCTGACCATGTAAGTCTGGTCGACAGTTTCGGGAACTGTCTTGCACTCGATGTACTTTTCTTCGCGAGTGCGGTTTTCGGTCTCCGTGTAAGCAACAGTGCGTGTTCGCGTTTCGGTGCGAGGCACAAGCTTGTTCACGGTGTAGCTGCGAGTACGAGCTTCCTGCTTGTACTCGGTGACCTGAACTTTGCGGGTTTCGGTCGTCATCACTGGTTCGAGGATGGTCTGCTCGACCATCGCCGGAGCGCAGGCGGTTGTCGCAGGCGTACAAGCCGGCGCGCTGACGCAACTGGGATTCGGGACGCATTGACCGGCGCAGGGATCGCAACAGCGCGCCCTTCGCCAGTGGCCAGCATCGGCAGCGGATCCCATCGCTACCACGCATAGCACAAGTAAGGCAACTCTCTTCATGACTCCCCCTTCGTAACGTCTTTGACCCACAAGCTTTCGGCCAGCCCGAAAGTGCAACGCCAACATGGATACCTAACCAAAACGGTTCTCCCGACTATTCCGGTTAGGCGGTTTGACGAATTATGGTAAAAGGCAAGTTGGGCAACGTCCAGCAGTAGATTGCGAGTTTTGCGAGAAATAGCGGAAGTGAGGCGATTGGCAACGAAATTTTCAGAGACTGCCAGCCCTGTGGGCAAAACTTGTCATGAATGCGGCGAATTGTCGCGGGAAATACAGGTAGCGAAATCGCCTACAATGCCACATCTCCCGACAAGCCAGTGACGTATGTCAGAATTGTGAGGAGGAACCGGTTTTGGAACTTGACTTGCTCTTCACTTCGAACCGACATATTTTTATGCGTACATGGACGTACCTCATCCCCCAGGATGGTGGGCGGCTGCATTCCTCAAACGAGAATTTGGAGGCGCACCGCGATGGTCGGATTATCAATGTTGTCTGACTCACTGACTTTCTTCACCGCTTTTCGCGGGAGTCGCACGAGGTCTAGCCGTTGGGCGGCGCAAGCATTAGTCGGAGCTTGCTTGCTTGCCTCGACGTGGCCGGCCGCAGCCGAGGACGTCGCCAGACCGAAGGCTCTCCTGGCCGCCCAGTTGGCGACACCCGTTCCGGGTACGCTATTTATCTGCGGTGGCGGAGTACTACCGCCTGCCATCATCGACAAGTTCTTCGAGCTCGGAGGTGGCAAGAATGCTCGAGTTGTCGTAATCACCACGGCCAGCATCACCGCGGGATCTCCTGAAATTGAAGAGAAGTACTCCCATTGGCGTGGCCGGGAACATTCGTCTCTCGATTTCTTTCATGCCGCAACTCGAATTCAGGCGGACGACTCTGTCTTCTGTCAGAAATTGGAATCGGCCACCGCGATCTGGTTCGTCGGTGGAAATCAAAGCCTGCTGACCGATGCCTATCTGGGGACGCATGCAGAAAAGATGTTCCATGCGGTGTTGCGACGCCGTGGAGTGATCGGCGGAACTTCGGCCGGGGCCGCTATCATGTCGGCGACAATGATCGCCGGCGGAAAGACTGAGCCCGTGATGAGTACCGGCTTCGGGTTCTTGCCGGGCACGATTGTGGACCAGCATTTTCGCAAACGAAACAGGGAAGAACGACTGAAGCAGGCATTGCAGCTTCACCCTGGTCATGTCGGGATTGGGATCGATGAATCGACAGCGCTGATCGTGCGAGGCCGCTCGGTCGAAGTAATGGGCGAGTCCGATGTCACGGTCTGCCTGGCACCCACCCCACAACGCGTGGCGTCGGAAATCCGACTTGCTCATGGCCATAAGGACGACCTGATCAAACTGAGTCGAGCCGCCGTCGCGCGAAGCCGACACGAGTTCCCCGTGGCCGACAAGCAGATTCCCGAGGTGAAGGAAGGAACGCTGGTGATCGTCGGGGGTGGAGCGACCCCACGCGAAGCCGTCGATCAATTCCTCTCGGCTGCTGGTGGTAAAGATTCGCCAATTATTGTGGTCTCGAATGCGTTTGGTGATGAGCCGCCAGAAGAACAAAAAGTCTGCGGCTGGCTGAAGGACGCTGGGGCATCGAATGTGCGCCAAGTGCATGCTCGCGACAAGCAGGAATTGGCTCAGGCAGATCTCCAAACCTGGCTGAAAGAAGCAAAAGGTGTCTGGTTTACTGGAGGTCGCCAGTGGAGATTGGTCGACGCGTACCTTGATACGCCCATTCAATCACTGTTCCAGGACGTTTTGCATCGTGGCGGCGTCATCGGTGGCACTTCCGCAGGTGCGACAATCCAGGGGGAATACCTCGTCCGCGGTAACCCGTTGGGGAATGAAGACATGATGGCGGAAGGTTACGAACGAGGGTTCTGCTTCCTGCCGGGAGTTGCTATCGATCAACATTTCGGCCAGCGCGATCGTCTGGACGACATGACCGAACTCAAGAAAATCCATCCTCAATTGGTTGGGATCGGGATCGATGAGGCGACCGCGATGATTGTGCGCGGAACGACGCTGGAAGTCGTCGGCCGCAACAGAGTCTCCATCTTCGACCGTGGCCAGGACGCGACTGATCGTACGGGTGAGTTTGAAATCGTGACCGCGGGCCAGCGGTATGACTTCAAGAACCATCGGCTGATGGAGCAAGCAATCGTGGAAGCGACTGCGACGAAGTGACGGTCTGGGTCGTCACCGCGCCGCTCATCAAATCTCAGCTCTTTTGTTGCGGTCGCCTGTACCGTCGCGAACGGAGTAGTCCGGTCGTATAATCCCGCCACAGTTCATTCAGGGATCCAACGGGAGGCAATACGTGGCGGAAGACCAATCTTTAATCCAGGGGCTCGAGCGAAATATCACTTCGGCCATCCTGGGTAAGCCGGAAACCGTCCGTTTGGCTGTCGTGGCATTGTTGGCGCAAGGACATTTGCTGGTCGAAGATGCGCCCGGCGTTGGCAAGACCTCGTTGGCAAAGGCTTTGGCGAGAAGCGTCGACTGCGAGTTCAAACGCCTGCAATTCACCCCTGACATGCTGCCGAGCGATATCCTTGGGTCCAGCGTGTTCCTGCCGACACTCGGTGAGTTCGAATTTCGTCGCGGCCCCATCTTTACGAATGTCCTCTTGGCCGACGAAATCAACCGGACCACACCGCGAACGCAAAGTGCGCTGCTGGAAGCCATGAGCGAAGGCCAGGTTTCGGTGGAAGGAAAAACCCACCCACTGCCGGACCCCTTCTTCGTGCTGGCAACTCAGAACCCGTACGAGTTCGAGGGAACCTATCCGCTTCCCGAAAACCAACTCGATCGATTCATGTTGTGTGTGGAGATTGGCTATCCGACTCGCGAAGTCGAACGCAACGTGCTGACCAATCATCGCGACGGAGAACCGGTCGATAAGTTGAAGCCCGCGATCACGGCCGATCAGCTTCGGCAGTTGCAACGCTCAGCACGCGCGATTCGAGTCGACGAATCGATCAACGACTATATGCTGGACATCATCCATACCACGCGAGCTCACGAGCAATTGCAGCTTGGTGTCAGCACTCGAGGGGCGATTACGATGTATCGCGCCGCCCAGGCGTTGGCGCTGGTCGAAGGACGCAACTACGTGATTCCCGACGACGTGAAGCGATTAGCAGTCCCCGTTTTAGCTCACCGTGTCGTGGTGAAGGGCGTGCTGCATGAAGGCCGCCGCGATCGAGCCCGGATGGTGATCAATCAAATCCTGTCCAAGACAAAAGTTCCGTCGTAAGCCAGCAGCCCGGGTGGAATCTTTCGCCTGGTCGCGGCGCGGTCGCGTCGGTCATTCCAGTTGCAACGAAGGAATGGCAATCTTGGATTGGCCTCGGCCTGACCAATCCACGCATCCGATGATTAACGATGCAATGTCGCTCGTTTGCCAGCGCACGTTCAGTCCGCGGGCTCGTTGCCCAGTGGGATAGGGATCAGGCGATGAAAACACGGATGCTGAAGATTTCGCCGATTGTCCGGAATAGTGGGTTCGCAGCAGCACTCGCTTCCATTGCGGGTCTCGCCGCGACTCAATTAATGGCCGCACCGGGCGTGTGGAATTCGCTGAGCGTTCCGATTGGTGCGCCGGTCCGTAATACTCGATTACATCAACAGCCGCGGCCCGATTCCGCCCCAGCCAGCATCACTGGTGAGGCGGTTCAACTCGACGGCACGATTGAATCGTGGCCCGCTCGCCAGCCGCGCCCAATCTCGGCTGCCCCGAAATGGGCGGGTCTTGAGCGGCCTGCGATGTGATGGAAACGACGCGAGGCGAATGCTATCGCAGCGGCCGACCTTCAACCGCTTTGCCGTTCGTGTCCAGAACCTGGAAGTGATGAATTCCCGGCTTGCGCTGGTCGGTATAAGTCCAGACGATCTGCTTATCGCGAGTCACTTCGAACAGCTTCGTCTTACCTGATGACGCGTGATACGCAGTGATCACCGTGTTTCCGTTCGGCAAGCGTTGACCGCCACAGGCATCGTCAAATGGCTTGGACGGCAGATCGTCATTGGAGAGCGACCAGACGGTCTTCCCCTCTTTGTCGACTTCGATCGTCTGATTGCCGATCGTACAGTTGATCAGCGTGTGGCCGTTGTCCAACCGGATCGCCGTAAAGGGCCAGTTGGGAGTGGCGACTTCCCAAACGATCTTTCCATCAGGCTGGTATTCGCGGACGACTTTGTCGAGCAATTGAGGAACGAGATAGTTCCCATTGGCCAACTTACGAGCCATCCGAGTCTGCAGGTGATGGTCCTTCGTCTGCGCCTGCAGCGGAACCTCGACAGCGATCTTGCCGTCACGCGAGACTTCAAGCAGTCGCGGCTTGTCTCCTGCTTCCGTCAGCAGGATGTTTCCGTTTTCGAGCGCCTGGGCTGTATTGACTTCGGATTGGGTTCCCTTGAATTCGAAGACGACCTTTCCATCGCGAGTCACCTCGACAACGGAACCTCCGTCATTCGACTTGGAAAGTGCCAGCAGGATATTACCACTTGGCAGAACCCAACCGTCGCGGGTCGACTTAGGGTACGACCAGGTCATCTTGCCATCGCCATCGACGATGAACGTCTCGCCTCCTGTCGCGAGGAAGGAATGCGTGATCTTGCCGGGTTCCTGCGCGGAACTCGGTGCCACAATCGTACACAGGCCACCCAACACAGCGAGAAGAGCCAGACAGCGAGCGGACCATCGGCAAGACTTCAGCATTGTTCATCCTAGAGAGAGAATCAGGCCTTAAAGCCGGTCATATACGGCAACGTCGCCGCAGTTTCGCGAACGGCAACGGCCCCTTCCAGAAGTTGACCCAGGAAGTCCCATTTGCCGGTTGTCAGTGCGGCTCGCGCACTATCCAGAATTGTGACGGGAACGGTGAGATGTCCGGCCCGAACTTGATGATTGGCCAGATCGACGGTGACTGGCATCTCGGATTCAGCCTTGGCGAGCGCAGCCAGCTTCTCCAGATCGGAGCGTGACGCACAGACGCAAGGGACACCCAACGTCGTGCAGTTGCCGAAGAAGATTTCCGCAAACGATTCACCGATGATGGCTTCGATGCCCCATCGCATCAACGCTTGCGGAGCGTGTTCGCGAGACGAACCGCAACCAAAATTACGTCCGGCGATCAACACCGACGCACCCTGATAGTGAGGGTCGTCAAAGGGATGAGTGTGATCCTGCTGACGATCGTCTTCGAACGCGTGTTCGCCCAGTCCGTCGAAAGTAACGCAACGCAAGAAGCGGGCGGGGATGATGCGGTCAGTATCAATATCGTCGAGCAACAGAGGAAGGCCGCTGCCCGTCACTTCGGTGATCAATTTCATTTGCAAACTTTCTATCGATGGCGGGCAATGGCCCGAGAATCTTGAACTCAATTGCGAGACGCAAGCCGCATGATTGGCGACTACAGCATCGACCGGACATCGCTGACACAGCCATTGATGGCAGCCGCCGCGACCATCGCGGGGCTCATCAGCAGAGTCCGGCCCGTCGGGCTTCCCTGCCGACCCTTGAAGTTGCGGTTGCTGGACGACGCGCAAACTTCACGTCCCTTTAACTTGTCGGGGTTCATCGCCAGGCACATCGAACAGCCCGCCGCACGCCATTCAAATCCGGCCGCTTCGAAGACTTTGTCCAGACCTTCTGAGACAGCCTGTTCGCTGACCAGCTTCGAACCCGGAACAACCAGGGCCTTCACGCCCGCGGCAACCTTGCGACCGCGAGCAATCGCAGCTGCTTCCCGCAGATCCGAGATGCGGCCGTTCGTACATGAGCCAATAAACGCGACGTTGATCTTCAGGCCTTCGATCGGCTGTTGTTCTTTCAGGTCCATGTAAGCGAAGGCGTCGCTGATCCCCTTCTGGTCGTCGTTGGAGAACGAGGCCAAGGCTGGCAGTCGCTCTTTCACGCCGACAGATTGAGCAGGGTTGATCCCCCACGTGACCGTTGGCTCGATCTCGCTGCCGTTGAAGGTGATTTTGTCATCGAATTCTGCATCGGGGGATGATGCCAGGCTGAGCCACCAGGCGGCGGCCCGATCGAAATCGGCCCCCTGCGGTGCAAACGGTCGTCCCTTCACGTAGTCGACTGTCGTCTGATCCGGATTGATGTAGCCGCAACGAGCTCCCCCTTCGATGCTCATGTTGCAAACGGTCATCCGTTCTTCCATCGACATGCGATCGAAAACTTCCCCGGCGTATTCGTAGGCGTAACCGACGCCACCTTGAACGCCCAGTTTGCGAATGATGTGCAGGATGACATCCTTGGCGAACACGCCCGGACGCAGCTTTCCTGTCACCTCAATCCTTTTGACCTTCGGCCGACTCAACGCCAAAGTCTGCGTCGCCAGCACGTCGGCCACCTGGCTGGTGCCGATTCCAAATGCGATCGAGCCGAACGCACCGTGAGTACTGGTGTGACTGTCACCGCAGGCGATCGTCATCCCGGGTTGCGTCAGTCCTTGCTCAGGACCGACGATGTGGACGACCCCCTGACGACTGTCTTTCAGATCAAACAAGCGAACGCCGAAATCGCGGCAATTCTTTTCGACAGCCGACATCATTTGCTCAGCCAGTTCGTCCGCGAAGGGCCGCAATTGAATGTCCGTCGGAACAATGTGGTCGACTGTGGCTAAAGTTCTTTCGGGAAACAGCACCGTCAGATTGCGGTCTCGCAGGATCGAAAACGCCTGCGGGCTGGTCACTTCATGAATCAGGTGCAGCCCAATAAACAGTTGCGTCTGCCCCGATCCCAATGTGCGGACAGTGTGAAGATCCCAAACCTTGTTAAACAGATTGCGCCGATCGGTCATGTCAAAATCCAAGTGTTAAAAACGCCAGACACGGTGAGGAGAAATTGTAACAAGCCCGCGGGGCGAATCGAATCGAATCTGATCCTTTTGCTGGCCGCGGTCGCTGCAATGGCTTCGATCGATGCGATCGGAGTATCTTCTGCCAAGACAAGAAGTTGCGACTTGAGGTTCACGCTGTTGCTGGCAATGTCCCTGTTTTCCACCAGACTTATTTAGCGAGCAGGCGATTTGTGCGACAATTGATTGGGGGGACAGACTATCCTCGGCGAATGATTATTCCGGCTAAGCACGCCATCGGACCCAGTCGAGCCATTGCGGGGGTGATGCGAAGTGACTTACTGTGATGTTCTCGAACGTGATTGATAACACTGGCAATCCTGGTTTGTAGCACGTCACTTCCCACGACCCTTTTTTTGAGATTTTGTTCCAGATGCAGGTAGTAGTCGGATTTGCAGTTCGGCCAGGAGTGGACCACTGCGACTGGGGAGTGGGATCGACCTCGCGGAAGCGTCGTGACGGCGTGCCGCGGTTTGCGACGAGTCCCACGATGAATGATGACTTTTCTCAACCAAAGAAGGAGCGGGATCGATGGGTCTAGTTCTCGCCAGTACCTCGCCGTATCGCAAGGTTCTGCTCGATCGACTCGGTCTGCCGTTTACGCAGGCCTCGCCGAAGTGCGATGAGGAGGCGTTCAAGACCCAAAGATCATTGGGTGCCGCAGGATTGGCGCGGCTGCTGGCGACGGAAAAGGTCAACAGCCTGATTTCACAACATCCGCTCGACACAATCATTGGCGGCGACCAAGTGGTCGATCTCGACGGCATGATTCTTGGCAAACCGACAACAGTTCACGCTGCGATTGACCAGTTGATCGAATTGTCCGGACGATCCCATCGTCTGGCGACAGCCGTTGCCGTCTGGGACGAAGGACGGTTGAACACGCACGTCGATATCACAACATTGACAATGCGTACGCTCGAACTGTCCGCCATCCGGCGTTACGTCGAAGCCGATCAACCATTGGATTGTGCCGGATCGTACAAGCTGGAATCTCGCGGAATCGCGCTGTTCGAACGAATCGAAACCGCCGACTACACGGCGATCATCGGACTGCCATTGATGGCGCTCACATCCATGTTGCGCGGTGTCGGTTACGTGATTCCGTAGAATACAAGGGGTCTCACTTTTCAATCACGAATTGGCAGCAATCCATGTTCCATTGAATCGGTACGACTAGAATTATGAGCGTCGCTTCCCCGGCGAAGAAAGAGAGCTGCATCATGAGCGTCACGATCGGTCGAATTCTGTTCGCCACTGACTTCAGTGAGCCGGCGCGAGGCGCTCAGCAGTATGCCATCACGATGGCAGAGAAGTTCTCTGCGGAACTGCACGCACTGCACGTCGTACCCGAAATTATCTTGCCGGCCACAGATTCGTATACCGTCTGGACGTTGCCCGAAGGGGGAATGAAGGCGCAGTTGGAAGCGGCAGAACGACAACTGCAAAAGGAGATCGGCTCGGTCGTAGCGACGCGTCAGGTCGTCGTTGGGTTTCCGATCGAGGAGATCATGAAATATGCGAATGATCACGACATCGATTTGATCGTTGTGGGGACTCACGGGCATACCGGCTTGGCACATCTGCTGATGGGAAGCGTGGCAGAAAAACTAGTCCGATTATCCACTTGTCCAGTCCTGACGGTCCATCCCAAGGGGCACCCATTCCTCGTCCCGAAAGCGCCCGAATAACTGAGGTCTCGCTCGGCCCGATTTGGGGATCTGCGTGCCAAGTGTCAAGGTGGTCATTTCTCGCTCACACGACAGTAAAGTTGTCATCGAGGATGCGCATTATTCGTCGACGCATCGGCAAATCCTGGAATTTGTCACTACGGCACGTCGGCTGCTTCGTAGAAACTTTAATCGAATCGAAACACGTGGGTTGTGACCTCTGGGCGTGGTTAAAGCCACCGGGATTATGGTTGACTGCTGTTCGGCGTTAGAATATCGCATCCCCTTTAGCACCGACATTTTTTGAAAGAACACCACATGAGCGATCCTCAGGACCTTGTCTGTGTGTACAACGCAACGAACGCCACGAAGGCTGAGTTGGTCCGTACACTGCTGGAATCAGAAGGTATCCGCGCTGTGACCGGGGACACTTCGAATCCTTTTCCAGGAATTTCGATTGCTCCGATCGAAGTGTATGTTCAACGAACGGACGAAGTGGCTGCGCTGGACATAGTGGAGACGATCAATGAAGGCGATGTCCAACACGAAACAGATGTGCAGCTAGAAGATACGGACGACGAAATTCCGACTCCTCTCGAAAACTGACTCTGATTCTTCAAACTGAAGGTGGACCACGTCATGGATATGATCCGGCGCATTCTTTGTCCCACAGATTTCTCGCCCACCGCTGAGATGGCGATGCGCTATGCCGAGCGGTTGGCGATGCAGACGGGAGCGGATCTCTATCTGGTCCATGCGTTTGGTCGACCCGTCGAGTTAACCGTTGCGGCTCAAACGCACCCCTATGACCTTCAGCATGAAGAGAAGCTAAACCGCCTGCTGGTCGATTCCCCATTGTCGAATCGAGTCATTCGGTTGCTCCATGCCGGCGGCGCTGGCGAAGTGATTTGCTGGCTGGCCCAGGAGCACCAAAGCGATATCGTCATCATGGGAACGCATGGCGCTGGCGCACTTCATCATCTGATTTTTGGTAGCGTGGCCGAGCACGTTCTGCAGCACGCTCGTTGTCCAGTGCTGACGATTCGCGATCGGCCAGCCAACGAGCCCCCTTTGGAACAACCACTCGTCGTGCCGATTAAAGCACCACGTTATATGTAATGGTGCTCCAACGAGGCTCCTGTACACTGCGTCGCTCGACTACAAAGTCTTTCCATCCGAGAAGGTCCGTCCAGCCTGCAGACGAGCCAGCGTCTGACTGGACAGCTTTCGAATCCGGGGATCGTCATCCTGGAGCAAGGTGTTGAGGTCTTCGATCGACGCGGACGTGGCCATCTCGGCGATCATCTCCATCGCCCTCAGTCTTACTTCAGGTTGGCTGACCGACTCTTTGGACCGTACGTAGGCCAGCAGCGGGATAACCCCACTCGGCCCCAGTCCTCGGATCTGGTCTTCGTACAGGAACGACGCCTTGCTTCGACCGATCAACGCCAGCACGCTGGTCAGCCGATCACGAAGTTCGGAATCTTGCGGTGGACGCAAGACCAATAGGGGTAGTTGCCAGCCTGTTGCTTCAACGGGGTTGAATCGAGATGACTCGGGAATGGGTTGACCCGCAGAAAATGTGACGCACTCGCCCGGCTGAATCGTACAGTTCATGGATGGCAACTGCAGTTCGACGGCGGTACTCGCAACGTCCTGGCAAGACATTGCATTGTTCGGGAGTGTCTTCCACTGTATCTCTGCCGAGGAGGGACAAGTGAAGACATTGGTCAGCGCCGGCTGACGTGGAGCCGATGGTGCACAGATTTCCATTTCTGCAGTGGCCGGCGCACGACACCACAGTTCACCCGCGACAAGTTCCACCTTTTCGGCGCGATGCAGCACCAGTTCCGTTTCATGATTTAACCGAACCAGCGCATCGCAGCCGGTGCGGATCTCGCACAAGGACGTTGATCGAGTGCGGACTCTCGCAAACGCCGGCAGCGAGATTCGCTGCGTCCCTGCGACGGGGGTCCAGTCGCGCGCATCGGCTGCCTTATAGTCCACCGTGCCGGTCATCATCGAAATCTGGGCCACTGCCAGGGCAGGCGCGGGGGATTGAAAAATGATGCCGACCGTCAGCAGCAACGTGCAGACAACGGCCACCATGACCAGACTCGAATTCCTTCGCGAAAATCGCGACTTGCCGTCCCCTCGATTCGACTCTGGTTGCATTGTCGCCATCAACCGCCGGATCGCGGGTTCGATCGAGGGGGGGGAGAGGACGAGAGACAAGTCTTGATGCAGGAATTGCAACTCGGCCCATTGCTCGCGGCAAGACTCACATTCCGCCAGATGCTGCTGCATCGCGGCGCGCTCCTGCGGCGACAGTTCGCCATCGAGCGCCGCGTTCAGCAACAGTGGTAATGTTTCGCAGTTCATATGTCACTCCGCAGCTTCGCCAGGCGGATGCGAAGCAGAGCCCGGGCTTTTGCCAGTCGCTCGTTCACGGTGGCGCGGGCCACCCCCAGCCATTGGGCCATTTCATCGTAGGTCAAGTTCTCGTAGTAGCGCAGCAGCACGACTTCGCGCAGATCTTCTGGTATCGCGGCGACCTGTTGGATAACAATGGCTCGCTCATCTTCAGCCAGTGTGCCACAGAGACCCTCGGTGATGTCTGCTAACGCTGCGTGTCGGTGTTCGGTTCCCATCGCCTGTTTTTGGCGAACACGATCGCGACACCAGTCCACGCAAATGTTGTGAGCGATCCCCCGCAGCCAGGAACCGAATTGCTCCGGATTAGACAGCGTCGACAGTCGAGCATACCCGCGCAGGAACACGTCTTGTGCCAGGTCATCGGCATCGCTCGAACAGACGCGAGATTGGCACATTGCCAGAATCCGCCTGAACCAACGGCGCGCCAGTTCCCCGTAAGCCGCCGTCTCACCGGCAACCACGCGGCGAACCAGTTCACCGTCGGTCATACCCTGTCCCCTTTGCGCCACACCTTATGTCAGGAGTCGTAGCAAGCTCCCAATCAGACTGGCACAAAATCTGAGTCGCTCTGTTTTTACGGAATTGAGCACTTTCTGCCAGTCTGAGGCTGCCGCGTCGGCGACTCCTACACCAGTCAGTTCGAACGTCCTGCCGGGACAATCGACCGATTTGGATGGCCCGATCAACAGCGACCACATGCAGAGGAGACGATCATGAAACCGTGGAATCGAATCGGATGGGCGAGCGGTCTCGCCGGCGTCGCCTTGATTGCCGCAATCACAATAGCGGGAACGTCAAGCAGCAAAGCGGTCGACAAACTGCAAACGTCTGCCACTCCAGCGGCCGAGGGCAAGCTGGTCATGCACGAATGGGGGACGTTCACGTCCTTCTCTGGCTCCAATGGCGTCCAACTCGATTTTCGCCCCCTCATCAATGAAGATCTGCCCGAATTTGTTTTCGACCGCAGAATGCAGGCCGGAGTCCCGCTCTTTGCCAAGCGTTTGATCCGAGCTCAAATCCGGATGGAAACACCTGTCACTTATTTCTATACAGATGAAGAACGAACGATCCGGGCGAAGGTCGATTTTCCGAATGGACTGCTGACCGAGTTCTATCCTCCCGTCGTGGCGATGACGCCTCCTTACGACGGCATGAAAGAACATTCCCGACCCTTCGACAAATCGACTCTGGATTGGGGCGAGATCGACTTGATCCCGATTGCAAAGTTGGCCCCCGCCGTGAAAGACGAACGGACGCGGAAGTGGCTGCATCAGATCATCCAGGACCGCATCGCCCCGACGGCCGGAGCCTACAACCACTATTACTATGCTCGCGAAACAGATTCGGCTTACGTTCACCTGCGTCACTCGCCCTCGCCCGAGTTGACGGCTCTGAGCAGCGATCACCTCGAAAAGTTCTTGTTTTATCGCGGCGTTGGGAAATTCGAACAGCCATTGCATGCCGTGATTTCCGACGATGGCCTGATCAAGGTCACCAATTCGGGAGAACAGCCGATTCGATCGTTGTTCCGAGTGACAGTGGCCGCAAAAGCGATCGAGTTTTCTTCAATCAACGAAGTCGCAGCAGGGGCCAGCGCCGAATTTCCAAAGACGACAACGTCCATCCAGTTGCCCGATCTGCAGCAACGCGTCGTCGACGCGCTGGTGGCCGAGAAGCTGTACCCCAAAGAAGCTGCCGCCATGGTCAAGACCTGGGCCGATTCCTGGTTTGCCGAAGAAGGGACTCGGATCTTCTACATGGTTCCCCGCGAAGCCACCGACAAGTTGCTGCCACTCACCATCTCGCCACCGCCGGACGAATCGGTGCGCGTGCTGGTCGGCCGAGTCGATGTGATGTCGCCAACCGTCGAGAAGCAACTCCTGGAGATCGTTCAAGCTCATGCGCTCCGCCGAGCCGACTGGTGGAAGCAGGAGGTCGAACCGAACAAGGAACGCGATCCACTACCCATCCCTGCCGAGCTACTCAAGCTCGGTCGTTTAGCGGAACCCGCGTTGGTTCGCATTCGTGAACTCGCCAAAGACAATGCGGTCGCGTACGAGGCGGCTGCGCTGCTCCACGAGTGCCGTCTCGCTGTGGAAAAAGCGGGAATCTAAACTACGCTTCACTCGCACTTCCGTCATTCCCGTTTTCGCGGGAATGACGGAAACAGTTCCTACAGGATTGCCAACGGATTTCGTCGCTCTTCCAATGTCCCCCGAGTCACCCCAACGCGATTTGAGGCATGCAACTCGCGCCAGACTTCTTCGGCTCGAATGCGTTGATTGAGCAGATCGTGATACAGACTCAACGTCCGCTGGATGTCGGCCGGTCGCTCCTCAAGGAACTCGATCCGAAAGTCTCGGACGCCCAGTTCAATGAGTGATGGCAAAACCTCCGCGGCACTCTGCGGAACCGCATTGAACAGCGTATTGCGGCAGCCCACATCTGCATGGAGCGGATGTTCGCTGCCGACTCGATCGCGTAGTTGAACCAAGTGCGTGTCGCAGGGGCGACCGCAATTCGTCTTGTTCGTCCCCGGCGACAGCACCGCGCAGAACACGCAGTGCTCCATATGAAACATCGGCATGTGCTGGTGAACGACAACCTCCAACCATGACGACGGCACCGCCCCAACCAAGTTCAACAACTGATCGCGGTTCATGTCATAAGACGCCGTCAGTCGTGCGGCCCCTTGCTGCCGCAGAAACTCCGCGGTTAATTCATTCGTTGCATTCAAAGAGTAGTCAGCGACGACAGGAACATCTCGTTGAGTATAGAACCGCAGTCCCGACAGATTGCGAACCAGGATCCCATCCGCCCCATGCTTGCCGATCGCCTGAAACAGCCCCATTTCGTCGGGCTTCTGAATCCGCGGCGTCGCAAGATAGATCGTCAGGCCCGCCTCATGAGCGATCTGCACAGCCTCGCGATACTCGCGAATATCCTGCAGGTCAGCATAGACCAGTTGCATTCCAGCGGACTGTTTCGACACGATCCTGGCGACTTCTCGAATCTGATCGAGCGTCCTGCAAAGTACGTGTAATCGCGGCGATACTGAATCTGTCGCCGTCTGGTCGGCCACCGCTGGCAGATGTGATCGCAGTGAAGCGAGCGCAGACCCATTCGTTAACTGTCTGGAGCGCGGCGTCTTCACCATGCGATCCAATTGAGCCGCCAGTTCTTGACGCAGTTTCGACAAGACACTCAGCGGCACCATCGGCCCGCCGACAATCTCCGCTTGTAGATCTTTTAACTCATAGACGGTATTGCCGAGCCGTCCCAACTGCTCACGAAGAAATTCCTGCGTAATCGGATGCCGCGTCGCCACTGGCAATGGCTCGCTCGATTGAACGCGAATTGATCGATTTGGGAGGGCGAGGCTCTCAACTGCCAGCGAAGCCACAATCTCCAATAACTCCCCCGCAACAGCCTTCACGTGGATCGACAATGGCCGCTTGCGTACCGGATCAGGCCCCGTAAATGTCTTTCGCAAACGAGCCGTCAATTGAGGATCATCGGTCTTCCAGATCTGCTGACCCTGCTCCAACAGGTCGAAGTCCACCGAATCACGTTGAAACTCCAGCTCCACGATACCGTCGCGTACCGCTTCAACTGAACGCCCTCGTTCCCAGATGCCGTAGACTCGGCCCCCTTGTTCGGCATTCGCCGCGCGATCTCCCTCAAAAACCAAACCGTCGCCGCGAGCCACTGGACCTTCCAGGCGAACCTCCACGCGTCCGCTGCGCACGCGAGTGATCTCGCCCAGCAGAACACCGCGTTTCGATGAACTGAGCGCTGGCACGAGCATCTTGTGATCGTCGCCGTTCAACCAGCCGGGCGAGAAGCCGCGCGAAAACGACAGCTCCATCTCGCGAACTTCATCGCGAGTGAACTCGATCGGCTCGCCCCTCACGGCTGCGTCGATAGCCGCACGGTAATGCTTGGTAATGTTCGCGACATATTCCGGCGTCTTCAGCCGTCCCTCGATCTTGAACGAACAGACACCCGCCGCGATCAGGTCCGGCGTCAGATCGTAAGCTGCCAGATCCTGAGGACTCAGCAAATACTTCTGCGGTCCCAGATCGACATCTTCGCCATCGCAAATCAGGTCGTACGGCAACCGACACGCCTGAGCACACTGCCCGCGATTCGCACTACGTCCACCCAACGATTCGCTGGTGAGGCATTGCCCCGAGTAAGCCACGCACAACGCGCCATGCACGAATGTCTCCAGCTCAACATTGGTCGACTTCCGCAGCTTGGCAATCTCCCGGATCGAAAGCTCGCGCGGCAGCACGACTCGTTCGATCCCCATCTCTTCGGCAACCTGGATGCACTCGGCACTCGTCAACGTCATCTGCGTCGACGCATGAATCGGCAACTCGGGACAGATGGCGCGAATCAAACGCACCAGCCCCAGATCCTGCACCAGGACCGCATCGACGTCAGCCTTGGCGATCTTCCGGACCAGGTCTTCCAACTCGGGCAACTCATCCGAAAACGCGAGCGTGTTGAGAGTGACGAATCCCTTCACTCCGCGATGATGTAACTCGGTCATCACTTCGGACAACTCGCCCGGTTCAATATTGGTCGCCCGGGCCCGAGCGTTGAAGCCGCAATTCAAACCGAAGTAAACCGCATCGGCCCCATTCTCAACCGCGGCACGCATGCATTCGCGGTCTCCAGCAGGAGCCAGCAGTTCGGGACGAGGTAGCAAAGTCGAAGACATAAACTCGTTTCACAAATTCTTTTCAAGGCCGGGCTTGAGCCCACTTCTCTTCCTGAGCGGGGGATCTAAGTCCCCTGGCAAGCTGTATGCCTCAGCGAGGATCGCGAATCCACAGTATAACGAATGATCGCTGGCCACGGGTTGCGAAACAGCCCGTTCGAAGCCACGATTTCGGCCGGTTGTGGTTAAATGACTGTTTATTAGTTCACTCCCATCGCTGCGGGCCTCAATAATGCCGGTTTACCTGTTCGGAACGCTCGACACCAAGGGTCACGAGATCGCGTTCGTGCGAGACCTGCTTCACGACTACGGCGTCTCGACTTGCGTGGTCGATGCGGGATGTCTCGGTGAACCTGCCATCGCGGCCGATGTCTCTCGGGAAGATCTCTTCCACGAGGGCGGAGCCTCGCTGGCCGCTCTGCGCGAGCAGAACGACCGCGGCCAGGCGATGACGGCAGCCGCTGTCGGTGCAGCTAATCTCATCACGGCCGCGTACGCTCGCGGAGAAGTCGACGGCGTGCTGGCACTCGGCGGTTCGGCTGGGACGACAATCGGTACCTCGGCCATGCGAGCGTTGCCGCTGGGCGTCCCCAAGTTGATGGTCAGTACTCTGGCCTCGGGCCAGACTCGCCCCTACGTCGGCGGCAAAGATATCATGATGCTGAACTCGGTCGTCGACATCGCCGGGATCAACCGCATCAGCCGCCAAATCCTCTCCGAAGCCGCCCGAGCCATGGCTGGCATGGTCACGTTTGCCCGCACGAAGATCACCCATCGAGGCACCAGTTCCGCGACAACCGACAAGCCACTCATCGCCGCCACGATGTTCGGTGTGACGACCCCCTGCGTCGAACACGCCCGAAAAATCCTGGAAGCCGCCGGCTATGAAGTGCTGGTCTTTCACGCGACAGGCAACGGCGGCGAAGCCATGGAAGGCCTGATCGCCGACGGTCTGATCGCCGGAGTCCTCGACATCACCACCACCGAACTCGCCGACGAACTTGTAGGCGGCATCCTCAGCGCCGGCCCCACCCGCCTGACCGCCGCCGGCAAACGCGGCATCCCCCAAGTCATCTCCGTCGGTGCCCTCGACATGGTCAACT
>CAIMFH010000024.1 GCA_903840265.1 uncultured Schlesneria sp. | reverse complement strand
GGTGACACAACCAGCGGTCGGTGACACAACCAGCGGTCGGTGACACAACCAGCGGTCGGTGACACAACCAGCCATTCTACTGAGACTGTGGTCGCAGATTTGAGTTCCGTTGTCAAAGGACTAACGGGCTCGGCAAGTTGTGTGAGGTGTCTGGCGATTGGAGCCAAAACGGTGTCCGGCCACCGCACTCCAAGGTCGCTGACGATTCGCATTCAATTGTCAAAGAGCAATTCCCGCCTGGCGGGCTCCAGACTCAGGTTTTTCTGCTTCCCCATGCCTCAAGCAATGAGGCTAACTGGCATCCAGCTTGTGGCCCTCTTGTGCCATACTTTCGGTGAGTCGATCAATCCCCTATTTAGGGTATTTGGACCATTTTTCCGAAGGTTTCTCGTCGCTCCTCGGAACTGCCAATCAGAGATCGCGCCCGATGACAAGTTCTTAGACCTCGGTCTAGGATTTCACATGCGGCAGATGATGGAAATTCCATTGCCCAACCGCTCTAAGTCATTGTAGAATACGATCCATCAAGGGTGATGAATCCATCATATGCCGCCAGAGTTCGGTAATATTTTCCCGAACTTCGGAGGTCTACTACCTGATTAGGCTGCGGAAATCTTCGATGCTCAAATCGATGGTCTCGCGATTTCGTCGGTGGCAAGTGAAAACCCTCAAGCCAATTGGTTCCGTCGCTTCTGAGTCGTTTCAAGTCAGTCTTGGCGATCTGAATTCTGATGTTGCGCATGCAATGGCAGAAGCATTTCGTGATATTGCTGAGGTTGAAGTCGTTTGCGGGAATCTTCTTGATTTGTCGTGCGACGCCATTGTGAGTCCAGCCAATAGCTTCGGCAACATGGGTGGAGGAATCGACAAAGCGATTGATGACTTTCACGGAGGCCAAGCGCAGCACCGCGTGATGGCCGCAATAGCCGAACACTTTTGCGGCGAGTTGCCCGTCGGCGCAGCGATCGTCGTTGAGATGGCATCTTCGCGATGGTCGTTTGTGATCGCGTCTCCGACAATGAGGATACCTGGCAGCATTGGAGGGACAATCAACGCGTATCTCGCCATGCGCGCCGCTTTAGTTGCGGTACAAAGGCACAATCGCTTGGGCGGGTTCAGAATTCGCAGCCTTGCCATTCCTGGTCTCGGGACGGGCGTGGGAGGGCTTGGGTACGAGGACGCGGCTGCTCAAATGCGAGCAGCGTACGATAACGTGATTGGCGGCAAGTGGCAGCAAATAGTAATCGCAGCACAAGCCCCATATGCAATGCACGGCCAGAGCCGAATAAGGCGGTCAACTTGACCCGCAGTCGCTGGTGGTTCAAAGTGTTGGCGTGTTGATTGGAAGTCCGCCATCTATCGCGGGCAAGTTACCTTGGTCGTTCGGCAGCATCGAAGCGACCTTGAGAATTCCATGTCGAACCATCTTCTCAACTGCCAATGTGGAAATCAGCTGACCGTCGCCAGCGAACATGCTGGAGTCCAGTTTGCGTGCCCACAATGTCAGAATACGATTACTGTTCCCGAATGGTCCAAGGTCAAGCTGTTGCCTGCCGCTCCAGTGACTGCGGTGACTACGCCAAGCCAATCGAGTTTCTCACTTGGGTCGTGCCTGATTTTCCTCGGCGCTCTCAAAGTCATTGCCGTGACCATTCTGCTCCCTTGGTCTTATCGGATTTACCTGAATGAACCGGTGCCCGAAAAATACAGTGGCTGGTTCTATTCAGGAGGCGCTATGCTTGGAATTGGCGTCTTCCTGACATGGAAACGACGAAGGCCGGCGACTCAAAAGAGGTAGAAATCTGTCTTTCCAATTGAGACGGACGAGGCGGTCACCTTGACCCGCAGTTGCTGGTGGCTCAAATTAATGGCGTGTTGACTTGAACGTTCGGCAGGATGCGATGGAGCCAGGATTATGAACACGCCAGACGATACTGAGTCATCACATAGCAAAACGTCATGGATCTGTGCATTTGCATTCGCGCTCGTGGGTTGGATCGCTTTCGAGTCGTACGGACCTGGCCAACTGCCAGTTTCGCGTGGACGTGGAGTGGATCTGGGCCGCGCTTGGACGGTCGCCAGCGTGGGTGCCATTTGCGCCGCAGTCGGCTCGGGAGTCGGCAAATTGATCGATCGCATGCGGCGGCGAGATTCATAGGCACATTATGCTGAGCACCGTTGCTGCCCAAATTGGCGATTACGGTTGTTAGGCGCTGCTGTTGCCTAGGTGAGAACGTCTATGCAACGGGGCCGAACGAGTTGGTCAACTTGACCCGCGGTCGCACGCGGTTCAAAGTGGTGGCGTGCTGATCGGAAGCCCGTCGTTCATCGCGGGCGTGTTACCTTTAACGTTAAGCTGCGAGCCCTGCTTCACGCTGATTCAAGAATGCCGTCACTGATCGTATCGTCACGCTATACAACTGACTCGCAGGTCTTGCGGCAAGTGGCACAAGACCACGGTTGGGAAACACTGCGCCTCGACGGCCGTCAAGTGCCTGATTGGTTCGATCCGCGAGACGACCAGATCGCATTGTTCTACACAGCTCCTCACGCTTTTGATATTGCTGCGCAGTTGTCGCGAACGCTGCTCGGCTGCAGTCCGGATTGGACTGTCCAATTGCCACACGAATTCCTGCTCCGAAAACTCCGGCAAATGACATTGATCGAGGCGCTGGAATTGAAGGAAGACTCATTCGTTAAACATTCGGTCAGCAAGGCGTTTCCAGCCGGAGTCTACAATCCGGAATCGTTGGCCGTTGCAACGGCCAAACTCCATTCGAACACCTTGGTCCACGTTGGCGAACCAGTCGAATGGGCAGTCGAATATCGATGCTTCGTCATTGATCGCGAAATCGCCGCGATCAGCCCCTACAAGCGACACGGCCAAGTCATCAAAGATCATTCAAATCTACTGGGCGCATCGAGGTCAGAAATGGATGACGCAAAGCGCCTCGCCTCTTCCGTTCTGCAATCATCGCGGATCCAATGTCCTCCGGCATTCGTTCTCGACGTTGGCACCATCGTTGGGCGAGGTTGGGCCGTCGTTGAATTCAATGAATGTTGGGCATCGGGCATTTACGCGTGCGATCCGAAACGAGTGCTGGACACTCTGCTGCGAGCATGTGTACCTACGCATTCCTTGACTGAAGACGAACGCCACTGGGACTTCAAACAGCACTACTTTGCAGCTTGTTCGTGATTGCAAGTGGGCAACATAACGAGTTGGTCAACTTGACCCGCGGTCGCACGCGGTTCAAAGTGGTGGCGTGCTGATCGGAAGCCCGTTTTTCATCGCGGGCCAGTTACTTTGGAGTTTGGCTCGATGGATCTTCGAAAGTTTTTTCAGGCGATTGGGTCCAGCTATTTGATTCGCAAGGTGGCGGGTTCTGAGCGACTCGGTGGCCTTCGAGTCACGCTGTATCCGCGTTCTGACGACAAAGGCACGATCGAGATTCAACTCACGGATTGGCAGACCGGGGAGTTGCACACGACTCCAATTCCCGAGCTGGCTGATATCGCCTCCGATGCAATTCGGGCTCTTGCCGACCTGCACTCATTTGATTTGTCCCGGCTCGACATCAAGCTCGACAATTTCGTATTCCACGATGTCGATTCGGACCCTCGATGCTATGCGCAAGCTGCTCGCAGTGCGTTTAGATCGGCACTCGAATCACTCCAAACACAGGATGATCCATTCAGTGGTCGGCAGGGCTGATAATCTGTTGCTCCAAGTCTGTGGTCACCGCGAGCGGCTGAGTCAAAAAGGCGTACCGAGTCGGTCAACTTGACCCGCGGTCGCACGCGGTTCAAAGTGGTGGCGTGTTGATTGGGAGCCTGTTGTTTATCGCGGGCAATTGACCTTGGTCGTTCGGCGGCAGAAGCTGTTTTCCTCAATGACTGGAGCAACTCATGGGTCGATACATCGACGGCTTCGTGATCCCGGTGTCGAAGAATCGCCTCGATGACTATCGGCGTGTTGCCGAGAAGGCCGCGCTGGTTTGGAAAGAACACGGTGCCCTTGAGTACTGGGAATGCGTCGGCGACGACCTGGATGTGCAAGACATGGTCTCGTTTCGACACCTCGCCCAGGCGGGCCCCGATGAAACCGTAGTCTTCGCCTGGGTGGTGTTTGAATCTCGTGAACATCGAGACCGGGCCAACGAGAAGATCATGTCTGATCCCCGAATCGCGGAGATGATCGACCCCGACAAGCCGATCTTCGACTACAAGCGAATGGCCTACGGCGGCTTCAAGCAATTGGTGCATGCGTAACGGACAGGCGATCGTAGGTTGGAGATGCGGCTCACGCCATTGCAGGCGGCCCAGCAGGTGAGCTTGTTCGTTCGGCAGCGGAGTGGTACATGACTGAATCGACTCTTGACACCGGCCTTCCCGTTCGCCCGCTGGCCCTGTTCGGCGTTGCGATGACGGGCGTGTTCGCCAGCGCCGGACTCGGTGCAATCACCAACGCCGTCAACGGCTGGGTCAGCCCGCTCTACTTTATCACCATCATGCGGTGGCGCGGTGTCGAGGACGTGTGGCGGGCGAGCGTCGCTCAGGGCATCTTCGAGGGATTGTGCTTCGGAGTGTTCTTCTCTCTGGTGTTCACGTCGGGCGTTGGGATCATCACCCGAGCCTCATGCCGCTACGGGTTCGCCGTCCGACATCTGCTCAGCATTGTGGCCGGTGCGTTCACGTGCTGGGTTATCGGCGGGTTGGCGGCTATGGGGCTGGCGTCGCTCAGCTCGGAGTTCTACCGGCGGGCGTTCATCGGCGTCCCGGAGGAGTTCGGCCCCATGCTGGCGTATGCGTGGGTCGGTGGGTCGATCTGGGGCGTGCAACTCGGCGGACTCGTGTCGGTTGTGTTGGGCTTGGTTGTGCTGAGGGGTAACTGGCGGCGGTCACAAGGCACGCCGAACCAGGCGCTGCACCAGACGGCGGGGGCATGACCGCTTTCTTAGGTACAAAGCTCACTCGGCCCCCGCCGCTGCTGAGCTGTGTCGTTCAGCGGCGAAAGGACTTGAGTTCGCATGGAAACTACCGTTCCTCCTCGTGACTACCCGAAATGGCGCACTGATGAGAATAGCCGTTGCGAGGACGCCGCTTATCTGTTTGGGTACTACCTCATTGAGCACTGTCGTGATGAAGCGATGTCCACATTGCCGAAAACTGCGTCTGCGAAAGTCAAAGCAGCAGTTGAAACGGCTGTCGACACGGCGTTGCATAACGTGTGCGATATGCTCGAAGGCTTCTTTCCACTTCCCGCAGGTCGATCTCACGCCATTTCGCTGGCACTTAACGTCCAAGTCCGCAATAGCAAGGGCGACGTCGTAGAAACGCAAGAACTGTCCCCATCCAAACTCGACCTGCCGATCGGGTATTGGAAGTGGGCGAAAGAACGTGAATTCCGGTAATGGTTCGCCGCCGTCTTGGAGTCCTCGACAAGGTCGTGAGGTTTTCAAAGTTCGTGATTGGCAGTTGTTTCGACTCAAGGATCGAAAATGTCGGAGCAACTCTTCCGGGGACAAGACACGGCCTGGTCGAGGACTCCAAAACCGTGGCACCCGACCGCCGAATCGCTTCGTGTTTGATCGATCGTGGACTGTCGAACGAGGCGATCTACTTGACCTGCAGTCGCTGGCGGTTCAAAGTGTTCGCGTGTGAATCGGAAGCCCGTGCTTGCTCGCGGGCAAGTTACCTTAGTCGTTCGGCAGTCAGATGGCAGCGTTTCACTCGAACGCATCGCGGATACGTCAACTTTGCGATCGTATCCGACTCACATTTACTCAAATGCCCAATGGCCCTGAGCATCGCAATGCGTGCGAGGAATTCCACGGAAACTACGATTCCCTCGCGTTTCCTGGCGGTCTGAGTTCCGGCTTAGAGCGACTGGCAAGCTCTGATCCTGAAGCCGTCGAACTTGCAATTCAGTATCTTGAATTTGATCTGCGGTTCTTTCGCTCGGGATACATTAAGGAGAAGTTCCTTAGGTGTCTCAAACACTGTGATCTCACGGAACATCAACTCAGACGCATCGAAATCATGATCGTTCGAAGTATGGATTCCGGAGGCAGAAGAGAATTCGATGGGTTCTCGCGGCTCGCACGCGTTGCCTATTCACAGTCACTCGTAGATGCTGTCAAGATGCGGCAATTGTCTCCGGATCCTGAAGTGAATCGGCGCGCGAATGCAGTCATGCATGTGTTCGAGTCCAATCACCTTGTCTAAGTATCACTGAGCTTGGCAAATACATAGCTGCACAGGGCCGACCGAGGCGGTCAACTTGACCCGCAGTCGCTGGCAGTTCAAAGTGTTGGGGTGTTGATCGGAAGCGCCTCGCTCATCTCGGGCAAGTTCTACAGAAGGAAGTGTCAGCCGTGGAAAAGCATGCGATGGCATTGGGATACTTCTTTCTCGCGGCGTTCTGCCTGTTTGCCTGTGGGCATTCCGCTTTGCCATTGCAGGTTCCGCTGCTGCTGGCGGGGGTGGCCGGTGCGTTGGTGGGTTTCGTGTTCTTGGCGAGTGCGTGTGCTCTGCGAATTCAGGCGGTCACGAAGGCGATCACGAATTGGTTCGTCGAGACGGCCAGGCTGGTCCCTTTGGCACGTGAGCTGCCACCGCATCGATCGGCTCTTAAGGAAGGTCGACCATCTGAGATCGTTGCGGAGTAGGTTAGTCCCTTCCACTGAGGGGCACTATGGGCGCCGACAAGACGCTACGGGAAGCACTGAAGAAGCGAGTCGATATCGTCTCGTTCAAACACTGAGGCAGCGCGGCGGTCCCGTTTCGTCACAGGAGCAAAACCAATGAATCCGAGCCCTGCGTCACGCGGACGATTTCCGCTGCAATCACTGCTATACGTGACGATAAAAGTGCTTTCGATCATTGGTGGCATCATTGCCTTGTTTTGTTGCTCCACGGAAATTGCAGTGGTCTGGATGTTGTCCCTTGGTGTGGCGAATGTCGTGTTGATCCGACTGCCGCCAAGGTGGTTTGGTGACAAGAGAGAGGCTGTCGAATCAACCGATCCATAGACCGCCCCAACAGCAAGTCGGCCATTACCAGGTCTGCGAACTACTTCGTGCCTTCAATCCAAGACGCCAATTGCTGCTGAGTGCGATATCCCTTGAGCTGGTCGACTTGTTTGCCGTGCTTAAAGAGGATCAGGTGCGGAATTGCCGAGACGCCATAATGCGTCGCCAGTTCTCTGTCACGATCGACATCGAGTTTCACCACCGAAACTTTGGGAGAATCTTTCTCCAGGTGATCAAGTTCCGCTTCCAGCTTCCGGCAGGGTCCGCACCAATCGGCACCAAACTTGACCAGTACAATGTCGGACGATTCGATTTGCGCGGCCAACGAGGAATCGTTCGGAAGGGGCTTGAGAGCGGGCTTCGGAGTGATCGCGAACACGAGCAACGCGACGGCAAT
>CAIMFH010000023.1 GCA_903840265.1 uncultured Schlesneria sp. | reverse complement strand
TGCATTTTCGCCAAGTTGTAAAAGAGCTTGTAGCGCATGAAGCCGACAAAATCACTCAAGGTGACTCGCGACATTCACCGCACCGACCTTCAATCTCGAAGGACGTCGCTGGCACTCGCGTGCTGCGGAGGGGAGATGATAGGTAGGGCGGCCTTTGTTTTCAAGCCTGCGGCTCGACTTTTTTTGGAACTTTTATGATTGCCACAAATGCAATTGCGACTGGACTTTAAGTACGACACCGCGTTTGAACGACTCAGTTCAGCAGCTTAGGGCAACAACTTGGGCAAGACGCGTTGCTGGCGTGACTGTGGTTGGTCAAAGCTACCCAAGAATTGCTTCATCGCCTCGTCGAACTCAGGAACGGGGACAATCCGTGTCTGTGGTGCCCCGATGCTGCCGGTTACTTTTACCCCCACCCAGCCGCGGCTGAGCATCCCGGCGATTTCGTGAACGATGGGGATTCGAATCGAATTCCGAGCCAGCATGGAATAGAAGTCGAACTGCATTCCGCCATCAAATCGGATGTAACCGCGTCCTCGCAGACTGAGCGCGTTTCCGACCAGGTCGATGGTGTCGAAGTTGAACCGCGAGTTTTCAATATTGTAGACCACGTCGGCCCGATCGAAGGCAGTCCGATCACCCGCATCCAGCCGCAAGGCGCGGAAGATCTGGACGAAGAGGGGCAATTCGTAAAGGGCAGCAGGAGCAATCTGCAGCTCTCCCCTGCCCTTAATCTGATCCTCAGACCGGCCTTTCCCCCACAGTTGCAGCCAACCGTTCATGATTCCCGCCAGATTGGTCTGACCGCGAAGGTATTGCTGCGCGTACGATTCCAGCCGCCCACGATTGAGTATTACCAATAATCGATAGTCAGGATCGCCGCGAAGATCGGCGGTGACGTCCAGCGTAATCTTGCCATCAGCAAAATCGCCGCTGATTCGCTCGGCAATGGCGGCCTGCTGCTGCGTCACAGCGGGCATCGTCATGCTGCGCATCCCCCCCACGAACTGCTCGTCCTGCAGATGAATTGGCCCGACCACGCGAGAAATCTGATAGGCCAGCCCTGTCGACTGCCTGAAGACAGAAATCGAATCCAGATCCAGGCGACCGTTGAATGTTGTTTTCGCGCCGTCATTTGACCCTTTCAGGTCAATCCGACCGTGAATGTCCTCGATCCGAATACCGGCGGTCAGGCTGCTTCCCCCCAGCAAGACCTGAATATCCCAGGCCGATGTGATCGGCTGTCCCGGTTCTCCACCGGATAGCTCGACCGTCCCCTGCTTGGCCGTATCAATCGAAAACTTACCGGCCGGATTCAGAATGTCGAAAGTTCGCTGCAATGCCGGAGGGAGTGCTTTGCGGAACGTGGAGTTCGGGATCAGGTCGTCGACATGCAGTTCATCGAACCGGACGCGCCATGGTTCACCGTGGGGAAACGTCGCCACGCCCCTGGCCCGCAACTGAGTGTCATCATGCTGGGCGCTGAAGGATTTAATTAGCAACCGCGACCCTTCATACGACATGTCGCTTTCGATCGTTCCGATCGGCCAGGCAAAGCTTTTCATCACCATGCCAGCGTTTGTGATCTTGATTCGTGGCAGCGCCACCTGGCATGGCTGACCGGGAATCCAGGTAATATTCGTGTCCACATCGAACCAGCCACTCGGCTGAAACTCTTGCCAGACCTTCTGGAGTGATGCGGGCAGAGCCGCTTCCAATGCCCGATCAAACCCGGCATTGGTGGCATGAATCGCCAGATCGAGTCGCCCCGGCGCTGGTACCCTTTGGAACTCACCATTAGCCGTCAGCCGCGTGGAATCATGTTCACCCGACAGATCCTTAAACGTGACCAGGTCGTCATCCCAGAAAATCAGCCCCTGCAGACGACTAATGCGATAGGGAAAACTCTTCAGCGTGCATGAGCAATCTTGCAGTCGACAGGCGGACGACATCAAATACTTTTGCCCCTCACCAGCGGCTTTAAAAAACCGGGTGTGAAGATCATGTTTTCCTTCAAGTGCAAGTTCTGTCAGCGCCTTTTGAATCGCGGGGGTGCAAGCATCGACCAGCACGGAATTGATTGGTACTCCGCTCGCTTTGACGACAAACTCACATTCATTGGCCGGCCCGGGATTCAGCACCCAGCCTTTCAAATTGATCGGAACCCCGCTCGCTTTGCCGGTTCCCTCAATCTCGATTTTCGAACCCCGCAGTTTCGCCGTCCCGGTGACATCGCGGATTGGGTATTGAAACTTTTCGTGACGGACATATCCGCCCGTTAAGCGAATATCGCCTTCCCATGTCGCCTGATTGCCTGGCTGAGTCGATCCCCAGTCCAAGTCACAAATCCCGGTCAGAGAAAAGGAATTGACCAGTTTTCGCATCGATTCTGGCAGACGAGCCTTCACCGCTTCGTCAATTTGGACATTGCGTACTTGCAGCTTGATCTGCGGCGGTTGGTTTGGCGAAACACGCGTGTTCAGGAACAGTCGAGTCGCCCCGTTTTCGGCTCGAAGATCGCGAAAAACGACCTGTTGCGGATCAGCGTAGATCGAACCGTGGATCTCGTAGATCGGAAATGGCAACAGGACATTACTAACTTGCCCGCTGTGCAGTTCGGTCAGCACCTGATATTGCAGGGGTGCCTCTGGACCGTCCCAGTTCAGCCGGCAATGCAGATCGCAGTCGCATTTCAGCCCGAACGGCATGGGGGCCGCCCGTGAAACGTCCGGCAGTTGCGACTTCAAGCTGACCGCCGAAGTATTTAGTCGCGACCCACTATCAGCGAGCGTGCGTGGCCGAAGCTGTGTTGCCGCCGCCTGAGTCGCCGCCATTCTGGTCATCGCCAGTCGGGCATCAAGTAACTTCCCCTGCACGGCAGGCGAGAGTTCGCCGATCAGATCAAGTAAATCGTCATCGACGGGCAATCGCAGCCACTTGGCTTCGATTTTGAGCGGCGGACCGTCAAGATTCGCATCGATTGTCGCACTCAATGGCCCGGCCGGCTCGATCCGTGTTGAAATCGCCGCCGTGATCTTTCGAGCGGCAGAAGGCATCGACGTGACGTTCAGGTCGGCCAGTTTCAGTTTGCGAACCGATGAATTTGCTCGTTGCAATTCAACGACCACAGTCCCGTGTTCAATCAAGATTTCCGGAACCGGCTTTGACTTGTCGAGATGCCACTCAATTCCCTGCCAGTTCAGGCGCCCATCCCGGTGCCGAACCAGATGCAGCTGAGGATGAACCAGCCGCAGACGCTGAATCGTGACCTTTTCGAAGTCAGTCATTTCCTTGTCGTCGAGTGTGACGACCATTTCTTCTACGTACAGCGCCGGTTCGACATCACCCGGCAACTGGATCGACACCCCGAGTAATCGGACTCGTCCGCTGAAATCGAATTTCGCCTGCTCGACACCGAACTTCAGATCCGGTGCCAGCCCCTGAAGGTGATCGAGCACCGCGACTCGAAGCATTTCATCGCTACGAACATAGCACCAGTACGCGCCGCTCCCTCCGGCCACCACGATCAGCAGCGTTAGCACGATCATCCATTTAAGGATCGCGCTCACGAGGAAACTCCATCAAAAGCAATCATGCGGTCACGCTCCTGGTGCCGAACGCCTGCAAGAACAGGCTTTTCAATCCGATGGCAGCCAGCACAGCGAAGGGGTACTCGGCGGGCAGGCGATATCGCAACGATCCCACGAACAGCAGATGTAATGCCGCAAACAACAGAATCGGCCCGGCGGTCAACGCCAGGACAGCCAAATTACGCCGCGAAACCCATGCGCCGCAGACCCCGAAGATCAGCAGTGGCAATGCCGCCACGCAGACGACAAGCTTCATTCGCCAGTCTTGAAACTGAGCGGCATTGGGAACCAGGCTCCAATATCGCTGCTGCTTCTTCATCGCGAGCCAGACCGCTCGACCGGGGTTTCGAGCGGCATAGTCCCACGCTCGCCGACGGTATTCGCGATCCACGTCATATTCACTCATTTGCAGCAATAACCGGTCATCTTCGAAGAATTGCATGTCGCTATCACCGGTCGCGGCCGGATGCAGTCCGTCATACAAACTGGCTCCCACCCACAACGTCGTCGGGACAACGTGCCCGGTCACCTCGTAGTTGCGGATCGTCCAGGGAGCCATTGAGATCACGATGCCGCAGCCGATTCCCGTCAAACAGAAGCCACACTGCCGCAACGAAGACCGCGGAAACTGAGCGCACACGGTCACGATCGCGATGGCGGATCCCACATACAACCACGTGGGTCGAACCAAAGTCGTGACTCCGATGAGAACCCCTGCGGCGAATGGGAGTGCGAGTTTTTGTAAGAATGATTGTAAAAAAGAGGTCGAATCGCTGCTGCCAGATGGCTCAGGCGATGCGTTAGGAACAGGAACAAACTTGGCAATCGCGATCAGACTCAGTAGCAATGCGGCCGCGAAGAGGGTCTCGCTCAGAATCAGCACGCTAAATAATGCCAATGTGGGCGAAAGGGCCGTGTAAAGCGCGGCCAACAGTCCGACTGTGTGATCCGCGATGATGCGTCCCAACCAATAGGTGAAGCCACACGCCGCCGTTCCCACACAGGCCAGCAGACAACGGGCAGCAAAGGGACTCTCGCCAAACATGACTTGCGACAGAGCCAATAGGATGGGGAAACCTGGGACTCGAGACACGAATCGAGGAGGTTGATACAGAGAGAAGTCTTTGCCAGCAACAATGTTCTGGGCCAGTTCCCAGTACCCTTCGGCGTCTCCAGCAATCAAACACAGACGAGCCGGTGGTCGATCTACCTGAGCTTGCACGGCCACCGCCAGGATCAGGCGTACCGCGAGCGCAACCACCAATGTCAGTAACAGGCAGCGATTCACGACGACCGTTTCGAGCAATCTCGACCGGTACATTTCGAACATCCCCCCGGATGATCCCCAATAAAACGCGGCGGATCGTACGAGCGATCCGCCAAAAGGGTCAATACGGGATCGGAATCAGCCCTGTTAACACCTACCTGGGTCTGCGGTTAAGACAACGGAGAAAACAGACAAAATCATCCGTTTCGATGTCTGCCGCAGAGTTCTCTTGGTTCGCCAGACGCGAATGAGGTAGGATAAATGAAGACCTTGGACAGAAAGGAGGCAGTTCACATGAGTACTGTTGCAGCAACTCTCGCGGCCTCATCCGATCTGGTGGCGGCCCTCGATAATCGCAATGAAGAGGCGGTCGAGAGCATCCTGTTCTTCGATGGGGTCTGTGGCTTGTGCAACAAAGCCGTCGACTTCGTGCTGGTGCGCGATTACCAACAGGCGATCAAGTTCGCCCCCCTTCAAGGTGACACCGCTCGCAGACTGCTGACCCCGGCGGAAGTTGAGAATCTCAACACGATGATCCTGTGGGTCAAAGGCCGCAGCTATCGCAAGTCGGCCGCAGCGGTTCGCGTGCTGTGGCGACTGAGCCTCGGCTGGAAGATCCTCGGCACCCTGCTCTGGTTGATCCCGCTGCCGCTGCGAAACCTGGGCTACACGCTAGTCGCCCGCAACCGATACCGGTTCTTTGGCAAGAAAGAGTCGTGTCGCCTGCCAACCCCGGCTGAACGATTGCGGTTTCTGCCTTAGGTCGCTCAATCAGGCGTTATGGAACCGGTTGCGGATTAATTGATTCGGGACCATGTTGTGATCTCAGTTCGTTCATCTCGATCTGGTCCCTGACCATGGCGGCAAACCACTGGAAGTAAGCATCTTCGAGGGTGACGGTCAGCTTCGCTCCCGTTTCAGTCGGTCGAAATTCGCAATGAATCGCGTTGGGCAGGTCTCGCAGCAGAGCTTCGCGGGCTTTCATTTGTTCCGCCAGTCGCTCCATCACTTCCGCGGAGACTTGTGGTGAGGGTAACGTGACGGACCCCTGTGCCGCTGTTCTGGCATCGACCTCAACAGCGAAGTCCACGCCGACTCGCTCTTCGTTGGCGACCTGCTGGATCTCCGGCTCCGGTGTCGTTCCGAGCCCCCGCAGAGTCACCTGAAACGGCGACTTGCTGCGGCCCGACGAAGGAGCAGTCAGGCTGGCCGCGATCTGTGTTTTGAACCACTCAGGGCAATCAGACTTTGCCGGTCCAAAGGCCAGCCAAATCGCCCGCGGAGTCGCTGCCAACCATAGGCAATTTGTAGCGCCAGGCGCCATACCTTTAGTGACTTTGTGAACAATTCCCTTCTTGCCATCTGGTCCCTCTTCCTCTACCAAACTGTTGAACGTCGTCTCGCGTTCTTCCTTGGATTCATTGAATTCCGGCAACGGAAGCTCTTGCCCGAATAGCCCCATCAGCGGGATCGCCAGCATCGAAGCCACGGGAAACGAATCCAATGTCGTTAACGACCGATGAATCGGGACTCCCTCGACAAAATCCACCGCAAGTTCGAACGGCGGCGGATCAGACAGTTCTGCCAATGCCGCCTCCAACTGTTCCGGGAACCCGGCTCCGCCGTTTAGACGCAGCGCGATCAGCCCCTGATTCCAGCTGGGATTGTAGGTGTAGAGTTCGAACTGCCCCGATTCGATCGTCTTCGCAAATGTTCGAACCATATCTGATGCCGCCGTCTTTCCTTGAGACTGCGCGAACGCATACAGCGCGTCCGCAGTCGGCTTCCACTCCTTCGCGGGTAACGGCAACGACATCGCTGCGGAGAAGACGGCATCGTCCGTCGGCTGACTGGAAAACAGGCTGTTGCCCCCCTTCCCGTCATTGAAGAACTTCGCCAGTTTGCCACCCTTCGACCCGATCACTTCCGGTTCGACATGGATTGCTCGAGTTGTCCCATCGACACGACCACCAATGCGAAATTCTTCGATGTCTGAAATCGCCAGATCGAGCAACTGCATCTGCAGGGAACTCGACATCGTCCGCATCCGGAATGCAATATCCGGTTCTTCATCCTGCTTTTGAAACCGGGCCGCGAACGCCATCTTGAACGCAGGAGCCATGACATCCCGAACCAATGCCGGCAGTCCCTTGCGATACAGTGCGTAGACGAAACCGTTCTTACCGAGTGACGATCGCGCCAGGCTGCCAAAGTCGGGATAGTTCCGATCGAAGTGCATCACATCGCCGTCATCGATCACCACCACCAGATACTTGTGTGCAAAGCCGACTCGGACGTCACTCTCTTCACCGAGTTGATACCAACCCGGTTGGCCCTCGGCATCCTGCAGCGATTCTCCATCACCTTCTAAGACACCACGGATGGTTTCCAACAGGAGGTTGCGATCTTTGAAGGGAATACAGAACACCACAGTCGCGTTCTCGGTGAATATGGTTGATGCCCCTCCAACCAGCAGCTCCAACGGATCATCGAAAACACCGTCCAGATCAAAATCCGACATCTCAGCGCCTGCTTCAGGCTTGTCGAGACCGAACCAGTTCGGATAGCTCATCACTCCAATGGGCCGCGTCGTATCCAATCCCGGCGAACTCAGGATCTTAGGGATGTCGTCATCATCGCCCATCATTCCCGCCAGCAGTTTGTCGCCTGATCCAGTTTGCCCGAGGACTTCCGCCAGCGTTTCCACTCGCGCGCGCAGGCGATCGACACTGGCAAACGCGACAAGACCGAGCGGATGATCAACAGCAGGCGCGCTCCGCTCGGCCTTTCGATCAGCAGCCTGAGCCAAGTCCGGCAAGTTCATCGCCGCGGCAGAAAGAAACAACGCCAGCAACCCGATGCGATTCATAAATCTCTTCCTTGAGTGATCGCTCTAAAGACAGCATGACTGACAGGGTCAAAAGCGTAACATGCAGGCGAAGAGTTCGCCATTGTCGAAACTTCTGATCCTCAAAAAGTCGAGCAACCGCAGAAGAAGCGAGCCACGGATTAACACAGATGCAACACGGATAAAGACCATAAGATTCCAAATCAATTTGCAACGAAGCACGAATTGTCTGGGTAGTACAAATCAGTGTGTTCATCTCTTTCAAAGCAGGAAAACACCATGCGCGCGATACTACTTGGGATAACGCTGCTTCTGCTGACAACACCATTCGCGATCGGGGCCGAACCGCTGGTCGAACAGTACCTGCACTCAGGCCGACTGGCTCGCGGTGAGCAGGCGATGGAGGCGGCGCTGGCTGCCAGTCCTGACGACGATCAGCTTCGGTTTGGACTGGCTGTGCTGCAACTCGTCAAAGGGCTCGAGCGACTCGGTCAGGGACTTTACCAGTATGGATGCGTGGCCGGTGCCAACGACACCTTCTTGCGAATTCCGATCCCACAAAATCCGGATCCTTCGACAATCACCTATGCCGATCTGCGACGCATGCTCGATGCGTTCCGCAGCGATCTGGCGACAGTCGAATCGACTCTGTCTGTTATCAAATCGAAGGATGTCAAACTGCCACTGCGGCTCGCCAATATTCGCTTGAACATGACCGGTAAACCAGACGCGAATGAAAAATTCATCGACATCCTCAAGAAGCTCATGGGCCCCAACTTCCGCTTGGCAGCCGACAACCCCGATTTCACGGTCCGTTTCGATCGAGGCGATGTCGCCTGGCTACGCGCCTACTGCCACCTGTTGATGGGCATGATCGATCTCACTCTCGCCGTTGATCTGGAAGAAAGCTTCAATCTCACGGCCGAACATCAATTCGCGAAACCAAAGCATGTTTTTCGCGGCGATCCCCAGGAACGCTCCACGAAGCAGAACGAAATCTGGCTCAAAGTGCAGATCTCGGAACCAGCTCGATGGGGACACTTCCGTCGTCACATGTTAAAGGTCTGTGAACTCAACCGCGAAACATGGTCATTCATTCGCAGTGAAACTGACAACGATCACGAATGGCTCCCCAATCCGAAACAAACCGGCGTTTTGCGCATGCCCGTGACCGATGAAATGATCGACGGTTGGTTAGAGATGATGGCCGAGTTCGAAAGTCTGTATGACGGCAAGAAAGCGTTCCCCAAGGAAATCATTCAGTTCATCAGCCCACCCACAAAACGGGGATTGAACTTCAAAGCCTTCCTGGACAATCCGCCGGATGAAATCGACTGGAAACGAGTCCGCGACGAAGGCATCCGCGAACAGTACCTCGACGAATCCCTGCCACCCGTCGACATCATGAAGATCGTCCGCGTCTTCTCGATCTTTCAGAACACCTTGGCCGTCGGATACGCGGCTTGGTTCAACTGAGAAGCCGTGGCTAAACGCCTTCGCCTTTCATCTCGATTCCGCGATCAGCGTCGACTTCACGAAGTCTTCGTTCAGCGTGACACCCAGGCCAGGTCCGTCGGGAACGTTGATCCAGCCTTGTTCGG
Source organism: uncultured Schlesneria sp. (assembly GCA_903840265.1). GTDB lineage: Bacteria > Planctomycetota > Planctomycetia > Planctomycetales > Planctomycetaceae > Schlesneria. The sequence goes on along the minus strand of CAIMFH010000023.1, from coordinate 2,278 downwards.
CTTGAATCTTTTCCACGGTCAATTCGTGACGCAACGGCGAATCTTCGACACAGTCTTCGAACAGGAATGTGTCGCGGCACGTCGCCAGCCAATGCAGACTGGCCGCTGCCGTCAACGGGCTGGTGTAGCAGTGGTTGCACAGCCGAGCCCCAATCTCTTCGACGCGAGCCCGAATAAAGCTCGCATCGGTGAAGCCGCAACGCGACAGGTCAACTTGGTAGATATCGAGGGCATGCCGGTCGATCAGATCGCGGAACGATTCGCGACCGCACTCCCCTTCCCCGGCGGCAATCGGGATGGGTGATCGATCCCGCAGCCAGACATAGCCACTGACATCATCTTCGCGAAGTGGCTCTTCCAGCCAGCCGATATTGAACTGGGAAAACGAATGAGCCCGCTTGAGAGCCGTGCGCGCGTCCCAGACGCAACCCGCATCAATCAGTAGGTCGGCCTGTTCGCCTATCCCTTCGCGAGCCCCTCGCACCAGTTCATTGTCGAGAGCCTCACTCTGCCCCATCGGTTCCCAGCCGAACTTCACCGCGTTGTATCCGTATTCCTTCCAGCGCTGCCCGATCTCACGAGTCTCACTGCCCGACTTGCCGAATAAGATCGACGCATATGCCTTGATCCGCGAATGCTGCTTCCCGCCCAGCAGCCGATGAATCGGTTCGTAGAAATGCTTTCCCTTCAGATCCCACAACGCCATGTCGATCGCCGCCATCGCTGTGATCGCGACACCGGTTCGGCCGAAGTACATCGTGCGGCGATACATCTTCTGCCACAGCCGTTCATGCTCCAGCGGATTCTCGCCCACCAGGATCTCTCGCAGTCCGCAGGCAATGTTGTGGCTGAACGGCGCATCGATGATCGCTTTGACCACTTCGGGAGATGAATCCGCCTCGCCAATCCCTTCCAGCCCGGTGTCAGTCCGAATCCGGACCAGGACCGAATCCTGGCTGCTGGCCGTCTTGGCCTCGACACTCTTGATCCGCAGAACCTGGCAAATAACTTCAGTGATTTTCATGAAGCGGTGGCTCGTACAGTGACGGATGACGATCAGAACGAGTGACTCAACCTGGTCACCGCGTGTTAAAACTCGCGATCGGAAACTTGCTGATACAGACCGCTCAGCGACTCCCAGCGATTCGACTCGCTGGAAAAGAAGCAGTAACCGCGATCGCCGCGATCGCCATGATTCCGCACCGAATCGTGCAGTTCAATTTTCTCTTGAGTGCGCACATACGAGTTGCCGTTCCACTTCAATAGAACAGCCTGTGCTTGCCCCTCAGGATGCAAGTCTTCCAACAGTTCGAATTGTTTGATGCTTTCCATCTTGCTATCCCTTCGCTGCGGCTGACTCTCGGCCCATTCACTGCGGACAGGATACGAATTCGTAAGCAACCGAACGAGCGACTGTCGGCAGAGTTTTTTGGATCATCACGTAGTTTCGCAGAGCCAGCCCTCCGGCTGTCATTCCCACCCAGGCGGGAATCCAGCGAGTCGTGAGAAGGTGTCGATACACGAACAAAGGGATCTTGCCCGCGACGACGCAGCGCGGCTTCAGCGGTTCCCACATTTCGGCCTGATCGGGCATTCCGATGGCCTTCCTGACGACCAAGGCTTCGAATCTGCATCAACAATCGCTAGTTGAACCAATCGGTAACTTCATTTCCGATATTGATTTACTCCATTCCCGAGCCCATTTCCTTGAGTGCGACCGTTACGGCGGCATGAATTCTTACGAAAGTGTGAAGAAATCGTTGATCCCTCCGGAATTTGCTCCCATTCGTGTCGATGTCGCCTTACGATCGGCGGTGTCAGATCACCTCTGCGCAACCAAATCCAAAATCTCGCCTAAACTCGATACTCGGATTTGCCCAATCTTTTCGAGGAAGGCGGCATTCTCATGTTGGACCTATTTAAGCGGCTGGCACTGCCCGCCGTCGCGATCGCCTATTGCACTAGCACAAACCTGCAAAGTGCCGAACCTGCCAAGACAACGCGAACACAAAAGCGCGTCACGACTCAACCCGCCGTCCGTCTGGTCAAGCAGACGACCGAAACGGAAGCGCCTCCGGAGCCAATGCCTGATCTGACAGCCAACCCAGATCCCAATGCTAGCCTGCTCGACAATCAGCGGCAAATGACGATCCTGCAGACCGCCAAGCTGCGAAATGAAGTCAGCAACGCCGTCGAAACAGCGCGACGCATGGATGATCCTGAGATCGGGATTAGTGCCCTCAAGCAAGCCTTGGGAGCCGTGAAGTCCGCCCTCGAT
>CAIMFH010000022.1 GCA_903840265.1 uncultured Schlesneria sp. | reverse complement strand
GGCAATCAAGACGTCTCCGAGATGCTTCCAAGAGAGTTCGCGGAAAATCGGCGGCATTCAAACGATCGCGCTGCCAATGTGAGCGGCGCGCCAAAAACCGACGGATTTCACAAACAACGCCTTTCACCACGGGCTGCTAGGGTCGAAGTCCGGCGCGAACAATGTCCCCAAGGAAAAGCGGAAGGTGGAGATCAGCATCAAAACACGTGATTGGTTATCTGATCTTGGGAATCGCGAAAAGTACGCCCGCATGCCATCTTTCTGTTCGGACCAACTTGGTTCCGAATAGTACTCAGGATCATGAGTGAAGGTGAGCGTTCGCTTTCTCCACCAGGAACCAACCGTCACAACAGCATTCTGCCAGGTTCGATCGGGCCCATCGATCTTTACGCCGGGAACAAGCTCTCTGAGCTTGGTTGCGACCAGTGCAGGATCGGCAATCCGGGAAAACAGCGTGATTGGTTCGACCGCCATCGATTCATTCCTACCGCATGACCCGTTTTGTGACGGAGCTACGAGGCCAAGATCCTATCTGCGGGATAGATGATTGTCTCCAACTAGATCATTTCTTCTTTTTCAAGAACCCGTGTTGCCGCAGTTCTTGCTTGAACGCCATCAGTGTTGGGTATGCCTTTGAAAGGCGCGTCGCTTCGGCCTGCATTTGCTCTGGGCCATCAGATCCTAGCGCCTCGCCCAAGTCGATGAGCATCTGTGCCGCTTCTTTGTAGCTTGGCCTTTTCTTTTCTTTGACAAGCTTATCGATTTGAGCGAGCACCGCCTTGGGATCTTCAGCCAATTTCTTCAACTTGGTGCGTCGGGCCTTTTGTTTTGCGTCGGCCGCCCGCTTGACTCGCTTCGCTTCCTTCTCGCTGGCACTGTTCCGTAACTCCTCGAAGGTTCGATTCAGTTCGACTGTGGGCCAGGTGACTGTAGAGGACTCATTTCGAATGAGTGTCAAAGTCTCGGAACGAGCGCTGCCAGGGTCTCCTTCTCGCAGTCGCTGGGCGAGTCTCTTGAGGTCTTCCTTGGACTGTCGATCGAGCCATGCGGCAACATCCGATCCTGCCTTGGTTGAGTTAGGAAGTGGCGATGAGCCTGCCGAGGCAGCGGTCAACAGGTCCGTGTCAAGTTCGTAAAAGTCAGCCAGCGCGAACACGCAATCTGGCAACGAGTCCATGCCGGCTGGCAGCGGTGGCTCTATCGCTTCTTCATCACAGTTAAGAGCGGTCATCGCCAGCCAAATCACGTAAAGCGGCCTCAGGTCTCCCGCTAATAAGAGGTCGCGAATCGGGGCGATCTCCTCCAAGGTCTTTTCAAGGTCCATCAGGTAGTCGAATGTCCCTGCATCCGATTCCGGGTCAATTTCCAGGATGCCGCCGCGCCCCTTCTTGTCAGGATGCCATGTCAGACCATACTCGGGTAAATACGCTTCCCATGTCTCCTGGTCCCAAGGCAAACCGGCGGGGAGTCGAAACTGGAGTCGTCGAATTCCGTAGTTGGCATAGTGCAGATGAACGTCATACCCGCGCCGCAGCATTTCGAACGCGTCGCCGCGGAAGTCCCCAAAATTGTACTCATTGGTAAACTGCCATTTGGTGATCTCAGCCCGCGACGATTGCGTGGCCATGTAGTCAAGCTGGTTTTGATTGAGCGGCCCGTCCAGGGCGATGAAGTGGACGTACTGATACTCGCTCATCTGTTGCACTCACTTTCGCTGGCAATTCCGGGACAAATCCCGAATCGATTAATAGCTGGTCAGAAGGGGCCGCAATTTGCGGCTATGATGATCAGATCACCGCGATGGGCACAACCGATCGGAGTTCTCGTTCTTCGCGATCCGCGGGGTTGGTGAGCAGTTAGCTGTCCTGCGCGAGTCGTCGCTTCCGTCCGGACGAGCCGGAACGGAGAGCAGTTACGATTGCTGTTCTTGTTCTTGGTAGCTGCGAGTTGTGGTCCCGTTGGGGCGATCCGGGCGAGCCCAACGTAAACCTTCAACTACGCGTGTGACTGGCTGACGTTCGTCGAAGCTGAGACCTTGGCTTCGCCGAAGCGTTCGAGGTTGCGGTGCGTTTCTGTGTTGAAGTTGTCTTCGAACTTTTCGTTGCCCGCGAAGACGAACTGCAATCCCAAGCCAGTGTATGACTTGATTTGCTGGAGGTCGTAGAACTCGGGAGCGAGTTCTCGCAGCTTCCAGAGACGGAACCAGGGGATGCCGGCGATGTCGTGGTGTTCGACGTGCAAGCCCGCGTTAAAGGTGGTCAGATTGATCAGCCGTCCGTAGTGTGACGCGGTTGGTTGATAGTTGCGGCGGCCGTGGAAGTGGGAAATGCCGAGAACCCAGCCGAGGCAATACGGATGCAGATAGCCGGTGAAGAACACCTGGCTGAGCGTGAGATAAACCAGCGGCATCCAACCGCCATACCAGAACAGCAGGCCATAGGTGACGAAGCTGGCGAGCGGATAGATCACCGCCCACTTGGTGATTTTTTCACGCTGATATCCCGAAACCAGATGTTCGTCCGCCAGAACAGTGAGGGTAAACGGAGTGGGTTCCAGACGGCCTCGCAGCAGCGAAGTGAAGACGTACAGGATCAGGCCGAAAGCGCTGCGCAGGGCCTGCATGGGGACCATGAAGAGCGAATAGGGAACGAACAGTGGAGACGTGCGTCGTGTTGCCAGGAAGTAAGAGCGGCGTCGAGTCACGAAGTCTTTGGTCGCGCTCATGTCGTTGTGATGAGCGATATGCTCGATCCACCACGTGTGATGGGCCGACAGGAACATGGGGATCGAAGTGACCATGAACAGATATCTGTTCCAGAACTTCGACTTGAAGACCATGAGGTGGTCGCATTCATGCGCGAGTTGGAACAACGTGATGTTGATCAATGCTCCAACGCAATACGCAGCGAGAATGGTGACCCACCAGGGAAAGTGGCTCATGGCCGCAGCGATGCCAACCTGAGCGCCCGCCATTGCGACGCACCAGAATGCGGTCAAAGGATAGTGGCCGAAGAGCTCTTTGACTTCGGGATGGGCCTGCAATACATCGCGAGCTCGCTCGCGATGCCAGACGGCGTCTGGCTTCTGATCGTCGGGGATGCGATCCAGGATATCGACTTCAAAGCCGGGAAACACCGGGGCCGCACTGCCCCACATTCGCCAAGTCCACTGTGGCTTGAATCCACCCGGCAATGTTGCTTGTTCAGTCGCCAAAATCGATCCTCCAAGTGAAAAGGCCGCAAACGCCACCTTATCACATCAAAACACGGCCCGCTGGAATCAATGGGAATTATACGCGAAACCGCTTGGGCAGTCGATCAAGTCGCTCGTCTAAGGCAAGACAGATTTCACCACGGAATACACTGAACACACGGAAATGAAGGAGACTGCGATTTACGTTTTTATTCGTGGCAATACGTGCGATTCGTGGTCGATTCTTCAGCGAACCAGAGTTGACCACGAATTTCACGAATACGCACGGATAGGACCAGGAGATCGGCGCGAATGCGCTGGATTCCCGCCCACGCGGGAATGACGAGCGTGGCGGGAGTGTGGCACGCCATGAGTCTTCGAAGGGCGTGGGGATTTCGGCTTCATTCATGACCACGCCCTTCGCAAAGCCTCAGAGCGTGCCACCCAAATTGGAAAATAAGAATGCCTCGTTTTGCGGGGGGCGACAGTAGCGTTATCACGCCGACTGCGGCTTCGAACGATGGCATCAACGAAGATCACTTCGTATCGTGTGGCACGCAACCGGAAGTCCCCTGCTGCTGCTGTTGTCGCGACGGGTCGGTTGTCACCCCAGTTTTGCCTCCTGAGGATTCAACATGCGTTTCGTTCGAAGTTTTGTCGCGGCCTTGGCGCTGCTGACGACCATGACCGTGGCTTCTGCGGAAGAATTCTTCTTCAAGCCAAAAGACCGAGTCCTGTTTCTCGGCGACAGTATCACCGAGCAGTACCAGTATTCGACCGATATCGAGTTGTATCTGACGACACGATTTCCAGATTGGGATCTGACGTTCATCAACGCGGGTATCGGTGGCGATTCGGCTCAGGGGGGCAAGAATCGATTTAAGGATCACGTGTTGGCAGAAAAGCCGACCGCGATCACGATTAACTTCGGGATGAACGATGCCGGATATGGCGCATTCGATGCCAATGGCCAGAAGCGATTTTTGGAAGGGACCGAGGCGATGCTGACGATGGCCAAAGCCGACGGCATTCGAGTCGGGCTGGTTTCGCCGAACGCCGTGGACCGTCGAGCCCAGGAACGATTTCGTTTGTACCTGGAGACGCAGAAAGAGTTCTACGCGCCGCTGAAGGAACTGGCCGCCAAGTATGGTGACTCGTTTGCCGATCAGTATGCGATCACTCGGGCCGCGCTCGAAAGAATGGAAGCAGACAAGGCTGATGGCGTCAAACCTTACTACGATGGCTTCCACACGGCGTCCAGCGGTGGTTTGTTCATGGCTCATGCCATCCTGACGGGATTAAATGCGCCGAGCCTGGTGAGCCATGTGGGGATTGATCGCAATTCATTCGGAACCGGGGCGGGTTCGAAAGTGATGAACTGCGAAATCAGCGGCGAGCAGAAGACTGAGTCGGGTCTGGCCTTCGATCGACTCGACAAGGCCCTACCACTGCCAATTCAAGGGGATTGGGTTTCGCTGCTCCCCTACGTCAACAATCTGAAAGATTTGAATCGCTATGAACTGTTGATCACCGGGTTGGAACCGGGCAAGTACGTGATCAAGATTGATGGCGCCGAAGTCGCCGCGCATACGGCTGAAGAATTGACGGCCGGTGTGAATCTGGGAAATGTGACGAAAGGGCCGATCTACGATCAGGCTCAGAAAGTCTTCAACGCGATCAATCAGAAGAATGGCATCGTTCATCAGCGATTCCGCGGTGTGGTGATGTTTGGTGCACCTGACTGGCTGGCCGATGTCGCTGCGGAACGCAAGCCGAAAGAGCTGGCCAAGCGAATGGAACTGATCCAGGCCAAGCAGGCCGAGATCTATCAGATGGTCCAACCGGTCAAACGTCACTTTGAAGTGATTGCCGTGAAGTGATCGAGTTCCGGTGCAGAATCGCCATTTGCGATTCTGCGCCTTGTTCGAAACCGTTGAGTCGGCGTGATGTACCGCCCTGACAGGGCTTGTGGATTTGGCTGGATGCCTACCCCCGGGCGTTGCCTGGGGCTGATTTGTCGTGCCCCATTCGGGGCGGAAGTCGACCGCAGCTTTCGCGACATCTGCAAGCAGCAGTCCTTTGCAGCGAAAACCGTTACCAGAAGCCATCACAAATGAGCGATCCCGTATTTGCTGCGCAGCCGTATGCCGGGATTGCCACATTCGGGCGGATGCCGCATACAACGGACGTGCAGAACGCCGACGTGGCGATCCTGGGGATTCCGTACGATAGCTCCACCTCGTATCGAGCGGGAACGCGGTTCGGGCCGCGAGCCATTCGCGAGCAGTCGATGTTGCTCTGGGGCTATAACAATGCTCAAGGGGTGGCTCCGTTTCGAAGTTTGAAGATTGTTGACTATGGTGATGTGGATGTTGTGCCGCCGAGTATCGCGGCGACTCATCAGCAGATCGAACTGACGGCTGCGAAAATCCTTGAAGGCGGCGCGAAATTGATCTCGCTGGGTGGCGACCATTCCATCACCCTGCCCTTGCTGCGGGCTCATGCTCAGAAGCACGGTCCAATGGCGGTCGTCCATTTCGATGCGCATCCAGATACTTGGGACTCTGAGTATCCTGGCCAGCCGTACAGCCATGGAACTCCCTTCAAGCGGGCTTTTGACGAAGGGCTGATGGATAAATCGGCGTACGTCCAAATTGGGATTCGTGGCCCCACGAACGGCCCGCAGGATTACACCGACGCACTGGCGTTGGGGACGCGGATGATCACGCTGGATGAATTTCGTCAGCGGACGGTGGCTGATGTTATTCAAGAGGTGAGGGCGAAAATTGGCGATCGGCCGACTTATGTGACATTAGACATCGACGTTGTTGATCCCGCGTTTGCGCCTGGGACGGGAACGCCGGAAGTCGGTGGGCTGACCAGCTATGAAATCCTGCAATTGGTTCGCGGTTTGCGCGGAGCCAACACGGTAGGGTTCGATCTGGTCGAAGTCTCGCCGCCTTATGATCCTGCGCAGATCACGTCGATATTAGCGGCGAATTTGGCGTTTGAGTTCTTGTCGCTGCTGGTGTGAGGTTCATTGGCAGGAGATTTGATCAAAAGAGGGAGAAGACACGGCCTTGTCGAGGACTCCAAAACCGTGGCACCCGCGATTGATAGCTGGTGCTGATTCACAGGATTCCCGCCTGCGCGGGAATGACGGAAGCGGACCGATTCTCAGATCATGTCCAGCTTGCGATGCAGGCGCTGAGGTGGGCGCGAGCAATTGGCGCAGATCCCTTCGACTTCCAGGCGATGTCCCGACATACGGAAGCCGTGTTCGGCGGCGACTAGTTCCAGCGCTTCGGCGATGAGTTCGTTGGGGAACTCGATCATGTCGCCGCACTTCTTGCAGATCAGGTGATCGTGCTGTGGGTAGCCATAGTCGTGTTCGTAGACTTCGCGATCGTTGGATCGGGCGACCTTGCGAATCAGGCCTGCTTCCTCGAGGAGACTCAGCGTTCGGTAGACCGTGCTGCGACTGGCACGTGGTCCCCCTTTGCGGCGTTCGAGTTTCTCGACCCAAACATCAGCATCAAAATGCTCGTGGGACGCGTAAACGGCGTCGACAATGGCTTCTCGTTCTGGGGTCAGTCGCATCCCTTTGGTCAACAAGAACTCGCGGAACTTGTCGACGGGTGGTACGGCAACTGGCATCGCAGTCAATTCGGACACTCAACCAACTCCTGGACCGCAGCGGGCGGATCGTTCGCAACTGTGTGAATCTGAAGGGGGATGGGAGGGATCGCGAGCACGTTCCCCTTCAATTCAGATTTTGCGCTTTCGATCCAGGATTTGCCAACGGATTGCCACATTTCACAAATTCACGTTGTCGGATGCATCACTTTGGCAGAAACAGCGATGCGATCCGTTGGCAGGCCGACCAGTGCTACCGGCTACTCATCACCCAGATCGAAACCGTGGACTTCGAACATCCGTGACAGGGCGGCGTCGAGCTTTTCGTCCGTGTCGTAATCGCCGTTTTCGATCGCATCTTTAATGTTGGCAATGCGTTCGGCGCGGGCGGCTGGCGTTTCGCTCATCCGGTCCAGCATCTGGCCGGTGGACGAAATCTGCAGTTCGTCCTGAGGAGCGGACATGGCGGATTGCGGTTTGCCGGCCGTTTGGTTGGCGGCGGCTGTTGAACCGGCGGGATTCGTAGATCGCACGGAACCGCTGCCGTGTACCGATCCCAAGCCAGAGACGTCCATGTCACCCTTCCTTTTCAGAGCGTCGGAGATATTCATCCGCTTGTGCGGCCCGACATCTTCCCTTGAATCCAGATAATAGCCGACAAACGCTTGGCGATTCAACCGGGCTTGTGATTGTTCGAGCATGATTCGTTCCCAATTTGCGGCTTCTGTTTCTAAACAGGTCACCGCGTGCCTGGCTCCATAGTGGGAACGTCGTCTTCCCAGACAATGGCTACTGATGATGGCTGAGATCCGTCTCTGGATCATCCGTCGGGGCAACTGCCCGACACCAAAGAGTATCGGTCAGGTAAACTGCTCGGGTTGAGCCTGCTCAGCAGATTTCATACGAACCGTGCCAAGTCGTCGGGCGATTGGCAGAAATTGCAAAATCGGCTGTCTACTTGTTTTTTTTGCACAATTGACAAGGGGTTCGATTTGACTCCCGGAAATTGTGAATTTTGCCAGTTCCGGGTGGTCAAACTTGCAAACGGGGGTGTTGAAGCGCGGATCATGTCGAATGACTTCCGCCCAAGGTCTTGGCGACCCTGGCTACAAGAGAGAAATACACGAGACAGCGTGTCTTGATCGAATCGCGGCGAACTGATATTACCCCCGCCCCCATTCCCTGCGACTCCTCGGGCCACAACATTGCAGCGGCGCATCCTGCTTGTCGTGACGATCGTTGTCTGGGCCGCGCCTGCGGTTCAGGGGGCTCAGCCATTTGCTCCGCCGAAGTCGTTGACTTGGCCGCGTCTGCAACCCGTGCTGAGGTCGGATTCCCCGTTGCTGATTCGCCCCGTGCGTCGAACAGCGCCAACAAAGCCGTCCTACTTCGCGTTGCGAACTTCTGTCGAATCGCTGCGTGAGGTCGTTCGCCTGGTCAGTGATGATGATGACGCAGGACAGGCTTACTTTGGCGTGAACACTCACGAGGAACCGGAACTTCAGCCCGAAGATTTGCTGTCCGTCGACCCACCCGGGCCTGACGACGCTGCTCTTTCGATAGGGGCGCTACAAGGCGATGCCGTTGCGATCGATGGTGCGGCGGTTCAAGCGGAAAAGGGTGGCGAGAAAGAGGAATCTCCGGCAACGCAGCAGCATTCGTTTGGTTGGGTCGCGGGGACGGGCAATCAGCTGGGAATACTCGAATGGGTCGGCCGCGATCTGGCGGTCGTGGACTATGCAGCTGCTGATCGAGCGTCGTTTCGAATCAGCGGTGGCCATGCCTTCCGCTGGCTGAATGGGCCAGACACGACGGATCTTCCTCCCTATTTGTTCAGTCTGTTTGTCGATGTCGGTGCGGGGATCAAGGCGAGTGACGACTGGTCGTTTGATGTCATCGTCAGCCCCAGTTGGAACACCGACTTCGCGAACAAGAGCTATCAGTTGTTTCGCTTGCCCTGGCAGGCGGTGAACACGTTCAAGATGAATGAAGAGCTGAAATTGGTCGCGGGAATCACCGATCTGGACCGCGAGGATATCAAGCTGCTTCCGGTGGCGGGATTCATCTACAAGCCAACCGACGGGAGCAAGGAATTCGACCTGGTGTTCCCTCGACCCAAAGCGGCCTGGCGACTGAGCCGTGCCGAAGAGGGGCGGCACTGGGGCTACATCGCTGGAGAACTGGGAGGCAACTCGTTCTCGATCCAGCGAATTGGCGCGGTGCATGACATTGTCACGCTGCGGGACTACCGGTTACTGGTGGGATGGGAACGTCGTGGTGAGAAACGTCATGCGTGCCGCATCGAAGCGGGTTGGGTCTTCGGGCGTGCGGTGGAATATGCCTCGGGGATTGGCAACTACAATCCCGGCGATACCGGGATGATCCGGCTGTCGAGTGACTATTGAACTTGAGAGCAGGCTTGTCGTCGTCGGTTACGAGTCCGTCGATGCGGTTTGCGGAACGCTTACACCTACCGCCGTATCCGATCCATCCTTGACCGGGATGCGCGACCAGAACAGTGCCAGAATCGTGGCGGTGAACACGCAACCAAACGTGTAAGCGGCAGTCGGAATGGTTGCCGCCACGTATTCGTCACCGGGGAACAGTCGCAAGACGAGTGTGGTTCCCAGCCCGCAGTTCTGCATGCCAACTTCGAGCGTCAATGCGCGCCGCATCGAATCATTCATCCCGACCAGCCTGCCGGCCAGGTAACCCGAGAGATAACCCAGCACATTGATTAACAGCAACGCCAACAGCAGTTTGGTTTCGCTGAACATCAGTCCGCCATCGCGAAATCCAAACACCAATCCCAGCCGCTGCCGGTTCAGTCCCACGACTGACGCGATGATCCAGAGAATGACGAGGTTCGCGACAACCGCCGCCCATCGCTCGGCCAGCCGTTCGAAGACGGTGGACAGACGCCGAAGTCCAAAGCCCAACAAGACTGGCAACACAACTTGGATCAACAGTTCCTGCGAAACCTTCCAGAATTTGAACTGGCCGCTCATGTCTCCAGAAACGTCTAATGTCATCCAGAGCGCCAACGGAACGGCAATCGGTGATAGCATCGTGGCCAGCGTCGTCAGCGCCACAGAATAACTGACATTGCCGCGACTGGTCATCGTCAACACATTCGACGCCATGGCACCGGGGACGCATCCAACCATGATGACTCCCAGCATGGTGGCTTTATCGAAGCCAAATGCGTGGCCGATAAGATACGCCAACAGGGGCATCGATCCGTACTGGACCGACGTTCCGAAGATGACGGCAGGCCAACGGCGACCGACTTCGAGCACCTCGTCCAGGCGCATCAGAGCACCGACCGCAAACATGACCAGGAAAATGCCGACGGTCAGGGCGTTTCCAGATGGCAAAAAGGGATCAAATGCTCCGGGAAAGAGCCTCGGCCAAAACAGCGAGACCCCCGAACTGAGCACCAGCCAAACCATCAGATAACGCTGCAACATGAACTTTCGTCCAATTTGGACAGGAAACGAGCCCCGATATTCGTTACGAGATCAGGACGGTACCTGCCCGGAACAGAAGTGCCAAGTGCGCCGGCGTTGATATAATCCGCCTGCCGAGCGGCGAACCCGCGCTGAACGACGCACTCGGCATCGGACTGACAGGGCCATTTATCCGGTAACAAGATCCTCATGCCGCACGAGTTTCTCAGCGACTTTCTTTCCAAATTGCAAGACGCCGGTGAGCTGGTGCGCATCAGCACGCCTGTCGATTCCGGGTTGGAAGTCGCCGCCATTACTGACCGAGTCTGTAAATCGCCGGAAGGCGGGCCGGCCTTGCTGTTCGAAAAGCCGAAAAACAGCGCGATTCCCATTGTGACCAATCTGCTGGGAAGCCGACGCCGACTCTGTCTGGCGCTGGGCGTCGATACTCTCGATCAGCTTTCGGACCGAATGAATCGCCTGCTGCAACCCGAATCGGGTGGTTGGCTGGAGGCTTTGAAGCTGGCTCCGTCGCTGTCCGGCCTCGCCAAGTTTGCTCCGCGAGTCATCCGGACGGCTGTCTGTCAACAAGTCGTGAAGCTAGGACGCGACGTCAATTTGTGGGATCTGCCGATTCCACGCTGTTGGCCTGAGGAAGCGAATCCGGTGATCACGGCCGGGCAGATTCTGACTCAAGACACGACGACCGGGATTCGTAGTTTGGCGCGGTTTCCTGTCCAAGTCATCAATCAACAGCAACTGGTTCCGCACTGGAATCGACATCATCTGGCGTTCCAGCAGTGGCAGGCGGCGGTTCGTGAGCAACGGCAGTTTCCCGTGGCGGTGGCGCTGGGTGGTGATCCGGCGAATGCGCTGATTAGTGCCGCTCACATCGCCTCGCCCGCCGATGCGTTGTTGTTTGGAGGCTTCCTGCGCGGGTCGGGGCTGGATCTGGTGAAGGCTCGATCCATCGAACTGGAAGTTCCCGCCGCGTCGGAAATTGTCCTGGAAGGCTACATCGATTACGCGGCTGATCCCGTTGACGCCCCGGCGATTGCGGGTGGGATGGGGCACTATCGGCCGTCCGAACAACTGCCGGTCATTCAAGTGACTGCGATCACTCATCGAGCGAACCCCGTCCTGCCGGCGATTATTCCCGGACCTCCGCCGAGCGAGGAGTCCTGGATCGGATTGGCGGTCGAACGCCTGAGCCTGGCGGTTGCCAAGTCGGCCATTCCGCAGATTGTGGAGATCCATCAGCCATTTTCGGGGGTGTCGCGCAACCTGCTTTTCGTCAGCATTCGCAAAGATCACCCGCACGAAGCGAGACAGGTGTTAAATGCACTGTGGGGTTCGCGGTTACTGGGATTGAACAAGATCATCGTGATAGTCGATGCGGACGTGAATGTTCAGCAGGAAGATCACGTCTGGTTCGCCGTTGGTGCCAATGTCGATTCAAGTCGTGATGTCGTGATGAGTGACGGGCCGACTCATCTGGATGATCACACGACTGCGATTCCAGGCGTGGGCTGCAAAATTGGTATCGATGCGACACGCAAGACTCCCGAGGAAGCTGGCCATCGGCAGATGCCCAATCAACTGTCGATTCCCGTCGAAATCGCCTTAAGACTGAAAGAACGCTGGAGCGAATTTGGACTGCCAGAATGCTGAGTGCTCTAGCGTCTACTGAATGATATAGTCATCGCTCCAATCATAAATCATCGTCAATCTCGTATCGAAATCCGACACACCGCATGACCACCTCATCACCCGCCGTCGACAAGTCCGAAGCGCGCGTTCGCCAGATGTTTGGCGAGATCTCGGGCCGCTATGACTTAATGAATCACGTTCTCTCGGGAGGCGTCGATGTCTACTGGCGATGGCGGACCGTTCGCGCCGTGGCCCCCGTTGGAACAGCACCGATTCTGGATGTCTGCACGGGAACAGGCGATCTGGCTCTGGCTTACTGGAACAAAGGCAAAGGGCAGGTTCCCGTTGAGGCGACCGACTTTACGCCCGAGATGCTGCGGATTGCCGAGGTGAAACGCGATAAGCGACATTCGCAGCAACTGGCCGCGGGTGCGGCTAGGCTGACATTTCGCGAGGCGGATACTCAGCATTTGCCGTTTGACGACAATCTGTTTCAAATCGTTTCTGTGGCCTTCGGCCTGCGGAATGTCACGAACACCGAGCTGGGCTTGAGAGAAATGGTGCGAGTCTGCCAGCGTGGTGGACGAGTCGCCGTGCTCGAATTTTCGATGCCGACCAATCCCGTGCTCAATTGGGGCTATCGTTCGTACTTCAAAAACGTGCTGCCGCGAATTGGCCAGATGTTCGCTCGCAATCGTCAGGAAGCCTACAACTATCTCCCTGAATCCGTCTCGCAGTTTCCCTATGGCAAGGCGTTAGCGGACAAGATGGAAGAGTGTGGCTTGTCGAATGTCAAATGGACTCCGATGACATTCGGCATTGCGACCTTGTACGTCGGTCAAAAGCCGTAAGCGTCGTACCCCTGCGTCCGCCCTATTTCCCACCCCCGAAGCCCTATCCCCCACTTCATTATGCGTGATCTCGTCGTAGCCATGACCGGTGCCAGTGGCGTCGCTTATTCATTGCGATTGCTCGAAGTTCTGGTCGCCGCAGGCCGAACGGTGCATCTCACAATCAGTCCGGCCGCGACCGAAGTGCTGCGGCACGAACTGGATCTGCACGTTGACTTGGACAAGTTCGATACGCAGCAACTGTTGCCCTCGAATGACGAGGCTTCACTCGACAGTAAGCTGAAATTGTTGAAGCCCGAAGAGGTCGCCGTAGGCTATGCCGCGAGTTCCATCTTCAGCGACAGCGAAATCTTCTCGGGCAAGATTGTCTATCACCACTACCGAAACTATAACTCGGGCATCGCCAGCGGTTCGTTCTTGACGGACGGAATGGTGATCTGCCCTTGTTCGATGGGAACGCTGTCGAGCATTGCGATGGGGCAATCGCAAAACCTGATTCATCGTGCTGCGGATGTGCATTTGAAGGAGCGTCGCAAGCTGATCGTGATGCCGCGAGAAACTCCTTTGAGTGTGATCGCGCTGGACAACATGAAGCGCCTGGCGGAAGCGGGAGCGATCGTGCTGCCGGCAATGCCCGGTTTCTATCACGGCCCGCGGTCAATCCACGACCTGCTGGATTTTGTGGTGGCGCGGATCTGCGACCAACTTGGCGTGAAGAACGAGTTGATCCAGCGCTGGGGCGACAAGCCGTCGGCGTAGCCGCATATTCTACGAAGAATGACGGGTTGGAAACCCATCCTACGAGAGGAAAATCGCGGCGGATCATTGGGCAGCATCAACGGCGATCTCTGCAATTTTTCCTGCCAGCGGGTTCACCAGTCCTTTGCCGTTCGGGTGGACGCGGTTGCTGAGGAAGATCACATAGAGATCGGTTCCCGGATCGATCCAGATCGCGGTTCCGGTGAATCCTCCATGTCCGAAGGCACTTGGTGAGAACTTCGTTCCACGATTTGAAGAGTAACGAGACCGCATGTCCCAGCCCAATCCGCGGATGTCTTCCGTTCGCTGTCCCTTCTGATCGGTCCCCGCGATCGAATGCGGCGTCGTCATCGTCCGCCAGGTTTCTTGCTTCAGGATGCGACTGTTGTCGCTCTTCAGGCCTGCGAGAGCATCTGTGGCGTACTTCGCCAGATCACGGGCGGAACCGAATAAACCGGCGTGTCCGGCGACGCCCCCGAGTCGATACGATCTTGGATCATGCACCTGGCCCTGCATCCATTTTCCGTCGCGCTGCTCTGTCGGGGCTGCACGCGTGGCAAGTTCGTCTGAGGGGAGATACGTCGTCTCGGTCATGTCGAGTGGCATGAAGAGTTGATCGCGAGCAAACTCGTTCAGAGGTTTCCCTGAGACTTTCGCGACAACTTCCCCCAGGACCATGAAGTTGACATCGGAGTACATGAACTTGGTTCCGAGCGGCGCGGTCGGTTTGAGAGCCAGCAATCGCTCTTTCGCTTTGATCGGACCTTCCAGGTAATCCCCAATCGCGTTGTCGGGAATCAGGCCGCTGCGATGTACCAGCAGGTCGCGAATCGTGATCGCTTCTTTTCCCTCTGCGGCAAAGTCAGGCAGGTGTTTCGAGACGGGGTCATCGATCGATAACTTTCCTTGTTCGGCCAGTTTCATGATCGAAGTTGCCGTGGCCAGCGGCTTCGTCAGCGAAGCGAGATCAAATACGGTGTCGTCGGTCATCGCCTCGTGATCGGGTTCGATTCGTTTGTCGCCATAAGCCTTCAGCCAGGCAATCCCTTTCGGTCGTCCGATCAGGACAACGCAGCCTGGCATTTTCTTTTCCGCGATGGCCGAGGCAATCAAGCCATCCATCTCGACGAGCTTGACTGCATTCAGTCCCAGGTCTGCGGGAGCAAGCTGTGGCAGGTCGGCAGCGTTGAGTAGATGACAAACTGCAACACACAGGAGCAGGCATGATGCACGAAACATGAAGTAACTCATTGCCCTGGCTTGGAATGACTGATCCCAAAATGGTTATCGGGGAGTTGGTTTGGGTGCCACGGACTCACCGTCTGCGGTGTGGCCGTGTCTTCGATCAAAGACACGGCCGTGTCGAAGACTCCAAAACCGTGGCACCCCTCAGGCCTCCCGGCACATCATCGCGGTGGGGCGTTCAAATCTTTTTCAGTTTGCCAAGAAATTCCTCGAACGACTTGGCGAGGTCACTGATCTGTCTTCGATCAAAACCGCTTTCGCTCGTGGACCAGAGCTGCACCTTGCCCGCATTCATGACGACAACGTTTTTCTCGGCCAGAGCGATGGGGAGGAATTCGGAGGGAAGCTGCCGCTCACTGCGAAAATGCAGCGATTCTCGACGAATATCGCCGAGTTCATAGAAATAGCTGATGGTCTGCGGTCCCGTCGGGCTCTCGAACAGCCGGTGGCTGGGGATGCCCCCGTTGACTTGTTCCAGGAAGCGCGCATAGTCCTTGGGAAAGACGAACCTCAGTTTCTCGGCGATCGTCGCGATCTCCGCAGCAGTCTGTTTCTTCCCGCTCTTCTTCCACGACAGTTCTTCGTCGGCCATGTTACTTTGCCTCCTGCAGTTGGTTGATCCACTCGGTAAACATCTCGACCGCCGCCTGGTCAATCTGAGTCGTGGCGAGTTGCGGCATCTGGCCGCGGCCACGGGTCAAAATTCGCTTCAATAGCACAGATCGCTCCGGATGACCGGGCGCAATGATTCGCGCGTCGGGGATTCCGAATTTATCGTGATGCGGAACGATATCGATGATTTTCATTTTGTCGAGTGCTGTCGTGAACTCGAGTTGCATTTGTGAATTTCCGCCACCCGCTTCGATATGGCAGATCGCACAGTTGCTGTGCAGGTACGATTTGGCTCGCCCTTCCAATGTTGCCGTTCGATCGTAGGGATCGGCCAAGCGTTGATACTTGTCATTCGGCAATGCCAGCAAGTTCGCTCGGGCGGGGCCACGCTGCTCGTGTGAGTTGCTCATGCCAGCAATCTTTGCGTTTACGGCCTGGTCATCAAGTCCAGACTTCTTCAGGTCGTCGCGCAGCCGATTACGAGCGTCATTCACCCACTCCTGATCCTGGAACAACCCCAGGCGCTCCAGGACGCTCAGTTGGTTTTCGACCGAACTGCCATAGTGATGATCGCGATTCATCTGCGGAGTGCTTAAACCGAGCACGAACGCGGCGGCGCGGCTGTGGCAAACCATGCATTCGGTGCGGCTCGGATAGTGCCAAGGTAGTGTGCGAGATCCCTCCGGCGTTGTGATCGTGAAGTTGCGATCCAGCCCCTCTTTCGTGACCAGCGACGCCTCTGTCTGCTCGTCGTTCCAGGCATAGGAGTAGCCGACCCATTCGTTCTGCTGCTTCGTGAATAAACGAGTCTCAATCCAGCGCTTTGACGTTGGATCGCCGTCCGTCGTTTCGATGGCGAATGATTTCACCAGGACCGTCTCATTGGGAAATCCCCAGGCCTTAGTCGGGTTGAATTCGATCTTGGGATTGTCGCCCGGGATGGCGATGAATCTCGCTTTCAGGGATCCGTCGGACCACAGCGGAGAATTGACAGAGTACGGGATCAGTGTGGGCTCGGTAACGTGCCCTTTTACCGATTGAAACAAGCCACTTTCACTGAGTTTTCTGGGGAAAGCGGCCGTCGCGACTGTAGTTGGTGCAGGAGCCAAGGCGTAGTATCCGCCCTCCCCATTTCCTGCGTGATCGCAGATCAGCAACTCGCCATGCGAATCCGTGCCGAATCCCGTGATATGAAACGGCGTATCGACCAGTTCCTGATGCCAGGTGACCCGCTGTCCGTCATGGCGAGTCCCCCAGACTTTGCCCGTGGAATGGTCGCCATAGACATAGACACCGGTCAGTTCCGGAAGCTTGGCGCCGTAGTAGACGATCCCTCCCGTTAGTGATCGCGATTCATTGTGATGATGCTCGAGCGCCGGCTTCACATGTGGTGTCGGCCCCAGTTGCCGTTGCAGGTAAAACGGATGGCTTCCTTCGTAGACGCTCCAGCCGTAGTTGTCCCCCTTGCGAATGAAATAGACCTGCTCCCACAGGTCTTGTCCATTGTTGCCGACCCAGATGTGTCCGGTTTTGCGGTCGGTCGTCATTCGCCACGGATTGCGTAGTCCATAGGCCCAGGTCTCGGGGGCGACATCTGCCTGACCGACAAAGGGATTGTCGATTGGGATCGCATACGTCTTGCCAGCGGTCGGATGATCGACATCAATCCGCAAGACTTTGGCGGTGAGTTTGGACATCTCCTGCCCACGCAGATTCGTATCGCTATCCGATGTGCCGTCTCCCGAGGTGACATACAGCATCCCATCGAGGCCGAAGGTGATGGCGGCTCCATTGTGTCCGTCCGACGCCCACTCGATGATCGTCATTTCGCTCTTGGGATCGAATTCGTAGGGAGGCTGCGGATTCACATGGAAGCGAGAGATGGTCGAATACTTTTCGCCTCCTTCGACTTTCGGGCGGTTATGCCCGATGTAGACAAAGCCATTGTTCGCAAAGTCGGGATGAAAGCAGATGTCGTAGGCGACTCGATTGTCTGGCGGCAGCAAGATCTCTGTTTCTGCCACGTCCACCGAATCCACAAACCGGCGAATCGATGTCAACGAGAACGAGCGATCTTGTGTGATCGTCCACAGGCGGTCACTGCCAGGTTGATGAGCGACAATAATTGGAAAGTCGACCTTCAACTTCGGATACCGTCGTTCAGTCCGATACGGGTCAGGTGGCTCAGGTGAACCAACCACTCGCGAGGTGGTCAGCGTTGGCAATTTGGCATGAGGATCGAACGCCTTGCTTTGCTCAACAGTGCGAGTCGCGGGGCCGACGAACTTGAGATCGGCGTAATCTTCGTGCTGATGAAAGCTGCGAATCTGCAGTAGAGCCGATGATGAGAGTTCGGGCTCGTCAAATTCGACGGAGTAGTCGTAGCGACAGAGGGCGAACTTCCAGACTTCTCCGGGAGCGGGACGACCACCGGTTCGCAGAAAATCCGTCCAGGGGATGCGTCCTTCGACGGTCCAGCCCTGGTCTTTGTCGGTCCGCTGATTCAATGTTCCGTTTCGGGTCACCTTCACGTCAACGTTAAAGTCCCCGTCTTTCACTTGTTGCTCGAAATTGTCGAAGGACCGCTTTGGCAGGAACATATCGAGAACAGTGCCTGCGGCATTGACCTGGAACTCGTAATAGCCCGTCTTGTCGATGGCCGGCTTCAAGAACAGTTCAAAAACGTCGTTGTTCCAGATCTTGGCATCGTGTTCGGTGAGATCCGCAAACAGGTCGCCGTCGTCCATCTCGGCGATGAAGTACAAGAACTCACGATCCCAGGCCAGTCGGGCCTTGGTCGCTGTGCGCGCCGGACGCTCCTGTTCCTTGAGCCATGGCAGAGTAAACCGGTCGATCGGTTGTGCTGATTTCCAAGCGAGATCGTCAGCGATGCCATCAATTGTGGGCGGATTGTCGACAAACCGACATTCGTGAGACAACGATTTCTGAACGGGTTCGTCACCGCACGAGATCGAACCGGTGACAGCGAATCCCAAGATCAAGATTGGTAACCAGTAGGTCCGCCAGTCCATCCGCATAGGCTTCACCCTGAGTCGTTCATGCAAATTCGAGCCGCAACTGCCCGGTACCGTAACTCATTCGCACGGTGAACGGAAACGACAGCGTCTTCGTGTCTCCGAATCAGAGTGCTGCAAACTCTTCGCATTCAATCTCAGACGCGACAAAAAAGAAGAAGGACGGCTTGTCTGCCGTCCTTCTTCAGTTCGCCAATTATTTCATCGGGACAGTGACCTTATTCTTCGGCCACCTTCTTCTTGGCCGTTTTTTTTGCAGCCTTCTTTTTGACGGCTTTCTTCACGGCCGGGGCTGCTGTTGCAGCTTTGGTTCCTCGTCCTCCGCGACCTCGTTTTGTGGCGGGACCGCGAGCGGCTCGTTCGGCGAGGAGTGGCAATGCCTCTTCGAGCGTGACCTGCAGCGGGTCGCGTTCTTTTGGAATTGTGGCATTCACCTTGCCGTGCTTGATGTAGCTGCCGTAACGACCTTCGTAGATTGCGACCGGTTCGTCGTCGTCAGGGTGCTTGCCGAGTTCCTTCAACGGCAGGACGGGGGCCTTCGTTTTCTTCGCGGCGATCAGTTCGAGGGCTCGTGGCAGTTCCACGGTCAGAACGTCGTCGGTCTTGCCGAGCGAAGCGAAGATCTTTTCGTGCTTCACATACGGGCCGTACATGCCGATGCCCGCGTTGACGACGTGACCTGTTTCGGGATGAACGCCCAGTTGGCGTGGTAGTCCGATGTAGGCCATCGCTTCTTCGAACGTCAGCGTTTGAGGATCGCGGCCCTTGGGGATGGAGACTCGTTTTGGCTTCGGGCCGTCTTCGACGACTTCACCGAGTTGAAGATAGGGGCCGAACGGTCCGACCATCAGGAAGATCGGCAGGCCAGTTTCAGGGTGAGTCCCTAAAGATTGAGGCCCACGCTGCTTTAATTCGATCAGTTTTTCAGCGATTTCGTTCGTGATGTCAGCCGGTGCCATGTCGGCTGGAATCGAGGCCGTGACGGGTTGGCCGTCGCGTTCCGTTTCCAGATACGGGCCGAACTTGCCAACACGGATGCGCGGCGTCAGGCCGGCAAATTGCA
The DNA here is from genome assembly GCA_903840265.1 of uncultured Schlesneria sp. GTDB lineage: Bacteria > Planctomycetota > Planctomycetia > Planctomycetales > Planctomycetaceae > Schlesneria. The sequence continues at coordinate 139,035 of CAIMFH010000022.1, read as the reverse complement.
GGGTGCAGGCCGAACGGGCGTCGATCGATTCTTCTTTCGTTTTGACCTGTTCGTCGAGTCCCGCTTCGCCCAGATAAAACTGACTCAGATACTGCTGGCGGTGGCCTTCACCGTTGGCGATATCATCGAGGTCCTGCTCCATCTTGGCTGTAAAGCTGAGATCGACCAGGTTGGGAAAGTAGTCCTCAAGGAGTTTGGTCACAGCAAACGCGGTGAAAGTTGGCACCAGTTGGTTGCCAGTCTTCACAACGTACTTACGATCCTGAATCGTGCCGATAATCGAGGCGTACGTACTGGGGCGTCCAATCCCATCGGCTTCGAGTGCTCGAACGAGCGTCGCTTCCGTATACCTCGCGGGAGGCTTGGTTTCGTGGCCGACCGCATCCAGTTTGCTGCAGTTGAGCGTCTCGCCTTCAGTCAGAGGGGGCAGTGCCGATTCGGTGTCGTCGAGGGCGGCATCCGGATCGTCAACCCCTTCGACGTAAGCTCGGAAGAAGCCCGCGAAGACGACGTGTCGACCTGTGGCTCGGAACTCGGTGTCGTCGACATTGATGATCGCCGTCTCGAAGCGGAGTTGAGCTTCGGCCATCTGAGTAGCGACGGTTCGCTTCCAGATCATCGCGTACAGGGCGGCTTCTCTGCCCGACAGCCCGTGCTCTTCGGCCGTCTTCATCTCGGTTCCCGCCGGACGAATGGCTTCGTGTGCTTCCTGAGCGTTTTTCGTCTTGTTCGCAAACTGGCGAGGTTCGGGGCTCAGGTATTCCGTGCCATAACGGTCTTTGACGCAGTTTCGAGCGGCATTCAGCGCTTCTTGCGACAGGTTGACGCTGTCAGTACGCATATAAGTGATCAAGCCGTCTTCATACAGTCGCTGAGCGGTCTGCATCGTTTCGCGAGCCGACATGTTCAGCTTGCGGTTCGATTCCTGTTGCATCGTACTGGTGGTGAACGGTGCGTACGGCTTGCGGGTCTGCATCCGCGTTTCGATGGACGAAACTTTCCACGGCTGCGTCTTGAGTCGCGACTCCAGATCGCGAGCGGTGGCTTCATCGAGCAGGACGACATCGGCATCGGTCTTCAATTTGCCGGTTTGCTCGTCGAAATCCTTGCCGCTGGCGACTCGTTTTCCGCCGACAGCGGCGAGCCAAGCTTCGAATCCAGCCCCGGCCTTGGTGCCCAAAGCCGACTTCAAGTCCCAATAAGTACCCGATCGAAACGCCAGTCGTTCCAGTTCTCGATTGACGAGGATGCGGACGGCGACCGATTGCACGCGGCCGGCGGACAGCCCAGGAGCCACCTTTTTCCAGAGCAGCGGACTGAGGCGATATCCGTACAAGCGGTCGATGACGCGTCGCGTTTCCTGGGCGGAAACCAGATTCACATCCAGGGTTCGCGTCTTCTGGATGGCCTCTTTAATGGCTTCTTTGGTGATTTCGGAGAATACCATCCGCGTGACGGGGACCTTGGGATTCAAGATTTCCTTGAGGTGCCAGCCGATACTTTCCCCTTCGCGGTCTTCGTCCGTCGCCAGAATGAGTTCGTCGGCGTCTTTCAAGGCCGCCTTCATTTCGCTGACAAGTTTCTTCTTTTCTTTGGGGACGATGTACAGCGGCTCGAAATTGTTTTCGATGTCGACGCCATACTTGGCCAGATTCCCCTTGAGCTTCTTGATTTCGGGCGGAATATCAGCCGCACTCTCTGGCAGGTCGCGGACGTGGCCCATACTGGCCATGACCGTGTAATTCGCGCCGAGATACCCGCCAATTTTTTTTGCTTTGGCTGGGGATTCGACGATGACCAGTTTCTTCGTTGGTTTACCTGCCACCATTTATTTCCAAGTAAAAACGTAAATCCGAGTTGAAACAGCGAGGCGCGGCCCGGAAATGCATCGGCAAGGTGCCGCGCCGGATCGTTTCTGCACGCTCGGGGGATGAACCCCCCTGCCCTGAAACAGCCTGATGACGCAGCGCGAAGCGAGACAAAATGAGCTGTTTTTGGCAGTACATTGTCGCCCAGCCCCCGTTGCTTCTCTTGTGCGGTCAGTCAGCAAAGCTACAATGCGGCCGACTGGGCGATGAATTCCAATAAGGGATTGTGCGCCGGTCTGTCAAGCGTTGCCGTCTGGGAAGGGATATTCGTCCCCTCGTGGAAACGCTCGCCGCCACCGACGTCCGGGTAAAGGATGCCTAATCAATGACAATGCAGTTTCTGGCTTCGGTTCGACGCAACCAGCGGCAGTGGATGGTGGTCATTACCATCATGTCGATCTTCGCATTTCTGGTTGACGATGTCCGCGGTGCCAACCGGCTCTCGGGGTCATCGACCGCCCTGTTCTTTGCCGTCCTGTGTGGTGCGGGGATGTCGATCATCGGCTATCCACGTGGTCATACGGTGATGTATGGCGTGGTCGGATTCTTCGTCGGAGGTGCGGCTGCGTTCGTCGGGACCACCTATTCGGCTCCCAAGGCACCCGTTCAAACGGCCTTCGGCAGCTTGAGCAAAGAGAAGCTCTCGGAACTGCAGCGCAATCGCATGCGCATCAATCAATTCCTGGCCTTGCTGGCTGATAAGACCGAGAAGGGGTCCCGGCCTCCACAGTTCGGTCAAGGCAATAACAGTGTCGAGGCCATGACCAGCTATTCCGTGTTGGATCACGAAGGCAGGCGCATGGGCGTTAACGTCTCTGACGACGCGGTCACGGAGTTTCTTCGCGATGCAACTAATAAGAAGTTGACCGAAAAGGCGTACCTCGGCGCGATCAAGGAATCCGGGCTGTCTGAGGCGGAAGTTTTCAGTTTGATTCGCCAGGAGTTGGAAGTTCAGCTCGTTCAGCGTCTGTTGTCTCCACCGGCCGCTGGTGTGCAGATGTACCTGCAATACATCCGCGGTGCGGGGCGAACCGCGTTCATGACGCCGGATCAACGCTGGGAAAATTTCCGCAAGATGAATGTCCGCGAAGGACTGACCGCGGTCGCTCTGCCGGTCACCGAATTCGTGAAGCCGGACCTTGTGCCTGAGCCGTCTGAGGCTGAGTTGCGAGAGTACTTCGACAAGCGAAAGAGTTTCCGCGGAGACGAATACGGGAACCCTGGCTTTCTCGAGATGCCAAAGGTGAAGCTGGCCTATTTGAAGGCGGCTGATCTTGAGATCTACGAAAAGGGATTGTCAGAGCCGACCGATCAAGAAGTTGTCGACTATTATCTGGCGAATCGAGATCGCTATCGGATTTTCGAAATTCCCGATTCGTCGATGCCAGACTTGAAGAGCGGTGCCGAAAACGTCGAGGGTGCCGCCGACGCAGCGACTCCGGTGAATGTTGTTCCTGAGACGCCTCCGGGCCCTGGCCCATCGAACCCGCCTGCGACCGATGTTCCTGAGAAGGAAAAGGCCGCGACGGAAGAGCCGAAAAAGGAGCCCGCGAAGGAAGGCGATAAGCCAGCAGAACCTGCTAAAGAAGAGCCTAAGTGCGGTGAGGATGAGGCCGCCAAGAAAGACGAACCTGCAAAAGACGAACCTGCCAAGGCAGAACCCGCTGAAGAAGCTGTGAAGCCTGCCGCAGAAGAAAAGAAAGATCCACAACCCGCGGAATCGGCGAAGGAGAGTGTCACTCTTCCCACTCCGGCACTGCCGGGTGGCGATGCGGAACTTCCCCCCAAGCTAACCACGCCCGCGATGCCGCCACGGTTCCCGACTCCAGGCGCTCCGGCTCGTTATCGCGAATTGGATGATGACCTGAAGCTGGATATTCGTGAAACTCTGTTGCGCGACAAGGCGTTCTCAAAGATGAGCGACGCGGCCGACAAGGCGTTTGAATTCATGATGGAAATGGGGATGAAGTATCTGTCCGCGGATGCAAAAGAACGCGACAAGATTTCCTCCTCGTTCGCAGATCAATGTAAAGCCTATGCCGAAAAGAATGGCTTGGAGTATCACGAAACCAAGGAAATGACGCAGATTGAACTCTCGTCGTCGCTCGACGAAAAAATTGGCGACGCAGACGAAGCCGTGAGTTCTCAGCGGAATGCTCGCAAGGTTTATCAGTTGTGTTTTGAGACGAACAGCTCCGGTCGTGGCGCTCGCGTCTCGCTCTATGCTCCGCAACGCGCCGACTCGTTGACCGCACGTTATGCATATTGGAAGATTGCCGAGATCCCTGCGAAGATTCCTGATCTTGCCAACAAAGAAACGCGGCAACTGGTCTTGGATTCCTGGAAGTTTGAGAAGGCTCGCACGCTGGCTCAGACGCGAGCCAACGACTTGGCCGAGTTGATTCGCAAGGCTCCTGCCGATGTGTCTGCGGCTTTGTCCGGACAGACGATTAATGGGACCAAGGATTCACCACCGGTCTCTGTTCGCGAAGTCCCCATGTTCAGCTGGTTGCGAACATCGCAAAGCGTGCCGACGATGGGACTGCCGTTCCCGACCGAGTCGAACTTGGGTGGCGAAATTGGCAATCCAGGCCCTGACTTCTTCAAGCTGGTCTTTGAGAAGTTAAGCGACGGCGAAGTTGGCGTGTCCCTGAATCCACAGAAGACTGTGTTCTACGTCGTGAAGGTTCACGATCGGGACGGCAGTGGACCAGACGGGGGCGTCGTCATGCAGGAACTGCAGCAGAAGTTCATGAAAGAACGATTCACCAGCGAGTTCCCCACTCCTTACGACTTTCTTGCCAGCCAGGAGCAACAACTGCTCGACATGCGCTGGGTTCAGAACTTCAATAAGCACTTCGGAATTACGTTCAATAACGTGACCCCAGGTGAGGACGAGTAGGTTCACCAGTTCATTGCTGCAGTCACCGCCCGACGACCATTGTCGTTGGGCGGCGTTGCTGGATTTGCCCACGTTGCTTGCAAGATCCAACAGTGGCGACCAGAATTTCGTATTCCGCTGTGTTGGTGAGTTTTGATTCCCTGATTTGCTTTCGTGAGATGCGACTCCATGAGTGACACGTCGGGTGCGATGATCGAAGCGATCGGTCTCAGCAAAGAGTACGGTCTTTTTGCTGCGACGCAGAATATCAGTTTTTCAGTTCCCCGCGGCCAGGTGGCTGCGTTTCTGGGGCCGAACGGTGCCGGTAAGTCGACGACGATGAAGTTGCTGACCGGCTTCCTCGCTCCGACGGCGGGCACAGCCAAAATTGGTGGCTTCGATGTCTCGACCGATCGCCTGAAGGCGGCGGAGATCCTGGGCTATCTGCCCGAAAATGGACCACTCTACCTCGAAATGACACCTTCCGAGATCCTGGATTTCCTGGGTTCAGCCCGGGGGATGACTCGATCTCGATTGAATGAGCGACTGGAGTTCGTTGCCAATAAATGCTCGTTGAAGGGCGTGTGGGGCAAGCCGATTTCCAAACTGTCCAAGGGCTATCGTCAGCGTGTGGGGATGGCCCAGGCGTTGTTGCATGATCCTCAGGTTTTGATTCTGGACGAACCGACTAGCGGCCTGGATCCGAACCAGACGCATGACGTTCGCGAATTAATTTTAAGCCTGGCGAAAACGAAAACGATTCTGCTTTCGACCCATATTCTTCAAGAAGTTCGCGCTGTCTGCAGCCGAGTGATCTTGATCAATGAGGGGCGACTGGTGCTGGACGGCACTGTCGACGATCTGGAGCAGGGTGAGCGAGGCATGGAAGCTCGCTTCCGCGAATTGACCGGTGCGGCGAAGTAGCCGTCGGCGATTCATTCCTGTAATTGGCCGACTTGGCTTTCGATGAGAAAGCTCGTTGTTGGTGATTCCCGATTGCAATTGGTTCAGTGGTTTTACATCCGAGATTCTGCAAGGTTTCCAGTCAGATGCGAAGTCACGTTATCCTGGCGGTTTTCAAGCGTAACTTCTGGAGCTATTTCTCCGGAGTGATCGGCTATCTGTTCATCGTTGTGTTCGTGTTTCTGGGCGCTTTCGCGGCGTTTCAGGAGCGGTTCTTCAACAACGATGTGGCCACGCTGGATCAGTTGAACGAGTGGTTTCCGTCGCTACTATTGTTCATCGTCCCAGCCATCACGATGAGTGTCTGGTCGGAGGAACGCAAACTGGGAACGGAAGAACTGCTGTTCACGTTGCCTGTCTCCGATCTGGAAGTTCTGCTCGGAAAGTATCTGGCGGTGATCTCAGTCTATAGCGTGGCACTCGTCTTCTCGCTGACGCATGCCATGGTCCTTCGCGTGATCGGCGATCCCGATGCTGGCGTGCTGATGACGACGTATCTGGGCTACTGGTTGGCCGGCTGCGCGATGCTGAGCGCGGGGATGATGGCTTCGTACCTGACCAGCAGCGCGACTGTCGCGTTCATTATTGGTGCGTTGGTCGCGGCGATTCCGGTCTTTGTTGGCCAGATTCCTGTCCCGGCGATGCTGGAGAAGATCCTTGGCAGCGACCAGTTCTTCGATCAAATGAGTGTGTCGCGACAGCTTGAGCCGCTGGGGATCGGATTGATTCCGCCGAAGAGCATTCTGTATTTCGCGTCGATTACGATCTTCATGCTGTATCTGAATCTGGTGCTGATCGGGCAACGACACTGGCGTGGTGGTGTGCGTGGCAGCGCGATGGGCCTGCAATACTTTGTTCGAGCCGTCGCGCTCGGGCTGATCCTGATCAGCGTCAACGTGCTTGCGGCGGGTGTCAATCGTCGAGTCGACATGACAGCCGAACACGTCTACAGCATGTCAAAGACCACGCGAGATCTTTTGTCGAAAATCACCGACAAACGACCTGTGACCATCCAGGCTTTTGTCAGCCGCGAGGTTCCTCGAGAGTATGTGCCGGTCAAGACGACCTTGCTTGGTTTGTTGGGGCAGTACGAACAAGTCAGCAATCGCAATGTCAGCGTTCGCGTTGTCACGGTCGATCCCGCGAGCCCTCAGGCCGACGAAGCCAAGAAGTATGGAATCGAAGGCCGCAAGGTCCAATCGGATCGCGCTGGTCGCGTCCAGGTCGACGAAGTTTATCTGGGCGTCGTCGTGAACAGTGGTGCCAGCGAAGTTGTGGTCCCATTCTTCGACTTGGGGCTGCCTGTCGAATATGAACTCACCCGTTCGGTCTGGACCGTCGCCGCTGAAAAACGCAAGACGATCGGCATTCTGGAAACAGACGCCAAGCTGAACGGCGGGTTTGATATGAGTTCGTTCCGCAGTTCGCCCGAATGGCGAATCGTGACCGAACTGAAGAAGCAGTACAACGTCGAGAATGTGTCGCCCGCGGCACCGATTGATGAAAGTAAGTACGATGTCGTGATTGCGGTGTTGCCATCGTCACTCGGCCAGAACGAATCGAAGAACTTCGTCGACTATGTCAAGAAGGGGAAACCCGTTCTGATCTTCGACGATCCGCTGCCTGCGATCAATCCGTCTCTCGCTCCTCGTCAGCCAAAGCCTAAGCAAGGCGGCAATCCGATGATGCAGATGGGGATGCCCAACGAGCAAAAGGCTGAGGGAGGCAAGGCCACATCGCTGGTGAACGCGCTCGGAATCCAGTGGAAATACGATCAGGTCGTGTTCGATCAAACCGTGATGACATTGCATCCCGAATGGTCCGAAATGCTGCGACCGGAAATCGTGTCGATCAGCCGTCAAAGCGGGATTGATGCGGCATTCAATCATCGCAGCGAAATCACCAGCGGTTTGCAGGAAATGTTCCTGTTCTTTACGGGGTCAATTCGGCCGCGCAAGGGAAGCAAGCTGGAGTTCACTCCGCTGCTGCTGACCGGTCGCCGGTCAGGATTGTTGGAGTGGGACGATTTGATCAAGGCCAACTTCATGGGTGGCATGCAGATCGAAGAGGATCCCCCTCGTGTGATTGGTGGTTCGGTCAATGTGAAGCATGACGCCACGACCTACGCCGGAAGCTCTGGAGTTGCGGTCGGCGCCTCGTCGGCTCGTCGGGATACCGTTATCGGTCCGGCGGGGGCTCATAAGCTCGCAATCCAAGACACCAGCGGCAACGGTTCTGCAGGGACTGTCTCTCTCAATGGGGGCGCACCAGTCAAATTCACGAATACCGACACGAATTTGAAGGTGATCGGTTCCGCTGGAGAATCGCTCTACATTGATACCACGGCGATCTCGCCGAAATTCAATGGCACGGTCGACATCACCGCGACGGGCTCTCTCACCTCAGACGGAGGTGCCACCAGCGTGCCAATCGACTTTACCGAGAAGCAGCAGGTGACCAACGCCTCGACGGGCGAGGTGATCGCCGTCAATAGTACGAAGATTCGTAAAGCCGGGATTCACTACAGCGACGACAATGACTTCTACGTCGTCGCGGCTGAGATCACGTCACCGAAAGATGCTGCTGGTGATACCAAGATCAATGCCATCTATGTTGCCGACTCGGACCTGATTTCCGACTGGTTCTTCATGGTTCGCGAACGGAAGCAGTTCCGCCTGAATCTGGACAACGTGACCTTCGTATTGAACGCGGTCGATCACCTGGCCGGTGATTCGTCGTTCATCGATCTTCGCAAACGTCGCGCGAAGCATCGATCGCTGACACGGGTCGAAGAGCAAACCGCAAAGTACATTCAACGATCGACCATGGAACGACAAGAAGCCGCCGATGATGCGAAGTCGGCCCTGGACGATGCGAAGAAGCGGTTTGCAGAGAAGGTCGAGAAGATCAAGAAAGATACGACCATGGATGATCAGGCCAAGATCATCCAATTGCAGATTGCGGAGCAGGAAGAACGTCGTCGTATTGAAGTCGAAGAGACGATCATCAATCAGCGAAAAGAACATAGCATCGAAGCGAGTAAGGTCGAATCGGATCGTAACGTCCGTGCGATCGAACATCTGTTCTACGCCGGTGCATTGATCGTGTCGCCGATTCCGGCCGTCCTGTTTGGAATCGTCATGCTGCTCGGCCGGGTCTCGCGAGAGAACAAGGTCATTGATCCGGCTCGCCGCAAGCGTCGGTGAGTTGATCGCGGTGAAGAGTATTGCTCAGGTTGTGTTGTCGTCGTCCTTGAATCCGTTTTATTACGCAGGTCCTTCGTCATGAACGAATCCCAGCGAACCATAGCTTTCGTTGTTGTTGCCGTTGTCTCTGTCGTTGCCGCGAGATTTGCGGGGCCATCGGCTCCCAAGGCGACTGCCGAGGTCACAAATATCGGGGAAGTCTTTTACCCGGACTTCACGGATGCCGAGGCGGCAAAGTCACTGGAAGTGGCCAGCTACAATCCCGATACCGCGACCGTTCGTCCATTTGCCATCGTGCAGGATAAGACGGGCATGTGGCGAATCCCCTACGCTCACAGTTATCCAGCAGATGGTAAAGACCGCCTGGCCAAGACCGCGGCCTCGATGATCGGGATTCGCCGGGAAGGCTTCGCCGGCCGACGCGATAGCGAACATGCCGACTTTGGCGTGCTCGATCCGAAAGCCGAAGCGGCGACGGATCTCAAGGGGATCGGTAACCGAATCACGTTGAAGGACGCCACCGGCAAGGTTCTGGCGGACTACATCATCGGCAAGGAAGTCAAAGGCCGCACAGGGATGTATTACATCCGTCGCCCCGACGAAAAGGCGACTTATATGGCGAAGCTGGATATCCAGGTTTCGACGAAGTTCGCTGACTGGATTGAAGCTGACCTGCTGAAGATTGACGGAACCAAACTGAATTCGATCGACATTGACACGACCAGCGTCGACGTCGGCCAGGGAACTTTGGTCGATGGCGAGCAGAATCACCTGGTCCGCAAGAATTCGTCTGATCCGTGGAAGATGGATGGGATCGATGAAGCGAAAGATGAGCTGAACCAGGAAGAGGTTCGCAAGCTGGTCTCGGCACTGGATGAATTGAAGATTGTCGGCGTCCGTCGCAAGCCTGCCCGCATGGCGCAGGGTCTGCGTAGCGGCAAGCCGCTTGAGCAAACGCTCGATATGGAGATGGCTGTCGATCTCAGCATGAAGGGTTTCCTGCTGGCGAAGTCGAACAAAGGGGGCTCCGTCCGGATGATTCCGAAGGACGGCGAAGTTGTGGCCGTGACCGATCAAGGGGTCTCCTACGATCTAAAGTTCGGCGAAATCTTCACGGGAACCGAGGAAGAAGCAGAAGTTGGCTTTGCCAAAGAAGAAGGCAAAGACGGCGAAGCGAAGGATGCAGAAAAGAAGGATGGCGAGAAGAAGGATGATGAAGGCAAGGACAAGCAGGACGAGTCCAAGTCGAAGCAGAAGAGCCGTTACCTGTACGTGACCGTGACCTTTGATCCTAAGGGACTGGGGCCCAAGCCGACAGAACCGACCAAGCCAGAAGAGCCGTCAGAAACTCCAGAGGCGGCCGACGAAAGTGCCTCGGTCGACGCGTTGGCTCCCGTTAATACTGCTGGCGATCCGAAGAAGATCTACGAAGCGAATCTGGCGAAGTATGAGCAGGATCAGAAGACTTATGAATCCAATCTGAAGTCGTACAACGAGAAGGTGAAAGCAGGCGAGAAGCTGGTCAAAGAATTGAACAATCGATTCGTCGACTGGTACTACGTCGTCTCGGGCAATAGCTTCGAGAACCTGCGTCAGGGCCGGAAGACGCTGGTCAAGGAAAAGGGTGCCGCAACGGCCAACCCAGCCGGCGACGAAGGGCCACCAGGGCTACCTCCCGGCATCAATTTCCCCGGCTTGAAGTAACCGCGCAGGGCGAGATCCTATTCGTCGTTGATCGCGGTGTCCTCACATTCTCGAACGCTCTGGTTCGATTCGCCGTCCCTTTGCGTTTTGCGGGGATGGCGACAGCGGCAGGCGGGGTAGCAAACTGGCCTTTGCGCGGTGACGCGCTGCGCCTATTCTTCCGCGTCACATCTTCAGGAACGAGCAGGGCCGCGTTTCTTCGAGACTGCGCCGGTGATTCCCTAATTACCAATCAGCAAAAGCTGAACAGTTGTAAGGGATAGACTGCCGATAATACGACTAGCTCGCAGTCGACTGCCGTCACCAATCTGAGGACATCGCGATGGATCGCCGTGGATTTTGCCAAAAGCTGCTCGGTTCCGGATTGGCATTAGGCGGTCTCGCTGCAATCGGATCGGCACAAACTGCCGATGGCAAATTGAAGTGGCATAAAAGCCTGAAGGCGGCTCACAAGCTGGCGATCGAAACCGATAAGCCAATGCTGATCGTTTTCGGGGCCAGTTGGTGCCACTTCTGCCACAAGCTCGAGCGCGAGACCTTAGCTGACAAGCGGTTGGTGGCGGCCATCGAACGCGATTTCATTCCCGTCCATCTGGACTTCGACCGCGATGCCAAGATCGCGAAGATTCTGGAAGTCGAACGACTCCCCTGCACGGTCATCCTCAGTCCCGATGCCGATCTGCTGCAAAAGTCCGAGGGCTACGCAGACTACAAAGGCTATATCAAGATCCTGCAGGCCTCGCTCGAAAAGCGAACTGCGATCAGCCAGGTGAAAGCTCAGCAGTAGCACTGCGGTCGTTCCCGCGCACGCGGGAATGACGGGAAAGAGTGATTGCATCTCATGCGAATTAATAAAAACGGCTACCTCGAACAGAGGTAGCCGTCGTCATTTCGTGGATCACGCTTGGGGGGCAACCGCTATTCACCAATCAGTTGTGATAGAAATTGTCGGTTGATGGTTTCATCGTGCGGAAGGGATACTGAGCGTCCCAATATTCGTTGATGAATTTCGAGTTTGCCATTTTTGCCTCGATCTCTCGTTGAACATTGACCAATTGCGCGGCGGCGTCTCTGGCGGCGAGCGTATCGGGATAATCTTCGACGATGTTGGCCAGGGCCTGTCGAAACGGGACCTTGTCATTTCTCGATCCCAATCGTCCTCGGGCTTCTCCCAGTCGACGACTTGCCAACTGTTCCGCCTTGTCGGCAGGGACCAAACCGTCCATTTTCGCTTCTTCCTGCGACTGCCGATTGTAATGGGCTCGCAGGAACTGCTTACCAATTGCCGCCGCTGGCGTGTTCTGATACTTCGTGTCGATCTCTTCCAACCCCTTGAGTTGCTCTGCTGAAAGGACATCGCTGGTCGTCTGCAACTGGAGCTTGTCCAGCATCTGCTGGGCTGCGAAGGCTTCAACAACCTTTTCGTTCTCCGTGACGACTCGACGAGCGACTGCTGTTTGCGCCGATGTGCCAAAGGCACCGATGAAAGTTTCCAGGTCAGCTCGCTGGGCCTCTGTCAGTGGTTGCTGAAGTGGCAACGGAAGATTCATCAAATCCCAGTATCGAACGGCGCGAGCGTCACGGGCCTCATCCAACTGGGCCATGCGGTCCATGGCGATCCGCAGTCCTGAAATGCCTCCATACCGATTATGGAGCGGTTGATATTTGTGAATCATTTCGGCGGTAGGCCGCCGGATTTGATCGTCCGCCTGCTGCGCCTGGATGATTTCTTGTTGCTCGCTGGTCTGCTGAGGATCGGCAGGAGCACTCCACGCAGTCGATCCATAAGCCGCGAGACTGATTAAGGCAAAGCCAAAACAACGCATAGTGTGACTCGAAATCGAAAGGGAGGCCCGCCAGTGGCAGATACACAGCGCATCAGAATGGCGGGACCATTTTGATGATAGGTCGTGTCACCGGGCGCGAGCAAGAAGTTGTTTTTTCGCGAGTCGAAATTGCTCGCATTAACACCAGCAGTGTCAGAAATCCCGCTTCCAACGAATAGGATGCCGGTCAAAATGTCGCCAATACGGTGTGCGCTGCGAATCGGACCGTGTTGCCAAAAGGCAACATCAACTCTGATCGCTACCGCGGTGCTTCTAACAACAGATACAGCACGTTATCCGTGAAGGCTGGGTCCTTGGTCAGGCCCAGGTGGTCGGTGAACAGAAAGTTAACGCTGGACCACTTGATTGGAGTGACAAGCCGTGGGGACCATTTGGCCCCTTCTGTGTAGCGTTCATCCATCAGCGCGCTGGCTCGCGTGACTTTGCCATCGCCAGGAAGTTTCGAAGCCACTGAGACGTGTCCATCCGCATGGACCCACGATTGGGCTGAGGTGGGATAGGCGTCGCCGGCAATCAGATGCACCGAGATTCCGACTGGCGGTCTGGCTTGAACATCGAGTGCTGCGTGGAGCGCCTTCGCTCGATCCAGGCATTTCTTCACATGGTCGTACGCGATGCGCTGTTGCTGACCTGGGTCGGGGACGTTGGGAAGCAGTTGATGGACGACATACTGCTGCGAAGGATTGAGCAACCCCCAGCGATATCGCGCCCACATCTGGGGATCCATGATATCGACCGATGTTCGCTCTGTTTCACTGATGACGGGTCGATGTCGGGAACGCGGCAGCAGTTGATATAGCCCTGGCATCGTTCCCAGGATGGCCGCCTGATAGCGAGGTAATGCTTGCGAGAACACGACGCCCTTCACCATGTTTTCGACAGCGTCAATGGAACCTGCACTGGGCGTTCCGACCAGGACGACTCGATCGACGTTCGCCGCACCGGCCCATGTCAACTTGGGAATCGAACCGTCTTCTGGTAAGTCAGCATCGCCATATTGAAGATAGTAGCGAGCGATCAGACCGCCCATTGAGTGTGCGACGATATCAAATTTCACCGGCGGAGCGGCATCTCCATACTTCTGCTGGCGAATCGCTTCGATCTCGGCCTTCTTGCCGAGGATGAACTGATGCAGCCGTTGTGCGTTCTCGACATTATCGCGCCGCCAGTCGTAGGCGAACTGGAAGGAATTGTGATTGCCATTGCCGTAGTTCAGATCCGCTCGGCCCATGGTTTCGCGATATCCGCCCACGCCCAGTGCAACCAGGATGTCGCGATAGGCTCCCATTTCAAACGCAACGCCGAAGACGCGGATTTCGAGAGCATCGAGCACACCCTGCACATGGACGTTGTCGACGAGCTCTCTCAGCGGCTTTCCTTCGGCCATCGGCAGCCCCAGCAGGCGGGCTCCGTTCGGGGTGCTGGGGTCGATGCCATCGCCACCGAATTCACCCCATACCACACGGCGCGACGTATCGTCGACCAGTCGCGATCCGAGAACGCCGGGGATGACGATCAGGGGATTTCGCTCCGCGTCTGCCGATTGGGCCGTCCGGCCATAGATGTCCCCCAGGTTGGGCAAGACCGCTTCGGTCGTCAGCCGGCCGCCGTCAGAACTTGGCGTGGTCACAGACGTAGGAAGAATATTGGTATCGGTGGGAATGATCACCGGGGCCTGAGTCGTGGGCGGGACCAGTGGCATTACCGGTTGCGGGGGACTCATGAAAACGGGCGTCGGCATTTGCTGGGGGGGTAACATCGTCGGCGCAGAGAGGTTCGACAGGCACCCTCCCGCGCAGACAATCAGCAGCAATCCCACCAGACCTGCCATCCGTGGCATGACTCGCCCCATCTCCGCCACTATCCCCGATGCCGCGGTGTCGGATTCCGATCAAACCGCCGCTGGCATCGGGCGGAATGATAAACAAATTCTCAAAATTCGGACAGGGGACTCGGTCGCGGGCGGACTTATGGCCCAAGGGACTCCTTCGGGCACGGATCGAGGCCTGCAAACTCGCTTAAGGCACCGTCATTGCGATCAATACAGCCCAGCCAAGCAGCGAGGCCTCGAAGAGGATGACGAGCACTCTAACAAGTGTCGGGATCGGTACTTGAGTCCGATGAAAGGCCAAATGTGTGAAGAACCCGATCGCGGCGGTGGCGGGCACGAGAACAAAAGGAATAGCGGCGGCCAGCATGCAACTGATCCCAAAGCCGGCCCAGAGTCCCCCTGCACCGTAGGCGGCCAGCCCAAATGGTGCCAGCAAGCAGATCACCAGGTGAGCGATCACCCCCGTCTGGATGGCCATTTCCACAGCCTCACCGCGGCTGCAGGGCGAGACCGTGAATGAATCGAAGTCCTTGTGATCGTCGCTCATTGTGATTGGCTCATCGTCGGCAGCATCTGGATCATCAATAATCCCCAACCGAACAAAGTGACTTCAATCAAGATGATACTGACTCTGACGAACGTCGGGATCGAGACAGCAGTGCCGCGAAAATAGTGAAATGCGAGATGGCCAATGGCGTCCGCCGCGGCCACCGGGATTGGAACGGTGAGCAGTAGATCCAAGGCGACGATTGCCAACACGTCGCGATTAATCTGAATCGTCGTCAACAAGACCAGCATCAATGCCGTCAGCGCTAAATGCGAATACGCAGCCGTGCGGTTCGCCATCCGCATGATCTCATCGAACGTCCATTCGCATCTGGTGGCGGACACGATTGATCTCCCTATCGCCGCTCTCGCTTACGGTAGTCCATTCAGTTTTCGAACGACCCATTCGGCGGTCATCAAGCCGCAGAGCAGCACCAGCCAGGGCCAGCGATCCCAGAGTGGCGTTTCTTCATAGCGAGAGACATTCCCGTCGTACGTTTTGAACATCTTGGGTAATTCATGCAACTGGTCCGGCAGGAACAGGCGACCGCCGCTCACGTCCGCAATTTGTGTCAACAAGTCGCGGTTCGCGGACAGTTCGCTCAGTTCCTGGCTCGGGCGATCATGTACGTACAGCGTCGCTTCGACAGACTTGTCGCCGAGTTCCACGTTCTCGGCCGTCAAGGTGACTCGATATTCCCCCGCGGGCAGACCGACGGCTTTCCCTTCGTGCTGTAGCGGACTGACTGCCGATGGACCCAGGTCGATGCGGCTGAAGACCTTTCCCGGTGGATCGCCAGCACGAAAAATATCGGCGTGAGCTTTCAATCGCGGAAACTTCTGCAGGAACGGCGCCATCCATTTTGCTCGCAGGATCGAGTCCTGACCGAGTTCGATATCGGGTCGATCCGGGCCGAAGCGGACGAATTCATTTCCGGCGGTGACTTTGTTCGCGGCGGCCCAGCGAGCCAGTTGGCCCCAATAACGATGGTGGTAGGTGTCGCCCACCCGCTGACGCCAGCGCCATGTTCCATCAAATCCCATCCACAGTACCTGGCCCGATCCCAGGTGCTGGTGAACGATTAATGCATGCTTGCGATCCGCGTCCAAGGGATTTGCACCTGCTGGCAGCACTGTCGTTGCCCAAACCGTCGCGGCAGGTTTTGGGTCACCAAGAATCGCCCACATCTGTCCCGGCAGACTTTTCCAAATCGCTTGATTCTCGGGCATTCCGGCCGCGAACTGAAACATCGCCTGCTGTTCGCCATCGACGGTCAACTGGACGGGCAGCCCGCGTTGCGATGGCGGTCCCTCGGCCGATCGATCGTTGATGTTGATCGATCGGACATTGGTGATTGGCAGCAATTGTTCAAGGATCGGCGACTGATACCCAATCGGCATCCAGCGCTTTCCTGCCGAGATCACCAATGTCCCGCCATTCACGACAAAATCGTGCAAGAGCTGCAGAGATTTGTCGTTCAAAGAGATTGGTGAGACATCGCCCACAATCACCAGGTCGATATTCGCGAAAGGTGAATTGGCAACGTCGGTGGCATCGGCAGGCAGATCGAGCCTCTGTGGAAAAAACGGTTCGGGCAGAATGCCAAGATACGGCTGCTGGACCAGGACATGCTTCAAGTCAATACGCTCATCTCGCGATAACGCGGCGTCCAGATAGCGGAACTCCCAGCGGGCATCTCCATCGATTAGAAAGACCTTGGCGCGGTCATCGACGACGCTCAAGGCAAACGTACGACTGTTGTTGTCGTCGCGAGATTCTCCTTCCAAAACTGGCGTGCGTACAAGATATGATTTGCGCCCGATCTCTTTCGCATCCAGGTCAAACTCCACATCGACCGAAGGGCCCGTCACCGCCACCGATTTCTTGATCGGTGCAGCGGCTGGATCGTGCTCGGGGACCAGCTCGATCTCGATTGTTTTGCCTTCGAAACCGACGGTGCTAATTGTGGCCTTTAGTTGAGGGTGATCCCCTTTGTAGACCGATTGCGGGTACTCGAGCGAAGCGAACGACAGATCCTTCGGCCGA
This sequence comes from uncultured Schlesneria sp., assembly GCA_903840265.1. GTDB lineage: Bacteria > Planctomycetota > Planctomycetia > Planctomycetales > Planctomycetaceae > Schlesneria. The sequence goes on along the minus strand of CAIMFH010000022.1, from coordinate 122,142 downwards.
TAGGTGGAGCCGATCATCACCGGATAGATGGGGGTGCTGGAAGCCTTAAGCGATGCCGCCAGCGGCGCGAGAGCCTTGCCCGACTGATCGCGACCCTCCGTGACCAGGATCAGGCCCATGATGTCGCCCGACAATGAACCGCCCGACTGCAATGCAACGGCCAGATCCGTGGTCGACGTCACCAGACTCGCCGACGGTGTCGCCACCATCTTGTCGAGTTGTTCGCGATCCATCGTTTCGGTCTTACCAGCGAAGGCGAACAGCTCGATGCGTCCCAATGGTTTCAGCTCGTCCAGCAGCGGCTGGGGGACGGTGGTCAGCAATCGACGTGCGATTTCTTTGCGAGGCAACGCATCCAGTTCGCGGAAGAGTGCCTGCAGTTGCTTGCGACGCGATTCCTCCAAGGCCGCCCTGCGATTCGGATCGTCAGTCTCAGCGGCGTCGACCCATTCTGGTTCGCGCTGCTCTTCAAAGGCCTGCTGCCAGCGATCTAACCTCGCATCGATTGTCGGATTGCCGATCATCCCCAGCCCGCGAGCCCACCGAAGTTTTTCCGCTCGCATCGCGTGAACGTCCGTTGTTCCCATGCTGTCCGACAGATCGATCCCGACCAGGATGCGGCCCGTCCGACGCTCGTCCAGCGTCCAACTGAGTACCGGTTGCAGCAGCGTCATCAGCACGGTTGCCAGCACCGCGATTCGCAGCAGCAGCAGCGTCAGCCCGACCTTTCGCGAGACCAACTGCCGTTCGTAACGCAGCAGCATCACGATCAGGGCCAGTGTCGCTCCGACGGCCGCCAAATGCAGGCACAGCACCAGCGGGGACTGGGCTCCCTGAAAGACGAGCTGTCGGGTCATGGGGGACATCTAATAAGAACCGTGCGCGATTCTGCTCGCGAAATAATTCGTGATTGGGAGGGCGAGGCTCCTGCCGAGCCGCACCTGTCGATGGACTCACAATAACAGGCGCGGCTCGGCAGTGGCCTCGCCCTCCCAAATACCAAAGACACGGCCTTGTCGAAGACTCCAAGACCGTGGCACCCAAGGGAGGGTTCCGATTGTAACGACCTTATGGATCGAGCGGCTTCGTGGCGTCGCCGAAATACCACGTCTGCCCGAAAGTCGGTCCGTTTATGACATAGATTCAGGATGAGCGATTGCGCCAGTGTCTTGGCGTCGTCGTTGCTTTATTTGGATCGGATTGGAGTGGCGGCGGGGGGCATTCCGCTGCCTAAAATCGCCTAAGCCTGTGACGTTTTAGCCGGATCGAAGCTTCGTTTTCCGGTCACTGAAGTTTTCAATGACAGCAAATAAGGTCGTATCCATGAGCCAAACTGCTTCCATTGAGTGGTGGAATAAGTCGCTGGACGAAGTCGGCATCCATAGCATGGACAAGCTGGTGTCCGCCGACGCGAACTGGACGACCGTGCTGCAATCCGGCCGCGATGATCTGGCGCGTGCGATCGAGATGACGGGAATGAAATGTGGCAAGGACCGCAGCGCTCTGGAAGTCGGTTGCGGGCTGGGGCGGATGTCGGCGGCATTGGCCGACCACTTCGGTCGAGTGGTGGGCGTTGATATCGCGCCGCGATTGATCGAGGAGGCTCAGCGTCGCAACGAACGGAGTGAAATCAGCTTTGAAGTGGCCGACGGAGTCCACCTTTGCCCGGCATCAATCACCGCATGTGACACAGTCTTTTCGTACGAAGTCTTCTATTACATCAACGCGGAAGCGCTCACGACGTACTTCCGCGATGCCTTCCAGCTATTGCGGTCGGGAGGACAGTTCGTCTTCCAGCTCAATATGGAACCAGTGAAGTTGAAGACTCGTCTAAGTTTCGTGTTCCGAAAATGCTTGTACGCCTGCGGCATTAAGCATTGGCGTGGTTGGCCGACCGGGGCGGGATATCGCCGATACCATCATTCGCGAGCCTGGCTCACTAGGACTCTGACCGAGGTTGGGTTCACGGTCGAACAGATTACGGGGCCCACCCTGCGACAGACATGGATTGTGGCCGCCAAACCATGATCGATTGATCTGGTGGCCAGCTTCGCGTCGTTGAAATACTAGCCTGATAAATCGAGTTTCCATCCGATGTCGTTTGCCGGTTCCGTTCGACGTAATGTCCTTGCCAGTTGGGGAACTCACGCCTCGAATCTGGTGATCGGGTTCTTCCTGACTCGATACACGCTGGATGTGCTGGGCGTATCGACCTATGGAAGCTGGCTGCTGATCAATTCCATCGCCAGTTACTCCGCCCTGCTCTATTGCGGGCTGGGCGAAACGATCTCGCGCTACGTCGCCAAGTATCATTCGGAAGGGGACATGCACCGCGTCAATCAGGTGGTGACGCTGGTCCTGACGATTTATCTGGGGATGGGTGCCATCGCATTCCTGTTCGCCTGCGGCTTGTGTCTGACCGCGGGTTGGTGGGGCGGCTGGGTTGGCGAGGACCTGCTGGAAGCCCGCATCACGATCCTGATCCTGGGGGTTAACGTCGCCGTCGGTATGGCGGGCAGCGTCTTTGGCGGGGTACTGCACGGCTTGCGGCGGTTCGATCTGGAACGCGGTATCGGATTCTCGTTCGATCTTGTACGTCTCGTCCTGTTTGTCTTCTTCCTCAGTGATCGCTACGGGTTGGTGACGATCGCCTCGATCTACTTTATTGTGGCTCTGGGCGAGAACCTGTCGTACATCGTGCTGGCTCGGCGGATTCTGCCAACGCTGGCGGTGGGCCCGTCGCTGCTCAGTCGCGATGTCATGCGTGAATGCGGTCACTTCAGTTCGATGGCGTTTGTCGGCGTAGTCGCGAGCCAGTTGATCAATGCGACCGACACGATCACGATCGGTTTGCTACTGGGCAAAGAGGCGATTGTTCCTTATTACTTCGGCTTGCGGCTGACTCAGTTTGCCAAACAGCCGATCGACAAGATTGCTCACATCTGCATGCCGACGGCGGGGGCGCTGCAAAGTGAAACCGATCGAGCCAAGCGAAATCGCTTCCTCATCAAGACGCTGGGGATTGTGCTGTTGCTCACCAGCGCAGCGTTCATCGGGGCGTGGTTCTTCGCCGGAGATGTCTTGCGACTATGGGTCGGTTCGAAATTGACTGACGGGGATCTGGCGCAGTCTCACCGCATCTTGATGGTGTTGCTGGGAGCTCAACTGGTCGCCCTTCCCTGCGGGATCCTGCGAGCGTTCCTCTTCGGCAGCGGTAACGTTCGAGTCCCCGCCTGCATCTATCTGGGCGAAGCGATCTGCAACCTGGGTCTCAGCATTCTCCTGTGCCGATCGTACGGTATCGAAGGGGTCGCCTGGGGAACCACGATCCCGGTTGTGCTGTTCGAACTGTGCGTCCTTGTGCCGTATGCCCTAAGCCGACTGCAGATCAGCCTGCGACGAATCACGGAAGAGGCCGTCTGGCCGCAAGCAGTCCCGCTGATGGCGCTGCTCGCGTACTCGATCACGATTGGAAACCAGTCGTGGAGTCATGGGAACTGGCTGGCGCTGCTGGCGGTGACAATCTGTGGTGCTGGAACACTCGGCGCGGGTCTGTGGGTTCGAGGTGCCCTGCAGAGGCTATCGCTACCGACAGCATCTTCGCCGGATGCCGTGGCTTCGTAGGCTGCTATTTCTCTTTCGGCTTCCAGCCGAGTGCGATGGCGCAGTCGGGGCTGTTGAACATCTTTTCGTGGTCGTGTTCGATTCCTTCGGCAATCAGCAGTTTCCAATTGAAGGGCCACCCCTTCTCTTGAGCGACGTTCTTCGCGAATTCGTACGCATACTTCGCGCGTGCGAACCGAGTATCGCCTTGCACTTCCGCCAGTTTGGATGCGTCAAAGTACTCATCGCGAACGATGTCCTTTGATCCCACATACAGAGTCACAGGTTGACCGAGATAGGCTTTGTAGACGTCATCGTTTGCCAGTTCGGCGGGAAGTCCGCCGAAACCGAACGGAAACGGTTGCTTGTCGGTCGGCAGCGTGTAGCTGCTTGGATTCGAGACGACAATTCGTTGAGCGTCCGTTTGCACGAAGGCGGCAAGTCGCCCCAGGAACTGACCTCCGCCGGAATGCCCGATCAGCGCGTAGGGCAGGTCGGCGCGTCCTTCGCGTCGTCGAATCTCTTTCGCGATCCGGTTGACGTATTCTGCAGTCCGATCCTTGGCGGGAACAGCGTGACCTTCGTCATCGACAATGCCGCCGAACTGGTACTTGGGGATCGGGAAGATCTTCTCTTCAAACAAGGGACAGATGATCAGCGCGCCGAATCGATCGCCCATCTCGACGGCGTGATCACGGTACTCTTCGGCGTTCCGCAGGATCCCGTGAAAGACCATCAGCATCGGGCCATTTTGAAAATTCGCCGGTTTGTAGGCGTAGAGCCTCAGCGTCAACTTTTCAAAAGCTAGGTCGATGGTCGACTTGCCCTCGGGGATCACGTCAGGTGTTGCCAGAAGCAGGCAAGAGAGAAGGAGTGTATGCATACGTGGCCTCCGCGTTGGCTGGGGATTTGACGAAGTTGTCGCAGACAATGGCCGCGGTTGCAATCGTGATGACGTGACAGGCCAAAGCCCGCACGCATCGCCGACTCATTTTTCGTCTTTTCTTCATTCCGTGAGCTTCCGTGTCTTCCGTGGTTAAACTGTCCTGGTCTTCCTCTGAGCCTGCCTTCGTACTTCCCGCGGTTGACTTCGTGTTGCTTCCGGATACAACCCGAGAGCCTCTCTTGTTCTGGCCGATTCGAATCTCGAAACTTAGGGCTCTTGTGCGATACGTTCTGGAACATCTGGCCGTCGTGTTTGGTGCCGCCACCGGCGCCTTGGCCGCGCGTGGTAAGGGGATCGACTGGTTCGGTGTGGTGGTCCTCGGACTGGTCACCGCCGTCGGAGGCGGGTCGTTGCGTGATGTGCTGCTGGATGTTCCAGTGTTCTGGGTGGCGGATCATTCGTTTCTGGTTTCGGCGATCGTTTCGGTAACGCTGACAATCTATCTGGGAAGATTCCTCGACCCGTCCTCGCGATCATTCTTGATCACAGATGCCTTCTTCCTGTCATTTGTGGCTTTGGTCGGAACGCACAAAACCTTCAGTCTGCATCATGCCGGAACGATCTGTGTGCTGTTTGGAGTCATGACCGGCGTGGCAGGCGGGATCTTCCGCGACGTGTTGCTGGGGGAAGTGCCGCTTGTTTTTCGCCCGCAGATCTACCTCTACGCGACGGCAGCCTTCATCGGCAGCTTGGCGTACATCGGGGCAGCGTCTATCTGGCCAGGGCACTGGTTCAACCTGGCTTTTGGAACCACCGTCACACTTGTGTTGCGACTGGCGGCGATTCGCTGGCGTCTTCGGCTGCCGGTATTTCAGGCGCGAGACGAAGGAATTGCGTAACTCAGCGAGACTTCGCGAAGCATTCCACGTCGATCATGAAAATTCTGACTAGCCGATCGCCTTGGGTTCGATGACAATCGTCAAGACCGACGAGATTGCCATCTGGAGCCGTTCATGGTCACGTCCCTGCAGTTTTCTCCTCGAATTATCGCAATGTTGCTCGCCGGTCTGCTGATCCTGGCGGTCAGTGCCCCTGCGTCTGCCGATGTTTTCACGGTTAAGGAGGACGACGGCAACAAGGTGACCGTGGAAGCGCGACTCATCGGAGAAGGCCAGGGAGTGATGGCGCTCGAACGGACCGATGGCCGGATCGAGGCGATTCCTCAGGACCAGATTCTACAACGGGTTCCCGGGCACGATCCGACCCCGATCTCCTGTGCCGAGATGCTGGAACGCCTGACTGAGCGATTTGGCAAGGACAAATTTCGAGGTCACTCTGATTCCACCTATGTGATCGGGCTGGTCCTGGCCGAGCCGTTGCCCAAGCAGTACGACGCCAAAGCGACGGCGATGCTAAAAAAAGCGGCGAAGTTTATGACGCTCGTCGAGAAAGTCTTTCTCGACTTTGTGGACGATCTCAAGATCGAGATCGTCAAACCGCGGTATCCTCTCGTACTGCTGATCTTCGAAACCGACGACGACTTCATCAAGTTCACGGCTGAACAGACTGGGGGCCGCGGGTTGTCGGCCCAGAATATTCTCGGCTACTACAGCGTGCTGACGAATCATCTGGTGATCCGGATGAGCGAATGCCACACGTTCGAAACACCGCTGCACGAAGCAATCCATCAGCAGGTCTACAATCGCGGCATCCTGCAACGCCTGTCCCCTTCGCCTGCCTGGTTTAACGAGGGAATCGCCACTGGATTCGAAGGAACGGGTGAGAAAATCAACTCGGGGCCACTGAAATTAAATACCCGGTATGCTCGCGGTGCCATGCGCGCAAGAACAGTCAATTGGGATGAAGTCGTCGCGAATGACCGTGCGTTTCGTGGTGATGTCCTGGCTGGCGAAGCGTATGCGCATGCGTGGAGCATCCATTGGTTCCTGGCGACGAGGTACCGCAAGCAGTACATCGAATACCTGCAGCTCTTGTCGCAAAAGCAACCTTTGCAGCGGGACGACAGCCAGACGCGAGTCGACGATTTCGAACGGATCTTCGGCAAGCGCGTCGGCAAGTTGCAGAGCGAATTCCCGCAAGCGATTGAGATTGCTGCCAAGAAGCAGAAGGTGTCGCTCGACACTCCGAAACCACCGGGATACATGCTGCGTCAAATCAATTTGGCGGAAGTCGAAATGACCGCCGGGCGAGTCAACAATGGCGCGATGCAGGCGGAAGGACGGATGCGTAATCTGTCGCTGTTGCGTCCCATGTCCTTTTATGTCACGGTGGAAACCGACGCGGGAACGTATGCCGACTGGTATTTGCCGAATGTCGCTCCGCAGAAAGAGATGCCACTCGCCAAGCAGTTTGCTCAAAAGCAGATGCAGAATGCGCCGGGTGGGCCCTCTCAGACATTTGTCGTTAAAGTTCGCGCCGCGGTGGCCGATAGCGATACGGCGTTGCAGTGGCAGCGCGGGCAGTTGCCCGCACCTGTCTATCGAGAATAATAGCGACCACGGAACGGATAGCGGATGGAACCGACTGCCTATCACGAAGCAGGACATGCCTATGTGGCCGTGTATCTGGGAGCGAAAGTTCGCTCGGTGACGATTGATCCCGACAACGACGATGGCCCGGCGCGGTTCGGCGACACTCAGATCATCTGGCGACGTTCGCGGCTGTCCGAGAAGCAGTTTCGGGAGCGGGCCATTCAGGTGTCGTTGGCGGGACCGGTGGCAGAGATGCTGTACACCGGCGATCCATTTCATCCCGGCTTGGTCGCCGAGTGGGCTCACGACTGGCAGGCCGCCTGGGAACTGGCCGAACCGCTGTTTGCCGACCAGCGCAAGCGACTGTCGTATCTGGAGGATCTGACCGGAGTGCTGTACCGCCTGCTCGATTCGGAACCGCACTGGTCTGCCGTGGCGGCACTGGCGGACAACCTGCTGGCTCATGAAACACTCGAATCGGAAGAAGTTCGCGACATTATCAATGATTGGTTGTAGGGGGCAATCGATTGACCCGCTGCGTACAATCCTCGTGACGACCCGATGACTTTGAAAACAGGCGAAGGTATGGAATCGAACCCGTTTGCAGTCTTGTCCCTGATGGTGGCCCCGGCGATTCTGACGAACGCATCGTCAGTGCTGATCATGAGTACCAGCAATCGACTTGCTCGCTCGGTGGATCGAGCCCGCGAACTCTCGAAGCAACTCGAACAAACCGTCAACTACGACAATCCAGAGGCGAGGCGCCGACTTCGTGAACTGGCGACTTCGGAAGAGCGTGCCTTGTTGCTGCTGCGAGCACTTCGAAGCGTGTACGTGGCGTTGGGCGCATTTGCACTTGCCGCCTTCGTATCGCTGTTGGGAGCGGTGCTGGTCGTCGTCTTGCCGCAACCGCACCTGGTCTACTTCCTAGAGGTACTAGGCGTGGGTGCCGGTTTGATCGCGGTGAGCGCCCTTGTTTACGGCTCAGTACGGCTGCTTCAAGAAACTCGCATCGCCGTGCAAGTCGTCAGTGCCAGGGCAGCGATGATTCGCGAACGCGTTGAAATGAGCGCGATCGCGACCGCAGATAAAAATATCTGAACAATCCGCCGGATCGACGGCATTGAGGAGAGACGGCAGACTCCGTGTGCCGCATTCTTTGGCGCTCTCACACGACGGTCGCCTTAGAGGCCGCCCCGTACGAAGGGACTTCCTCGAAAGGGCGATAGGCAAGCAGGGTGATGTCTTTGGGGCCGCGAACCCGATAGGTGATGCCGCGCCATTGAACGGTTCGAGCACACACGGCGTAGACCAGCGATCCGAAAAACATGATTTCTGTGCAGAAGTATCCGAAGCCGTCTGGGATCGGATTGCGAGCAATCTCACGTCCGGTGGTGGCAGCGACCATCTTCCGCACGGCTCGGTCCAGTCGAACCGCTTCGTATTGAGTCACCCACAGGATAATCGGATGGATGGCCAACAATGCCGTAGCACTGATCCAGTCGCCCGTCGTGAGGGATTGAATCAGATAATGCAAGTGGGGCAAGCGAACAACCAAGGCGGCGGCGACCATTGCCACCACACCCCACCACTGCCGATGGTACAGACGGAAGATCAACATTTGACGATTTACGAATCGAATGCATCCAGAGAGGGATGTCGTCTCTTCGTTAACGACGGTCGCTTGCGGGACACAGACCAATTTCAGGCCGCGTTCGTCAAGATAGCGGATTGTGAACGCATCTTCGCAAAACATCCGCGACCATTCTTCGGTCAGCCCTGAATCCAGCACGCTGCGGCGAACCACCATCGAACCACCCCAGGGCGTTCGTGAAATGTGGATGACCGATGCCGCCACCAGGTTCCAATAGCATCGCATCCGCGATGTCAGCGAATCGTCATGAGGCGCGAACCAACGAATGCCAGTTGAGCAAGCGACCCGTGGATCGGCCAGGGGAGCCACGAGTTCGCGCAACCATGTGCGATGAGTGACCGCATCGGCATCGACCAGTGCAACCACTTCTCGATCTTCCGGCAGGCCGTTGATTGCTTGAATCACCGAACTGTTTTTCAAGCTGCATGAAGAACTTCGATTGGCTAGAACCGACACGTGCAACCGGTCATCGTTTCCTTCGGCTCGAACCGCCCGAATCGCCGCCCAGGCCGGGTCGGTTTCGGAATCGATCACGACTTGCACGATAAAGTCTGGATAGTCCTGCGACAGAAGATTGCGCAGGCAGGTCGTCAGAAATGGATCGTTGCCCCGCAATGAGAGCAGGATCGCGGCCTTTGGCATCGGCCGACTCTCGGGCCAGGGGGCAACAGGGTGCAGATAGCGATTGCTAAGCTGACGGATCAGCCAACCTTGGACAAGAGCAAAAGCGACCGTCGCAATCAGGATCAATACAATCGTGGAAGTCATGATGGCTGCTCTCGGCTTCGAGACGCTTGAACCTTACTTGGCGAAGCGAAAATGTAATTTCGACTACTGCTGCAACGTTGGAAGCACTCTGCTCTAGCTTGCCGTCAGGCACGGTGGCCTTGGTGATTTCGCCAAGAGCACCGATAGTTAGATGTCGGCATCCGCGATGCCAATAGGAGATGACGTTTTCGTAAGGCCAGTCCTTCGGACGTCGAACTTGCGCAAAATGGGACGTATGTCGGCTATAGCAGATTGATAAAACGGTGACTAGCTATCTGTCTGCCTCTGTCGCGCCCCGAAGCATGCGACGGATCGTCCAGACTTCGATGGCCATTGTCGCGAGGAAGCCGTAGATCAAGATCCACCAGACTTCCGTGCGTGAAGATTCGGCAAAGACGCGAGTTTCCAACTCAAGGAGATCATTGGCAAAGCTCATCCGATTCTCGCCAGCCAACCGCTGACGCTGCTCGTCTGTCAGCAGAGTCAGGTCTGATTCACCGCGATCAAAATTGACCACGAAGTGGTCGTCGGTCGACTGCGGTTTTCCATCGGCTGCTTTGCGAGTAAATCGATACACTCCCGGCAGCCGGACGTCCGTTAGAATCGCTCCAGGTTGCAGTTCGTCATAGATGCGATCTGCCGCAAAGTGCTTGTTTCCAGGCCCAACGAACTCGTAATCTTCGACTTTCAGTTCGGGGGCCACGTTCAAGACCAGTGGAACTCCGACTTCGACATTACGATTTGTTGATGTTGATGCCATCGAAAACAAGAGTTCGTGCAACCAGGGAACGAAGTCGGTTTTCGCAGGCAGCGTGTTCCAGTCGGCATCCAAAGTCGACGTGAGAACCGCTGTCATTCCGCGGCCATACCGTCGGGTCACCTGCCACGGATCGCCGTTCGTCAACTTCGCGATCACCAACGGCGATCCCACCTCGGCCGCCACGTTGCGCTTTCGTTGACGACCTTCCCTTTCTTCGTCGATTGGGGCACTCATGCGAGGTGACAAAGGAGACACCTTCCACCATTTCGAGAACCGCGCATCGGTCAGCGTCCCCCCTTTGTCGGCTCGAAACTCGCGCAGCCAAGGTAATTCCAGGCTGTTGCCTGCGACACGGATTCCTTGCGATTCCTTGTTCGGCTCCGTCGCGACTTCGATCAGCTTGACCGGGAATAGCGCGGCGGCGGGCGCATCGGGGTCGATTGAGTACCCGTCTTTCGGAACGTGATCACCCAGTGTAAACAACAAGCCGCGTCCGCTGGCAACGGATTTCTCCAGTAGCACCAATGTCTCGGCCGGGATAGATGCGACATTGGCCAATACGATCACAGCCGCGTTTCGAAGCGTGTCCGTATTCAATTCGCTCGGTGCCACCACCGATGGTTTGATCCAATTGGTGTCGCTGCCGGCGGCAGACAACGCCACCTTCGCGAAGAATGTCTCGCATCGTGTCGGATCCAGTTTCTGATCCCCGTCGACCAGAACGACAGGTAGAGAATCCGCAACCAGGACCGCGGCATCCGAACGGTTGTCACCGGTTAAGGCATCGGTATCGAGCAACACGCTGACGAGGTGAGAGCCCGCTTTATCGAACTGCCGATCGAACTCAACCGTGCCTTCGCCGTCCGGCATCAGATTCAAACGCAATGTTTGATCGGCCAGACGTTGACCGTCGACCTCCACATAAACGTTTCTCGCAATCGGGGTGTCGCCCCCACGATATCGGACCTTGGTACTGAACCGCACCGGAACACCGGGGACCGCCAGTTCGCGAGATAATTTCAATCGCTCGACCGTAAAGTTCGACGCCTTGCCGATTTCACCCGCCGAGGCGTCGATCACCCAGATGCGCGGCGAAACCGTGGACTGAGCCATCAAATCGTCGATCCGTGCCCACAGCGTGTCATCTTCGGGCTTCCAACTGAGTGCCTGATAATCCGTCAGAATCACCAGATCTCGTTGCACATTGGTGCCCGCCGCCAGGATCTGCAGACCTTTGGAAATCGCCTCATGCAAATTCGCAATGCCACTGGGGGCGGGGAGAGTCTCCAGCGCCTGTCGGATTCGTTCACGGTCGCGCGTTGGACCCGGTATCGCCAACCGCGGCTGTTCGCGAGCATCAAGCACCATCACCGTATCGCCAGCGTGCAATTCGTTGACGAACTGACGCGCCAGCCGGATCGCGGCATCCTTCGTTGTCCCGGCGCGCCCTTCCCAACCCATGCTGTAGGAACCGTCCATCACGATCACCACATCACGAGATGCCGCCGTCGCCCACCGGCCCAGCCACGCGCCGTTAAACCAGGGACGCGACATCGCGATCGCCAGCAATGCGATTAATGCCATCCGGACCAGTAACAGCAGCAGATCTTCCAGATGCAGGTTGCGTCGAGCACTGGGGTCCAGTTCCAGAAACTGCATCGCCCCCCACTGCACCGTGTCATACCGCTTCCGGCTGAGCAAATGCGCCAGCACAGGCAATAGCACACCTGCCAGGCCGGCCAGCATCCAGGGATTCAGGAAGAAGTGGATCACAGAAGAAAGACTGGCCCGAGATGAGAAGGTCAAGCAGACGTTGGATTCAACGGTTCAATCGCCGCCACATGTAACAGAGAACAAATCTTGAATTTCGCAGGGACGCCTTCGTCCATATCGCCCGTTCCAACGAGCAACTCAGAACGCGTCAGAAATGCCATTTCACGATGACGAACGTCGTATGTTTGTCCGCTGGACATCACCAGACGAAACGGCCGCTGACTGAGCAAGTCCTTGAATGTTTGAACTGTCATCGTGGTGACCCTGGTGCCGACTTGTTGAATTGCAGCGTCTCGTGGCGAGATAAATTATAGCCAGGTGCCTCGCATGGAAGTAGCCGCATCTGCGTTTCCAAATAGCGACTTCGATCGCCGACTTGCCGTCGTCATCGCTCTTGAGTATCAAAACGCCTGCTTCACAACGTCGTCGTCTCAACTTCGCGAGTCGCAACCATGTTCGTCCGCTGGACTGCATCTCTGATCGTGCTGGGAAGTCTCCTGCCGCTGCCCGCGTGCGCCGACGAACCCGCGTACGACATTGTCGTCTACGGTGGCACGTCCGGCGGAATCACGGCCGCGATTCAAGCGGCTCGTCTGGGAAAGACCGTGGTGCTGATCGAGCCGACTGCTCATCTGGGCGGACTGACATCGGGTGGCCTGGGGGCCACCGACATCGGCAATAAAGCCGCGATTGGCGGCCTGTCACGTGATTTCTATCGGAAAGTTGGAGCCTACTATCGGCAGCCTTCCGCATGGAAACATGGATCACTCGAAGCCTACAACGACGGTCGCAAAGGGGCCCTTGAAGAAGAGCTCTGGATGTTCGAACCGCACGTCGCCGAGGAGATCTATCGCCAGTGGCTGGCCGAATGCAGAGTGCCGATCCTGCGTGAGCGGTTTGAATTGAAAGACGGGGTCCGCAAACAAGGCTCGCGGATTGTCGCCATCAAAATGGAAAGCGGCCTGTGGATTCAAGGCCGCGTGTTTATCGACGCGACTTACGAAGGAGACCTGATGGCCAAAGCAGGCTGCCGCTATCACATCGGTCGCGAAGCAAACTCAGTCTATGGCGAGACACTGAACGGCGTGCAGGTCGCTCACGCACGCAGTCATCAGTTCATCAAGGATGTTGATCCTTACGTGAAGCCAGGCGATCCATCAAGCGGCTTATTGCCCCTTGTTCAAGCCACGCCACCTGGGAATGACGGCGACGGAGATGCTCATCCTCAGGCCTACAACTTCCGCATGTGTACGACGGATGTTCCCGAGAATCGTCTGGATTGGCCGAAGCCCGATGGATACGACCCTGCCCGCTACGAATTGGTGCTGCGGAACTGCGAGGCGGGCGATCATCGAATTCCGTGGAACCCGATCTTCATGCCCAATCGCAAGACCGACACGAATAACAACTTCGCGATCTCAACTGATTTCATCGGAGCCAACTACGATTATCCCGACGGTGACTATCAAACTCGCGATCGCATCTTTCGCGAACACGTGCTGTACCAGATGGGTCTGATGTATACACTCGCCAACAATCCTCGTGTTCCTGAATCGGTACGTGCGCAATTTAAGCGATTGGGTCTGGCGAAGGACGAATTTCGAGACCACGACAACTGGCCACATCAGCTCTATATTCGCGAAGCGAGACGGCTGATCAGCGAATATGTGATGACTCAGGATCACTGCCAGCGACGAATTGTCTGTGAAGACCCCGTGGGCATGGGGGCTTACAACATGGATTCACACAATGTGCATCGCTATGTCACGAAAGAAGGCTACGTTCGTAACGAAGGGGATATTCAAGTCGGTGTCTCACCGTACCCCATCTCGTATCGGTCGATCCGTCCACAGAAGGCCGAATGCGAAAACTTGCTCGTTCCGGTGTGCCTCGCTGCGTCACACATCGCCTACGGTTCGATTCGCATGGAACCGGTCTTCATGGTCCTGGGCCAAAGTGCTGCGACCGCGGCGAGCCAGGCCCTGGACGCCAATGTCGCCGTGCAGGACATCGACTACGGCAAACTCAAAGAGCGTTTGCTTGAGGATCATCAAGTTCTAAGCTGGGCGGGCCCCGTGCGCACCGCAGGTATCGATCCCAAGTCGCTGCCCGGCATTGTCATCGACGATGCCAAGGCCAAGCTCACTGGAGATTGGCAGCACAGTTCGTCGATCGGTGGATATGTCGGTACGGACTATCTCCACGACGGAAACACCGACAAGGGAAATAAGACTGTCACCTTCGTATTCGAAAGTACAAAGCCAGGCCGTTATGACGTCCGCATCGCTTACACGGCCAACCCCAATCGGGCGACCAATATTCCGATCAGCATTGAAGCGAAATCAGTCTCCAAAAGCGTCGTCTTGAATCAACGCGAGGCACCGAAAGAACATGGCTTTCAAACGATCGCCACTCTCGACCTGAAGACCCCCGAACCGATCACCATCGTCATCTCGAACGCAGGGACCGACGGCTACGTCATCGTGGATGCCGTGCAGATTGCTCCCGTCACGATTGAATAACACTGCAACACAGTCTGTTTACGGCTTCGCCAACTGTTCGCACATCGCTTCCATGTGCTTCGATAAGGAATCCCACGGATTGTCGGCCTTGGGGTCGTTGACTCGGTACTCATCTTCGGTCACGTAGATCCAGCGAGCATACTTGCGGTGCGTCGCGAACATGGGTAGATCCAGCTTAGGCTGCGAATGAACCAGCACCGCTCGAGTCCAAGGCGGATAGTCCGAATATCCGCCGAAGTAATCCCCCTTCATCGTCGCCTCTGTCGGCCAGGCCTCGGTCTCATGAACGACGATCACGTCGGCCGTGTCGGCTGCGAAGTATCTCCCGGGCGTGCCTGTGCCGGGATTTGCGACCGTCGGCCAATAGCCTCTTTCGGCAGCGGATTTATTCAACGCGACTTGATGAGCCACCGCCGCATCCGTGTCTTCATTCATCATCTCATCGAAGAAGATGCCCTGCGTTCGTGGGTACAGTTTGCGCCACAGATCCAGGTCGGCTTGCACCTGTTTGACCGGCTGCTTGCCGTAGTCGGTTCTCACATAACCCAGGACCACGCAGCCAGCACCCTCTAGCCGATCGATGGCCTTGGTGTAATTGGCATCCACGTCTTTGCCTGGTCCCGAATTGGGATTCACGATGACCCAGAACGGTACCGTTTCATAACGTCGCTTTAGGTTCATCAGGCGATTGTAAGTCGCGTTCGTATGGATGTCGGCCGGATAGAGATACAGCGGCACCAAGATGCCTGTCCGCTGTTGACCGTCGCGGTGAAACTGCTGTGCTTTGGCTCGTTGAACTGCTGAGTCGAGACTGGGTTTCACGGGCTCCGCAGCACTCGCGCTGATGATATTTCCAAGTAGCAAACCTGCGCACACATATCGCACCACGATCTGACTCCTGTCGCGCGGGTCAGTCCATGGTCTGGGCACGGTGCTTTAGACCATTGGCTTCCAATGCCATGTATTCGCTGGTCAGTCGTCCCGCAAACAGGCCGACCAGACCGCCCAGCATACCGCCAAAGTGGATCGTTAAGACAACGTCACATCCTTCGGAGGTCCGAATGATCTGGTGTCCGGCGGTCACGGTGACACCCGGATTCTTGGAGATCCAGGTAAACGACTGCACAGGTTGCCAGTCGGTCACAGTCCACACCGCTGGCTTCAACTTGGGCTGAACGATTCGGACCTGTGCTCCCGACGCCATCGCGTTCTGCTTGACTCGCTCAACAGAGGTGACCGATTTCGTCCATTGGGGCCACGCGTCGACATCAGCTAGAATCCGCCACACCACGGCAGGGGGCGCAGAAATGGATACAGTCTTGGAAAACTGTCGCATTGGTTCATCGCTTTCGCGCGTCAGGCAATTTCCACCAAAGAGGCCGGCGGAGCATTAAGCTGCGACCTTAATGCTCCGTCTCCTCTTTGCCACTAACTATTTCTTCCTCTACACCACAATCGCCGACTTGCTGCGAGCCAAGTCTTCCATGAATCGTAGCGTTCGCCCGGTCGTGTCTTCCACGTCGGGAATCAACCCGTCCAGGATCTGAGCGTTCGCAAACAGTTGTCGCCCGCAGTCACGAATGAATTCATCGTTGTCGGAATTGTTGCTCAGCTCGCACAGACGAGTGATCAGGTTCGACTGAGGATTCAGTTCCATCACGTGCTTGGTCTGTTCGAACTCACGCATCGACTGCCCCAGCACTTGCTGCAGGCGGCCGCTCATGTGGCTGCGAGGATTGATCAGGCAGCAGGGACTGTCCGTCAATCGCGACGATTCCTTCACTTCGGCGACCTTCGAATCCAGCGCCCCGCGGAACAGTTCCACGACGCGAGTGAAATTCTTCGGCGTTTCTTTGGCTTCGACTTCGTCGGTTGGATTCGTCGATTCGGGGAACTTGATGTCCGCTCCGTCGATCGACATCACTTCCTTGCCGTTGTAGGACCGCAGTTGAATCAACGCGTACTCGTCGATCGGGTCTTCCAGGAACAGCACTTCCAGGTTTCGCTTGCGGAAGATCTCCAGGTGCGGACTCTTCTGCATCGCGTCCAGGTTCGGGCCGCTCAGGTAATAGATCTGCGACTGCCCTTCAGGCGCACGCTTCAAGTATTCGTCCAGCGACACCGACGGCGCCGGAGCCTTGTCGTCCAGGCCGCCCGACACCAACGTGCTTTCGGTGGCCGAGAACGTCGAATGGAATCGCATTAGTTTGGCGATGCGTTCGCGGTTCTCAAAGTCCGTCGCGATCCCCGTGCGCAGGATCGAACTGAACTGCGCGATAAACGTCTTGAACGTTTCGGGCTGTTCTTCCGACAGGTCGCTCAAGTGGTCGAGCACCTTCTTCGTCAGCACCTTCTTCAACTTGGGCAGCAGCTTGTGATCCTGCAGAGTCTCGCGAGACACATTCAGCGGCAGGTCGGCGGAATCGACGACCCCATACAGGAACCGCAGATACTCCGGCAGCAAATCCTGCGAATCGTCCTGCACCAGCACTCGCTTGGCACACAGATTCACGCCGTGCTGAATCTGACCAAAGCCCATCAGTTCGAAATTAGAAGGAGGACAATACAGGATCGAATGGAACTGGATTGGCGAATCGCTCGACAAGTGCAGATGCCACAGCGGCTTCTCTTCCGAATGGTGCGTCAGCCACTGGTAGAAGCCGTTGTACTGCTCTTCAGTCACCTGGCTCTTCGGTTCGACCCAGATCGGCTTCTGCTCGTTCAGTGTTTCGCCATCCAGTTTGATTGGATGCGGCACAAACGTCGAATACTTGCGGATAATGAACTTCAACCGAGTCGGCTCGGTGAACTCCTCCATGTCATCCTTCAGGTGCAGACGAATCTGGGCCCCGCGCGGAACGTCCCCTTCAACGGCGCTAATCGTGAACCGACCGGTCCCGTCCGACTCCCAACGCCACCCCTTCTCTTCGCGATAACTGCGAGTGATCACTTCGACCTTTTCGGCCAGCATGAACGCCGAATAGAACCCGACACCGAACTGACCGATCAGCGACAGATCCGGCTTCGCTCCATCACCGGTCGCAGCGATGTTGCGCAAGAACTCTTTGGATCCGCTATGAGCGATCGTCCCCAGATTCTGCACGAGCTCGTCATGAGTCAGCCCCAGGCCCGTATCGCGGATCACCAGCACCTTGGCTTCTTTATCCGGCTCCAGCACGATCTCCAGCGGCACGTCATCGCGGTACTGCGATTCCGACAACTGAATGTGTCGCAATTTGTTGAGCGAATCGGACGCATTCGAAATCAACTCCCGAATCGCAATCTCGCGGTTCTGATACAGCGAATGCGACAGGATGTTCAGCAGTTGCTTAATCTCGGTCTGAAACGTGAATTCTTGTTGCTCAGCCACGGGCAGGCTCCAATATGGGTGAAGTCAAAGATGACCAGAATGGCAGTCGGATTTTGTGCGCTGGAACAAAAAAGCAACAACTGCGCCAGACCGATTCGTTGGAGTCGACGCAGTTGTAATTGCATTCCAGATAGTGAGATGCGGCAAAGTGCGGTCGCATGCGTTCCTTGGCGGCTGTCAGGATGGCAGACTCGCGATTCACCGCTCAGGCACAGTGGCCTAACTTATTCCTCTTCATCGGTTTTATGATACGGCTGCTTGTTCTTATACAACGCCAGCCGCTCCGAGAGCTCTTCGACGGAGTCTTTGGGGGCACTTTCAATAGCCTTGTTGACCCACTTGATCGCGTTCTCGAAATCACCCGCTTCGGCATAGGCGGCACCGAGCGCATCGAGTTGCAACCAGTTTTCCCACTTGGTCAACTCGCACCCTTTCGTCGCATGGCGGATCGCTTTCTTTACCACTGCGAAGACGCTTATCGGACGATGTCGCCCGAATCCACGCGGCTGCGCGACGCAGTTCAGCATCATCCGGTGTCAGCTTCACGGCCTCTTCGTAGTTCTCGATCGCATGCTCGATGTCGCCCATCTGCTCGTAGGCCGACCCACGCAACGCGTAGATCTCCCCGTCTTTTGGGTCCAACTCAAGAGCAGCGTCGTAGGCCTCAATTGCCTTTTCATATTTCTCTAGCCTTCGCAGGGCCATTCCAAGATTCACGTAGTTCAGCGCAAATTCAGGCCTGCGACTGATCGCTTCGGCATAGTTTTCGACCGCCTGCTGATACTGCTTCTTCTCGAAATAGGCGTTGCCTCGCAGAGTGTAGCATTCGTCGTCGTCGCGTCCGTGTTCGATTGTTTTGTCAAAATCCTTCAACGCCTTTTCCAATTCATCTTTTTGCAGCCATGCCTGTCCCCTGTAGTAGTAGCCAGCTTGATTGGTCGAATCCAACTCGATTGCCTTCGAGCAGTCTTCGATAGTTCGATCCAGGTCTCCCTTATTTTTCCAGGCCAACCCGCGATTGCTGTAGGCGATTGAACTATCTGGCTTCAACCTGATTGCCGCGGAGTAATCTTCGATCGCCTGATCATGTTCTTGCAGGTGTGACCACGCGGCACCGCGGTTGGTGTAAGCGTCTGCGTCATCGGGCCGCAACTTGATGATGCTGCCGTAGTCTTGAGCTGCTTCATTGAACTTCGCCAGTTTCACATACAACTCAGCTCGAAGATTCAGCACTCGTTTGTCTTTCGGGCTGATACGAATAGCTGTGGTACAGTCGTCAATCGCGTCCTCAATGGCACCTCGCCGCTTGTGAAGCATGGCCCGCCCGGCAAAGAGTTTCATGTCGCCCGGATCGATGGTGAGGGCTTCAGTCAGTGCCTCAACCGCCGAGTCATTGTCACCCGAAAGGCCAGTCACTACCATTTGAGCGATGTGAGCGGTCTTACATTTAGGATCGAGTTCGAGGGCCTTGCTAGTGTCGCGCTCAGCTGGTTCCATGGCCTTCAACTTAGAGAGCACGATGGCGCGGAGTGCGTATCCCTCCGCATTATTCGGCTCCAAACGGATCGCAATCGTGAGGTCGGCGATGGCCTCGGCAGGTTCGTCTTTCTCGTCGAAAATGATACCGCGGCGGTGAAGTGGTCTTACTTCCGTTGGCTGTTGCCGAATGTGTTCGCTGTAATAATCTAAAGCGTCATCTTCGGACAGGACTTCACTTTTGGGCACCCAACACCTTTCCAGCCAGACTAAGTCACCATCGGCATCTGTGATGAGCGCAGGAAATGGGATGAGTTCATTAGGGATCAACTCTCCTTTGACCTGCCCCACCGCAGCATTTGTGATGTAAACGTGGTCGCCGATCTGTGGATCTGCCGCGACCAGCATCGACGGAATAACCAGCAACAATAATGTCGCAATCCTGAGAGACATTGCCGAAAACTCCGCGGTGATCAGGCGGTCAATGGATCTACTATTTCCAAGGACGGCGCAAATAGCGAACCTGTAAAACCTGAGCTATTAAAATCAGCGAATAGAGATAATTCCATCTGAAGTTGTGGCTTTTTCTTGGCTTGAGGCCAAAAGTTGCTAACTCGACCGTCGCAGCCGGTCACAATGTAGGACCGCTTGCACGAAGCGGCACCGTCAATCAGAATTGTGCCCGAATCACCCGGATTTCGGCTCAGACAACCGCTCTCAGGTACAGCAAGGGCCAGGCATGAGTGACATGGAA
Source organism: uncultured Schlesneria sp. (assembly GCA_903840265.1). Classification (GTDB taxonomy): domain Bacteria; phylum Planctomycetota; class Planctomycetia; order Planctomycetales; family Planctomycetaceae; genus Schlesneria. The sequence goes on along the minus strand of CAIMFH010000022.1, from coordinate 102,084 downwards.
GACAATCCGTTTCGCGCTCCCGAAAGTGATCTTCGCGTTGAAGGAGTTCTGAGCGGCACGCGAGACGATTTGCGAAGTGTGGCGGGCTATCAGCGTTGGGTCACGCTCTGCATCCTGGTCTATTTGTGTGTGATCATCGGCAGAGTCATCACCGTGATGAGCAAAATCGCGATCCCGCCCGTCCTGGAAATTGGCTTGGCGATAGCACTTCTCGCGTCCGTACTGGCGGGGATGGTTTTCGTATTCCTGCTTTCAGCGAAAGTGTATGGCACGGTACAAGGGCTCTTGCTCGCCTTCTGCACGCTGATCCCCTGCATCGGATTGCTTGTGCTGCTGCGGATCAACGCGAAAGCGACTAACGTTCTGAAGGCGAACGGTATCAAGGTTGGACTGCTGGGGGCGAATCCCGCCAACATCTAGCGCGGGCAACAGAGAGAACCTTGATCGAATCGTCAGAAAGAAGTCGGCGAGAGTCAAGAAGCCCGGGCGGAAGCCGAACGGTCCTTGACGGAATTCAATTACCTGCGTATACAGGTAATCATGGAAGAGTCATCCGCCACCGCCACTCCGTGCCTCTGTACTCTGCTGCGGCGAGCCTCGCGCGCGGTGACGCGCGCCTACGATGCGGACTTCCGCGAAACGGGTCTGCGGATCACTCAATATGCCCTGCTCAGCCTGCTCAATAAATCAGGTGAAGTCCGACAGGGTGACCTCAGTGCCTTGACCTGCCTGGAAGAAACCTCGCTGACTCGCGCCCTTCGCGTGCTCCACGACAACAAGTGGATCGGAATCCGCCCCGGTGAAGATCGTCGTGAGAAACTCGTCACGATCACGAAGTCGGGCAAAACGAAACTTGAGGCGGCTCGTCCGGCTTGGGTCAAAGCTCAGGAACGCGTGAAGCAGGCCATGCCCGACGGAGCATGGGAAGCGTTGTTTTCTCTACTGCCGGGGGTGACTTCGGCGGCATCGGGCCTATGATTGCGAGTCGATACCTGTGTACACAGCAAATGTGCCGGAAGTTGTCGCGTAGACTAATTGCAGTGCGAACCCCGAAGAGTATCGTGAGACGAGAGATGAATCGATGACCGCCGTTCCGCGACGATTGCATTATGCCTGGGTGATCGCCGGAGTCACGTTCTTGACTCTGCTGGCGACCGCCGGAGTTCGCTCGGCCCCTGGCGTGTTGATCATCCCGCTGGAGAAAGAATTCGGCTGGAGTCGCACGACCATTTCGGCAGCGATCTCCATCAATATTCTGCTCTACGGATTGATCGGCCCGTTTGCCGCGGCGCTCATGAATTGGTTGGGGATCCGCAAAACGATCCTGATCTCACTGGCGACGGTCGCTACCGGAGTCTCGCTGACGATATTTATGAAAGAACCCTGGCAATTGATGCTGCTGTGGGGAGTCATCGTCGGTGCCGGAACCGGCATGACCGCCTTGGTCCTCGCCGCCACGATCGTGAACCGGTGGTTCACTCTGCATCGTGGTCTCGTTCTTGGCGTGCTGACAGCCAGCACGGCGACTGGGCAGCTTATCTTCCTGCCCGTGATGGCGTCCACAGTCGAACATTTCGGCTGGCGACAGGCTGTCCTGCTGATTGCCGGAGCCCTGATGCTGGCCATCCCGTTAGTCGCGATCTTCCTGCGAGACCGCCCTGCCGATCTGGGGCTGTTGCCCTATGGAGCAACAGTCGCGCCGCCCGTCGCACCCGTGGCGAAGACCAATCCGGCCGTCGAAGCGGTCCGCTGTTTGTTTGATGGATTTCGATCGCGCGACTTCTGGCTGCTCGCCGGCAGTTTCTTCATCTGCGGAGCCAGTACGAATGGCTTGGTGGGAACTCACCTGATTCCCGCGTGCGTCGACCAGGGTATCCCCGAAGTCACCGCGGCGGGCTTGCTGGCCCTGATGGGAATCTTCGATCTGGCCGGGACCACGGCCTCAGGCTGGCTCTCGGATCGCCTCGACAATCGCATCCTGCTCTGCTGGTACTACGCGCTACGCGGACTCTCCCTGATCGCCCTGCCGTTCGTCCTCGCCGATGCCTCTTGGGGACTGACGTTGTTTGCCGTCTTCTACGGGCTGGACTGGATCGCCACAGTCCCCCCGACGATCCGTCTGACCGCCGATACACTGGGCCGCGACCGCGCGGGAATCATGTTCGGCTGGATTGTGGCGGCGCATCAATGCGGAGCTTCCTTGGCAACCTTCGCCGCCGGCGCATTACGTACGTGGAGCGGCAGCTATGAACGAGCGTTCCTCACATCCGGTGCCCTGTGCCTGATCGCAGCCGCGATCGTACTCCAGATTGGCCGATCAAAGCGGATGACCGAGAGCCTCACCGAACCAGAAGTCGCCGGTGGCAGTCTCGCATTGGAACCACAAGCATGAGCCGACTATACAGCGCGTTGCTGCTAGTCGCAGCAGCAGTCGCCCTGCTAGCTGCCGTCCTGATCCAGCCGCGAGCCGGACATCCCGTCACGCTCTGGATGTCTCAATCGGCCAATGCTGTCAGCGGCCGTCCCGCGATTCCATTGCCGGGTATGACCGCCGGCAAACCAACAATCGCGATCTTCATTCTGCCCGGTTGTCCCTGCAGCGAGGCGTACGAACCCCACACGCACGACCTGTTCCGTGCCTATGGAACAAATGCCAACATCGTCGGTGTCGTCGAGGGGACCGCCGAAGACCTCGAAGAGTGGCAGCAGCGTCATCAAACACCATTCCCTCTGGTCGCCGACCCCAGGTATTCCATCGCCCGCAGTTACGAAGCAAAACGCTCGGCCTATACGGTCCTGGTCACCAACGGCCAGACCATCGATCGCTTGTGGCCGGGATATTCGGCAGACATGTTGCGCGAAATCGGCTCGCTACTGGCCACCGCTGCCAACATCCCCGAGGTACCGATCGATGTCAGCGATGCTCCGAAGTCGCTCACATCAGGTTGCGTCCTGGACTAGATGGCGGTGCCTTCGTTTCTGGGAGGGCGAGGCTCCTGCGGAGCCGCCGATGTTATTGTGGGACCATCGACATCCACGGTTCGGCAGGAGCCTCTCCCTCCCAGCCAAATGACGCGGTCGTTCACAGCAGCGTGAAATTCCGCACGACGACAAAACCGATGCTAGCGATACCAGCCAGCAGCGCCACGATCTTGCCGAGCTCCGCGTAGTCGCTCATGGTCTTAGAATGGGCCATGAAATAGCGAGCGTGCATAAACAGCGCGACCGACAGGATGACGATTCCGAATGCGACAGCATCCCATCCCGACAGCGGCATTCGAACGCCGCGCCGACCATACAGCATGACGTCCCGCCACAGCATTCTGGAGATCCCGTAGCAGCCGATCGCAGCGGGAACCGCGACTCCCATTCCCCATTTCGACCAGGTATCTGAGGGGCCGTCATCATCGAAGTCAATAAACGGGATTCGTGGTAGCATCAGGCGACCCGTCGTTGGGAATAGTTAAGTCTGGCCGCGTTTGTGGCCGTAGCCCCCTAACGCAGATCCTCGCCATCAGGTCAAAGTTTCTCACCCCTTGCTCATCCGATTCAAGTTCACAGCATCTTCATAATCAGAGCCGCGCTTTAATCGAAGTTGCCTCCAGAGCGTCTGGAGCGCATCCTGTTTCAGCGACGCAAGCCGACAACGGAATGACTAAAGCGACGAGGCCTGAATGAAAACGATTCAACTGACACTGGCAGCAATTCTCCCCGTCTGGGCACTGACCTCGACGATGTGTTCTGCCGAAGAGTCGCGGTTCGTCCACGTCGAAATTGGCGACTTGCCGATCATTATTTCGGCTCCTCACGGCGGGCAGTTGGAAGTTCCCGACGTCGAGCCTCGTCGAGGCGAAGGTGTGAAGCCCGGTGGCGCGGGATATACCGTCAGTCGCGATACGGGAACCGAAGAGCTGGCGGCTGACGTGGCGAAAGCGATCGCCAAACGATTTCAGCGGAAGCCCTACGTCATCGTCGCGCGGTCGCATCGCAAATACGTCGACATGAATCGCCCCGCAGAAATCGCCTACGAAGATCCCGACGCCAAGCCCGTCTATGATGAATACCACGCCGCGTTAACCTCAGCCTGCAGTGCCGTGCAGAAGAAGTTTCACAAAGGCTTGCTGCTCGATCTTCATGGCCAGGGCGAAGCGAAGGACACCGTCTACCGCGGAACGCACGACGGCAAAACGGTCACCCTGCTCCGCGAACGCTTCGGCGAAGCGGCACACACGGGCGAACACAGCCTCTTCGGCCAACTCAAGCATCACGGCTGGAAGGTCTATCCCGATCCGTTCGACGGCAAAGAACAAACGGGCTTCCGTGGCGGCTACACCGTCCAAACCTACGGCAGCCATCAAGGTTTCGGCATCGACGCCATGCAACTGGAGTTTGGTGCCGACTACCGCAGTAAGGAAGGTCGTCCGAAGACTGCAGCCACGCTCACGACAGCGATTGTCGATTATGCTGCTCGGTATCTCGATCTCGCGCAGATTGACAAGAAGTGAAACGTCAGGACGACAATGAAAATGCATTACCTTTGATGCAAGCGCGGGTAACACCACATGCTATGGTCCATGTCGTAGCCCCCTTCGTCCGTGATCTTTAATTCGATCGTCTTGGTGCCGACTGGAAGCTTGAGGTCGATCGGAACAATTCCTGCCATCGGACTTTGAAAGAGGGAGGCACCGTCTGCGAAGACGGCGTACTTCACCTGCTGACTCACGACGTTGTAGCCGATTGCGGTAAAGCGAGTCATCCCCGGCGGCACGTCGTAGGAAACAACAGATGTTGCGTGGGCAAATAAGAACTCGTGGCATGGAACTGCATCCCGGAAATGGAGCGGGTGACACGCGACGATCGGTTTGTTCCGCAGCAAGGGTTCTTTTTCGACAGTGCTGGCGCTGACGGTGAACTTCATTCCCGGTTTTCCATCCAACATTTTGTCTGTGATGCGCTCGACATCGACATTATGAAAGCGAGGGAAGCACCAGTAAGATCGATCGTAGTCTCGTATTTCCGCTGATTTGGTCACGAGTTCAATCGATGATGCTTTTGAAGGGATCGCGACCTTGATGATAGCGATAGCGGCTTGGCCAGAATCGTGGACAATTTTTCCATCGATCAGAATCAGATAGTTGGTGGCGCGGCGCGAATCGTTGTACCCAACGACCGAGAAACTCTTGGCTCCGGACGGAATCGGACACTTCAATCGCGACGGAGCATGGGCCGCGTAATAGTCATTGCAGAATCGAAATTCTTCAGCAATCAACGGCCATCGACGTTCCATACCCTCAGGCACACTAAGTGGAGATGTCAACTGATTGATCGCGGGTCTGCCAGACGCCACTTGGAACTTCGTGGGCTTTTCTCCGACGAGTCGAATGTAGCCCTTTTTTCGATCAGCTTGGCGGTCGGCTTCTGTGATGGCATCTCCCCGGACAGTACCGGAAGCCATTTTGATGCGGACCTTGTCAAAGGTCGTCTTTCCATTGAAGGAATGGACCCAGACATGCTGGACAAGTGGCAACGCCGAATCGGCGGTATTGATGTTGACCAAAGCATCAGATGGCCCTTTCCAATTGATGAAATTCGGCTGTTCGTCCCAATCGATTTGGAACGCCGCTTGCGAGCCGTCAGTCTTCACGCGGATCTTCAGTCGATGCCGTACATTGTTGGCGACTACCGAGGTCTTGCGTCTGGTGGAATTATTGTTTGACCACTTACCATCAATGTAGCCCACTCCAGCGAACGTATCACCATCAGCGGCACCCAATTCGAGAAACATATTGTGAATACCGACGGGGAATACGAGACCAAGTCCACTATTGCCCTCGGTCCTGAAAAACTCGGCTTCTAATTCGTAGTCTCCATCTATGATTGCGGCTAGCGGGTATTGTCGGTACGCCCCATTCTGTAAAGTGATCCCCTGCTTCGTCGGTTTCCCGACGAGATTGCTGGCCCATTCATTCCCGAGTGGCGTCCAGTCAAATCCGTCTGACAAGGCCAGCAGGTCGACCCATTCACCAGGTCCCTGCGTGGCCGTCGGTTGCGATTTGACCTGGGCCGGAGGCGTGACTTGTGTGGTGAGTGATTCAATATCATCCAGTCGTTTCGCGACGACTTGCTTCTTCAGGGCTGATGTCAGGTTTGGTATCGCCAACTGATACCATTCTCCGGCATGAACCAGTAAAGCCGTCTTCGCCGTGCCGTTTTCCTTTTGAGCGATGTCCCACCACGCGTCGCCGACCGCGACTTGCATCATGACATCCGTTGGCATTCCTCGTTCCAGTTCGGCGGCAGCTTTCCACTTCGGATCGCTGACTTTGATTAAGAACGGCAATGCTTTCGTCCAATCGCCGTTCTGAACGATAAACCAGCGGCCGACAGTGAGGTTGGCGGCGGAATCGTCTGGTTTGGATTCGAGTTTCGTCTTGGCGGCCTGATATGCCTTCCATTCTTTTTCTCGAGCGGTGATCGTGGATCGGGCCTCGGTCACAAGGGGCTTCAATGTTGCTCCGTCTGCGGCACGACGAAGGACAGTGTCGACGGAACCCAGTAGTGCCAGAGCCTCAGAAAACTGATGTTCCTTCGCTGCGGCCTGCGACATTTCAATCGCTTCCTCAACGATCGGTTTGACCTGCGCGTTTGGCTTGCTGGCTTTCAGGAACTCGGTCAGCAGTCGCGTCTTTTCCTTCGTCGCGTCGACATCAAATGTCTCAACCAGCGCGTTCGCGGCCTTCAGCCACTCGTCTGCATCGCCAGTCTGGCTGGCTAACGAGATGGCCGTCGCCAGCACGACGTAACGCTCGTCTGCCCCAAGATTCTCATCAGCCAACGACTCCATCAGCTTCGCTAGTGCATCCTGTTTTTTGGCAGTGTTGTCCAAGCGAGGCAAGTCATAGCCATCCTCAAGTAGCTTCGCGAACTCCTTTTGCTTCTCGGCTGTCGGGACCGAGTGGCGTGTCTGGGCATGGGCCGAACCGCCGAACTGCGCCAAACTGAAAGCGATCAGACAGAATCGCAGCCATGACAACGACCGATAGGACCGGAACATTTCCATCAGCAGTATTCCTAAGTCGAAAAGCGACATGGATTCTTCGGTCGTTAGCGCGTCACTTCCGATGCAAGCGCGGGTAACACCACATGGCATGATCAGCGTCGGGATTATCCAAGGGGTTGGCGAACAATTCGATGAGTTTCGTGCCTGGCGGCAGTTTGACATCGAGATGTACGACACCAGCCTTGGGACTTTGATGTACCAATTGTCCGTCAGCCTTTACTTCAAATTGCACGCTCTGGCTGAATGCACAATAGCCGATCGCTGAAAATCGAGTCATTCCTTCGGGGACCACGTAAGTGATGCTCGAGGGTGCGTGAGCGAAGAGGAATTCCTGACAAGGCACTGCCTCGCGAAAGTGTACGGGCAACATGGGCAACTTCCCGATCGGTTCGTTATGAGTTAGCGAGAATGCGCCAACGGTGCTCGACCCAACCGTGAATCGAAGCGGCACCGGTTTTCCATCCAACATGGCCTCTGTCACTTTTGACGCAGGGACCGTGTGATACCTGGGGTAGCACCAATAAGTAAAATCGTGCCGGTGCCCACTGATCTGATCAAAGATCAGTTCCAATGTCGCTGATTTGGGTGGAATATCGATCTTGGCAATCGCGATGTTCGTGACTCCAGAGTCATAGACCTGCTGGCCGTCAATCAACACGATCGACTTAGAGACTCGCGCAGATTCGTTGTACCCGATCACCGAAAAGCTCTTGGCACCTGGAGGGATTGGGCATTTCAGGCGCGAAGGGGCATGAGCGCCATAGCAATCGTCGCAGAGCCGGAAATCGGGTGTGACCAATGGCCAGCGATATTCCGTATCGCCTGTCTCCAGATTCAAAGGGAGTTGATTAATGTGGAGTGCATTGTTCGTGACTCTCGCTTCTCTGGGAGTGACTTCAGTGAGTCGTATCACTCCGTTCTTCTCCTCTCTTTCCCGGTCAGCAGGCGTTTGATCGCGTTGAACGGAACCTGAATGCATACGAATGCGAGCTGTGTGGAACGTCACGTTTCCCTGCTGAGATTGAATCCACGGGCGCTGAGTTGTCGAGACCTTCCAGTCCTGAGCTTCCACATAGGTCAGGGATGAATACTTGCCTTCCCACTTGATGAAATCTCGAATATCGTCGTAATCGATCGCGAAAGCTGCCTTTGGATTATCGTCACGGACTCTAACGCGAATTCGATGGCGTTGGTTGTTGGTGACCGGCGCGGGTTTGCGAGTCGTTGCATTCTCTGTCAGCCACAATCCGTCGATCATGGCGACCCCACCCTTGTCGCCGCTCCCCGCATGCAACTGCAAATTCATGTTGTGAATACCAAGCGGAAAAAAGAGACCGATACATCCGTTGCCATCGTGACGCGTGAATTCGACCTCAAGTTCATAGCTACCGGCGACGACCGCAGCGAGCGGAAACCGAGCGCAAAAAGCAGACTTCAGCGTGATGCCGCCCTTTGGAGCAGTTCGATCGAGAAAGTCATTCCAGTTGACACCGCGCGGCCCCCATTGGATGCCGTCTGAACCGGTGAGAATGTCGATCCATTCACCGGGTTTAGTCGATGGAACAGACGGCGAGACGGCTGGCTGTGGACCGACGGAGGCACTGCCGTAGGATGCGATATCGTCGAGACGCTTGGCCACAAGCTGTCTCTTTAACGCTGAGGTGAGATCCGGCTGCGCTTGCTGATACCATTCTCCGGCATGTGACAGGAAAGCGGATTTTGCGTGGCCAGATTCTTTTTGTGCGATGTCCCACCAGGCATCACCAACGGCGACCTGGGCTGTCGCATCCGTTGGCATCGCACGTTCGAGTTCCGCAGCGGATTTCCACTTGGCATCATTCGCCTTTGCAAAGTACGGCAAGGCTCTCATCCAGTCACTGCCCTGAATGACGTGCCACCGACCAACTGCGAGGTTCGCCGCCGGATCATCAGGTTTTGTTTCGAGTTTCGTCGTAGCGGCTTGATAGGCCTTCCACTCCTTTTCGCGAGCCGAAATCGCAGCTCGCGCATCCACCACCTGTGGTTTCAACGCCGCGCCATCTGCCGCGCGTCGAAGAACAGCGTCAACGGAACCGAGGAGTGACAGTGCTTCCGAAAACCGATGCTCCTTCGCCGCCGCCTGCGACATTTCAATCGCTTCCTCAACGATCGGCTTGATCTGAGCGTTCGGCTTGCTGGCTTTCAGGAACTCGGTCAACAGACGCGTTTTTTCCTTCGTGGCATCGACATCAAATGTTTCAAACAGAGTTTTGACGGCTTTCAACCACTCGTCAGCGTCTCCTGTCTGGTTGGCCAACGAGATGGCCGTCGTCAGCACGACATAGCGCTCGTCTGCCCCCAGATTCTCATCAGCCAACGACTCCATCAGCTTCGCTAGAGCGTCCTGTCTTTTCGCCGTGCTATCCAAGCGAGGCAGGTCATAGCCATCTTCGAGGAGTTTCGAGAACTCTTTCTGCTTTTCGGCTGTGGGGATCGTGGCGCGAGTTTGCGCGATGATCGGAGCACCGTTCAATAGGAGCCCGAGCACGACGATCCAAAGGGATTGCTTCCAATGTGACATCAGATCGCACGCAGACATTTTCATTGACAGCATCCTAGGTCATTACTTGCGATGCAGACGTGGATAGCACCAGAAACTGTGGTCGTAGTCGGAGTCGCCGAGGTCATCGACTCTCAATTCGATTCGTGCAGTTCGAGGGGGTAATTTGACATCGATTTTTGCGATGCCAACCTCGGGACTCTGGTAGATCCGTGTACCATCCGCCCAGACTTCGAACTTGACCAAATTGCTAAACGTCGCCCATCCAACGGCTGTAAATCGAGACATGTCGCTGGGGACAGCGAATGAAACGCTCGAAGGAGCGTGAGCATAGATAAATTCGTCGCACAATTGCGCACTGCGATAATCGATTGGTTCCGCATGAGCGATCGGTTCGTTGCGAGTGAGAATATTTTTCCACCCGACCTCACTGGATTCGATACTGAATTGAAGCGCGCCGCGATCCCCGTCAAGCGTCTTGTCAGAGATCTGTTCGCTCTTCACGGAATGATATCGCGGATAACACCAGTAGACGTGATCACTCACCCAGCTTCCTTGATCGTCCGCAATGAGTTCAAGTAACTGTGCTGTTGAAGGGAGATCAAGCTTGATGAGGTCGACATTCTGAGCCGAATCGTGTAGCAATGTCCCATCGACTAGGACTCGGTTTCTGCTTGATCCACTCCCACAGTTGTATGCGATCACCGAGAAGCTTTTGGCCCCCTTCGGAATCGGACACTTCAACCGCGACGGCGCATGAGCTCCATAATAGTCATCACAGAATTTGAAATCGCGCGATACTCGTGGCCATTGCCGCGCCAATCGCGGAGGAGTCTCGGGATACTGATTGATCGAGAAATTGTTCTCGTATGCTTTCGCAGACAGTGGCTTCATGCCCACCATTCGCACGAATCCACTTCGAAGATCCTTCTGGCGATCGTCTGCTGTAATGGAATCGCGTGTCAGTGTTTCTGACTGCATTCGAACTTTCACATTTTGAAACACGAGGTTCGGATTCGCAAAACTCCCGACCCAAGCGTGCTGCAAAATCGTCGTCTTCCATTTCCCGTCATCAACATCGGCGAGTGAGGAATAGGCCCCTTCCCACTTGAAATAGTTCTTTGTCTCATCGAGGTCGACACCGATGCTGGCCTTCTCTCCGTCGTGCATCACACGAATCAAGACGCGGTGCGGTTGACCGTTGGAGATCGTTCCCGGGACGTGTTCCAGAGACAGCTTGCCATTAATAAAGTCCAGTCGAGAGACCGCGCCGCCATCGGAACAAAGCAACATCCGCATCGTGTGGATACCAACCGGAAAGTAGATGGCGACGTCACCGCTACCTTCATGGCGTGTGAACACGACCTCCATCTCATAGTCGCCATCGATGATGGCCGAGAGCGGGAACTTGATGCAAGTCCCTTTGGCGAGCTTGATCCCCGCGCGTTGCGGGGGCATCGCCACTTGCTCGTTCCAGTTGATTCCTTTTCCTGTCCAATCGGATCCTTCCGTCCACTCCAGCAGGTCAACCCAACCCGTCTTTTTCGACGTTGTCGATGGTGCGGGACTTTGGATGGGCGGGGTGCTGGGTGACCCCAGGGTGGCAAGCTCTTCGATTCGCTTGGAGACGACTTGCTTCTTTAGCCCTGACGACAAACCTGGCAGTGCTTGTTGATACCATTGCGCCGCATGGGCGAGCAGCGCGAGTTTGACAGCGCCCGTTTCCTTTTGCCCGATGTCCCACCAGGCATCCCCGATCGCGACCTGGGCCATAGCATCCGTGGGCATCGCTTGCTCAAGCTCTGCAGCCGCTTTCCACTTCGCATCGCTGGCTTTCACAAGCAGCGGTATCGCTTTCGGCCAATCATCGTCCTGACTAAGGTGCCAGCGACCCACCGCCAGGTTCGCAGTCGGGTCATCCGGCTTCGCCTGAAGTTTTGCACTGGCGACTTGATAAGCCTTCCAGTCTTTTTCGCGAGCGGCAATCGCCGCCCGTGCCTCCACGGCCAGTGGCTTCAGCGCGGCCCCGTCAGCGGCCCGACGTAGAACGGCGTCGACCGAACTGAGCAACGACAGAGCCTCAGTAAACTGACGCTCTTTTGACGCTGCCTGTGACATTGAGATCGCTTCTTCCACAATCGGCTTGACCCGTGCGTTTGGCTTACTGGATTTCAGGAACTCCGTCAGCAGTCGCGTTTTTTCCCTCGTCGCGTCGATCTCAAATGCCTCTACCAGCGCGTTCACGGCCTTCAGCCACTCGTCTGCGTCTCCCATCTGGCTGGCTAGCGAGATGGCCGTCGTCAACACAACGTATCGCTCGTCGGCTCCCAGGTTCTCGTCAGCCGACGACTCCATCAGCTTGGCGAACACATCCTGTTTCTTGGCAGTGCTGTCCAATCGAGGTAGGTCGTAGCCATCCTCCAGGAGCTTGAAGAGCTCTTTCTGTTTCTCAGCGGGCGGAACCGGAGCTCGCGTCTGGGCGAAACTGGCTGTTGCCGTCAGCAAGAACACCAACAGGATGCGAAGAGAGGCTGTGGGACGCGCTATTTCTAAACAGAACGAACAGATCATTCACAGGATCCCCGGGCAGTCATATAAAACGCTGCTTAGCCACAAGCCAATCGCATCAATACATTCGAGAATCCCAGAGAATCAGTCAAGCAGCAGCCACATAAAGATAGGACGAAGCGCTGGGAGCAACTCGATCAGACTCATTCTCGATCTCTTTCGAGTCGCTGGCGCATTCCCTCAGCCAACCCGCGTCCATAATTCATCTCGACGAAACGCAGGTCGACGTCTCGCTCGCTGTATTCAGGATGCCGCTCGCGGATACCTTGTCTGCAGAGAGAAACCACAGCGGATGTCAGTGACTGAACGAGGCCAAGTTTTTCCGAGATCGAAGCGCGACGCAACAGTTCCATTTGAACGGCGGCAACTTCGGAATCGGTATCAGTCAGCATTCTGTCAGTTTCCAGGTGCTTGTTCCGGTTTGGCGGGCTTCAAAACAGCGTATCATCTCCAGATCCGACATTCTGCAGGAACCGCTCGCCGAGTCTGAATGAGGCGGGCTGTTCGTGATCGAAGTCAACAGCTCAATCACTGATAAATCACCACCAGAAACACAGTCGCTTCACTCTTGCCAAGGTTCTCAATCGCGTGCGAGACATCCGCACGATAGGTCGTGGAGTCGCCTTTGTTGAGTTCCGCAGAATCGTTCGCCGATTGGGTGCGGACTCGGCCCTGTTCGACAGTGAGGAACTCTCGCGTTCCCTGAAAATGGGGAGCGCTGCGGAGGACTCCGCCGGGCTTGAGCCGGACTTGATAGAACTCCACATCTTTCTCGAGATTCAACGGTGACAGAGTGCGAATCTCGACATGTTCGTCCGAGCGAAACAGGTGCTCGCGGTCGTCGGCCCGGATGACATGGATCGAAGTCGAGGCCGCGGGGATCTCGACGAACTCCGCCAGCGACATACCGAACGCTTGAGCGATCTTGCACGTGACGGCCAACGTCGGATTCGCCTGATTGCGTTCGATCTGGCTGAGCATCGAGCGACTCACGCCTGACGCCGTGGCCAACTGCTCCAGCGACCAGACGCGTTGCTGCCGCATCTGCTTCACTCGCTGTGAAATCTGGCCGCTGATCGGATCAACAGCTTCAGCGACTTTCGCGGTCGATGTGGACTTTTTCCCGGGCATTACGGATTTCCACGATAATGGATTTCTTGTCTTGCAAACAAAACGAGCTCTGTCTAGCATACCGCACATGCGATCCAAGATACAGGATGTGCAGGTCGATTCATCGCATTCGTTGAACCGCGTGGGCATCGCCCCGCGCGAGTCTTCGGGTGAGCTGGAGTCGATGTTGGGAGAGGACGCGAAAGGCGATGCCCATGCGCTTGAATGACAGAGGCATCTTCAATCCCATGAGATTCGTTTCTGATAAGATGATCGCGATTTACGTGTAAGTTGTGGTGAGCGACCAGCGGGAGCGGCGTGTCTGCGTCCGAGCGGTAGCTCGAATTGGGTTGAGGGCTCCGCCCTCATAAGGAGTCGGCTCGTGAAAGCACTGGTCAAGCGGGAAGCGGCGGTTGGACTCTGGCTCGAAGATATTCCCGAGCCAACGATCGGGATCAACGATGTCCTGATCAAGATCCTCAAGACCGGCATCTGCGGCACGGATGTTCATATCTACAAGTGGGACGCGTGGGCTCAAAAGACGATCCCCGTTCCAATGGCGGTCGGTCACGAGTTTGTCGGCGAGGTTGTCGAGGTCGGTTCGAACGTGACCGACTTCCATCCCGGTGAGATTGTCAGCGGTGAAGGCCACGTGGTCTGTGGCACCTGCCGCAATTGCCTGGCAGGTCGCCGCCACTTGTGTGCTCACACCAAAGGTGTTGGAGTCAACCGCCCGGGTGCGTTCGCCGAGTATCTGTCGCTGCCGATGACCAACGTCTGGCATCACGCTCCCGATATCGATCAAGAAGTCGCCTCGATCTTCGACCCCTTCGGGAACGCGGTCCATACGGCTCTCAGCTTTGATGTTCTGGGCGAAGATGTTCTGATCACCGGCGCAGGGCCGATTGGCGTGATGGCCGCGGCGATCGTGCGGCATGCGGGAGCTCGACACGTCGTCGTCACCGATCTGAATCCGTATCGACTCGCTTTGGCTAAGAAGATGGGTGCCACGGTTGCGGTTGATCCTCGTGAAACATCGCTGGAAGAAGTCCAGAAGAAGCTTGGCATGAGAGAAGGATTCGATGTCGGCTTGGAAATGTCTGGCAATCCTTCGGCCTTCAACAGCCTGATCGCGAGTATGGCTCACGGCGGCAAGATTGCGATGCTCGGGATCCCCGAGAAAGAGATCGCGATCGACTGGAACATCGTCGTCTTCAACATGCTGACCATCAAGGGAATTTATGGTCGTGAAATGTATGAGACGTGGTACAAAATGACGGTCATGTTGCAGAGCGGTCTGGACATCAAGCCCGTGATTACGCATCGCTTCCACTACACCGACTTCCAGAAGGGCTTTGATGCGATGCTGTCGGGTCAATGCGGTAAAGTCGTGTTGGACTGGGCTTGAAGTTGATACGAATGCTCCACGGAACAGACTGAAGTCACGAAAGAATCGATCATGCCGGATGCCGACTATCAACCCAAGCGACCTCGCGCTGCGGCCGTGCTGTCGCTGATTGGAAACACTCCGCTCGTGCCGCTGGTTTTCCAGAGTGGAGGGATCACGATCTATGCCAAGTGCGAGTTCCTGAACCCCAGCGGCAGCATCAAGGACCGTCTCGCCAAGACCGTCCTGGTCGACGCCGAACGCCGGAACCTGTTGACGCCCGATTCCGTGATCCTGGAATGTTCCAGTGGAAATACCGGAATCGCATTGTCGATGCTCGGCGCGGCGATGGGCTATCGCGTCACCATTCTGATGTCGCAAGGAGCCAGCGTCGAGCGGCGGCATTTGATTCAGCAACTCGGAGCGGAATTGATCCTCTTTCAGAGTGAAGGTCGCTATCAAACGGGCATCGATATGTCTCGCGAGATGGCTGCCAAGGACAGTCGCTACTTCCTGCCCCGCCAGTTTGAAAACGTGTTGAACGTCGAAGATCATCAACACACGACCGGCCAGGAAATCATTCGGCAGTTGTCTGGTCCAGTCGACGCGTTCGTCACCGGGTATGGCACCGGTGGGACTTTGGCAGGAGTCGGCAAAGCGATCAAGGCTCATTATCCGCAGTCCAAGATCTACGCGATGGAACCAGCCGAAGCGGCGTTGCTGGCCGGTGAAATGCCTTGCTGCCACATGATCGAAGGGGTCGCCGATGGCTTCCTGCCGCCGCTGCTCCAAGACGCTCCGCTGGATGGCGGAGTCAAAGTCAGCAGTAGAGATGCCATGGCCATGACCAAGCGATTGCATCGCGAGTTCGGCCTGTTGGTCGGCACTTCGTCCGGAGCCAACGTCGCTGCCGCACTGAAGCTGGCCAGCGAGCTCGGCCCCGATCGTCGAGTCGTCACCCTGCTCTGCGATCGAGCCGAACGCTACTTTAGTACCGCTTTGTTTGAACATGAATAACGTAGGCAGGCGATAGGAGACGACTCGATGTACGGCGACTTTCAGGCTCACATTGCGGGGCAACTGGACGAGATCAAGAAGAACGGGTTGTATAAATCCGAACGAGTCATCTCGACTCCGCAGGGGACGTTTGTCCGAGTGGCCGATGGCCAGCCGGTGCTGAACCTGTGTGCGAACAATTACCTGGGGTTGGCCCAACATCCCGAAGTGCGAGAAGCGGCGAAGAAGGCTCTGGATGATTGGGGCTATGGCTGTGCCTCGGTTCGATTCATCTGCGGAACACAGGGGATTCACAAGCAGCTTGAACATCGGCTGTCTGAATTCTTGAAGACCGATGATACGATCCTGTATTCGAGTTGCTTTGATGCCAACGGCGGCCTGTTTGAGACTCTGCTCGGTGCCGAAGATGCCGTGATTTCGGACGAGCTCAATCATGCGAGCATCATCGATGGCGTGCGGCTGTGTAAGGCTCAGCGTTATCGCTACAAGAACAATGATATGTCGGACCTGGAGGCCAAGCTGAAGGAAGCGGTGGCCGCTAAGGCTCGCTTCAAGCTGATCGCGACCGATGGTGTCTTCTCGATGGACGGCTACATTGCCAACCTGCCGGCTATCTGCGAACTGGCTGACAAGTACGATGCCTTGGTGATGGTCGATGATTCTCATGCGGTTGGCTTCACTGGTCCGACCGGGCGAGGAACTCATGAGTTGCATGGCGTGATGGATCGCATTGACATCCTGACTGGTACGCTGGGCAAGGCTCTCGGTGGAGCGAGTGGCGGCTATACAAGTGGTCGCAAGGAGATCATCGAGTACCTGCGTCAGCGGTCTCGGCCCTATTTGTTTTCGAACACCCTCCCACCTCCGATTGCAGCTGGCTCGATCAGAGCACTCGATCTATTGAGTCGCTCGACCGAGCTGCGGGACAAGCTCGAATCGAATACCAAGTACTTTCGGGAATCGATGTCATCGCTCGGTTACACCATCCTTCCGGGGACGCATCCGATCTCGCCGATCATGCTGGGTGATGCGGCGTTTGCGGCCAAGTTGGCTGAGGCCATGTTGAAAAAAGGGGTCTATGTGATTGCCTTTAGTTTCCCGGTGGTGCCTCAAGGCAAGGCTCGTATTCGGACTCAGATCTCGGCGGCTCATTCTCGAGAAGATCTAGAATTCGCGGTGAAATCGTTCGGTGAAGTAAAACGGGAGCTGGGTATCTAAGGTTACTTGATTCCAAAGCAGTACAGTGCTTTGGCTGTTCGCAGGTAGATGCGACCATCGACGATCGCTGGGGTTGCGAAGACATCTTCCTTGAAGTCGGCCGTGTGCAAGACTTCGGCCTGATCGGTCGCGCTGATTACTGTCAGCCGGCCGATCTCGTCGAGGACATATACCTTGCCGTCGCCACCTACTGGTGAGGCATAATAACTGTCGCTGGCTTCGAGTCGAAGCTGCTTCAGTTGTTTGCCTGTACTGGCGTTCAGGCACTGCAGCACTCCGCCGTCTTTCACGGTGAAGACCAGTCCATCGACATAGAGGGGCGAGGCACAGAAGGGGACGAGGCGGGCGTGTCGCCAGCGGACGTTGGTGTCGGTCGCTTCGCCCTTTGCTCCGGGCTTGATGGAGATCACCATGTTCTTCCCTTCGGCGAACAGGCCGCGGAAGAACTCGTATTCGGCCGGAGTGATCTTGCCGTCCTTGTTGCGGTCGGCTTGAGTGAATCGCTGGTGAACGGGGCCGTCCTTCAGTTCTGCTTCCTCGAGCGTGCCGCTTTTGTCGGCGTCTTTGTAGGCGACTGATTCGTACGGGTCGACACGGATGCGCTCGTTGTCATCGCCTCCCGCGGCCCACCCCGCGATGTACAGATTGCCGTCGTCGCCGATCGTGGGCGAACAGGACACACTGCGCGAGATCCCGCGCACCGTCCACGCCTCTTTGCCGGTCTCCAGGTCATAGCCGACGACTCGCAGCGTCGCGGCGATGACGATCTGCTTTTGGCCGGCGTTGTCCCAGAGGATCGGCGTGCAGTAGTTGCGAGGAAACTCGGACCGATCGGTCTTCCAGATCGTTTCGCCGGTTTGCTTGTCGATCGCCATCAGGAACGAATCGAGGTCGTGGTCCTGGCAGAGAATGATCTTGTCGCCGACGAGCTGCGGCGAACTGCCCGCTCCAAAATCGTTGTTGAACGGTCCCATCGGTTTGGACCACAGTTTTTTGCCGCTGTGGTCATAGCAATACAGGCCGCTCGATCCGAAGAAGCTCACCACCACATCGGCGTCGGCACACGGGCTGCTTTGGGCGTGACTGCCGATCGAATGAATTCCCTCCAGCTTTTCATAGGGAGCGAGTGCCTCCCACTGGACCTTGCCGGTCGCTCGGTCGAGGCCGATCGTTAGAAGTTCCTTCTTGTCAGTCCCCTTCACTGCTGTCAGGAAGATGCGATCTCCGACGATGGCCGGAGACGAATGACCTGGTGGCAGCTCCGTCCGCCAGAGCTCGTTGACACCGGGGCCGATTTCCGTCGGCAGCTTATCCTGGGACGCGGCCAGTCCGGTTCCTTGAGATCCACGAAACCGCGACCAGTTGCCCGCGTTGGCTGAGGACGCCAGCAACGAGACCACGAGCGCGAACAGGACAACATCTCGACGCAGGAGGTAAGCCGTCATCACGTGTGATGTTCCTTGTCTGGCTGGTGGGATCGATGCTTTGGGGTTGGTGATCGTATCATATCTCCCTGATGGCTGTGTAAGAGGGCACATTGCAAATTGCCTTCCCTCTTCTACTTCCCCTGCAGCTTGTCCATTCGGGCTTGCTGGCTTTCGGCTTGGGCTTGGAGTTCTGGTGTGTAGGCGGGGCCGAAGTCTTCGCAGGAGAAGATCGGGCGGATTTCGAGTTCGCAGTCTTCGAAGTGCGGGTTCGGGCACTTCTTCAGCCATTCAATCGCCTCGTCCAGCGACTTGACCTGCCAGACCCAGTAGCCGGCGACCAGCTCCTTCGTTTCCGCGAACGGCCCATTGATCACGGTCCGCTTGTTCCCCGCGAACCGCAGGCGAGCCCCCTTGGAACTGGGGTGCAATCCCTCTCCGGCCTGCATGATTCCGGCCTGCACCAACTGCTCGTTGTAGGCACCCATTTCGGCCAGCAGTTGCTGACTGGGCATCACACCGGCTTCACTGTCCTTCGTCGCCTTCACCAGCACCATGACTCGCATGATCATTCTCCCCAAGTTTGATGTTTTGATTCGATTTGCGACGATCGCCGCCACCGTTTGCTGAGCACTTGCTCACGCTTCACCCATTCGACGAACGACGAGACCTCGATTCGACATTTTGCGGGACGTTTTTTTGAGATTAGTTTTAACTGCTGGAATGGTTAGGGGATAGCGATTGGCAAGGAAGATGAAGGTGGCGAGATGAAAGTGACGAGTGGCGGAGAGCGCATGACACAACCTCCTCTCTCGCTGGTTGGGTGGCACGTCCCTGAGTCTTCGAAGGGCGTGGTCGCGTGAAGAAGACCACGCCCTTCCCAAAGCCTCAGGGACGTGCCACACACGTCTTCGAAGCCCTGTTGTGAATGTTGCATGACACACACTCGCTGACGTTCTCGTTGTGGCAATGTCTTGGCCTCGAACATTACGAAATGGCAGAATTTGTCAGTCCATGGCAGGTTTTTGGGGGGGTGGCGATTTTGTCAGTGGGATGTCTAGGCAGAAACTGAGAATCACGGTGTTGGAACTGACACATCGAGTTGTCTCCCACAAAAAAACGGCCACACGTGTTGCCGATCGTTTGCCGTCAACAGGTGTGGCCGTTGGTTACGGTCCACGTTCGTCCAACACAATCCAAGCTCTGCAGATTCTGGGGGTTCGGGCAAGGCCCTCAACCCCAGCCACCCCACATTTAAGCGTTGCCAAAGCACTGGTGCGTTATGCCATTGTCTGGTGCGTGACGCTAGAGGGCATTTCGGACATTTTGGCTGTTTGTTGAGGAAATCCTGTTTGGTCGACTGACAGCTTTTGACACCCACGGACACTTTTTGACATTGGGGGACAAAACGGGCCTGTTTTTGGCAGTTTTCCTCAAAAAAGTGGATGTTTTGTGACAGATCAGGATTTGGAATGAGGCGGTCTCTGAAAAAGGCCTGAAAGGCCGCGACAACTGGTCGCGCGCCACGTTGTTCATACGTGAATCACAAAGAAACGGCACACGGAGTGTGCCTACTACCTTGGGTTGTTTCGCCCCTTCAGGGCTCAGGAAATGTAATAACTGATGACCCAGGGCGACGCTGCTGGGCGTTGCCCCTCCGCTCTGCCCTGGGCTGATTTGTAGCGGCCTTTCAGGCCTTTTCGGAGGCAACGATCGCGTCCAATGGGATGGGTATGGCTCGCGTCCGCTTGCGTGGTTTCCAGAGCATCAGGTAGGCGGAGAGCAGAGTCAGGGGTAGGACAAGGTGCCAATGTGCGGCTCGCCACCATCGGGTGTGAGAACCACCGACCATCTCGTGAGAACCGAAGGCCAGATATCCGATCCCATATTGCCAGTCACATGTCCAGCTTGGGTCTGGCTCCCAGGGCGCCCCCCATTTTGTCCATTTGTAGTAACGATGTGAGGGATCCACGACGACGGTGCTGTGCGAATACGAAACCCATGTCGCGGAGCCGAGTTGTCGGCTCCAACTGATGGCCCCTTGACCAGATAGCACGTACTGGGCATCGCCAAATACGGGAGCGGTCCAGATGTCGGTGATGAGGTAGCTGCGAACCCAGAGCAACATCAACCCGCACGCCATCGCCAGTGTGACGCAGCCCAGCTTTCGTCGCCAACCTCTTAAGAACTCGCGCATGGGTCAGGGGCCAGGTTCGGGGGTGAGTTGAGGTCGTGGGCGAGGTTTGGAGAGGAGTAGCCAGGCGGAGACGATGGCGATTAGGCCGGTCGGGAACCAGTAGGGGGTGATCCAGAATGTGAAAACGACTTCCGGTCGAGCCAGATCACCGACGCCGAATTTGGCCGCTTGCCAGCGCCGTCTCGTGGCGGGCATCTGGGTAATGTGCTGACCATTCTCGGGGCGAGGCATACTGAACCAGTTGATCAAGGGTGCGCCCGTGATTGGTTCTGTATAGCTGGCTCGCACCAGATGCAGAGTGCCATCGCGAGAGGCGATTGAATAGAACAACTGCTCGCTGATCCGAAGAGACAGTCCCTCCTGAACGACACGAGTTCGCATCCACCCGACCAACAGCACCAGTCCCATCACCAGCGTGACGCACCCCACTTTTCGTCGCCAGCCGTGAAAAAACTCGCGCATGGGTGACTCGTCGGAGTGAGGTTTCGGCGTCGAGGTCTCTGGAAGAGGACCAGGCCAGAGAAAATCATGGCGAGTTGCAGGGTCGGCAACCAGTAATGGAATACGAAAAGCCCTTGTGATGATGGCACCCGAACGCAGACTTCATCTTTTGGTGTTCTATAGCTTTTCGCATCGGCTTCTGTTTGTATCTGTACTTTGCCGTCTTTGTTGGCGACCCATGGGCCTGGGGTGCGAATGAATCGCTTTTTCTATGCTGATGCTATTTCTGCGTTCCTCGATAAGGATGTCGATGCCATTCTTGGGGCGTTGGCGATAGCCAATACGTATCCGCTGGAGACGACGCAGCGCGACGCGTGGATCGAGCAGATTCGGATTTTGAAAACGGTTCTCGAACCATATCGCGATCAGGGAAAGTTGTTCTTCGAATATTCGATCCCCCGGTTAGGTCGACGTGTCGACGTTGTCGCGTTGATTGGGCCAGTTGTCTTTGCGATTGAGTTCAAAGTCGGCGACGCCGAATTCACGTCGAGTGGTCTGGATCAGGTGTGGGACTACGCTCTGGATCTGAAAAACTTTCATGAGCCGAGTCATAACTGCACCGTCGCACCGATCCTGGTCGCCACCGGTGCCAAATCGCACGCTGCGACCGCCGTGTTGATGACGAGTAGCGATCGGGTACTGACGCCGATTCGTTGCAACGCCAACAACCTTGCGAGTGCCATGGCCAGTGTGTTGCTCACTGTGACTGATGAACCGATTGCACTGCAGGAGTGGGAAGAAGGCCGGTATTGTCCGACGCCGACAATCATTGAAGCGGCGATGGCGCTGTGGGGTGGACACTCGGTCGAAGAGATTTCGAATAGTGGCGCTGCCAATTTGTCGCTTACGTCGGATGCCGTTTCGCAGATCATTGCTGATGCCAAGCAGCAGATGAAAAAGGTGATCTGTTTCGTAACGGGAGTTCCCGGCGCCGGCAAAACGCTGGTCGGTCTCGATATTGCGACGACGCACGTTGACAAAGAGAGTGCTCTTCATAGTGTCTACCTCTCAGGCAATGGGCCGTTGGTTTCAATCCTTCGCGAAGCCCTCGCGTGATCAGATTGAGCGAGAATTAGAGATCGCCAAAGATCAGCACAACGCCGTTCATCGGATGGCGGAACGCTTCCTTGCCGAAACACGCAAATGGTGGACTACGAAGCTCAATGGCGAGAATTATCAACTTACAAAAGAGCGAATGACAAAGGCCATTGAATTCTGCCGGAAGCAGGGTTATCCGGTGACCAAAGCACATGAGCAGGAAGTCTTTCGGCAGTTGAAGATCGATTATGAAATCGTGCTGCAGAAAGAACACGAAAAGGCCGAGCAGGCACGCGTACGGGAAATCATGCGCGAGGAACAGCGCGCGCAACGAGAGTTTGAAAGGGAGATTGAGCGAACCCAGCGCGAAGCCCAACGAGAAGAGGCCGAGAGGGAAGCGATTCAGCGAGCTCTCAGTGAAGAGATGAAAAAAGTCGGCGCTGGCCATTCGGCCGCGATACAACGACTTCAAGAGTCTTTGCAAGCTGTAGAACAACGATTAGTCGCAGCTCAGGAAGCTGCACAGCGAACAAAGTCCCAAGCCGAACTAACGCGGATGGGGCACGTCTATGTAATCTCGAACGTCGGATCGTTCGGAGAAAACGGATACAAAGTTGGACTTACTCGGCGGCATGATCCTCTGGACCGTGTGAGGGAATTGGGCGACGCTTCGGTGCCGTTCCCGTTCGATGTGCACATGATGATCCGTTCGGACGATGCTCCGACTCTTGAGCGAAAGCTTCACCGCGCGCTGCATCAGTACCGGATCAATCGGGTCAATTTTCGGAAGGAGTTTTTCCGAGTTGATCTCGATACAATTCGCAGCTTCGTCGAAGAGCATCACGGAACGGTGGAATACACGTATCCTACTGAAGAGTCTCAATATCAGCAGTCGCTTCGAATTTCAGACGCTGATTTCGCTTACTTGGCGAGTGTCACTGAGGCCGCAGGGATGGAGGACGAAGATGATGACATGGACGGTGCGGACGAGCCATCGCTGAATTAGTGAGTCCTGTTCCAAATCGAAGAGAGCGACAATTTACAATGGGATCTCGTGACTGGACCCGCGACGAACTCATTCTCGCGATGCACCTTTATTGCAATCTGCAGTTCGGCAAGTTCCATTCGCGGAATCCGGAGGTCATTCGGCTCGCCGAGGTGATAGGGCGGACTCCTTCTAGCGTGGCGATGAAGCTTTCGAATTTGGCGTCGCTGGATCCGGCTCATCAGTTGCGTGGCGTGAAAGGTCTGTCTGGGGCTTCGAAAGCGGATCGGTAGATTTGGGCGGAGTTTCATGCGGATTGGGAACGGTTGGCGGTGGAAAGCCAGATTCTTAGTGACGAGATACACGTGACGAGGGACGAAAGCAGTAGAGAAAAGATGAAAGTGACGAGTGACGAGGGAGGAATTGAAGAGGCGGTTTATGTGGGTGAGACTGAGGTGGCTCGGTCGGTGAAGGTGCGGTTGGCTCAGCGGTTTTTTCGGCGAGCGGTGCTCGCGAGTTACCGCGCCAAGTGCTGCGTCTCGGAGATTCACCTCCATGCTCTGCTGGTCGCCAGTCACATTGTCGCGTGGAAGGCGAATCCGCTGCATCGCGTGGACCCTCGAAATGGGATCTGTTTGTCTCGACTGCATGACGGGGCGTTTGATCGGGGGTTGATGACGTTTGACGAGGAGTTTCGGTTGGTGATCTCGGGCGAGTTGAAGCTGGCTCTGTCCAATCGAGTCCTCGCCGAATCGTTTCAGCGGTACGAAGGCCAGGTGATCGAGAGGGAGATGAAAGATAAAAGGGGAAAGTTGAAAGAGGAGAAGGCGATTGCAAATTGGGAATTGCAAAATGCAAATTGAAAATTGGAAGGCGGGGGGAGGTGAACCACGGAATACACGGAAGGGGACGGAAGGGGACGGAAGGAAGAGTGGGACCACGAATCTGACGAATCGGCACGAATAAGGTAGATGGGGTTTCAGAGTGGTGATGAAGCAGAAGCTGCTTTGAGGTAATGGCTTACGGCGCTTCCTTGTGGGTGCTTGGTGGCGGTGGGGTCAGGGTTTTCCTGAGGCTGTTGCTCGGCGGATTTGGGTGGCTTCGCTACTGATCGGGTCGCGTTGTAGAATTCCCGCCGGTCTGGAATGGGGCTTTGGTGTGCTTTGAACGGTCGGCCCTACAGGCCTTTGGTCTTTTTTGGGTGCCTTCCAGGGCCTTTGGCCCTGGCTAAGGGAACTGCTGGCCCTTTGGGCCGGAAGAGAATGAAGAGATTGCGGTTGGGTGTTGAGCGTTGATGGGCCAGGGGGCTGATGCCCCCCGCTCAGGAAGAATAAGACGGAAGACGGGGAGAGAAGACACGGGCTTGTCGAGGACTCCAAGACCGTGGCACCCGGAGAAGAGGTAGAGAAGCGATTGCAAATTTCGAATTGCAAAATGCAAATTGAAAATTGCGAGACAGGAAGAGAATCGGCGGAGGGAACCTGGCCGAGAATTTTGGATTCTGTTTGGTCAGGGATGACATCACTGTTGAGCTACGGATGATATGAGTCAAGATACGTTTGCGACGGTGCCTGGGCAGGTTGTTTCTCATACTGTCGGGGGGCCGGCACCGATTGACGGGCCGGCGCTGGGGCATCCTCGATCGGCTCCTTTGGCGCTGAGTCTGACTGCGCTGGGGGTTGTGTTTGGCGATATCGGGACGTCGCCGTTGTACGCTCTGCGCGAGTGCTTTCATGGGAAGCATGGGATCGCGGTGACTCCGGATAATGTCTTTGGCGTGCTGTCGCTGGTCTTCTGGGCGCTGATCATCGTCGTCTCGATCAAGTACCTGGTGTTCATCCTGCGGGCGGACAATGGGGGCGAGGGCGGCATTCTAGCTCTGATGGCGCTGGCGACTCCGATCAAGTTCATCACCAAAGGTGAGCGAAAGTGGCTGGTGATGGCGGGGATTATCGGGGCGGCACTGCTGTATGGCGACGGGATTATTACTCCGGCGATTTCGGTGCTGGGTGCGGTCGAAGGTTTGAACGTGGCGACGCATGTGTTTCAGCCGTTCGTCGTGCCGATCACCGTAGTGATTCTGCTGGGGCTGTTTGCGATTCAAAGCCGCGGGACCGCGTTGATCGGGCGTTTGTTCGCTCCGGTGATGGTGCTGTGGTTTTTTACGATTTCGGTGCTGGGGGTGTCGAACATGATTCATTACCCGATGATCATAGCATCGTTCAGTCCGCACTTTGCGATTGAGTTTTTGATGGCGAATGGCTGGCACGGGTTTATGGTGCTGGGGTCGGTGTTTCTGGTGGTGACCGGGGGCGAGGCGTTGTATGCCGACATGGGGCATTTTGGGCGCGAGCCGATTCGCATGGCGTGGTTTGCCGTGGTCATGCCGGCGCTGATGCTGAATTACCTGGGCCAGGGGGCCTTGCTGATGCTGGACCCGGCGGCGGCGTCGAACCCGTTCTATCGCCTGGCACCTCAATGGGGCCTGTACCCGCTGGTGGTGCTGTCGACGCTGGCCGCGGTGATCGCATCGCAAGCGTTGATCTCGGGTGCATTCTCGCTGACGATGCAGGCGGCTCAGTTGGGCCTGCTGCCTCGTACGCAGATCAAACATACTTCCGCGAGCGAGTTCGGTCAGATCTATCTGCCGGCGGTGAACTCGATGTTGATGATCGGCTGTTTGTGGATCGTGATCGGGTTCCGCAGTTCTGACGCTCTGGCGGCGGCGTACGGGATTGCCGTGACCGCGACGATGGCGATTACGACGATCATCTTTTACGTGGTGGCTCGCGAGCGATGGCACTGGTCGCGCTGGACGGCGAGCGGGGTGTGCGGCATGTTCCTGGTGATGGACCTGGCGTTTCTGGTGGCGAACGCGACGAAGATTCCCGACGGAGGCTGGTTGCCGATCGTGATTGGCATTGCCATCTTCACGGTGATGACGACGTGGAAGCGGGGTCGGCATATTCTGTATCTGCGCCTGATGGCTCGCGGGTATCCGATTTCCAGCTTTATGAAAGATATTGCGGCGGGGAACCATGTTCGCGTGCCCGGCACGGCGGTCTTTATGAGCGGCAATGGCGAAGGGACGCCCCCTGCTCTACTGCAGAATCTGCAGCACAATAAGGTGCTGCATAAGCAGGTTGTGCTGCTGACGGTTCGCACCGAGACGTGTTCTCACTTGCGCGACAGCGAGCGGCTGACTGTCGAGGAACTGGGCTACGGCATGTATCGCGTGATCGTGCACTACGGATTCATGGAAGACCCCGATATTCCGCAGGCGCTGCGTCAGATCACGCTGCCGGGACTGGATTTGACTCCGGAACACACGACGTACTTCCTGGGTCGCGAGAACATTCTGTCGGCTGCGGACGGTAAAGGGATGGTGGCGTGGCGCGAGCGGTTGTTCGCGCGGATGTCTCATAATGCGACTTCAGCGACGGCGTACTTTTGTCTGCCGCATGACCGGGTGGTGGAGCTGGGGTCTCAGGTGAAGATCTAGGTGAGAGGGTGAACCACGGAATACACGGAAGAAGGCAGAAGACTGGACCACGAATCTCTCGAATTTGCACGAATAAGAAAGAGATGGGATTTTCATGCGAAGCCGCGGAGGCACGAAGACCTGGGGTTGAAGACACGGCCTTGTCGAGGACTTTAAGACCGTGGCGCCCGGCGCGAAGAGGATAGAGAAGGCGATTGCAAATTGGGAATTGCAAAGTGCAAATTTCAAATTGTGAAGACGGAGGTTGAACCACGGAAGGGCACGGAAAGAAGGCGGAAGAGTGGACCACGAATCTCTCGAATTTGCACGAATAAGAGAGAGGAGAAGAGATTTTCACGCGGAGCCGCGAAGAAGAGAAGATCCTTGCAAATCTGAGATTTGGAAGATGAAACGACACAGATGGCGGTGACGAGATTGTCCTTGTTTGGTTTGTGGATTGTATGACTCAAGAACATCCGAATGACCCGTTGCACGGGGTGACGCTGGCGACGATTGTCGAGTACCTGGAGGCCGAGATCGGCTGGGAGGAACTGGGGCGAGCGATCCCGATCCGCTGCTTTACGTTTGATCCCAGTATCAAGTCGAGCCTGACGTTTCTGCGCAAGACGCCGTGGGCGCGGACGAAGGTGGAGAATTTGTATCTGGAGTTGCTGGAGAGCGACGAGCGATGAGTCGCGAAGAGAGCATTGCAAATTGAGAATTGCAAAATGCAAATTTCAAATTGTGAAGACGGGGAGAGTGAACCACGGAACACACGGAAACGAGAGGCGAATCAAGAATGAAGAGAGACCACGAATCTCACGAATTTGCACGAATCAGGAATAAGTGGGATGCGTGTAGAGAGATGTGAGAGGGCGTGAGGAATGCCGTCACTTCACGATGTTCGTGCTTTTATTCGTGTGAATTCGTCGGATTCGTGGTTAACGTTTTCCCGGTCAATCGAGGAACTGTGAGCGGGTGGGGCCTCGGCGTTTGGGGACCTTTTTGGGGGAGTGCAGGGTCAGGGAGATGACGGGGAAGAGTTCTTTGCCTTCGAGAACCCAGGCGGGGGCGGAGGCGAACCATTGCTTTTCGCCGTGCATGACCAGCGTTCCTGGCGGCGGGATTTCTCCGGTGACCGAAATCGATTGCAGTTCGGTTTCACCTTCGACCAGGCGGACTCGGAATTTCATCGTGATGCTCGTTGGGGGCTCATGCTGGTGGTGTGTCGGAATCTGTTGGCACGCTCGTCTGGACATCATGTCGGTGCGAGTCGGTGTCAGTCAATGACGCCGCCGCGTGGAGCGGTCTGGCGATGGCGACGGATTTGATTGCGTTCCCCACAGATTTCTCGAAATTAAGCCGCATGTGCTTGCGCAGTGGTATGCTGCCACTATCGAGATGGAATTCTCACTGGCAAGGGAACGCCATGATCACACGAGAAGCTCGCGAAAAGGAACTGCAGGAGATGATCCGGACGACGACAGGTCGCGCGGAGATCCTGCGACTGGCTCAAGAGATCCGGGGAACCTCCGCGAAGATTAACATGGGTGGCTTGTTCATCGGTCAAATGATCGTGGACATTCTGGCGGCGGAGTACCCTGCCGAGGTTCAGTAAGTTTACGCGGGGATCGTCCAAAGTATGAGATTTTGGACGCCGACTGTTGACCGCTGAATTGCGAGCAGCGAAAGTGATGGTATCGCATCGCGCGATGTGCGGATGTTGGCTCGACTCTATGGATGGCTAGTGCCGCAAAATGAATGACAGTTCTGGCAAGCAACTCGCATCGCATCGCATTCTGGTTGTGGATGACAATCGGGATTCCGCCAAGACTTTGGCGATGCTGCTGGGTATTACCGGTCATGAAACTGCGGTGGCTCATGATGGCCTGGCGGCGGTCGAAGCCGCCGGATCTTTTCGGCCCGAGGTGATTCTGCTGGATATTGGATTGCCGAAGTTGAACGGCTATGAGGTCTGTCGCGCGATTCGCAAGGAAGATTGGGGAACGCCGATTGTGATCGTTGCTCTGACCGGATGGGGCCAGGATGACGATCGCCGCAAATCAACCGAAGCTGGGTTCAACGGTCATCTGGTGAAGCCTGTGGAGCACGACGCCCTAGTCAAGTTGCTGACGGAACTGATGCCGAGCAAGACGCCTTAGCCGATTCAGTCCGCTGTAAGGTGATTCACAGGCAGGATGTTGCAGGTTGCGGTTTTGTGTTCGAAATGGAGTTCGACGCTGCCGAGATCAAGTTGGCGCAAGACCTGTTTGATGCGTGGTTCGACAGAAGTATTGTCCGTGCCATCGCGGGTCACAAATTCTTCGATAACGGCTCGCAGTGCCTGAGGCGACAGTTGCAGATGGGGGATTCGCATCGTGTCAGTCTACCACGCTACGTTCGAGCGAGTTTCAGATTAACTGACAATTGCATCTCGCCACGTAGTGCTATTGCCGATGCCGCATGGCAAGATAGGATTCCCTCCAATTCTCGCTGTAACCAGAAAGTCGTCATGAGTACCAACGGTGTCACATCGTTCAAGCAGGTCGCTGCCAAAGATGAGCAAGTCCTTCTGGCCTGTAACAATCGGCGATTTGTTTTTGCGGGCCGATCAGGAACTGTCATGGCGGATCGGTCGACTCGTGGCCAGGTGACCGCAGTGCGGATGGCCCTGGATTTTGCTTCCGATCTCAGGCGCGCCGGCGGGGATGCGATGGAGGGATGCCCTGAACTGCTGACGAAATACTTCCCCGAAGAATTCGTTGTCGTTGAATAACGGCCATCATCGCGCACGGTCATTCACGAGCCAGGTCGCGATTTCGCGCCAAATCTCTTCATCTCCGGGTGAGATTGGCTACCTCGCGATTCGGCTCTGACATGGCACTCGCCGTGGCTCTCGAGAACGACCTCGATCATTACTCGCGGGCCAGACGGCGGGAACCGCGCAGCATGTTCGGTTTTGCGGATTCCAAAGGATCCGCTTGAATGTGCATGCTATCCCTGGCCCTTGCGTCGCAAGAGGACAATGACCACCACGACGGTGGCGATAGGCACTGCCACGAATATTCCAGCGATGAAGAGAACCAAGAGGATCTCTATCGGCCCGAGACCGCCAATGAATGCTGGTGACAAAGTCGTCCCTTTGAAAGTAATGCCGTTCTCGATTCGATGATCCAATCACAGCGATGCAACTATTGTGGTGAAAACTCGCGCGAGATCGCAATCCGGTTGAATTATTCGGTTGTCGGATCGGCTCTATTGTCAGTGCGACGGAGTGCTGAGCAATCAATCAGACGACTGCAGATTCATCGGTGAGGTGCTGTCGCTGATGCTTCTTTGGTAGACTGTCATTTGAGCCAAAGGGGCGCTCAAGAATCTCATACGGAAATCAATCGAATGATTACAGTCGGAATGAACTACCACGTCATCGCAGGGAAGCAAAAAGACTTTGAAGATAAGTTTGCGGGGGTGATCGACGCGCTGAAGGCGGCTGCGGGGCACACGAGTTCGACGCTGTGGAAAGATGTCGCCGACGATGCGTCGTACCTGATTACCAGTGAATGGTCAGACGAAACCGCGTTCCAGGAATTCATCCGGAGCGACGCGTTTCGCGCCGTTACGAACTGGGGAAAAGAGCAGATTCTGTCGGGCCGACCTCAGCATAAGGTCTACAAGCACTAGTTCTCGCTCAGTCTCTTTTCGTGGGATGGGCTTCGAGCCCGCCGCCTTGGCTTTGGTCTTTGACTTGAGTTTTGTCTTCGTGGCTCATCGTCTGCGAAGAATGACGGATTGGAAATCCGTCCTACGAGAAGAGGGGCATGATGCGCGTTGCGATCTTCTTGACGGCGTTGCTGCTGATTCCATGCGCCACGCTGGCAGTGGCGGCGGACTCGGCGAAGCCCAACGTGCTGCTGCTGTTTATGGATGATCAGCAGGCGGACACCATTGCCGCGCTGGGCAACAAGCAGATCCAGACTCCGAATCTGGATCGGCTGGTCAAACGCGGTCTATCGTTCGATCGAGCCTACATGCAGGGCGGGATGAATGGGGCGACCTGCGTACCGTCGCGGGCGATGCTGCTGACGGGACAACCGCTGTTCCGCATCGATGAGAAGCTGCTGCGGGATGCAACCTGGCCGGCCGCGTTCGGACATGCGGGCTATTCGACCTTTATCACGGGGAAGTGGCACAATGGTCCACCGTCGCTGCCGATCGTTTTCCAAGAGGCACGCGGGATCTTTGCCGGGGGCATGACGAACCCGTTGCAGGCGAAGTTGAGCGATGTGGTGGATGGCAAACTGGCCGCTCCGCAACTCGTTGCGAAGCATGCGTGCGCGGTCTTTGCCGATGAGGCGATCAGCTTTTTGAAGAGGAAGCAGGATCGTCCGTTCTTCTGTTATGTGGCGTTCGATGGACCTCACGATCCGCATATCGTGCCTGATGATTTCCCGATCACTTACGACCCGGACAAGATTCCGCTGCCGCCGAATTTTCTGCCGCAGCATCCGTGGAACAATGGCGAGATGACAGTCCGCGATGAGATGCTGCTTGCTTGGCCCCGGCCACCGAAGCAAGTTCGCGAGATGCTCGCCGAATACTATCGCTACATCTCGTACCTCGACCAGGAAATTGGCCGCATCCTGGATGTGCTAGATGCCTCGCCGCATGCCAAGAATACGATCGTCGTCTTCGCTGCCGATTCGGGTGTCGCGCGGGGGCAGCACGGGTTGATTGGCAAGCAGAACTGCTATGAACATTCGCTGCGTGTCCCGCTGATCATCGCTGGTCCGGGTATCCCCGAGGATAAGCGAACGCAGGCGATGTGCTACCTGTTCGATGTCCTGCCTACGCTCGGCAAGTTGTGCGGTGTGACCGGTCCCCGGACGAGTGAGGGAATCGAATTCACGGCGACCATCAACGACTCCAGTCACGCAGCGCGCCCGCATCTGGTCTTCGCCTATAAGAACGTGCAGCGAGCCATTCGGGACGACCGATGGAAATTGATTCGCTATCCGCAGATCAACAAGACGCAGTTGTTTGATCTGAAGGTCGATCCTGCGGAGATCACGAACCTCGCCGAAAAGCCCGAACACGAGGCAGAGGTCAGGGACTTACTGGCGCTGATGGCACTCGAACTCAAGCAGTTCGGGGATACGGCCCCACTGACAAGTGACGCCCCCTTGCCCGCCGAGTGGACGCCGCCGCAGAAGAAGCCGGAGTGAACTCCGTCCGATTTCAGGTAGCCTCGTCGTTTCAATCTGGATGGAGCGAACGGTCATCCATGATTAGGGACTCGGGGAGATCTTACAATTCGGCAGCGCTTTTCGCAGCCGGTCGCGACCTGCGGGTGTGGTTTGAGTGTCCATCAGATCGATCTCTTCAAGGCTCCGCATCTGACGAAGATCCTCGATTGCGGCATCCGTGATCGGTGCCCCGCTCAGGTCTACTGACACCAACTCCGACAGCCCGAGCAGGTTTTTGATCTCCGTATCAGCGACACGTGAATTGTCGATGATACCCAATGGTGCTAAGTCCGGTGGCAGATGATTGCCAAGGTAAACATCGGTCACGCTCCAGAATACTTTTAGATCAGCTTGAAGTGACTCGGGTATCCAGGCCGGTCCCCTGTATTCCATACCAGTATACCCACCGAGAGTTCTGATCTTGAGGCAGATCGCCAGTTCCCTCTGGTACGTGATGAACTTGCTCACAGAGCCATACACACATACGAGCAGTACGAGTCCGATTGTGCTCCGCACGCCGTACCGTCTCAAAAAGTGCATCATATTCGCTTCCGTGGTTTCCCGAGAAGCAGGTATGCGGTAAACAGGCAGAGTGGCAGGACGGCTGCCCAGCACGGAATTGCCCATCTGGTTATCGGATCTCGTCCGTTGATGAGGCCTTGCGCGAACTGGAACTGGCCCCAGTCCCAACGGCTGCGAATCTCTGAATACGCAAACGGATCTGGAAAATCCTTCTGAAGCGGCCACGAATACCAGAAAGCGGTGGACAATCCTGTGGTTCCCTGCGTGTATCGTGTCCAAACGAATTCACCGTGTGCCCAAGAGAAAGTGTGACGGAAAGATTCGACAATCACGTGGATCTGGTTGTTGCCGAACCAAGTTCCAATCCAGGCGGATGCAAGAACCAAGGTCGCCACGAGCGAGACGCAGCCAGCTTTTCGTCGCCAACCTTGAAGAAAACTTAGTGCGAATCGCTTTCCCGAAAAGAGAATCAGATAGACCGAGAGCAGGGTTAACGGGAGCGACAAAACTGGGTACGGAACAGCCAAGCGGCGTGACCAACCTGATTCGTCATTGAAGTCGTCACCTTGGCTCCATTCGCCGTAATTTAGTTCCAGGCGCGTGAATTGTCACCGAGATGCTGATGTGTCAAATCGTTGTGTCGTCCAACTGAAGGCGGGCCTTGCTGGAGGAATCCCCACCGTTTTCGTGACACGCTGATAGCCTATGTAAAACATGTTGTGCTGGCTGGTGAACGATAGTTCGTTCCCTCGCGCCAAACGGCACCGCAAGTTGTCTGCATAGACCTGGCTTCTTAAGTGAGCTCCCATCAGCAGGCAGGCGATGAAGAGCGACCCGCACCCGACTTTCCTTCTCCATCCATGGAAAAATTCACTCATCAGTCACGCTCCAACGCTCAAGTCGATTCCAATCGTTACGAGAGACAAGAGAGCCGTTCTCTAAGCCGAAGAATTGCGCTCCTGAGGTTTATAAATCATCTGCACGCGTTTGGCGACCAAATAAACTTCACTTGGGTCTGGTCCGATACTAAAGTCGGGAGAAGAGTTCCCGTCCGGTGATACGAAATCCAACTGGCGATCGACCCCTACAAACCTGCCGCGACAACAATGCCGACTGCGATCCGCACTCCATATCTCCTCACGAACTGTGTCATGTATGCTTCCGCCGCTTTCAGAGGATTAGTTAGTGGAACAAATGGTCCTCATCGCTGGCGCATCGCTGCTTCTCGGATCTGGGCGAAAGTCTGATCGATCAGCAACTCGCCGTTACGGAAAACACATTGCAGTTGGTCAGGGCGAGCGTCGGTCGAGGGGACTGTCACGAACTCGGTGCCTTGCTCGTTGCTGCGAGAAACCAGCTTGAACCGGCCTGATTTGGATTTCTTGCTGCTGTCTGTAATGGGTTGCTTGAACACATCCCGCTCTTCGTCGCCGACGGTCACTGAAGAACACTTGAACGCGAATCGCTGAGTGTCCCGGTTCAGCTTCTGGAGCAACCCGCCGCCGGAACCGAAGGCGATGTTGTCGGCCGACCAGTTGGCCTGTTCAATGGCGTTCAGGATCAGGCTGAGCATCTGGATGTCGATTCCGTCGCCCTGGATGACTCGGACATTGGGGTGCAGGACTCGATAGCCCTTAGCGTTGGTCGTGAAGGCGAATTTCTCGCCGAGGAGATTCAAGACTTTGACGACGGTGGTTGGTGGATCACCCGAATCCGGCCGCACGATCAAGACACCATCTCGGGCGAGCACTTCGTTCTTGAGGACTCCACCCCAGATGTTGGTGCAGCAATTGAAGATGTCGTAGCTGTCGCTGACGACGGCGACGAGGCCGGTTGGATACTGCGTCAACATATTGCGGCAGGCGTCGACTTCGTGTTCCTGGCCCCACGACGTGATCGTGCTGTGCTCGGCCGCGGGAATTGAGAATCCGGCGCAGGGCTCATGATAGAACTGGTTGGCCAAGACGATCGCAGCGATGTTGTCTGTTCCCTGGAAGTTGACTAAGTGGGCCGCACCGCCGAGGGCCGCTTGTTCCGGGCACGTTACGCCACGGAAGCCAAAGTCATGCAGTTTAAAGTCGACGAGGGCTATGTCGCCGGTTTGGGCCAGTGAGTCGCGGATGATATTCTTCATCGCACGGCAATGAGTGGCGACGGTGGACGGATACCAGACCTGGACGAGTAACGATTCCAAGTAGTTGGTGAGCCAGTACGCATGGGGATCGGTGTTTTCCACTGTCATCAGGACGTTGGATGAACCGACGACTGTCCCTTCTGGGACCGCCTTGATTTCGACGGGGAGCCTCCCGCCGTGGTGGGTGAGAATGTACTCCCAGCCCGCACCATTGAAGACCTGACCGCAGAAATGAGCGTTAAATAGTCGTTCGGCCTGGTTGATCTTGTCCTGGGTCACGACGGGGCCAACCAGATACTGTTTGAGCCAGTATTGCAGGCCGAAGAAGGTGGTCTCAGGATAAGTGGACCCTGAACGCGACTCAAAGTACGAATACACCTGCTTCGTGTCGGGGGGATACTGCTTGTAGTGGCTGACCTTGTAGCTGTCCGTCAGCCAACAGATGTTATTGAGCCAATCCATTTCGGGATTCCTTCCCTAACGAATGGAATTAAACGGGCGGCGTCAGCAGGCTGATGCGCACTTGATCTGCGCGCCCCGCTAAGTCTCGGGCTCGATCTGAACCGAGATGTTTTTGGACCCAGGCATAGCCAGGCGAGAGACCAGAGCAGCGCTTCATGTTGTGAGAATCGGTGGCCAGGATGGCTTCGCGGTGAGTTCTGAGAAACTGTTCTCCAAAGGCTTTTGCTTCAGGGCCGAAATTGCCTAACAGCGAATCGACTGTGATCTGGATCCACGCCCCGGCGTCCACGAGTGGTTGCAGGAGAGCGGGCTGTTCGCGAAAGAAGACATGGCGTTCGGGATGAGCGACGATTGGCGTCATGCCGCGATCGCGAATCCACTCGATGAGTTCGACCGAGTCCGCTGGGAAGAGTGCTTCCTGCCAACTGAACTCCATTAGCGTGAAGGTGTGGCGATCGCCCAGGTGGCAGAAGACGTCCTCTTCAAATTCACGGCGATAGATTGTCGAATCGAAGACCTGGATTTCGGAACCGGGCAAAACGGTGAGCGGGATACCCGCGGATTGAAGTTCCTGATTCAATGCCGCAACATGCGGCAGGATGTCGGCTCGCAGCAGGTGGATCGAACTATGACAATGGGGCGTGGCGGTGATGACGGTGATACCATCGGCGACGCAGAACCTGGCCAACTTCAGACTCTCGGCAAGCGATGTCGGTCCGTCGTCGACGCCTGGTAGGATATGGCAGTGGAGATCTATCATTCTCGAATCGATCCGTCGATTGAATAGGATTTCTACTATTTCGGCACTGGCCGCGTACAGACGGGGCTCTCAGGATTCTAGAGGCACAGTTCGCGACATGCGAGTCGCGGAGGCTGAAGTCGGACGGACAGAAGTGATTGCAAATTGAGAATTGCCTGCACTAAGAAACGAAGAGGAGGTCATTTGATCATGAGAAGTGTCCGTCTGAATCGTGATGCCATCAAGCAGGCGTCAATCGCGTTGTTCATCATCTGTTTCGCACTGTCTCCCTTGCAAGCAGAGGATGAGAAAACACTGCGGGTTTTCATCTTCGCCGGACAGTCCAACATGGTCGGTTCTGACTCGAAAGTGCAGGATATTCAGCAGTTCCCTCCGTTTGCTGGGCTGGAGGCCCCACAAGCCCGTGTCCGCTTCTTGTATTGTCTTGGCCGGGAAGATAAGAGGATCTCCGAGGGTTGGGTGGATCTGCAACCTGTCGATAACGTGGTTGGACCAGAGCTGAGCTTCGCGCGCAAGTTGACCGAAAACATCACGGCTCCTGTCGCGATCATCAAGATCGCGGCCGGAGGAACGCACCTCGGTGGCGACTGGAATCCAGACGAACCGATTGGCTTCAAGATGTACCCCTTGGCGCTGCAGGTCATTCGAGATGCGCTAGCCGACTTGGAGAAGCAAGGGATCAAATATCGGCTGGAAGGGTTCATGTGGCATCAGGGCGAGAACGACATGTTCGATCAGAAGTACATGGACAACTATGGTCGGAACCTGAAAAACTTTCTGGCCCGTTGGCGGCGAGACCTGAATGCACCCGAGCTGCGGTTCTATATCGGAGAACTCTGCACGAAGACGATTTGGGGAATGGACCTGCGACCTCGGATGTACGCCATCAGCCTCGGCCAGAAGGAAGTGGCGGACAACGATCCCCTCGCACAGTACGTGCCCACCTCGCATGTCGGCGTGGAAATTGGCGGCGGAGCCGGGCTGCACTATCACTATGGAACGCTCGGGCAGTTGGAGCACGGGGTCAACTATGCCGATGCGTACCTGCGAAACATCGGTCAATTGAAGTCGGAAGCCCGTCCACTCACGAGCTGGCCCTATGCCAAAGGTTCAACGGTGAAGCTGTTCGTACTGGCAGGGCATCGAAATATGGAAGGGGAGCGGGCCTTCGTGCAGCAGCTTGCCAAATTGGACGTCGGACCGGAACTGCTGAAGGACAATCAGACGATCGCGTACAAATACAGCATCGGCGGAGGCTACAAGGTGTCGGATGACTGGGAGCCACTGGGGCCAGCCGGGTTCTACGACACGTTCGGCCCGGAGTTGAGTTTCGGGGCCACACTCGAGAAGAGCGGTGTCTCCAATATCGCGATCGCCAAGTTCACGCACAGCGGATCACAAATCATCGACTGGACGCCCGAGGGAAGCGAAGCAAAATCGCGGAACCTGTTCCCGGCGTTCATCGCGTTCATTCGCAAATCCGTCCAGGAACTGGAGGCCAAGGGCAATCAGGTTGAGCTGGCAGGAATCTTCTATCACCTTGGCGAGAACGATATGTCCTGGGGACCATTCCGCGAGGGAGCGCCGAAGCGGCTGATGTCACTGGTGAAGCAGAGTCGAAAAGATTTGGGGCGGCCAGAACTGAGGTGGTATGTGAGCCAGCAACCTCCGACTGATGACAAGTCAGTCAACAACATTGATGTGACGGCCAAGCTGGATCAGGCTGTCGCCTCGGACGAGAACCTGATTCACATCAAGGTCTTCAACCTGCCGGAGCAGGAGAAACAACTCGTCGTCGACACCCGCGGCATTGTGTGGCTGGGGGAGACCATCGCCAGAAAGTATCTGGAGTCGCAGTGATCTACGCTGAGTCGAGTGGTCAGTGCGCCGGGCAACTTGCCAACGTCAAGACTCGTGGCCTTCGTCCGGTTCGATATGCCAGCCAGCTTTCACCAGGAACTCCATCCCGGCATCGTCGAGCTGGATCTCTTCGGTGTTCAGGTGCAGCGCACCGGCTTCGTCGAAGTAGCGGTGAGTGACTTGGACCATCACCCCTTCTTCCGGATGCGTCCCCACGAAAAACTCATCACCTGGGATCGGACCGCAGGCGAAGTTCATCACCGCGAGGGCGGACTGTTTCCCTTTGGGAGCGTCGATCTGTAGTTCGACTTGGGCTTCAATCATCGTTCATGCTCCTATTTAGGACTCCAGAAAGCCAACACACCAAACGTCACACCCACGTTGGGGGCTGTCGTTCGGCGCGCGTTACTGGCACAGCAATACTCAAGTGCCTCCACTTGGAGTCGAACCTATCGTTGAAACGGGCTTTGCGCTTGAAAACCATATGATTTTGAGGCTATCCCGCATTTGCGATCATTGCAAGTCGCATCATTCCGTAGCAGACTTATGGGTTGCAAACCGGGGGCTTACTTCCACGGACCGGATTGAATACTGACAAAGGGCCTTGCCAGTGGATCGACCGACTTCTGTCTGTTCGAAATGTGGGTATTCGTGGTTGCCGCGCGGGAGGAACTTCTCTCTGAAGTGTCCGGCGTGTGGTGCATCAATGACGAGCCCTCAATCAACTTCATTGATGGGCTGCTTGGGCGCTATAGCGGTTCTCTCCGTTTTCGCGGTTGCGATTTGCCTCATCGGGCCGATGTTCATGGCGATGTTCGTAGCAGCGCGGCCAGCACCACCTGCACCACCAATCAACCAAGTGCCACATGTGACCCCACAGCAACCTACGCCGATCCCAAAGGCGAAGGAACCAGTGGCGCAAGTCGTCGCACCGCAAGAATCGCCAGTAACGGCCACCACCGAAGAGCCAAAAGCGGATCCGGCCATCGAACAGCGAAGTCACGAAGCAGAGCGAAAGCTAAAGCTCGTGAAACCGTTCATCGATCGAGGCGAAGATCGAACCGCCAGCAAGCGATTGAAGGAAATCATTGAACAATACGGTGACACGCCAGCCGCAGAGCAGGCGCAGAAGATGCTGAACAAGCTTGAACCGATCCGTTGACCCAGACCGAGAACGATCTTGAAACTATTTCCGCCTCATGTCGTGTCCCGAGTTCTAGATTGGATTGAGGAACTCCAGGGCGCCGACACGCGAATTCTAATTATAGTTGCAGCTCAAAAGCTGGATGAGCTGATTACGCAGCTACTGAAGGCGAGCATGTCTCATCAAGGAGGAGGGAATGACGACCTATTTGGTCACGATCGTCCCCTCGGCACTTTCTCGTCGAAGATCTTGTTGGCGTGGCGTCTTGGACTAATTGATCGAGACTTTGAAAGTTTTCTTCAGGTGCTTCGGAAACTTCGAAACGACGCAGCACATTCGACAGAGCCCATGGACCTATCGAAGTCACCGCACATCGAGCGAATCGAGCATCTGCGGTTACTGGCTTCGAAAGCTCCTTCATGGGCAATCACGGGTGGTGATGACGAACTAGCTACCCGCGACAATCCTGCGGCCGCCGTCTTCAAGTCACTACTCACAGCGATCTTTAACTGTGAATGTGCATTGCTGACCGTGAAGCCGCTGTCCGCATCGGTAGTGTGTGATTTCCACCGCATCGGTGGGCGAGTGGTGGACGATGAAGGCGAGTCAAGCTCAGGGGCAGCATTCGATGTTGATCCACAATGACGAAGTACAACTTCAGTTCCTCGGAGCGGTATGCCGTATATACGGTTCATGGTGAAAAGTGCTATTTGTGCCGCAAGCCGATTGATCTCGATTCGATGCAAGTCGACCACTTGATACCGGAAAGTCTGCTGCTAGATCCCGTCGCGCTTGCAGGGGCTTTGGCTTTGTTGGGCAGGCCGACCGACTTCGACCTCAACTCTTTCGCCAACTGGATGCCAGCATGCGTTCCTTGCAATATGCAAAAAAGCGATGCGGTTTTTGATCCATCACTTTTGATTCAAAATTCGTTGCAACAGGCGGCAAGGCTAGCGAATCGCGCGGCGAAACTTGCATCAGACGTGGTTAGTAACCAACAAGTGTCGAGATTGCTGAATCTGCTAATGCGAATGCAAGAGCAAAATTCCTTGCCTCCATCGGCAATTGAAAAGCTGGCAATCTTTCACATTCAGCATCGAAATCATGAGTCTGCGGCCACACCAATTCGACTCTCGCAAGATCATGCGATCGCACTAAAAATTAGATTTACCGGCGGTCCTCGCGATGGCGAGACCGTTTCAAGCGGCGGTGACGAACTGCCACCAGACGAAGCATTCTTGCTGCTGAGCACCACGGCGGGGATTGCTCAATGGATCGATGCTGGTATTGCCAAGCGAGGTAGCTTCTTCGCATGGAAGCAACCCCACAAATACCTGGTGGAATTAGGCAAGAAGAAAGGCTGGAGTGAGGAAGAATTCAAGACCCGCATGAAGTACGACCTTTACGATGTGAACTCCCACGAATGGGGCGAATCCACATTAATTCTAAAGGCCGAATACGAAGGCATCGAATAACAGGAGTCGATGAGTAGTGGCTATCCTGCGGGACTTCTCAAGTGCGGGATGCTTTGGCGATCAGCGGAGCCGGGCGATCTGCCAACGAAAAAACCCGGCAACAACCGGGTTTTCTCTGCGTTCAGTTTTGGGCACCGTCAAAATGAGACGGTAAAGTGCCTCCACTTGGAGTCGAACCAAGAACCTGCTGATTAAGAGTCAGATGCTCTACCAATTGAGCTATAGAGGCGAGGCGGTCGGGATTCTACTGTCCGCCGGGCGGCGCTTCAAGCGAAGAGGTGCAATTGCGAATGAGAATCTGACGGGGCGAACGCCCGGAGGTTCACTGCGCCGTATCCTCCTATCCCGTCAGGGGTTCTCAATTTTCAATTTGCATTTTGAAATTCGCAATTTGCAATGGTATTCCGCTCGTGAAGCTACTTCGTAAAGTCCAGCCCCGGATCTTTATCGGGGGCTCCTTCCATCGCGAAGTGGAAGCCCATGCTGTTTTTGGTGAGGTCGGCCAGCATTGTGCCACCGGTGTTGGGTTCCATGGCCAGTTTGTTCTGGTCGATGGCGTAGACCCCCTTCACTGTTTGCGTGTCTTTGCCTTGTGTGAAGGCCCAGACGAATTCGCCCTGCTCGTTCAGGTCGAGCGAGAATGTGGTGCCGTTGCCGCCGGAGGCCTTCCACTTGCCGATCAGATCTTTGTCGACGACGAGTTTATCGGGAGCGATTTCGGCGACCGGGGGTGGTTGTGGGGCGGGGTTTTCTGATGCTGGCGGTTCGGAAGCGGTGAGCTGGACGTATTCAGCGGCGATCGTGTCTTTGGGCTGCAGGCTGACGACTTTTTCAAACGTTTTGTGAGCGGCCTCTTTGTGATCGCAAGTCAGGTAGTGATACGCCAGCAGGAAATAGGCATCTGCGGCATTCGGATTGGACTTGGTGTCGTTTTCCAGGTTGCGAAGTTGCTCGGTATAGACATCGACTGCGGGATAGAGTCCGACGAGCGTGGCCCAGTCCCAACCGGGGCCCGCGGCAAGCACCGGATGAATTGTCGAGGCTGCTTCGTTGTAGCGGCCCATAGCGAACAGGACGAGTGATCGAAATTCATGGATGACCGCGTCCGTCGGTGCGTCCTTGAGGGCGGCGTTCACGTTGTCGAGGGCTGACGGATAGTTACCCGCGTAAAAATCGGATCGAGCCTGATCGAGTGCCGAGGTGCTGGCATCGGAAGGGGCCGCGGCAGGTGTGCCAGCGGGCGTTCCCGAATCGGTGTAGATGGGTTGTTGAATGATCGGCTGCGAATAGTCGTAGACGACCGTAGTGGCTGGGGCGGAGTAATAGGGATTCGAGTAGGCACCCAGTCCGAATCCCCAGGCCATACGGTTGAGGCCCCAGGTGGTCATACCAAATGCCATCCAGCCGGGATGTTCGTTCCAGCCATGATTCCACCAGCCGCCGTAGTTGTAGCCGTGATACCAATTGCCGTGATTGTTGTTGGCCCAATTCTGCCAGTCTTCGCGGTTGTTGTTTCGCCAATCCTGACGATCGTTCTGGCGATCTCCTTGCAGCCGCGATTGCAGGTTGTCGTGACGATCCTGCACGTTTGCTCCACCGTTGGGGAGGCGGTTGCCGCTGTTGGGAAGGCGATTGCCGGCGTTGGGCAAGCGGTTGTCCATGCCAGGCAGTGTATTTGGTCGATTGGCGATTCCAGGGCGGTTGTCGACACCGGGACGATTGTTCGTGCCGGGTCGAGTTTCAGGTCTGTTGTCTAACCCGGGCCGATTGCCACCAGCGGGAAGTGTGCCGATTTGCGGTCGGTCGGTTCCAGGACGAGTGGTTCCGGTCCCTGCTCCAATCGCGGGTCTGTTGCCGGGACCAGTGCCGTTATCAGGCCGCGATCCGATATCAGGTCGATTTCCCGGCGTGATGGAGGGGCGATTGACTGCGCCATCTGCTCCCGTGGCAGGACGCGTCGCATTGCCGGGGTTAGGCCGGTTGCCAGCGCCACCTCCGAAGTTGGGAGCACTGCCAACATTTGGTTTTGCTGCGGGCATGGCCGGACGCGCGGGTGGTGCTGAAGGCCGCGCGGCTGGCATTGATGGGCGAGCACCTCCCCCTCCACCGGCACCTATCCCTCCTCCACCACCGGGCCGAGCTCCTCCGCCACCTCCACCACCTCCACCTCGACCGATGCCGAATGCGGACTGATGCCAAATCATCGACAGGCTGAGGACTGCCGTCAGTCCACCGATCACCATTGTTCGCGAGATGCGTGCCATATCAGATCAAGCTCCGGAAGCCGGGGGCGATGTCGGGGTGGTCTTAGATGCGTCGATTTTGCGTGCTGGGTGCGGGTGGGCGTCGGACGACTCGCACGGCCGAATCGGGCAGCAATTCCTGTCCGAGCAGCCGCTGTGTCGAATCGAGCTGGTAGGCGTCGGGGCCCATCCGAGTGACTGTGCGCGTGACCGAGGCGGCGGTTCCGTCGGCGGTATAACCTTCGGACTTGATGATCCAGCCTTCGCCGACCGGGGTCCATGTCGATTCCGAGTAACCGCCAGATTGGTCGAACGCCCAGGCGCGAATCGTTTTTCGGACGGGATCCCAACCAATGCGTTGCATGCCGCGCCCGCCACGACCACCTCGCAGTTTGATTTCATATTCCTGCATCAGATAGTTCTCATCTTCGGACCACTTGCAGGACGTTTCGACCTTCGAATCCCCGCTTTGGTCGACCCAATCGCCGAGCAGCCATTCCAGCGATTTCAAATGGTCGTGAGGAGTCGCATCTGTTTCTTCGGGGAAGTCGCGGACG
Organism: uncultured Schlesneria sp.; assembly: GCA_903840265.1. Lineage (GTDB taxonomy): Bacteria > Planctomycetota > Planctomycetia > Planctomycetales > Planctomycetaceae > Schlesneria. The sequence goes on along the minus strand of CAIMFH010000022.1, from coordinate 59,159 downwards.
CTCGCGATCAGCCAAGCTCCGTTTCGCTTGAGATGGACCAACGTGTAGGGGCTGCGTGAGGCAGGTTCATCGGGGGTGAGCGTCGTGATGCTGTAACCATCTTCCACGGCGACATCCGGGCTGAGTTTTCGAATGGACGTAACATGCACTGCGATCGCTGCGGTGGGGTACTTCTGGAAGACGTCGGCGAATCGAGCCTGGATGTCTGCTCGCCCCTGAACGACGTTGCCATCTTCGTCGACAACTTCCGCATTCTCGCCAAACTGGGCGGCAATCGCGGCGGCATCGCCCTTGTTGAAGGCTGCTTCGAACGCCGTTGCCGAGGCTTCGAGTTCGTCGGGCTCCTTGGCCTTGTCAGCGACTTTGGCAGGTTTCGTTTCCTGCGATTGAGCGACTGGCAGTACGAACCAGCAGGAACAGACGAGCCCAATCGCCAGTCCGGCAGCGATGGAGATAACAAAGGTCAGACGCATGGTGATCTCCGCTGAGGTCAGCGAATAGCGGAATGAGATTGAACGGAAGCGAACGATTGTGATCGTACCGGCCGGTCGGAAAATTACCATTCACGAAGACGGCGACGGGAACGACCGTCTCTCAGGCAGTACGTTCACTACCAAGTTTGATACCATTCCATCTTGATGGGTCTAGTCGGATGAGTTACGTGACGCGTTGAGGGAAATGATGCAACGACGCAGCTTGCTGCAATGTGCTGGCGGAGCCGGGTTCGCCCTGCTGACGCAGATCTTGCGGCAGCGAATGGCGTCGGGCAACGAACGAGTTGTCAGTGAGGCGAAGTCTTCGCGACAGGTCGCTGCCGGATTTGGTCGCGCGAAGTCGGTGCTGGTGGTCATCGCGAGTGGCGGGCAGAGCCAACTGGAAACGTGGGATCCGCGACCAGACGCACCTTCGCAAATCCGCGGTGCTTTCGGGGCGATCTCGACCGCTGTTCCCGGGACGATTCTCTGTGATCGCTTGCCGAAACTGGCTCGACTGGCGGACCGGTATGCGATCGTGAAATCGATGTCGCATGACGATCTTGATCATGGTTCGGCGTTATATCTAACGCTCACGGGAGTTTATCACTCGCGCTTGTCGTCGAACCCGCCGCCTCGAGAAACGGATCATCCGTTCTATGGTTGTGTACTGGAGCAGCAGCGTCCGGCGACGACGTTTCTGCGGTCATCGGTGATCCTCAACGGGCCTGCGATGGTTCCGTTTGAACCCGGGCCGGGACAATATGCTGGGTTGCTGGGCCGGCAGTACGATTCACTGATCATCGGTGATCTGGCCACCGATCGCCCTGCCCTGCCGGGACTGGAACAACTGGACGATGTCGATGCGAGACGGCACTTGAAGCGGCAGCGGCTGCTGTCGGAATTGCAGCGCCTGCGCGTCTCCAGTTCGTCGCGGACTGCCGACATGGAGACGATCTATCAGCAGGCGTTTGGAATGCTCGATCGACCCGCGGCGCGACAAGCACTCGATTTGAACGCTGAGCCTGCGAAGATTCGAGATCGCTATGGAAGGCACCGGCCCGGTCAGGCCTGTCTCTTGGGGCGGCGATTGATCGAAGCGGGCGTACCGCTGGTCACGGTTGTCTGGAATCACTCGAATCGCGGTCAGGATCGCGACCCTGACGATCTGGATCAGCATGGCTGGGATACTCACAATGACATCTTCGATGTGATGGGGAAGTCGCTGTTGCCTCGGTTCGATCAAAGCTTTTCGGCGCTGCTGGAAGACATGGACCAGCGTGGCTTGTTGGAAAGCACGCTGGTGATTTGTATGGGCGAGTTTGGTCGAGCTCCGCTGGTGGCGCTGGAGCGAAACTTCGCGGGGGCGACACCTGGCCGGAAGCACTGGGCGGCGGCGTATTCGATTGTGTTCGCGGGTGCGGGCGTGCGTGGTGGTGCGGTGATTGGGGCGACTGATCGCCATGCCGCGTATCCGGTCTCGGCAAAATACGGCCCGTGGGACGTGACGGCGACGATTTTTCATGCGCTGGGAATTGATCCGGGCGGCCACTTTCACGACAGTGCCAACCGGCCGTATCCGATCAGTTCGGGGCAGCCGATTGCTGCGCTCTACTAAATCGCGGGTGAAGGTTTTTGATGAAGACAACTCTGAGGAATGGAAGTTCTATGCGTTGGGCTGTCTGTCTCTGTTGGCAACTGCTGGTCATCGGTTACGTCTTCTCGTCGGACGTGCTGGGTGCTGATGATGCGTCGTCTAAGGCCAGTGGTGTCTCATTCGATTTGAAGCAGCTCTCGCAAATACCGGAAGTGTTTCCCGCGGATGATCTGCAGGTCGAGGGTGTGAAGGCGTTCTATTACGCTGGGCTGCCCTATCACGGCAAGCCGACTCGCGTCTTTGCGTACTACGGTGTTCCCAAGGTTGAGCCAGGCGACGAGGGGAAGAAGTTTCCGGCCATGGTGTTGATTCATGGTGGCGGCGGGACGGCGTTTGATCGCTGGGTGAAGGTCTGGAATGATCGCGGTTACGCGGCGATCGCAATGGATCTGTGTGGGTGCATTCCCGTCGGAACCTATGGCAACTGGAAGCGACACGAACAAGGTGGTCCACCCGGCTGGGATGCGAGCTTCGGGCAGCTCGACGATCGCATCGCAGACCAGTGGACGTATCAGGCGGTGAGTGCCGCGACGCTGGCTCATTCGTTGATCCGGTCGTATCCCGAAGTGGATTCGGAACGAATTGGCGTCACGGGGATTTCGTGGGGCGGGTATCTGACGTGCATCGTGTCCGGAGTCGACTCGCGCTTCAAGCTGGCTTCGCCGGTGTATGGTTGTGGCTACTTGGGCGAGAACTCGGCGTGGTTGTCGAGTTTTGAGAAGCTGGGGCCTGAAAAGGCGGGAGTATGGCTGAAGCAGTGGGATCCGTCGGTCTATCTGCCCCATGCGAAGATGCCAATGCTGTGGGTGAACGGCACGAATGATTTCGCGTACCCGATGGATTCGTGGCAGAAGTCGTATCGATTGCCAAAGAGCGAACAGACGCTGTGCCTGCGAGTCCGCATGCCGCACGGGCATGGGCCGGCTGGGGAGAACCCAGAAGAGATTCGAGTGTTCGCGGACTCGATCTTGAAGCAGCAGAAGCCACTGCCACGGATCATCGAGCAAGGGGTTGCTGGTGACGATGCGTGGGCAAAGTTTGAATCGTCCGTGCCGATCGCGAGTGCGGAGTTGGCTTGGACGAAAGACATCGGTCGCTGGCAAGACCGCAAGTGGGAGCAATCGCCCGCAACAGTGGACGTTGCGACAGGACGAGTTTCAGCGAAGATTCCCGTTGAGGCGAAGGTCTTCTATTTGAATCTGTTTGATGATCGGAAGTCTGCGGTAAGCAGCTCGCATGTGGAACGATAGCGGCTCGCGAAAGAGTGCTCATTGCTACAGGCAGGCGAGCATTCCAGATCAATGAGGAACATTTGAGAGCCGTTGGCGATACGACTATGCACGTCGTCGACGCAGTGGGGCGGCGACGGGTGGAAACGGGTGAATCTGAACGGCGGATTCGGATTCTGGTGGGGTGGTTGGTTGCGCCGTCATTGCTTGAGCCGTCTTCTTGCGAGCGGGGCGGAGGCAGAGCATGGCGGGGAGCAGCACCAGTTCGCCGAGGAGTGAGGCGACCATTTGGGAAGCCATCAGCATGCCGAAGCGAGCTGTGGGGGTGAAGCTACTCATACAGAGAGCGAGCATTCCCAGCGAGGAAATCAGCGTGGAGTTCAGCATCGGTTCGCCCGAGTGTTCCAGGGCGTCCTGGCATGCTTCGGCGGATGTCTTCCCCTGGCGATACGACTGCTGGTACTGGACCAGGAAGTGGAAGGTGCAGTCGACCGAAATCCCCAGCGAGATGCTGCCGGTCATCATCATGCCGATATCGACGGGCGTTCCCAGGTAGCCGATGCCTCCGAAGACCAGCCAGATCGGGATGATATTGGGGATCATGGCGATCGCGGCAGTGACGAAGGATCGCAGCGAGATAATCATCACGAGGGAAATCGTGACCACCGCTGCTGTGAAGCTTTGCCAGAAGCCATCGAAGATTTCGTGTTGAGCATTCTTCAGCAGTGGTGTCAGGCCGGTGAAGTGGACGGGATCCCCTGCGACAGCTTCCTGCAGATCTGCCAGGGTTACAATCGGCGACTTTCCATTTTCGTACCCGATACGAGCGGAGATCTTCCACAGTCGCTGACGATCGGCAACCAGGCCATCTTCGCTGCTATACGATTGGGCGAGGCTGAGCATCCGGGCAGTGCCCAATGCGGAGTCTGGCAATTCGGTCGGGAAGAACGTTGCCAGCGAGAGCGTGTGGTGGACGTTGGGGTGGGCGGCGATCTTGGCTTCGATCTCGCGGACTCGCTGCAATTGATCCAAGAACGCGAGCTTCTCGCCATGGAAGTCGACGACTGCCTCGATCGAATCGATGTTCGTCAGGCCCTGTTCGACGCGGAGCAGATCGCGGAAGACTCGACTGTTCTTGGGGAGAAACTCGGCGGGATTCAAGTCGGGTTTCAATTTCAACAAGCCGAAGCCGGAGACCACGATCAACAGCGTGGCACAAGCAAGGATCGAGTGGCGATAGTGGGCGACACCGGCTCCCCACTTGCGGAAATCGAACTGGAAGCTGACCACGTTTTGAGTTGTGCAGGGAATGACCGACAGCAATGCGGGAGTGATTCCCAACCCAACGATTAAGGCGACGATCGAGCCAGCGGCAGCCGCATAGCCGAACTGGCTGACAGGCAGAATCGTACTGACATTGAGCGATACCAGACCGAGCAACGTCGTGAGGGTCGACAGCATGCAGGGATTGAGTGACTCGCGGACGGCTTTCCCCAGCGGATCGGGATCGCCATGTTTCACTGCGGTCGTGTAATAGCTGACGACGTGGACCGAGATCGACAGGGTGAAGATCATGACCAGGATGGCCAGCGAGCCGAGGATGAAATTCATCTCGCCGCCGCAGATGTACAGCACGGACTGATTCAGAAAGATGCCCCAGAGTGTCGCACCGAGGAGTGCGAACGACAGGCCCCAGTGACCGACTGAGTAGTACAGCAATCCGAGCGAGATGGCACAGGTCAGCAAGAAGAAGCGGCGGTTGGTCTTCTGGCTGCCCAGGCGGTCCAGCTCCGAAACGATCACCGGTGCCCCGGTGAAGGCGACATGCTCTGGATCCAGCTGACAGTAGCCGATCGCGGACTTCACGCTGTCCGTGGTGCCGCCTCGGTCCTTGACACCAGCTTCGGACAGGACTGCGATCATTCCGAACATGTCTCCGGTGCGAGACTTCAACAATCCGGTGATTCGTCGATTTGCTTCGTCCTCTTCGACTCCGAAGTCTTTCATCCGGGTGACCATTCGGGCCGGCGTCCAGCAATGCCGAATGCCCGGCAGACGATCGATGCGTCCGGCGAGGGCTTCAATCTGCTTCGTATCGATGTCGGCGGCGGACAGGCCGATGACGATCACTTCTTCCGCGCCAAAGTCGCGTTTGAACTCTTCGTACTCGCGCCGCACCGGGGTGTCACGGGGCAGCCAGGTTTCGATGTCGTTGTTGGACGGAATATGATCCGCCACGTACCACAGCACGGGGAATGACAGACCGACAGCCCAGAGGATGAGGCGGCTGTATCGGCGGTAGAATTGGGAGATCATGGCGGCGTCTTGATAGCAATGCGGGCAAGTCGTGAAGCACGTCGACGGGTGTATGAACAGTCAGCGGAGTTGCCGCTCGTGACCATTGCCAGTTCGGCTGCTGGCCGCAAAGAATCGAGAGTGGAATGCGTACTCGCAGATTTTGCCGCTCGGTCGCCCCACGCCACCGAACCTGGCCCACTGCACTGGCATACCCGCTTACTCGAGACTTCAAGAATCAACCGCACCACACCATTAGAAAACGTCGACGAAAGACGTTGTGCATGTTCATTACAAAGCTGTTGAGAAAGCAGGACCGGTACAGGAACGGTCTGGACAACGCATTCAGGCAGACTTTACCGGGTAACTTGGAATTGGTGACGATCCTGCGAGCGCAACGTTTTGTTCATCCCGCGGGATGCTGAGATGTCTTTGATCAGAGACTTCGGGTTGGGGCGTAGGCTGTTTTGCATGCCTCTCGGGGCAGAGAATTCCATCCATCCGCAACTCGTGCATTAGCGCCGTCCCAAATCCAAAGTCGCAGTCTTGTCGCGGATGTCTCGCCACCGTCGCGCGAGTGGAATCGCGCACGGCCATTGAGATTCTCGCCAGCGAGGGAATTGACGAGTGGCAGGAAAATTCGTCTATCAGTTCGTGAATAAACCGAGTCCATGGAAACGGACCGTTGCCACCTGAGCGAGTCAGCGGGACTTCCGAGTCCGATTAGGACAATCGTGACCTCTGGAATGCCGAGCTGGGAGCGATACTCTGAAGTTGAAACGGAGCGAAATGCAACAAACTGGCTTTCGGAGGGAGGTCGACTTATAATCGGCGCTTAACGCCATTTGGTCCCCAAATCGGAACGTGCGAAGCCTTTGGGGCTCGCGAACGTCGAATCGTCGGTGAGGACCATCGCAGCTCTGGCGACGGCAAGATCAAGAGCTAACTATAGTAAGACGAGTGATTCTATGCTGATAATCGTGATTCGAGTGCTGTATGCCTTCATCTGCGCGGGTGCCATTGCCGCCGCAGTTCAACCGGAGGAGGGGCTTCCTGCCTTCATCGCAGATCACAAATTTGCCACATTTATCGGGCTGTTTTTGCTGACACAATCACTGACGTTTGGCGACCTGCTGTTTAAGCAAAAGCGGCTGGAAGTCATTTCAGCGGTCTATTTTGGGTTGCTGATTGGGTCGCTGCTCGCGTACCTGCTGTTACTCGGTCTGGGGCCGGTGATCCAGTACCAGTTCCGGCCGATCGTCGCTCTGCTGATGGGGATCATGCTTCCCTACATTTGCATCTCATTTCTGTTGCAGACGAAGGACGATTTCCGCTTCGTGATTCCATACGTCGAATTCGCCAGGGAAGTCAAAGGGGGGCGACCGCTGATTATCGACACCAGTTCCCTGATCGACGGACGGATCGCGGATGTGATGGATACGAATGTGCTTGATACTCAGTTGATCGTCCCCAGCTTCGTCCTGGAAGAAATGCAGACAATTGCCGATAGCAGCGACAAAATGCGTCGGACTCGGGGCCGTCGTGGGTTAGACGTGCTTACAAAACTGCAACAAAACCCGAAGGTCGATGTTCGGATGCACGAAGTGAAGGACAAAGATCTGGCCGAGTTGACGGTGGATCAGCGGTTGGTCGCATTAGCGAAGCGATTGGGTGGTCGAGTCGTCACCAACGACTTCAATCTGAACAAGGTGGCCAGCGTCCAAGGTGTGGAAGTTATCAACCTGAACGATGTGTCCAATGCGCTCAAACCAAGATATTTGCCCGGCGAACAGCTTAGAATCAAGATCATGCGCGAAGGAGAATCGTTCGGTCAGGGTGTCGGATACCTGGACGACGGTACAATGGTCGTGTGTGAGCAAGCCAGTGGTCTGGTGGGGAAAGATATTGAAGTAGTGGTCACCAGCATGCTGCAAAACAGCGCCGGCCGCATGATTTTCGGCAGGATGATGGGATCGCCGGTCACGGCGTCTCGATAGGCCGAAATTGATTGATGCGGTCGAAGTTTTGTCCGGCAGTTTTCGCTGATGGCCACCTGTTGAGGGTGAGTTCAGCAAAAATGCTGGACAAACTCTTTTGAAGGAAAGCAGAATTTCGTTTCTTCGCGCTCCTCATTCCGAGCGAGGTCTGCTAAATTCGCGGGAGCGATCCGGCCAGTTTGGCGGACCTTTTCATTTTGGGGAATTGTAACGGAGACCACATCTTTTCCCGAGATCGAAGAGCCGATGAATGGGTCGACAATAATTAAATGGACGTTTCCTGCGGGGCCGGTTTGATGCCCAACTGTACCCGACAGCGTTGATGCCAGGATTTGGGATCAAAAGCAAACAAACACGATGAGTCCTTCGAACACGGTTGTAGGCTCGCCCGCGGCGCGCGAGGTGGTGGCAACGGAATCGGCCCCTTCTAACGGATTCCATCACATGCAAGATGATGATCTGGGCTCGGTCGACAGTTCCAATCTGTCGTACCTGGAATCCCAGTATCTTCAGTTTCAGGAAGCGCCTGAAACAGTCTCTGCCGAATGGCGAGAATACTTTCAGCACATCGCCGATCATCAGGCCAAATACGGCGATGATGTCGACCTGTTCCGTGCTCCGCGCATGGGGAACAGCTCGATGGCCAGTCCCGTCGAACTGGAATACGCGATTCTGCAGGAACGCGTCGACCGCCTGATCCGCAATTATCGCGTGATGGGTCACTACGCGGCCGACATCGATCCGCTGGGCCAGCCCCGCATGAAGGTTCCGGAACTGGAACCGGCCAATTGCGGATTTTCGCCAGCCGACATGGAACGGCAGTTCTCGACCATGGCGGCCAGCGGTCCCAATTACCGCACGCTCGCCGAAATCGTGATCTGGCTACGAAATACCTATTGCCGCTCGATCGGTGTGCAGTTCATGCATATCGATGACCTTCCCGTGCGCGAATGGTTGCAGCGCCGGATGGAAGCCACCGAAAACCGCATCGAACTGACTCGCGAGGAACAGCGCCGCATCTACAAGCGGTTGAGCGACGCGGTCGTCTTCGAAGAGTTCATTCTCAAGAAGTTTGAAGGGGCGAAAAGCTTCTCACTGGAAGGTGCGGAGACACTGGTTCCGTTGCTGGAACTGGCGATCTACAAGGCTGCAGACCAGGGCTTTCAGGAAATCGTGCTGGGCATGGCTCACCGCGGTCGCTTGAACGTGCTGGCCAGCATCATGGGTAAGGCTCCGCGAGCGATCTTCCGCGAGTTTGCCGATCTCGATCCGGAAATGAATTCCGGCCGCGGCGATGTGAAGTATCACCTGGGCTACAGCAATGACTGGTATTCGGGTGATGGTCGCAAGGTTCACTTGTCCCTGTGCTTCAATCCCAGCCACTTGGAATTCGTCAATCCGGTCGCAATGGGACGAGTGCGCGCGAAGCAGGATCGCCGCCAGGACTTGGACCGCAGCAAGGTCCTGTGCCTGTTGATCCACGGGGACGCCGCCTTCGCGGGCGAAGGGATTATCCAAGAAACGCTGAACATGAATCAGCTTGAGTCGACTAAAATCGGCGGCACGATTCATGTGGTTGTGAATAACCAGATCGGATTCACCACGGGTCCGTTGCAAGCTCGATCGACCGCCTATGCGACCGACGTCGCCAAGATGCTGCAGATTCCGATCTTCCACGTGAACGGCGAAGATCCGGAAGCGGTGGCTCAGGTCGTGCGGTTGGCGATGGATTTCCGACAGGAATTCCACCGTGACGTGGTCATCGATATGTACTGCTACCGGTTGCGTGGCCACAACGAGCAGGACGAGCCCGCCTTCACTCAACCCCTGATGTACAAAAAGATTCGGGCTCGCAAGAAAGTTGGTCAAAGCTATCTCGATCAACTCGTGAAAATGGGCGGCATGGCCCAAGACGAGGCCGATCGCGTGCAGTTCGTGCATCGCCAGCAGTTGGAATCGGAATACGAAGTCGCCCGCGGACCCGGCTACGAGCATCGCTGGGACATGTTGCAGGGGCTGTGGCGTGGCTATGTTGGCGGATCCGAGACGGGAATCGCGGAAGTCGATACGGGAGTCGATCCGACGAAGCTGACTGAGATTCTCGACAAATTGACTCAGTTCCCCGAAGACTTCCACCCTCATGAGAAGATCTTCAATCCCGATCCGAAACGCGTCAGCTTGTTGCAGAACCGACGCGCCATGGCACGTGGCGAACGGCCGTTGGATTGGGCTGCCGGAGAATCACTCGGCTTCGCTACCCTCTTGTTGGAAGGCTATCCTGTTCGGTTGCACGGACAGGATGTCGAGCGCGGGACGTTCGGGCATCGGCATGCGGTCCTGCATGACTGCGAATCCGGCAAGATTTTCACGCCGCTTGCCAATCTGTCGCCAACTCAGGCACCATTGGGGATCTACAATAGCTGCCTGTGCGAGACTGGTGTGCTCGGTTTCGAGTACGGTTACAGCCTTGATACACCAGACGGGTTGATCTGCTGGGAAGCTCAGTTCGGCGACTTTGCCAACGTCGCACAGGTCATCATCGACCAGTTCGTCGTCAGTGCCGAAGACAAATGGAATCGGCTTAGCGGCTTGGTGATGCTGCTGCCGCACGGTTTTGAAGGGAACGGTCCTGAGCATTCGAGTGCTCGCCTGGAACGGTTCCTGACCATGTGTGCCGAAGACAACATTCAAGTGGTCTGCCCGACGACTCCAGCTCAGATCTTCCACGTCTTGCGACGCCAGGTGTTGCGAAAGTGGCGTAAGCCGCTGATCGTGATGACGCCCAAGTCGTTGCTCAGACATAAGGACGCTGTCTCGACGTTTGACGATCTTGCGACGGGGACTTTCCAACGCGTAATCGCTGATTCACCGGCAATCGATCCGACAGGTGTCAAGAAGATCCTGCTCTGCTCGGGCAAGGTTTACTACGATCTGTTGGCACGTCGCACCGAACTCGGTCGTACTGATGTCGCGATCCTGCGAATGGAACAACTGTACCCGCTGCCGGATGACATCCTGAAAGAGAAGCTGGCTGTCTATGCCGAAGGAACGCCCGCCGTCTTCGTTCAGGAAGATCCCGAAAACATGGGTGCGTGGCGATTCCTGCGAGTGGCCTATGGCCAGTCGTTGTTTGGTCGTCATCCGTTTGACGGAATCAGCCGTCCGGCCTCGGCCAGCCCGGCCACGGGATCGCACAGCAGCCACGATATTGAACAGGACGCAATCCTGACGAAGGCGATCGGTGCTTCGCTGAAACCACGTGCTGCACATTGATCTCGCTGCGAGTCTAATAGGTAATGCCCGTAGAGGCCGAATACATACTGAAACTGAGGATGTCATGACTGTCGAAGTAAAAGTGCCGGGGTTCGGTGAATCGGTCACCAGCGTCGTGCTGGTGGAATGGCTGAAGCAGGAAGGTGATGTCGTTGCCGTCGATGACGAGCTCGTCGAAGTCGAGAGCGATAAAGCGACGCAAAAGATTGCTTCACCGAGTGCTGGCAAAATCACCAAGGTGCTGAAGGCCGCTGGCGATGCCGCCGATGTCGGCGAAGTGATCGCATTGATCGATGAAACGGTGACCGCGGGATCTGCTCCGGCCGCCCCCGCCGCCGCACCAGCGGCCCCTGCCGAGACGAAGCCGACTGCCGCGCCCGCTGCGAATCCTTCGAACGACGGTCCACGAGTGATGCCCGCCGCCGCTCGAGCCCTCTCCGAAAATGGGATGTCGGCTTCTCAAGTGACGCCTTCCGGCCCCGGCGGACGAATTTTGAAAGAAGACGTTCAGCGACAGATCACAGTGGCTGCCGGTGCTGTCGCCGCACCAGTGAAGCCGCCTGAACCGAAACAACCGGTCGTCGTCGCCCCGCCGACTTTTAAAACTGTTGTCAAAACGGGCGAGCGATCTGAGAAGCGACAGGCGATGAGCCCCATTCGTAAGCGGATCGCCGCTCGTCTGGTGGAAGCTCAAACGAATGCCGCACTGCTGACGACGTTCAACGAAGTTGATATGTCGGGCATCATGACGTTGCGCAAGCAGCATCAAGATGCGTTCACAGAACGCTACGGCATCAAGCTGGGCTTCATGTCGTTCTTCGTGAAAGCCGCCATCGATGCCTTGCAGGCTTTCCCGGCGATCAATGCCGAGATTCAGGGCAACGAAATCGTCTATCACAACTACTACGACATCGGAGTCGCGATCGGTGGCGGCAAGGGACTGGTCGTCCCCGTGCTACGGAACGCGGAACGAATGGGATTTGCCGAGATCGAACTGGCAATCTCCGACTTCGCCAAGCGAGCTCAAAACGGAAAGCTGACTCCGGACGAGTTGACCGGTGGGACGTTTACCATCAGCAATGGTGGCGTCTACGGTTCGCTGCTGTCGACTCCGATCGTCAATCCACCACAGAGCGGTGTCCTGGGGATGCATGCCATCCAGGATCGACCGGTCGCACGCGATGGGCAGATTGTCATCCGTCCGATGATGTATCTGGCGATGACCTATGACCACCGCATCGTTGACGGTCGCGAAGGGGTCAGCTTCCTGAAACGCATTAAGGATTGCATTGAAAACCCTGTTCGCCTGTTGCTGGATGTCTGATTCAGTCGCAATCGTTAGTGCGGGTGCACAGTGGTGTCGCGTTGCAGCATGGTTAGCCTAAGTGGTTTTTGCTCGCGGGATACCGCAGTGACATGGGATGCGCTCTCGTATTCGAAATTCCGAGCGGGGGAAAACCTCCCGATTCAAGCCCGACTCGTTTGAGTTCGGGCTTTCGTCTTACTTGATGGAAATTTGACGCATGACTCAACACGATCTGGTCGTCATTGGAGCGGGCCCCGGGGGATACGTCGCAGCGATTCGCGCGGCGCAACTTGGCATGAACGTCGCCTGCATCGAAAAAGAAAATGCTCTGGGCGGGACTTGCCTGCGAGTGGGCTGCATACCCAGCAAGGCGTTACTCGAAGCCAGCGAACTGTACCGCATGGCGACGGGGCATCTGTCCGAGTTCGGCGTGAACGTCGAAGGCGTGAAGCTCGACCTGCCGAAGATGCTGCAGCGGAAGGATCAGATCGTCGCTTCGCTCTGCAAGGGGGTCGAAGGTCTGTTCCGGAAAAATAAGATCACTCGCTACACCGGCCACGGGCGAATCCTGGCAGCGGGGCGAGTTGGAATCGAAGGCCCGCAGGCTCAGGAAGTGTCGGCGAAAAACATCCTGATCGCCACCGGCAGCATTTCTGCTCCGCTCAAGGGAGTAGAAGTCGATGGCAATCTGATCGGGACCAGCACAGAAGCGTTGACGTATCCGGAAGTGCCGAAGCATTTGGTTGTCATCGGTGCTGGTGTGATCGGGCTCGAACTGGGCTGCGTGTGGGCTCGTCTGGGCGCGAAAGTGACGGTGCTGGAGTATCTGAATCGGATCCTGCCTGGCATGGATACCGAACTGGCCACAGAAGCTCAAAAGACTTTCCAGAAGCAAGGCTTGGAGTTCCGCCTGGGGATGCGAGTGACGGGGGCTCGCGTAAAAGATGGACGTTGCGTAGTCGAATGCGAAGGTCAGGAGCCGATTGATTGTGATCGTGTGCTCTTGGCAGTCGGTCGTCTGCCAAACACTGATGATCTCGGTTTGGATGCGTTGAATGTCGCCCGAACCAATCGCGGCTTCATCCAGGTTGATCGACACTTCCAGACTTCGATTCCCGGGATCTTTGCCATCGGCGATGCGATTCCAGGTCCAATGTTGGCTCATAAGGCGGAGGAGGAAGGGGTTGCCTGCGCGGAAGGATTGGCGGGCAAGTATTGCCATGTCAATTACGACGCGATTCCTGGCGTGGTCTACACCGACCCCGAAATTGCCAGCGTTGGCAAGACAGAAGAACAATTGAAGGATGCAGGGATTCCCTATCGCAAAGGGTCATTCCCGTTCATGGCCAACGGTCGTGCGAAGGCATTGGGCCAGACAGAAGGCCGCGTGAAGATGTTGGCCCATGCCGAAACCGATCGCATCCTGGGGGTTCATATTCTTGGGCCTCGCGCCGGTGATCTGATCGCCGAAGCCGCAGTCGCCATCGAGTTCGGGGCGAGCAGCGAAGACATCGCTCGCAGCTCGCATGCGCATCCGACACTGGCCGAAGTCGTCAAGGAAGCGGCCTTCGCGGTGGATGGACGAGCGATTCATATTTGATGTCATCTAGTGCATACGGCACACGGAGTGTGCCGTCTACGTTGAAAGAAAGGGGCGGCGGTCATCGTCGTGCTGAAAGTGATGCCGCCCTCCTCTGTCGGACTATGGCCTGAGAGTCTCCGTTGGTGCGACATCACGTTGCCGACGCCCGCAGAGAATCTGGCACTCGACGAAGTCCTGCTTCACGAGGTGGACGCGAATCCGCAGCGAGCGTTCCTGCGGACTTGGGAGCCAACCAGTGACTTCGTGGTGCTGGGGCGTTCCAACCAGGTTGAGACCGAAGTCAATCAACCACAGTGTCAGGTCGAGAGGGTGCCGATTTATCGGCGATCCAGCGGTGGCGGGGCCGTCTTGGTCGGACCCGGTTGCCTGGGGTTTGCAGTGGTCTTGCCGCTCACGGACGCGGTTCGCACTGGTGGCGTCACCGCGGTGACTCGATTGGTGATGCAGACGATCGCGTCACAATTGGAAGCGGTGGTTCCCGGTATCGAAGTTCGTGGGACCAGCGACCTGGTGGTGAAGGATCGTAAGTTCTCGGGCAATTCACAGAGGTGGCTGAAGCAGGCGTTCCTGCATCACGGCACGATCCTGTATGACTACGATCTGGATAAAGTCCAGCGGCTGCTGAAGTCACCCTCGCGACAACCGGACTATCGATCGCAACGAATTCACACGGACTTCATCACCAATCTCGCGGTTCCGCGTGACGAAATCCTGCGCCGCCTGGTTGCCGCCTGGAACGGACGGCCTGAGGAGTGTCCCGCGACCGTCACCGAGCAAGCCAGGTTGCTGGCGTCATCTCGTTATGAACGAGATGACTGGAACCTGGAACGCTGATCAGTGCTGAGAGCACTTACGTGTCGCGTTGCGGCATGGGTTAGACAAAGTGGTCCTCTGCCCGCGGGATGCCGCAATGACGTGGGATGCGGTCTAGTGTCAGGCCACTTCCACATAGTCGTCGCCGTGCTTGGCGAGTTGCACCAAGGCGAGCAGCCGATCGAGTTCATTGGTCTGACGAATGATATCGATCATCAGGACGTCGACATCTTCACTCTTGTCTTTGGCCAGTGCCTTCAGACGATTGCGGCCGTAGACCAGGAAGACCTCTTGGGTCGGAATATCACGCCCCAGGATGACTTCGACTTCCGACAGCAGGTCAATTGCGTTGCAGGTCGTCGGCCAGTTCATTTCGTCGCCGAGCACTTCGTTCAGAGTCATCGAAGGAATGTGCATGTCGTGGCTTTCGGTTTTTAGAGAGTGAAGACGGAACAAGGATGGATGAATTAGTCGAGGTCCCAGCCCTCGCGAGGTTATTTAAAGGAAGGCCCCTGGTTACCCAGGAGCCCCTTGGAACTCACCAGAACTCGGTTGGCGATTCCCCAACAGGCGTTCACCCCTGCGAGGGCCGTGGTCTGGCAAGCATCAGGTCGAGTTTGAATTGCGGTTGGCTGACTGAGGCTGGTTCATCGCAGTGTCTCAGTCATGATGTTGCATGAAAGCATCACGCATGCCGCAATGTTGCCGGAAGTCGACATCCGCTAAACGGCATGAGAAGAAATGCATTCGGCGTCGAAGCAACTTCTGATGCTGCTTCACTCTTGGACGACCTCGTTCAGCGAGTCGAATATTTAATCACCATGCCACCTCGATTGTCTCGGCGGCGGCGATGTTGCCGAACGTCAACAGAGTGTCAATCACCGGCATTCAGTTCATTGAACGTAGCGCCCCTGTTCGAACTGACTTGGTTGGCCAATTCGAGGCCTTTTCGTGGTGTATCCTATTACGATTCTGCCGGTTAGTGCGATCGACGACAAAGCATTGTGACGATCAGTCCGAACAGGCAAGTCTACCATGACGCAACGTCTATGCCGAAGAATCCGGCTGTACGCGAAATGCAGCGTCGTCGGGCACCGATTGTCGCGACGCGTATACGGTGTCCACATCCGTCGAACGCTGGTATTGTCGTGTGGACTGATCGAAACTAGCTGCTGTTTACTGATGGAGCTGTGACTGTGCGTTGTCGAACATTGATCATGATTTGTGTGGCCAGCTTCGCTGCGATGATGGGGTTGGCCATGGCAACCCCGCCGGTGCTGCCAGACGGAACGGATGCGGCCGCCAAGCGGCTGGCGACCTTCAAAGTCCCCGAAGGGATGAAGGTTGAACTGTTTGCCGCCGAGCCGAAGCTGGCCTCTCCTGTCGCGATTGGGCTCGACGAACGAAACCGCGTCTACGTTGCTGAAGAATATCGCTTTAATCTGGGGACCGAAGAGAATCGAACACGCCCCTTTCTGCTGGACGATGATCTGCAGATTCAGACACTCGACGATCGCTTGAAGATGTATGAGAAGTTTGCCTCGAAGTTTGAAGGGGGAATGGACTGGTTCCGTAAGGTCGCGGATCAGGTCCGTTTGCTGGAAGACACCGACGGCGACGGCAAGGCGGATCGATCGACGATCTTCGCGCCCGACTTCAATGGCACGCTGGATGGGCTGGCGGCGGGCGTGATGGCGATAGATGGGGACGTCTATTTCACTTGCATCCCCAATCTCTGGCGGCTCCGTGATACCAATGGAGATGGCATTGCCGACGAGCGGCAGATCATCCATACCGGATTTGGTGTGAACGCTGGCTTCCTCGGGCATGACCTGCATGGCCTATGCTGGGGACCGGATGGCAAGCTGTACTTCTCCATCGGAGATCGCGGCTTTCACGTGACGACGCCAGACGGAAGGGTGTTTCATGGCCCGCGTAACGGCGCGGTCTTTCGCTGCTTTCCCGATGGCAGTGAATTCGAAGTTGTCTGTCGTGGATTGCGGAACCCGCAGGAACTGGCGTTCGATCAGTTCGGCAATTTGTTTGCTGCCGACAACAACTGCGACAAGGGGGATCACTCGCGCCTGGTCTATTGCTTGGAGGGAAGTGAGAGCGGCTGGAACATGGCGTACCAGTCGATCGCCGAGCCTTACCTGACCGGTCCGTGGCATGCCGAGAAGATGTGGCACCTGTGGGGCGGTGATATGACGGGGACCAATGGAAAGCCGACGCCCGATCCTGCTGCAGTCTCTGGAGAACGGCCTGCGTGGGCGCTTCCGCCGGTTGGCAAGCTGGGGGCTGGGCCATCGGGCTTCACGTACTATCCAGGCACGGGATTGCCGGCGAAGTACGACCATCATTTCTTCATGTGCAACTACACGGGGAATGGTGGCATCGATTCGTTCAGCATCAAGCCGCGCGGGGCCGGGTTTGAGACCATCGACGAACACGATTTTATGAAGCCCATTTCTGCGACCGACTGCGAATTTGGTTACGACGGCAAGTTGTACGTCAGTGACTTTGTGAGCTTAATCTGGAACGGCGGCAGCGCGGGAGGCCGAATCTATACGGTGTTCGATCCACAAATTGTCAGTGAGCCAAGTGTCACTCAAACCGCCGAGATCGTTCGAACAGGATTTACGCAGCGACCTTCCACTGAATTGATCGGCCTGCTAAGTCATCCTGATCAACGAGTCCGTCAGCGATCCCAGTTTGAACTGGCGAATCGTAGTGCTGAATCGTTGCCCTTTTTCAAGGAACTGCTGGCATCGTCGAAGCACCGACTTGCTCGTTTGCACGCCCTATGGGGAATGGGCCAACTCGCGGCATCAAGAACACACCGAAATCCAAATGCTGCTGATCTTCGGGCCAGTGCCAATGCGACGATCGCAACTTACTTGTCAGATGATGATGTAGAAATTCGAGCCTGGTCGGCGCGACTTCTGGCAGATCAGAAGTATCAGCCGGCGGCCGTTGCGATTACGAAACTGATGGCTGATGAGAATCCAAGAGTGAAGCTGTTCGCCGCTCTCGCCATGCGAGCATTCCCTGCAGAGCCTGTCTCAAACGAACTGCTGGCGCTGATTCGTGACAACAATGATGCTGATCCCTGGCTGCGACATGCCGGTGTGATGGCCCTTTCGTCGAAGGTGCAGAACACCGAGCAACTCGCCGTATTACTGAACGACAAGAGTCCCGCGATCCGCATGGCGGCGCTGCTGGTCGTGCGCCATTCGTTTAAGCGTGACAGTGAATGGTCCGGAAAAGATGCCGCGACCGTGGATGTTCAAGCCATTAATACCACGATGCAAACCCTGCTCCGTGATGAGCAACTCAATATCGTCACCGAAGCGGCACGTGTGATTAACGATCTTCCGCTGGAAGACAGCTTTCCAGCATTGGCAGCGCTCGCTCCGGTGCTTAAAGGGCCGACCGCTGCCGCAGTCCCCGAAGCGCTGGCCCGGCGAATCATCAACGCGAATTATCGATTGGGTCATGCCGAGAACGCGCAGCGGGTCTTGGCCATGGTGACCGAGCCATCGCTGAGTTTGCCGATTCACCGTGAGGCGTTGCAAACGCTAATCGACTGGGAACAAGTCGGGCCGCGCGATCGCGTGACCGGATTCTGGAGATTGCCTCCGCCTTCTGGATTCGCCAAGCCCCTGACGGGGCGTGATCCACAAGAAACAGCCAAATTGAAGGCCTTTCTCACCGAAAACGTCGCCATACTGTTGAGCGGCGCGGGAAGCGAATTGCAGCCGGATGTCCTGAAGCTGATCAGCCGCTACGAACTCCCGACGGATGACACGGTCTTCGCGAGTTGGGTGGCTGATAAGTCGCGAAGCGTTGCCACTCAGGCCGCGGCTCTGCAACTGCTGGCATCTCGGCGATCCCCTCTGGCTGCTGAGACAATCAAGGTTGCATTGCAGAGTGATCGACCTCTGGTTCGTGCGGAAGCGCGAGATGCCTTGGGCGTGATCGACCCGACTGCCGCGGTCGGCACCTTGCGAGAAGTTTTGAATCATGAATCGTCCGCCATCGTGGAGCGGCAACGTGCTTTGGCAACGCTCGCTAGGCTGAAGACTGACGCTGCGGACGCGATTCTGAGCGACTGGGTGGCGCGACTCAATGGCGAGCAAGTGGCGGACTCGCTGCAGCTCGATGTGCTCGACGCGGCCGCGACTCGTGGGCTTCCTGACTTGAAGGCGGGTGCCGATCGATATGCCGGCAAGTTGGCTGAGGGCGATCTGCTGTCGCGTCATCGAGTTTCTTTGCATGGCGGGGACGCGGATCGTGGACGCGAAATCTTCCTCGGGCATCGCCTGGCCCAGTGTGTTCGTTGTCACAAGGTCGGGACCAATCTGACCGGTGGCAACGCAGGCCCCGATCTTAACCAGGTGGCGACGCGCCACGATCGACTCTCACTGCTACAGTCGCTGGTCGATCCGAGCGCGAAGATTGCCAAGGGATTCGAAGCCGTGACACTGGTCATGTCGAACGGTCAGGTCTACGGCGGCGTGATTCGCAGTGAAGCTGATGGCGAAATCGTGCTGGAGAAGCCGGACGGAATGAAGGTGACACTGAAGGTCGCTGATGTCGAAGAGCGTTCGCAACCGAAATCGGCGATGCCAGAAATGAATCGAAGTCTTTCCTCGCGAGAACTGCGGGATCTCGTCGAGTTTCTCGCCAATCTGAAATAGCGGACGGCCGAAGGGGCGCTGCCTGAGTTCCGTCGCACAAGGACTGACTGTGGAAGAGATCCTGTTCTTTCTGTTGCAGATTGTCATCGAAATCGCAATTGAAGGTATCGCCTATCTGCTGACGAGCAAGTCCATAGCTAAACGGCAAAGTCCAAATGGTACCGGAGTCGGTGCCACTGCGGTGTATGCGATTACGGGTGGCATGCTGGGCGGTGTGTCAGCTTTGGTTTATTCGCATGTGCTACTGCCGCAGATGTGGATGCGAATCGCGAATCTGTTGATCACGCCGATTCTTTTTGGTGGACTCGCGACGTGTCTACCCAGATTTGGAACCTCGACGAATACGCGGCAATTCTGGAACGCCTATTTCTTCGCAGTCTTTTTCGCTGCCACCAGACTGATGTTCGCGGCGAGCTAGACGCAATCAGCCTTCCAACCGGAACAGCCTTTTCAACGCGTTGATCAAACCGTGCGGTGTCCCTTCTCTCGCTTCGTCCTTCAGGACGGTGAGCGGTGGATGCAGCAGCTTGTTGACGATTCGTTCCACGGTCCGCTCGATCGCTTCGCGATCTTTCGATGTCGTGTGGGGTAGCTTATTGAAGAGGCGGCCGAGTTCTTCTTTGCTGATGGCGTGCCAGTCGTCCATCAAGCGAGTCAGCACATCGCCGCTGGCCCGGTGATGATATTCGGTCATGAACCGTTGCAACTCTTCAGTGACGATCTGGCGCGCGTGATCGATTTCGCGAACACGCGCGCGACGGTTGTCTTCGCAGGTGCGGCTCAGGCTGTCGATGTCATAGAGGAAGACATCGACATCGTGCATCTTACCGACCGCAGGTTCGAAGTCGCGTGGCGCTCCGAGGTCGAGGATGAACGCGGGGCGTCCACCGGACGAGGCTCTGGCCTTGCGAAACCGAGCCACATCGACGATCGGCTTTTCCGCACCGGTCGTGCTGACGATCACATCGGCATATCCCATCCAGCGGTCGAGAGTCTCCCATGCTTCCGCTCGACCACCCCACTCGCGTGCCAGACGTTCGGCCCGTTCAAGGCTGCGGTTGACGACGACGATGTCGCGGACACCTTCATCTTTCAGGTAGCGCAGCGTCTCTTCGGCCATTTCACCCGCACCGACGATTAAGACCAACTTGTCGGAAAAGCTGTCAAAGATGCTTTTCCCGAAGTCCCCGACAGCGACACTGGCGATCGAGACGCGGCCTTCTGCCAATCGTGTTTCAGATCGAACCCGGCCCGAGACGCGAATCGCACTTTGGAACAATGAATGAACCATCGGACCGCACGCGCCGAATTCCTCGGCCTCGCGATAGGCCTGACGCACCTGATTTACAATTTGCGGCTCACCCAGCACCATGCTGTTCAGTGACGAGATGACATCGAACAGGTGCCAGACGGCTTCAGAACCGGACGCCGCCTGCAGTTTGTCGACAAATTCGTCGAGTGGAACTTGATGGAACTCGGCCAGAAATTGGGCGAGTTGGTCTCGTACGACTTCGGGATCGTCCTCTGGACTGGCGAAGTAGATTTCAACTCGATTGCAGGTTGAGAGGATGACGGCTTCGCAGTCGGAGAAACGACGTTTGAGTTCTGCATAAGCCCGCTGGAGCCGATCGCGCGACGCAAACGCCAACGTCTCGCGAATGGCGAGTGGCGTGTTTTCGTGCGTGCAGTAGAGCGCGAGCAGATTCACCGGCGGGTCTCAATCTCAGATAGGAAAGTAAATCGGGGACGTTGTTGGCGGGGTTAGTTCTTGTCGGGAGTTGTTGTCTCGGGCTGGGTCTGGCGAGCCGTTTGGTGCCCATGCACTGACGGCATGCGGATCGCCGCCGTCAGAGCCTGGAGGCCGACAATCATGAACAGCAGAAATCCGCAGGACCAGGCCGTCAGCCAGGCGACTTGGCGTCCGGGAGGACGCTTGCCGACCAGTAGCCAGGCAAACAGTCCGCACATCAGCAACCACGTGATAGCTCCGCCCAAAACGACGGGATCACTCCAGGTGGGAACTGCTTTCTCGTTGGCAACGACGGACAAGCCAATCCCGCTGGCGACTCCAAATGTCAGCAACGGAACGGAGACCAGCACGGAGACTCGATTGAATCGTTCGAGACGTTCCAGGCTGGGTAGCGTCGATCCGCTCGTCAGCATCTGGCGATGCTTCAACCGACGATGCTGCCACAGGTACAGTAAACTGAGCACAAAGCCACAAAGAATTGCACCGGTCCCCAAGACCAGCATCGAAGCGTGCAGCATCTTCCAGTTGCGATAGTAGTCAAGCGATTGATTCGGCAATGTTCCGACGAACAGCGACCCGACGACTAACGACAGGACCACTGGCCAGACGACGATGCCACTGACGATTGTCGAGTCCAGCAGCGAGACGAACAGGTGCGTCAGAACTGCCAGCCAGGCTAGGACCAACAGCCAATCGTGGGCAGAACTAAGCAATGGTGGAAGGTGTGAAGTGCCGGATCGCTGCAGCAGATAGAGTGTCAGGGCGAGCAGTCCGGCGGCACCGAACCCCAATGACAGAAAGCGACCCCAGCTTGTTCGCGCACGCAAGCGCCAGACGTCAAACCCGAAAGCGACGCTGAAGCTGGCGAGAAAACAAACGACGTTAACGTTGGGCATCCACCGAATCCCGAAACCGACCACACCTGCTCTAAAAAGCGGACCAGCTAGTTTACAGCAATGGCCAGGGGAATCGTAGTGGGGGAAGCGATGTGGGAGATTGCAAATTGCGAATTGCAAAATGAAAATTGAAAAATGGAAGATCGAAGGCAAGAGGCGGCAGGTCGAGTTCGCCGCCATTCCTCTTCAATTTGAAATTTGCATTTTGCAATTGTCAATTTGCAATCTCCCTTCCTTCTTCTACCGAGCCTCGGATTCCAACCCGTAATCGCTGATCTTCTTATGCAGCGTGTTCCGGTTGATCCCCAGGCGCGTCGCGGCTTTGGTTTGCGTTCCTTGGCAGGTTTTCAGAACCTGCAGGATCAGTTCGCGTTCGACCAGCGACACCACGCGTTCGTGGACATCTGCGGCTTCTTCCCCGGCCTCAAGCAGACCCAGCGTCACCAACTCGCTGCACATCGACTTGATCCCGCCGGAACGTGACCGGCTGAGTCGAATCGGGGCCAGGCCGCGCACGTGTGATGGGAACAGCGTGAGGGTCAGCGTGTCGCTCGTACTAAGCACCGTGGCTCGTTCGATGTAGTTCTGGAGTTCACGCACATTTCCAGGCCAGGCATACGTGCGGAGCATCGAGATCACGTCGTCCGCGATTTTCGGAGAGGGTCGGTTGTTCGCGAGTGCGTATTTCCTGGCGAAGAATTGGACCAGGGGCCCAATGTCTTCGGGGCGCTCGCGCAGTGGCGGCAAGTAGATCGGCACCACGTTCAGGCGGTAGTACAGATCCTCTCGGAAGCGGCCAGAGTCGATTTCATCCAAAAGGTCGCGATTGGTCGCGGCGACAATTCGGCAGTCGACGCGAATCGTCTTCGTGTCCCCGACGCGTTCGAACTCTTGCTCCTGCAGGACGCGCAGCAGTTTGACCTGCAGCGTGTAGCTCATCGAATTGATTTCATCCAGGAAAATGGTGCCGCCGTGCGCAGCTTCGAAGCGGCCGGTGCGGTTCTCGTGAGCGCTGGTAAATGCACCTTTGACGTGTCCGAATAGTTCGCTTTCCAGCAAGCTTTCGCTGAGGGCTCCGCAGTTCACGCGAATGAATGGACCGGAAGCGCGAGGGCTCAGTTCGTGAATGCCCCGGGCAACGAGTTCTTTCCCTGTCCCCGTTTCTCCCAGCAGCAGCACTGTGGCAGTCGTCGCGGCCACCTGCTGCGTCAGGCGGTAGACCTCACGCATCGCCGGGCCATCGCCAATCATCCCGTTCAGGACTGGCATCTCATGCCGGCCTAATGTCGTCACATCCCGCTCTGCCATTCCGTCGTCCCTCACAGCTTTACGCTGAAGTGTCGCGCTGTCATGCACGCAATAGGGGCATTTTAGGCGATTCGGGAAGGTGTCGGCAATGCTCTTGACCGCCGTAAATGAAAATTAACACAGAAATAGTCGCTGTTTAGCGTGTTTATGGTGCAGGCGGCTTCTTAAATGAGCGTCGTGCGGCCAGTTAGATGGTCCCTCTTTCGATTTGCGGTGCTTCGGGTAACCGAAGTGTTCGGTTGCGTTGAACAGGTCGCACGGTTCTTGGGCATCTACAGCGTCCACCTGATGAACTGCACCCCGGATTGGGCTCTCATCTGTTCGACAAATGGTGGTGTCGAGGAAACATCTTCGCGAGCGCGCCATCTCACTTCGCATCGCAACAACAGGACTCGTTCCCCCTCGATCCCCTTGTACGCGATATCCCAAGTCCCAAATTTGTAGCCGGCTGCGAGCAGTTTCTCGCGGATCTGCAGTTCGGTAGGACCGTTGGCTGTCGTCCGAATCGTGAATAGGGCTCGATGATCTTGCGGGATTTCGGGTTCGATCTTTTTCAAAGCCCACAGGACCAGCATCGCCAGGACCAGAGTTGTCAGGCCCAATCCAATTTGGCCTCCACCCAGGCAAAGGCCGATGATCGTCACTAACCACAGCGTCGCCGCCGTGGTGACTCCCTGAATCATCCTGGGCCGTCTGATGATGGCCCCCGCCCCGATAAAGCCCATGCCAGTCAAGACTCCCAACGGGAGTCGCATCAAATCGAGCATGATGAACGAATTCGGCGAGCGACCGGCCGTGGCCAGTAGCAGGTTCACTTGGATCATCGAGACCGACGCCGCCAGGCAGACCAGGATCGTTGTTCGCAGCCCTGCCGAACGCCCGCGTTCTGCTCGATTGATGCCGATTACGGCACCAGCGATGACCGTCAAAAACAGTCGCCAACCGATGTCGTACCATTCCAATGTCGTGGGCATACCGACCTCCAGTTGCATGTTTTCCCGTCATACTGGCGTCGCGAGCACCATTGTCAAGACGAGCCAAGGTGGGTTTTGCCTCGAAGCCGCACGCCACGTGGCCAGCTCCCCCAAAGTCACAGCATGTCACTCTGGGCGCTGACCAACCAGTCGCAGCGACAATCAGAAGGCAATAACTGCCGAAGCGCAAGATTACGGCTTGATGAAGGTGACTTTCCAGGCATCGTAACGGCGATCCGCTTGAAGGTCCGGTTGACCGATATGGGGGTCACAACTAATTTGCAAGCTCACATCTGTTCACTCTATTTCTCTGCGCGGAGAGCGCTGTGCCCGCTGGCTTGACCATCAAATCGGGATTCCTGCTGGCTGGCCTGGCCTGCCTGTCGATCGCCGTATTGATTGTGAAATCAGCACTGGCTGACGATACGGAAGCTCGCGAGCGCGTGATTCTGATGACCAACGGTCGGGTTCTGACGGGGTTTGCTTCGCGCAATGCCGGCGGCTGGCTGGTTGAACAGTCGAATGGTCGTGTTCAGGTTCCCATCGAACAAGTGAATGTGGTCGCCAATAATCTGGCCGACGCCTACCGCAAGCAGCGTGACGCCGTGGTTGAGCCAACACCAGCCACACACATGGCGCTCGCGCAGTGGTGCATCTCGTATCGTCTGCACAATGAGGCACGCGATGAACTTCGTAAGTGCATGAAACTCGATCCGGAACACGCGTCCGCTCGCAAACTGTTGCGCAGGCTGGATGACATGCTGGACCCTCCTGAAATCAAGACCACCCTCAAAGATCAAATCGTGTTGAAGACGGGAGACGGCTTTGTCGTTCCCGACGCCGAGTCGCTGGGAGGGCTTTCGAACGAAGTGGCTGCTGGCTACACGCTGCGAATCCAACCGCTGCTGATCAACAAGTGCGGCAATGCGTCTTGCCATGGAAGTACGACGCCGGCCGAAAAGCCGGAAGGGTTTCATCTGATTCCCGTCCGCCCTGGAACCAACGGTCATCGAATGTATACCGAGCGAAATCTTGCCGAAGTTCTGCGGTATATCGACGTGCAAGAACCCTCGCTCAGTCCACTGATCGCAATTCCGCAAGGGACTCATGGTGGTACTGCGGGTGTGTTCCATGGAGCGGCAGGCAATACCCAGATCAAGATGTTGCGAGCCTGGATCAAGACGGTGGCTCAGGAAAAGAAAACCGAAGAAGAAGAACTACAGAATCGTCCCAGCATTGCCGCCAAGAAGCGTCGACCCACTGCGGAAGGACGAGGAACTCGTCCCGATCCACTTGACGATCCCGAACAGCCGATTGCCATCGCGGCTGGGGTAGGCGCCCCGAGCGGCCATGCCCCGAATGAGGCTCGTCGAGCCGCGATGTCGACGAAGCCAGAACAAGTTGCGAACGAAGCCGAATTGGTGCCGACGTCAAAAAGCGGACGACCTACGAAGCTTGGAAGTCGTCCGCAGACGTTACCAGACGGCGAAGCATCGTTATTGCCCGCGCAAAATGAGAGCCGCACAGCCACCGAGCGCAAGCCGACGAGCGGCTTGAAAACGAGATCATCGGAACGAGCCGAAGATCAGCCCAGCGACGATCCCTTCGATCCCGACATTTTCAACCGACGCTTTCACAGCCGCCCGCGACGCTGAATGAAACGGATTTCAGGCGTAGAGGAAAGAAGATTATGCACAGTGTTTCCAATCACCGAGCATCGCCCACAAAAATGGGTGCCAAGTGGCTGCTGCTCTGCCTGGCTTTTGTATGGCTCGTTGGATGCATGGGCTTAGGAAAGACCAAGTCCGCCCGTGATCCGTTCGCGTCCACGAAGTTCTCATGCGGTGAAGAGATTCCTGCCAGTAGAACACCGGCGCCACCGCAAAACGCTCGCGCCATGAAGGATATGTGACACTCTCAGCGTGGAAGTGCCATTGCTTGGCCTCTTCGAGCTATGTCCTGATTGCCCGTCGCGTCGCGCACCAGACTGTCATGACCGTGTGCAGAATGACCGCTGCCCATAAGGCCGGTTGAGACAGTCCGTGGGCAATGCCGGCATAAGCCAAGACACTTGCGGCCCCGATGTTATATACCAACATCGACGTGACCACAGCTCGCGCCGCGCGAAGTTCTTTGTCGAGCTGCGTCGTCCAGCAGGCCACGCCCAGTGAAAACAGCCCTGCCCCGCCAAGCCGGACAGCGACGAGCACCGGCGGTGGCCCAATCGATTCGCCTGTCAGCAGGGTGACCACCAGCACTGGGAAACAGAGCAATCCCAGCCCTGCTCCCAGTTCGATGACTGCTGACGCGATGAGAAGAGACTTCATAGTTAGATCACTGTTGAGCTTCAGGTTGCGGCAGACGCACCAGTAACCAGCGTTCGGTGCGACCCGACTTGTGGATCAATGTCGGTGCTTCGCCGGTGGTGAGATTACTAAGTCCCGCTTCCATGAAGAAGTTCTTGTTGTTGTCCACGGTCCAAGCGGCGCGTTGAGTTTCTTTATCGACCGCGCCATGCACCGGCAGCACGTGATCGATGACCACGTCGTTGTAGTTGCCTCGCAGGATCCCCTGCTTGTTGACCGCTAACTGGAGCGTCAATTGAGCGTGTTGGTCTTCGTCACGAACCAGCGCGAAAACACCAAGTGGCAGCCAGTCTTGAGTATCGGAGATGTCGGCGTTCTGACCGACAAGTGCCAGGTCGGCTGCCTGCTGACTGAAGTGCTCAGCGGTCCCGACGCTTTGTCCGTCGACGAGGACATTACCTTGCTGGTAAACCACGTTCGAACCATATCCGTATGAGACAGGAGTGTTGTTCGCGTAGCCCAAGTACCCGGAAGCACCTGCCATGGTTGTCGGAGCCCAGATGGAACCCGCTGCCCAGTTGGTGGCTGCCCAGGCACCTTGGTGTTGGCCGTACCATTGCTGACTGTAAACGTCAGGATGATTGAATGAGTTTCTGACGGCGGCATAACCAGCAGCAGTCGGGACAGCTCCCGCCGCCAGCGGCTGATTTCGTTCGGCCACAGCCGCGCCGGCTGCAGCACCCTGGGCGCCAGAGGCGGCAGGATTGTTGCGATTGGCCGCTGCGGCTCCAGCGGCAGCACCCTGAGCACCTGTCGCGGCGGGATTGTTTCTATTCGCAGCAGCGGCTCCGGCGGCGGCACCTGTTGCACCGGATGTTGCTGGCTTGTCGCGATTGGCTGCGGCTGCTCCGGCCGCGGCTCCTTGCGCGCCAGTGGCCTGTGGCGACTTGTTCTTGGCAGCGCGTTCTGCCGCTGCCTCCGTACCTTCGTTTGTATTAGGCGACTTTGGCTTGTTTTCTGGCTCGTGCTCGCGTGATGGATTGCCGGCGGGCTTCTTGTTTTCTGACCAGGCTCCACCTGGTGGCTTCGAGCCGCCGCGAGATTCACCGCCTGGCTTTTCTTCGCCACCAGGCTTTTTGCCTTGAGGCTCTGATTTACCCTTTTCACCGCCGGGCTTTTCGCCCTTGCCCCGCTGTGCGAAAGCAACAGGGGCTGTGAAGCACAGTGCCAATATCAATGTCATACCGAGAGATCGTCGTAGCATGATGACTCTTTTCCAGTGAACGTAAGAGATGGGAAAGCGGACCTATTTACCAGCGGCATGTCCGGCAATCGCCTTATCGATCTGTTCTTTAACGGCATCCAGATTGAAGCTGGCACCCTTTTGCATGGGCGGGAATTCGATCGCCGTCTTGGCGAGTTGACCGACCCGCTCCTGAACGTAAACGAATCGCCAGAACTGAAACTTAAACCATTCGAAGTACTCGACGGAACCGGTGAATCCCGTGCGTTCGAACGGATCCAGGCGCAGGTTCGTCAGGATTGGAATGTCGGGTTTGACCGTTCCACCGAACCAACCGTTCGGCTGATCGACAAAGCGATATTTGAAATCATCGATGCGCACGGCACCGAGAGTCCCTTCGGCGAAGTAGAAGATTTCATTGCGAGCCGATGGTCCCTTGCCGGTGATCAGATCCAGTTGGTTGTAGCCGTCGAGATGAACTTTGTAGCTGGTATCATCCAGCTTCTGGCCCTTTTTCAACTGAGCGACGATGTCCGGGTTACCGGCGGCGGCGACAAATGTGGGGAACCAATCCAGTCCTGAAATGATCCCGTTCTCAACCTTTCCGGCTGGGACATGTCCAGGCCAACGAACCATCGCGGGGACTCGGAAGCCCCCTTCCATCACGGTCCCTTTGCCGCCCGCAAACGGCGTCTGTCCGCCGTCGGGCCAGGTGAAGTTTTCGGTGCCGTTGTCGGTGGTAAACACGACGATGGTGTCGTCGTCCAGACCTTCGTCTTTAAGCTTCTTCATCACTGAACCGACGATGTCATCGAGTTGTGCCATGCCGGCTTCCACCGTCGCCCAGCCGTTCTTGGAGGTCCTCATCTTCTCGTACTTCTCTGAGAGATGCGTCACGACGTGGATGCGGGTGGGATTCAGCCAGATGAAGAACGGTTTGTCGTCGGCCTTGGACTTGTCGATGAACTTCAGTGTCTGTTCGAGGATCTCGTCGTCGACCGTTTCCATTCGCTTGGGCGGAAGCGTGCCGGCATCTTCGATCTTCTGCTTGCCGATTTTGCCCCAGCGTGGTTGCTCGGTCGCATCATCTTTGTCCGTGGCCCAACAATGGAGCATGTTGCGGGGGCCGACCTTGTCCCTCAGTTCTTCGGGGTAGTTCGGATGGAACGGGTCTTCCATCGCGTCCAAGTGATACAGATAGCCAAAGAACTCGTCGAAGCCATGCACGGTAGGCAGGAATTCGTTGCGATCACCGAGGTGATTTTTACCGAATTGGCCAGTCGCGTAGCCCATCGACTTGAGGGCCTTCGCGATCGTCGGGGCTTGCGCCGGTAGCCCGATGGTTGCTCCAGCTTGGCCGACAGTGGTCATGCCCGTACGCTTGGGAATCTGACCGGTGATGAAGTTCGCGCGGCCGGCCGTGCAACTGGCTTCGGCATAGTAATCGGTGAACAGCATCCCCTCGGCGGCCAGTTTATCGAGGTGAGGTGTTCGTCCCGCCATCATCCCGCGGTGATAGGCCCCGATGTTCCAGATGCCGACATCGTCGCCCATGATGACCAGGATATTCGGCTTCTTGCCTGTCGCTTTTTCTTTGGCTTGCGCCTGCAGGTTGGCCATCGCCAGCAGGCGTCCCTCGGTTAGCTTCTGGGGGCTGCAGGTGAGGTCCGATGCTTCTGTTTGTCGCTCGTCGATTGCAAGCGGCGTGGGTGTGGCATCCGGTCGTGGACTGGCCGCCGCAGTGACCTGGGGTACCGCTGCAAGCGGAACCGACGCGGCTGCATAGCCTAAGAGTCCTCCCACTAGCAGAATGGTAAAGGCGTTCTGTTTGAACTGCATCGTCGTTTTCCAAAGAGGTGAGTTTAGTCTGCAGACTTCGAAGGCGTCCGGCATGCATTCACGCCGCTAACTGAAAGAAAGAGACACCGCGTGCAGGGACGCTTTATGCGTCGCTGTGATTGCCACGAACTGTGGTGTTAAGAAAATCGCAAGAAAGTGATTCGCTAAACTGATGACCGCATGCTACTCAGCAGTGCGGCGGGTGACTATCAAATGGCAGGGAATTCATCAATTTTTCTGCAGGTCTACGGTTCCCCGAACGGCAACCCTCCAATCAGTGATGCTTAATTGCAACATTCAGCGGAATTTCGCGACAGCAACAATGCCTGCCACGATCAGCAGCAGCACGATGGCAACCACCGCAACGGCCGTATTCGAAATTTCGAAATACGTATCGTGAATGTAAATATCCATTAGGTTCACTCTGCGCAGTTCAGAGGATCGTTTTTGCCGCCATCTCAGGCGAGCACTCGTTTCACAATCTCGCCGTGAATATCAGTCAGCCGGAAATCTCGTCCTTGATAGCGGTATGTGAGCCGGGTGTGGTCGATACCGAGCAAGTGCAGAATGGTGGCGTTCAAGTCGTGGACGTGGACTGGATCGCTGACGATGTTGTAGCAGTAGTCGTCGGTCGCACCGAGTGTCGTTCCCGCTCTGATACCGGCGCCGGCCAGTAGAGTTGTGAAGCAACGCGGATGATGATCGCGGCCGTAGTCGGTCGCCGTCAGTCCCCCTTGCGAATAGATCGTGCGACCGAATTCGCCGCCCCAGACGATGAGTGTGTCCTTGAGCAAGTCTCGCTGTTTCAGATCCTTGATTAGAGCAGCCGTCGGTTGATCGGTGTCTTTGCACTGGCCGCGAATGGCATTTGGCAGGCCGCCGTGATGATCCCAGCCCATGTGGAATAGCTGCACGAACCTGACATCGCGTTCGGCCAGACGGCGGGCCAGTAGACAATTGGCGGCATAGCTGCCGGGACGGCTGACGTCAGGGCCATAAGAATCGAGGATGTGCTGCGGCTCTTTAGAAGTATCGAGCAGATCGGGCACGCTCGTCTGCATACGAAATGCCATTTCGTACTGAGCGATGCGTGTCTGGATCTCGGGATCGCCGACTTCGTCGAAGTGTTGTTGATTCAATGCCGAGAGTCGGTCGAGCGTCCCGCGACGAGCCGCCTGGTCGACGCCGGGTGGGTTCGACAGGAACAGCACCGCATCGCCCTTGTTGCGAAACTTGACTCCTTGATGCACGGAGGGGAGAAAGCCGGAACCCCACAGTCGATCATAGAGCGGCTGATCATCTGGTCGGCCGCTGCCAAATGAGGTGAGGACCACGTAGGCCGGTAGGTCCTGGTTTTCGCTCCCCAAACCGTAGCTCAGCCACGACCCGATGCTGGGGCGACCTGCCAGTTGGTGGCCAGTCTGGCAAAAGGTGATCGCGGGATCGTGATTGATCGCCTCGGTGTTCATCGAACGAATCATGCACAGGTCGTCGGCGATCTTGGACATGTGCGGCAGCAGTTCGCTCATCCACATCCCGCTCTGGCCGTGCTTGGCAAATCGGAAGATGGAGGGTGCCACGGGAAACTTCGATTGTCCCGAAGTCATCGTCGTCAGCCGCTGACCCTGGCGGATGGACTGGGGCAGATCTTCGCCGTGTCGATCTTTCAAATCGGGCTTGGGATCAAACAGATCCATCTGCGATGGAGCACCCGATTGAAACAGATAGATGATCCGCTTGGCCTTCGGTGCAAAGTTCGGAAAGCCAGCCAAAGCGATATGTGCTTTCGGGCTGTCGCCGGTGGCAGACATGACCTGCTGTCCCAGCAGCGACCCCAGTGCCGCCGCACCGACACCGGTGCCGGTATGCCGCAGAAAGGCACGGCGATTCAGCGCGTCTTGAAACGCGAACGGTCGATTCGTCATGGCATTATTCTCGCGTAATCACTTCATCGAGGTTCAGCAAGACATTCGCAGTCAGGGTGTAGGCAGCCAAGTCGACAGGATCAAGATTGGCTGCCGACTTCGCATCGCCGAATTTCAACAGCTGCTGTGTCGCCTCGGGGTCTTGTTTCAGTCGTGACAAGTCTGCCGTCAGACCTTCGTTCAGGACTTTCAATTCATTGGCGGTCGGCTGTCGCGATGTGGTGAGTTGGAAGCCATACGCCAGCCGCTCGGCGGTTGTGGTGCCCCCTTCCGTCAGCATTCGTTCGGCGAGCTTGCGTGCGGCCTCGACGTAGGTGATCTCGTTAAGCAACGACAACGCTTGCAGCGGTGTGTTGGTGCGTGACCGTTTGACTGTGCAGACTTCGCGGTTCGGCGCGTCGAATAGGAGCATCGTCGGTGGAGCGGCAGTCCGCTTCCAGATCGTGTACATCGTGCGGCGATAGAGTCCTTCGCCTGCATCATGCTTGTAACCTCGCAGATCACCGTAGCGGCTGGTTTCGTCCCAGACTCCTTCGGGCATGTACGGCCGAACGCTCGCGCCGCCAATCTTGTCGACCAGCAGGCCACTGGCTGCCAAGGCCTGATCGCGCAGTGTCTCGCCGGATAATCGGAATCGCGGGCCGCGTGCCAGCAGGCGGTTTTCGACATCACGCTCGACGAGTTCTTTCGTGACATGCGACGATTGACGATACGTAGCACTCATGACCATCAGCTTCTGGATCGCCTTCATATCCCAAGGCTTCGCCAGTTGTTGGTTTGCCATCCCAGAATCGACCGACGTGGCGACGGTTGGCTGCATGAATTCCGCGGCCAGCCAATCGAGCAACTCGGGATGCGAGGGGAAGTCGGCCTGGGAACCGAAGTTCTCGGATGTTTTCACCAAGCCCGTTCCGAAGAACCGTTCCCAGGCGCGATTCACCCAGACGCGCGACGTGAGCGGGTGCGACGGATCGACGAGCCATTGAGCCAAGCCGAGTCGGTTCGGCGCTGCTCCGGCAGGGAGCGGTGGAAACGCCTTGGGAAGTCCCGCCGAGACTTTGTCGCCGGGCTTGTCGTATTCACCGCGAATGAGAATGAAGGCATCGCGGGGTTGTGGAAGTTCGCGCATGACCATCACGTTCGGAGCGGCCGCGGCGAGCTTGTTCTTCTGTTCCTTGAGTCCCGCAACGACGGCTTCAGCCTGCTTCCAGGGGCTGTCGATATTCGCTCTGAAGAACTTCTCCAGTTCCGCCTTTTGATCGGGCGATCGTTTGTCGGCGTCGATGGCCAGGATCTGCTTGAGAGATTCCGGAAACTTGGCACCGTCGAGTTTCACCGTGCTGGGCGGCAGCGATGTCATCGACAGGCGAAACCGACCGATGTTGTGTTGATTCAGCGCAGCGTGCTTCAGGCGAACTGTCAGAGTCGCGTTTGCCGGAATGGTCACCGGTGATTCGGCGAGGAACATCGCGTTGGTTTGATCGCGTCGAGTCGGTCCGTCGACGGCCCAGCCGTTGTTTGGATTGCCATCCAGAATCAAACCGATTTCCCAGCCACGCTGTGAGTAGGTCGCTTCCGCACGGTTGAATTTGACTTGCAGTGCGGCAGGCAAGTCTGGTGAAGAGATCTCGGCTTCGATCGCCGACAGAACAAAGTTCCCGTTCGAGTACCGACCCAGGCTTTGCATCGGCAGGCTTGGGTCGGGCAGGCATTCCAGCAACAGTCCACTTAATTGACCGGGCGAGACATCGCTGGCAATGGTGTAAACATCGTTTTGCGGATTCGTGCCGCTGGCGAGGTAAGAGCCGTCGTCTTGTCTGGCGAGTGTGGCACCTCCGTCGGACGTGACTTGCTTCGGATGCAGGATCTGCCAGACGGTTCCATTTCCGGCGGATAGCTTGGCTTTGAAGTCGGGTTCCCAGGCGGCGATGAACGCCGGAATTTGTTTCGCGATCTCAAGGGACTGCTGCTCGCTTCGCGCGATTTCGCCGTCAAGCCGTTTCAGTTCAGAGAGTTGTTCCTCGGTCGGAACGGTGATCAGTGGATCGGTGTTCTTCGAGTCTCCCTGCAGCGTCCCGCTCTCCGCCACGTTGTTGAAGAACGAGAAGAACTGGTAGAACTCGCGCTGCGCGATCGGGTCGTATTTGTGATCGTGACAGCGACAGCAATTCAGTGTCAGTGCCATCCAGGTCATGCCGGTCGTTTCCACGCGGTCGATGACGGTCTCGACTCGCCATTCTTCGGCGATGATCCCCCCTTCTCCGTTCAGCCGGTGATTGCGGTTGAATCCCGTGGCGACGATTTGTGCTTCGGTAGGGTTGGGCAACAGATCGCCCGCCAGTTGTTCGATGGTGAACTGATCGAACGGCTGGTTTTGGTTGAACGCTTTGATGACCCAGTCTCGCCAGGGCCATTGATAGCGACTGCCATCAGTCTGATAGCCGTTGCTGTCGGCATAGCGAGCGAAATCGAGCCATTGCAGTGCCATCCGCTCGCCGTATCGCGGGGACAACAGCAGTCGATCGACGACCTTTTCGTAGGCTTGTGGTGATTTGTCGGCGAGGAACACAGCCACCTCGGCGGGGGTGGGAGGCAAGCCAATCAAATCAAGTGACACACGTCGGATCAGCGTCTCGCGACTGGCTTCGGGCGATGGCGTCAGGCTCTCGTCCTCCAACTTGGCTAGCACAAACTGATCGATCGGGTTCCGAGCCCAGGCGTTCTTCTTCGTGGGTGGGGTTGGGCGGTCGACGGCTAGAAATGCCCAGTGTCCCTGATACTCCGCACCCTGATCGATCCAGCGTTTCAAGAGATCGATCTGACCTGCCGTCAACTTCTTGTTGGCACTGGCGGGGGGCATCTGCAAATCGGGATCTGCGGTGAGGATCCGCTTGACCAGTTCGCTGGCAGCGGATTTTCCCGGCACGATCGCGACGTGGCCGGATTCTGCGGCCTTTGTCGCGGGCTCTTTCAGATCCAGTCGCAACCCCGCCTGCCGCTTATGTTCATCAGGGCCGTGGCATTGAAAGCAGTAGTCCGACAGGATCGGCCGGATGTCGCGATTGAACGAGATCTTGCCGTCATCCGCGAAGCTCTGGCTGACTGGTATCAGGACCAAGCCAAAACTGAGGATCATGAAACAGCGAGTAATGCGAAAAGCCATGCGAGCGATTTCCAAAGTCTCAAGCAGCAGTTGGCTTGATCATGACAACAGCGTTGCAACCAGGATGCCTAGGATACTCGGGCAATACCAAATGAGATACCACAGCACGACGTCTCTCGCTCGCAGGACTTCTCAAGGCGAGACCGGGTCCGCATGACACAACTGACGGAACGGGGAGGCTGAGGGCTAAGGGCTGAGAGCCAAGGGACGGACAGCGCATGACACAACCTTGTCTGATGTTCGTCATTCCCGCGAAGGCGGGAATCCAGCGATCTGTCACAACGCAATTCCCTGCTCCGTCGTCCGATGATATGTACGGGGATTGAATAGGGAAGTCCAATGTCCATCTTCTGGATTCCCGCCTTCGCGGGAATGACGACAGAGTGGTCGCGCATGACACAACGTCCCTGACCGTCCGATTTCGGCAGTGGGTTGGGCTCGAACATTACGAAATGGCAGAATTTGTCAGTCCATGGCAGGTTTTTGGGGGGGTGGTCGATTTTGTCAGTGGGATGTCTAGGCAGAAACTGAGAATGGCGGTGTTGCGACTGACACATCGATCTGCCTCCCACAAAAAAACGGCCACACGTGTTGACGATCACTCGCCGTCAACAGGTGTGGCCGTTGGTTACGGTCCACGGGAAAATCGGGTTTCTTGGCTCTAGTGCATTGTCACAGTCACGAATTAGGGTTGGGTTTGTTCGTCCGACACGATTCAAGCTCAGAAGATTCTGGGGGTTCGGGCAAGGCCCTCAACCCCAGCTACCCCACAATTAAGCGTTGACAAAGCACTCGTGCTTTATGCCATTCCTTCGTGCGTGACGCTAGATGTCATTTCGGAGATTTTGACTGTTTGTTGAGGAAATACTGTTTGGTCGACTGTCAGCTTTTGACAGCCACGGACAGTTTTTGACGTTGGGGGACAAAATGGGCCTGTTTTTGGCGGTTTTCCTCAAAAAAGTGGATGTTTTGTGACAGATCGCGATCTTGAGTCATGCCGTCGCTGAATGCACGCCGTCACACACAACGGGTAGCCGGTGCCGGAGCGTTTCGCGAAGCCCCGGTTTGTTCACGCGGCACTTGCTATCAAGGTCGATCGACCATCGACCGGGGCTTCCCGTTGGTCCAGCCCCGGCCACACTGCCGTGCGGAGTCCGAGTTCTTCGTTCGAGATCATACTATCGACCAGGCCGAACGAAGCGGTCAACTTGACCCGCCGTCGCTGGCGGTCCACAGTGTTGGTGTATTGATTGGAAGCCCGTTGTTCATCGCGGGCAAGTTACCATGAACGTTCGGCAGTATTGGAATTGAACCATTGGAGATGCACCTACACGCAGAGCACTTCGATGGATTCTCTGAACACCTTGTAACTTGGGTGCTGGAGGCCGCACATGGTACCGCGATTATAGAGGCATCATGGCGCGACAAAGGTAGGCGAACTGAACGGATTTTCGAGATGGCATTTCCGGACTCTCGGATCCAAGTATGTGCCGACGCCCTCGCAAAACTTAAACCCGAGTACGATGGGCATGTCGATGACTTCCCACATTATTGGTTGACTGTGACGGTAGGTGATTGCGAGCTAACGACAAAAGTAAGTGCTGGTATCAATTGGCCGGAGGAAGACAAGGCGTCCATTGATGCGTTCATGAGCGTCTGGCGTCCGTTATCTCGTGATGTTGAGAAACTCCTTGCGATTCCTGGTCGATACAAGAAGCGTAAATAACAAAGCCATGCTGTCGTCGCGCCGAACCAAGCGGTCAACTTGACCCGCAGCCGCAGGCGGTTCAAAGTGTGGGTCTGTTGGTTGGAATGTTCGGCTGTGAAGGGCGTAGTGGTGGCCAAACAAGTCAAGATCGCGTCCGCCGCGAACACGATCGTACCTGCTTATCTTGTACTCCTTGCGAAGGGTTATTTGGTGACTCGTATCGGCGTGAGCGAGCACGAGGAGACATGGCAGGCTCTAAAAGGGGGCGATGAATTCCTCTCCGAAGACCCGGTGTCGCTCCTCGGATTAGTTGTGCTTTACGAGATGCGTGGAATGGATTGGAAAGCCGACGATGCGGAGATAGACGCCTTTGTTGCGAGGTTTCCTTGAGCAAAAAATGCAAGGAAACAACTTCAACTCTGATCGCGATCCGGGCCGAACGCGATGGTCAATTTGACCCACAGTCGGTGGCGGTTCAGAGTGTCGGTGTGTTGATGGGAAGCCCGTTGTTCATCGCGGGCAAGTTACCTTGAACGTTGGGCCTACGAAATGTTCGCCTCTATGGAAGCAGTCATCGCGGCTCTCGATGCATTCGTGCCGGACGGCAATGACGACACGCATCATCAGTATGTCTTGCTCGACGGCTTCGGAGAATTAACGCATCGAGAGAGGGCAGTGCCGGCGATGTTCGCTCTGCTAGAGCGGTTCCCAGAAGCGGACTTCGGTTCGCCTGGCCCATTAGTGCATGAACTCGAACTCATCTCAGGATACGAGACTGCGCTTGAGCTATCGTTAATCCGTCAGCCGACCGACCTCACCGTGTGGATGGTTAACAGAATCATTAACGCCTCAACAGAACAAGCAGTACGGGGGCGGTGGCTTGCTCAATTGCGGGCCGTCCTTGAGCATCCACTTGCATCGGCGCGCGTCCGCGAATCCGCTGCTGGTTTCATCAAATATCAGTTGTCAGGCACTTGAGTGTCAGGCCCAACAAGTGCTTCCAGCCGACGTATTCGCCTTCGCTTTGCCACGGCAAATCCTCCGCTGAAGCCAGGCGCTCGGCCGAAGACTACGGAGCATACCAATTGAGTATCTTTGGCTGCTTGGTCTGCCGCGACTGCCGTCAAATGCTCTGGTTCGGCCACCCTAGCGAGATGTGGCCGGGAGTCGACTGCTGCAATGTCCATGAAACTTGGATGCGTGATGACAGACCGGGTCTTCGCGAAGACGCTCCAGACCCGGCCACCCTGCCGCCGACAGTCAATGAAATCGTGCGCATGATCGCGTCACTGGGGGGATACGTCATCCGAAAGTCGACCCAACCCGGTACCCAAACCCTTTGGTTCGGACTCCAACGGCTTCATGATCTTTCCACTGCTTGGAATTCATTTGGACCAGACACCCGGTGGAATTGATTTTTTTCGACTCGCCACTGTGTGGTACAAAGAGCCCTCAGGGGCCGGGCTAAGTGAACGGCTGGCCCGTTGGGCCGAAAGGCGAATTCGGTGAGCGTCGGCGGATACTGCGAGTTGCCGAGCCCCGATGCTTGGCTCACGAGCTTTTCTCGCCGTTAGGATCGGTGTAACCGGTATGGGTGGCACCGGACGCAGGATCTGAACGACCGGAGCGATCCTTACGTTCCTAATGCCGTGCCTGAGAGAGCGTTGGGACAGTCGCATTGCACCGACTTTGCTGAATAGCAGTCCGTCATCGGTCGATTCGACTTCGGACGAGTGCGATGAAATTCGTGCTGGGTCCTGCTTTGTCGTTGTTTCGCCCCCGAGAGCGTTCGTACTATCAGTGGCTATTCCTCAAAGCGACCAATACGCCGAAGAAACGCCGTCTCTGCGTCAGAGGACGGAATTCAACGGCGGGCAGTGGAGTCAGCGAATGCCCCGGCTTCGAGAAATACTGGTTGTCAGTGCTGCGTATGCGGCCTGCCTACTGGTGTATTCCTCAACGATTCAAGCTCAACCCGCACCACCCGCTCCGTTACCGGGCAAGGTGGTGGGAATCGAACCGTCGCCATTACTGGTGGAGCCGAAGACTCCAGAGGAATCATTCGCCGCGACGTTGTTGATGGTGGACCTGGCCCGCGTCGATCTGGCTCGCAAGTATCTCGAGCAGTTCGAAGCTTCGGCACCTGACGACGCGATGCTGATGGCGATGCGCGATAAGCATGGCACCGGTGAGTTCCTGAAGCTGGCCCGCATCAAAGATTTGCAACCGCTGTCGTCTGACCTGCTCGATCGACTGAACGCCGCATCGCGAAAGCAGTCGGAAGATCCTGCCTTCGTCGATGCCTTGCTCGCTCGACTCAGCCAGGGATCCGCTCAACGCGAATTGGCCATCACAGAATTGCGAAATGCCGGACCGCGAGCGGTTCCGCAGGTGATTCGACAGATGAGCCAACCCAATATGGAAGGCCAGCAAGACCAGTTGGTCTACGCCCTGATCCGCATGGGACGGCAGATTGTGCCGCCGCTGCTGGGGGCTCTTGATACGCCGCAAGAACGCGTCCGAGCGGCCATCATTGGAATTCTGGCAACACTCGAAGCGAAAGAAGCGATTCCGTATTTGTGGTTCCCCGCGTTTGCGGAAGACCAGCCGTTGGGTGTGCGGATGGCGGCTCACCAGGCGTTGAACAAATTGGTGGGCACGAGCCGTACCGAACGACTCTCTTCCGTGGAAGCGTCTGTTGAATTGCGTCGTTTGTCGCGAATGCTGTACGAGAATTCGGCGTTGTTGCCACGTGACGAAGCTGGCACCGTGACAATCTGGGGCTGGGATCCCGAGCAGCAGACGGTTGTTGCCAAGACGTACTCACCGCAAATCGCTTCGATCCTGCTGTCGACTCGATTCGCCAGCCAGTCGCTGGCGATGTCGCCAGATCAACCAGAACCACAGCAACAATACCTGGCTTCGTTGCTGGGTTTAGAAGTGCTGCAACAAGGTTGGGATAAAGCGCGCGAGCCACTGCCTGGGACGGCCATGTATCTGGCGGTGACCGCGGGCGAAACGACTGTCGCCAACGTCCTGGCTGACGCGCTGTCGGCCGATCAACGAGCCACCGCCGTGGCAGCCCTGGAAGTTCTCGGCCAGATTGGGACTCGCGAACAGTTGCTTGGTCAAAAAGGCTTGAAGTCACCTGTGCTGGCGGCACTGAATTCACCAGATACCCGCGTGCAGTTTGCCGCTGCCGTGGCCATTCTGAGAATGGAACCCCGCGTGGCGTTCCCGAATGCCAGTCGAGTCGTTTCGATCCTGACGCGAGCATTGACTGATCCTGGCCAAGCGACGGCGATCATTATTGATGCGGATTCGGCTCGCGCCAGCGAGGCTGGATCTTATCTGGCGGAATTGGGATACGAACCCGTGACAGCTACGACGGGACGCGACGGTTTTGAACGGGCTGCGACCACTGCCGGCGTCGAAATCGTGGTGGTCCATGCCAACTGTATCCGCTGGGATCTGACGCAAACGTTGTCGAACCTGCGAGCCGATTCCAGGACTGCGGCGATCCCGATTGTCGTGTATGGTGCCGAAGATGTTCGCAACAGCGTGGCCCGACTGGTTGCTCGTAATAAGCCTGCGATGTTCATCGCCGAATCCAGCACCTCATCGGATTTCGGTCGACAGTTCGCTCCACTGACACGAGAGGCCAAGTCGCCGCCGATCTCGCCCCAGGAGCGTAGTCAACAAAAGATCGCCAGCGCCTATTGGCTGTCGTTGATCGCGACTAATCGCAATTCACAGATCTTCGATGTCGCCACTGCGGAAAAAGAGATCGCGATCGTGGCTGAAGATCCGGATGTCGGGGGGAATGCTCTGGCCGCTCTCAGTAGTATTGGTACTGGTTCAGCGCAACGCCGGTTGGCCGAAGTCGCCTCAAATCCACAACTGGATCCGCCACTTCGACAAGCTGCCGGGTTGCAATTGGGCTTTCATATCCAGCGCTTTGGGCTGCTGCTGACGAAGGACGAAGTCGGAGCGGTTCATGAAGCCTGGGTGTCGGCCGACAACCCAACCATCAAGGCTGCCTTGGCTGGTGTGATGGGAACGCTTCGTCCCAACCAGGCTCTGGTTGGAGAACGGCTGCGACAATTCCCGCTGCCGACCATTAAGACGCCGAATTGAGCCGTTAGAGAAGTTGCACATCTAACGTCGGCAACAGATGCGTTTTGTTTTCTTTGGTGAGCCGCGCTGTGTCAGCACGCGGACCGATCAACACGTTGTTATCGTAGTGCGTGTCGCACTTCCGTGTCGCGTTGAAACATGGGTTCAACTAAGCGGTTTTCTGCTCGCGGGATGCCACAGTGAGGTGGGATGCGCTCTAATTTTCCTCACCTGACTTTGAACGTACTGGACGACAATTTCAACAGCACTGTCGTTTGGCATTTGGTCGCCTGATTGACCACCGGGTCCGCGTGCTGACGCAGCGCGGCTCACCTCAGAACGTGGGTAAGCCGCGCTCGCATGATGTCATCGCTACTTGAGTTCGCGGATGCGGATCTCTTTGAACTCGGCCCACATGGGGGCACCTGCGTGAAGCTGCAGGGCGAGGATGCCGTCTTTCAGAGCCAATTCTGGATTGTTGTCAGTAAAATCCAGGGTCAGTTGGCCGTTCATGAAGTGCTGAATGTGGTTGCCCTGAGCCTTGATCGTGACTTCGTTCCATTCGTTCAGTTTGAACA
This sequence comes from uncultured Schlesneria sp., assembly GCA_903840265.1. GTDB lineage: Bacteria > Planctomycetota > Planctomycetia > Planctomycetales > Planctomycetaceae > Schlesneria. The sequence goes on along the minus strand of CAIMFH010000022.1, from coordinate 18,007 downwards.
GCTTGTCCCAGCCAGCCTGGTCGATCAGGTCTGTCTTCACGACTTTCTTGCCGTCGAGTTCCCAAGTGGCTTGCTCGCCGACCAGGCAAATGCGGGCTCGCTTGCCTCCTTCGTCGTAGATGAAGCCGGACACGTTGGGAAGTTTCATTTCGTTGCGAAGTTCGTGCTGATACCCCTTCACGACCCAGTTGTTTTGGACCTTCTCGGTGAAGTGCTTCGAACGATATTGAATGCCGGAGTTATTGGCGGCGTTACAGCGGTACAACAGACGCAGTTCAAAGTCCTTGGTCGTGCCTTCCTTCCAGATCAGGAACGTATTCCCCTTCGCGGCGTTTTCGGCCGTCGTTTCTCCATGAATGACGCCATCCTTGACGCTCCAGAGGCGAGGATCGCCATCCCAGCCGGTCAGGTCTTTTCCGTTAAAAATCACTCTGGAACCGTCGGGGATATCTGCCCCGAAGGCACACAGGGAACTGAACACAACTGCCAAGGCGAACATGCTGCGAATCATTGGTCTCTCCATGGAACAGGCTCGACGACTGCCGTTGCTGAATTAGGGTGACGCCACGGTGCGAGAATACGTTTCCGGCAACAGAGTCCACGTTTTGAGGCTGAAGTCAACCGATCCCGGTCAACCTTTGCGCACTACATCCGGAACGGGTATGGCACCGTTAAGCTAATGTAAGTGATACTCACTTCGCTATGCTGAGGACATGCAATGTCTGCGGTGATCGAGCACATCTTCCGGCTGGCCTGGCGCTTGTGGAAATGAGCTAGATGCGACTGAACCTTGGTCGATCTTCTGGAAATGGGATTTCCAGTCCCTGTGCTCAGATTGACCTACATTGTACAGTTCATTGTCAGTCGATTTTAGAGGTGTCAGATTTGCAATCAGTCTAGGGATGGCGAATGGCCAGCGCAGCCCAGGTTCTTCCCCCAAGCGGCGATGTCTCGCGTCTGACAAAGGTCTGGCGCGGGACATGGATGTTCGCGGCGATGGTTGTCACCGTCATCGTCGTCGCCGTGTTATTGAAACCGCATCAACCTGCCGACCCGGGTGCTTCGAAAGAACCACGCGCGGCGGCTCCGATTGAACCGATTCGGATCGTTTCGCAGGCGGTGATCGCGATCGCACCCGATACACCGCTGCAAAAGGAGTTGGCGACCACGAAGGTCGTGACGGAACGATCCTCGGCGCCTCTGGTCTCTGTCAGCGGGACGATCCTGGCGCAGGTTCGCGAAGGGAAGGGATCGTTTGAAGATCGATGGCAGTTCAGCACATCGGAGCTGTCGAGCCTCTATGCTGATTGGTTGCGAACCCTGACCGAAATCGAGTTCGCCCAGAGCCAGTTGACGAAGACGAAGGAATTGGCTGTTGCTGACACCACCTTTTTGGAAGCCAACGTCAAACGACTGAATTCTGTCCCGAGTGGGACAGTTCCCGAGAAGGAAATCCTGCAGGCTAAAGCGACGCTTTTGCAGGCTCAGTTGCAGCGGGAAAAGGATGTGTTCAGCGCCGAATCGACCCTGCGAACTGCTGTGAAGCAAAAATCGGCCATCGAACGCAATCTGTCGCGAGCCGGAATCGAAACCATGGTCTTCGGCCAGGCTGCTGAGCACATGGTCCTGGTCGCGGCCAACGTCCCTGAGACTCAAGTTTCACAAATCCATATGGGTCAAGCTTGCGAAGTTCGATTCTATGGCTATCCCGACGTCGTGTTCCCGGCCCATGTGGAAGCCATCAGTTCCACGCTGACGCCGGAACGACGGACTCTGCGAGTGCTGTTCGATGTGACCGACGACAAGGGGATGCTGAAACCGGGCATGTTTGCGGAAGTGGGGTTGGGGACTGATGAACGAGATTCGATTCAGATTCCGTCGACATCGCTGCTGCACATTGGCCGCTCCGACTACGTGTTGGCGGCTATCGGAAACGATCAATGGCGTGTCACGGAAGTGCGCGTGGGCGAGGTTCGGAAGGATCGTTGCGAGATTCAGTCGGGGCTGAAGAATGGTGACCGCATCATCTCTCGCGGTGCGATCTTGCTTAAGACTTTGGCGGGTCAGTCACTGACGATGCCCAGCCGGAGCGCGAACAACGCGGAAACGCCATGATTGCACGTCTGATCCGATTGGCGACAGAGCATCGATTACTCGTGGCCGTGCTGGCATTGCTGGTCTGCGTAGGGGGCGTCTGGTCGTTCACGCAGCAACCGATTGACGCTTATCCCGATATATCGGCCCAGCAGGTCCTGATCATCGCGCCCTACTCCGGCCGGGCTCCTGAAGAGATTGAACGTCAGGTCACGATTCCCATTGAACTCGGTATGGGTAGCGTTCCGAATGTGCAGGTCATTCGCTCGCGGACGATCTTTGGTCTGGCGGTCATCTCGCTCGTGTTCGAGGAGGGAACGGACAAATATTTCGCTCGACAGCGCGTGCAGGAGAAGCTGTCTGCGGTTACTCTTCCGTCCGGCGTGACACCGGAAATTGGACCGCTCGCGACAGCCTACGGTGAAATCTATCGCTACGAATTGCAGAGTGATCGCGGTCACAGCCTGATGGACCTGCGCACGCTGAACGATTGGGTCGTGACGCCCCGATTGCAGCGCACGCCGGGTGTTGCCGAAGTCGCCAACTTTGGCGGACTGGAAAAGCAGTACACGCTGAAGCTGGACCCTCACCAACTGGAACGGTATGGCATGACGTTGGGTGACATCGTCGACGCCGTCAAAACGAATAACGCGAATGCAGGCGGCAGCGTGTTGAAACGCGGGGATATGTCGTTTGTGATCCGCGGCCGTGGTTCATTGCAGGATGAGCACGATCTGGAGCAAACCGTCGTCAATACCGTGGACGGGACGCCGGTCTATTTGCGAGATGTCGCGACGATTGAGTTCGGTTCACGCATGCCCGCCGGGATCTTTGGCCGCGACGCTCGCAATGAGTCGGTCGAAGGGATCGTGCTGATGCGACGCGGAGAGAATCCTTCGCGAACGCTGGATCGCGTGAAAAAAGAAGTCGAAGTGCTGAACGAGTCGGTCCTGCCGAAGGGAGTGAAAGTCGTCGCTTTCTACGATCGTCAGTACCTGGTTGACAGTACGCTCCATACCGTCGGTCACAGCGTCTTCACCGGCATCGGATTGGTGCTGCTGGTGCTGCTGGCGTTTCTGGGCACTCCGAGGCTGGCGATCCTTGTCGTCTTGACGATCCCGTTTTCGTTGATGTTCGCGCTTGTGTTGATGTACGTGTCAAATATCCCCATCGGCTTGCTATCGATCGGTGCCATCGACTTTGGAATTCTGGTCGATGGAACGGTGATCATGGTGGATAACATCGCCCACCATTTGACGCAGCAGCAGCGATCCAAGATGCAAGTGCCGGTCAGAGCCACGATTCTGACATCCGCCTTCGAAGTCGAGCGACCAATCTTCTTCTCGACGATGATGATCATTTGCGCCTATTTGCCGCTGCTGTCGTTGACCAGCATCGAAGGCCTGCTGTTTCGTCCGATGGCCCTGACCGTCGTCTACGCGCTGTTGGGAGCGGTTTTATTTTCGCTGTTTGCGATCCCCAGCCTGGCTGGGTTTCTGCTGCGGAACGGATACAGCGATTGGGAAAATCCGCTGCTCCAGTGGGCGCGACCTGCTTACGCATCGCTGCTGCGAGTGCTGATTCGAGTACGATGGGCCGTGGCAGTCGCGGTGGTGGCCTGCTTTGTGTGGGTTTGCGTACAGATCGTGCCAAAGCTGGGTTTCGACTTTTTGCCATACCTGGATGAAGGGGTGATTTGGGTTCGTGCGAATTTTCCAGAAGGAACGTCACTCGATCAAACAGCAAACTATGCCAATCGAATGCGCGGATTGATTGATGAATTTCCCGACGTGACCTTTGTGACTTCGCAAGCGGGCCGCAACGACAGTGGCACCGACCCGTTCGTTCCCAGCCGCGTCGAAATGATGGTCGGTCTGAAACCGATGGAGGAATGGACTGAGCCGTCCAAGCAATCACTGATTGCGAAAATCGGATCGAAATTGCGCTCCGAGTTTCCGACGACACGGTTCAACTTCACACAACCGATTATCGACAGCGTGACCGAAGATACGAACGGAACGTCCGCGAACCTGGCTGTGGAATTCTCGGGGGCAGATTCCGATCGACTACAGGAATTAGCCCAGAAAACCGTGACGCTACTGCGAAAGGTTCGCGGCGCGGTCGATGTGAATATCGAACAGGAAGGTCCGCAACCGCAGATGGTCGTGCAGGCCGATCGAACTCGCTGTGCACGCTATGACGTTCATATCGAAGATGTCAACGAATTGATCAACACGGCCCTCGGTGGCGAACCGATCAGCACACTGTATGAGGGCGAACGCCGGTTCGACATCACGGCCAAATTTGATCGAGAATTGGTGACGCCGGACTCGCTGCGACAGTTGCCGGTTTACAACAAGTCGAACGTTCCCATCCCCTTGGGATTGGTGGCAGATTTCTCGCTGGTCGATGGCCAAACGATGATTGCTCGCGAAAGCAATCGCCGACGCATCACCGTGCGTAGCGATATCGTGGGACGCGATCAGGGGGGCTTTGTGGCCGATGCCAAGAAGCTGTTTGCACACGAGATTACTGTCCCTGAGGGAACCACAGTCCGATGGATCGGCATGTTCGAAAACCTTGAGCGAGCCAGTCATCACTTCCTGATTGTCATCCCGGTCACAATCGCGATTATCTATGGTTTGCTCGTGATGACATTCGGTTCACAGCGCGAATCGATTCTGGTGCTCCTCTCGGTACCATTCGCATTTGTCGGCGGTGCGATTGCCCTGTATGTCAGAGGAATGACGCTGAACGTTTCCAGCGGCGTCGGATTTACGGCGTTGTTCGGCGTGGCGATTATGGACGGCGTTCTGATGGTCGAATGGATTACGGCTCTGCGAGAACGAGGCCGCCCCTTGGACGAAGCGATCATCGAAGGGGCGCAAGGCCGGTTGAGACCAATCTTGATGACTTCTTCGGTCGCGATCCTGGGCCTGCTACCGGCTTCGATCGCTCGCGGTCTGGGGTCCGACGTTCAGCGGCCGTTGGCGACAGTGATTGTCTGGGGCCTGGTCAGTGCTGTCTCGTTGACGCTGTTCGTCGTGCCAATTTTCTACCGGATTTGTTTCGCTCACACGGCCGTCGATACTCACAAGCATCCAACCCCCGAGGAATCGCAAGCGATCGCCTAGAAGTTAACCACCCAGAAACGCACGCTTCAGTTCATCAATTGCCTCTTCACCCATCGGAGCAATCGCTCCGACAAGACGGCTGTTGATGATCGCTTCCGAGGTTGTTTCCAATACTTCCAACCGGTCGAACGCGTCCAGGATGCTGGTCCCCAGCACAACGACGCCGTCATTTTCCAGTAAGGCAGCCGGCGACTTGGACGAGACGAATTCAGCAATCTGGCCATCCGTCTGATATTGAACGCCATAGGGGACACGTTGCACGTCCCGCAGGAAGATGTAACTTTCGGGGATCGTTCGCGCATCCAGTGGGGCACTCGTGACGCTGAACGCGGTCGCATTTACGGGGTGCGCGAACACGATGGCACGGACATCGGGATGTCGTTGATAGATCGCCTGATGAGCGAGCGCGGCGCGACTTGGCTTGCCGGCCGAACAGGTGTCCCCCTTCACTCGCACGAGATCGCCTACATCAAGGGTGTATCGATCCATTTGCGATGGCGTGATCAGAAAAGAATCTGCATCCAAACGAGCGGAAAAGCTTCCCTCGGTGCTGATCAACAACCGTTGTCGACAGCCGCGACGGACGAACTCGCAAAGTTGTCGTCGCAACTCTCGTTCTTCGCTGCCGATGGCGACTGAAGTCGCACTCTTGAAGTCGACCTGGCGACGTTCGGCAATGGCCAGTTGGGAGTCCGACAAATAGCGGACCTCTCCCAGCAGTCGTGCTTTGATAATCGTTTTGGCGGCAAATTCCAGGGCTTCAAATCGTTGATAAGCCTGCGAGAGCGAATCGCCTCCGACGACAACACCGTGGTTCTCAAGAATGACGCAGTTCAGGCCGCTCTTGAAAGCATCCGCGATGTTCAGCGCCAATTGCTCACTGCCGGGGAGTGCATAGGGGGCGAACCCCGTCTCTCCGCAGACGAAATGAGCTTGATGAAACAGGCGGGTATTTGGCAGTGCACGACAGATGCTGAAGGCGACCAGTGCGACGGGGTGAGCGTGGACAATCCCCCGCAATTCCGGACGGCACGCATAGATCGCACGATGAAACGGGAATTCCGACGAGGGGCGATGCAAGCCGTCGACGGAACCATCGGCTCGAACTCGCACGATGTCGTTGCGAGTCAGATTCCCCTTGTCGATCCTCGCCGGCGAGATCCAGGTATCGCCGTCGTTTTCGCGAATCGAAAGGTTGCCACCCGAGGTCGTCGTCATGCGATAGCGATAGATTCGTTCCATCGTCTGCATGATTTCATCGCGGGGATGAAGCATGTCACGTGTCATAGTTGTGCAGTCAATGTTGGATGAGTGGCAGATGTATTTGGGAGGGCGAGGCAGGAGCCTCGTCCTGATTTTACGGCACAGTTTTTGTTTTCATAGTGTTGTGGTTGCTGAATTGCAATCAGTGCCAATTGCGATTGTCGGTGCGGTTAGGGAGGAACAAGGCACGTTCTCTGGCTGGGTTGGGCAAAACGGCAACTCGTGATCGACGGTGCCTAACCCGCCGCATTCAGGTATCAACGACAACTCAAAATGGACCAGAGATGCGCCTGAAACTCAGGCCCTGCCATGCTAAATACCAAACACACGGCCTTGTAGCAGACATCACGCCAGCGTCACTTATTCCGCGAGTAAAATCGCGCACGGTTATTTAGACTGTGTGCGATGATGTCGACACCTCGAACCAATAGTAGATATTGAGAACATGGCGAAACAGAAAATGACGAAGGAGATCGTACGTTGCGCGTGGGCCAGCGAGGGCATGATGGCCGACTATCACGATTGCGAGTGGGGTGTGCCGGTTCATGACGATCGATTGCTGTTCGAGTTTTTGACTCTGGAAGGGGCACAGGCGGGACTGAGCTGGTCCACGATCTTGAAGAAACGTCAGAATTATCGAGACGCCTTCAAACAGTTCGACCCCAAGAAAGTCGCGAAGTATGATGACGCCAAGCAAGCGGAACTCATGCTCAACCCCGGGATCGTTCGTAATCGCCTGAAGATCTCTTCCACGATCGACAATGCGAAAGCATTTCTCGTGGTGCAGGCCGAGTTTGGCAGCTTCGATAAATACATCTGGTCGTTTGTCGATGGCAAGCCCCTGCAGAATGCTCGCCAGTCGATGTCCGACGTACCGGCCAGTACGCCCGAATCAGACGCGATGAGTAAAGATCTGAAGCGACGCGGTTTTCGCTTCGTCGGAACAACGATCTGCTACGCGTTCATGCAAGCCGTCGGTATGGTGAATGATCATCTGGTGACATGTCACTGCTATTCTGCAGTGAAGCGATAGCGATTGGCCTGGACGATCCGGCTGTCCGTGGAATTCGTCACGGTTGTCGCTTACGCTTCCTCTCCACAACAGGTCGACACCTCTTCGAGGAACACAGCATGGCAGCAGTTTTGGTGACAGGTGGATGTGGATTTATCGGGACGTGGGTTCTGCATGAGTTGCTCAAATCCGATGTCACCCCCATCGTGATCGACAACCAACCCGCCCCCGCACGCTGGCAACGAGTACTCGGCAATGCCTTGTCGCGCGTTCAGCGAGCGGACGCGTCATTGCTGGATCCAACGTCCCTGCAATCCGTCATTGAGCATCACAAGGTCACGCACGTGATTCACTTGGCGGCACTGCTGACTCCGGCCTGCCAGCAAGATCCGTGGCTCGGTTGCCAGGTCAACGTCATGGGAAGTACTGCCGTCTTCGAAGCGGCTCGGCGCTCTGGCCGAGTCGGTGCAATCTCGTATGCTAGTTCGTACGCGGTGTACGGCCCCGAAGCCGCGGACGACGCTTCCGCAACCAATCGGCCGCCCACTTTCTATGGTGCGTTCAAGCAATCGGTCGATCTGATCGCCGAACAATATTGGCGACACTTTGATTTGGCGTCGGTCGCTGTCAGGCCACATGTCGTCTATGGACCCGAGCGTGACGTCGGGTTGACCGCCGGCCCATCGCTCGCCGCCCGCGCGGCCGTCACAGGAGAAAGCTATACGATCGGTTACACGGGAACAGTCGGTTACGACTACGTCGAAGACGTCGCCCGCGCCTTCGTTCGCTCCGTCTTCGAATGTCCACCCGGTTCCGCGGTCGTCGATCTTCCCGGCGAACACGCCACCACCGAGCAGTTCGCGAGTGCTATCGTCGCCGTCGTTCCCGGCGCAGCCAACCGAATCAATGTCGACGGCCCCTCAATCCCGTCAAACCTGCCCCCCAATCCCAACTATATCTCAACCCTCTTCCCAGACTGGCGAGCCACTCCCATCAGCGAAGGCGTCTCGAAAACCATCGATTTCTACCGTCGATAATCTTCTACCGAACTGCCGCTAGTTTGATCGTCTTACCACTCTCTTCTCGCCTTTATCCGTGTTCAATCAGTGTTTCATCCGTGGCTAAGTATTCTTCTTCCCAATATTCAATCCTACAACCTCGCGAGGAACGTAAGGCTCCTCGAGCGCCGCGATCTCTTCCGCTGAAAGCTTTACCGACAACGCGCTGATCGCATCTTCCAAGTGTCCCGCTTTCGTGGCGCCTATAATGGGCGCTGTGATTGCGGACTGGTGCAACACCCAGGCGAGGGCGATTTGCGATTGAGGCAATCCGCGGCGAGTCGCAATCTCAGTAACTCGTTCGATGACCAGGCGATCGACTTCGGCAGTCTTGTCGAACAGCCTGCGAGTGACCAGGTCGCTTTCGCCGCGAGTGGTCATAGATTGCTCGGTCCAGGGACGAGCGAGCTTGCCGCGGGCCAGCGGGCTCCAAGGGATCACGCCGATGCCTTCGGCCTGACATAGCTTCAACATTTCTCGTTCTTCTTCGCGGTAGATCAGATTGTACTGCGGCTGCATCGAGACGAATCGAGTCCAGCCGTTGGCCTTGGCCAGGTACAGCGATTTCGCAAACTGCCACGCAAACATCGACGACGCGCCGATGTAGCGGACCTTGCCCGACTTCACGATGTCGTGCAGCGCTTCGAGCGTCTCTTCGATCGGTGTCTCATCGTCCCAGCGATGAATCTGATAGAGATCGATGTAGTCCATTCCCAATCTCTGTAAGCTCGCATCGACGGATGTCAGCAATGCTTTGCGAGAAAGCCCGCCGGTATTCGGGCTCTTCCGCCAGGGATAGTAAGCCTTCGTGGCCAGTACGATTTCGTCGCGCTTCGCAAAGTCCCGCAGCGCCCGGCCGGTGATCTCTTCGCTCGTCCCATCGGAATAGGAATTCGAGGTGTCGAAGAAGTTGATCCCCAGTTCGGCGGCCCGTTGAATGAAAGGTCGGCTGGCCGCCTCATCCAGTGTCCAGGGATGTTCGCCACGATTGGGAACGCCGTAGCTCATGCAACCGAGCACCAGGCGTGAAACACTGAGGCCGGTGCTGCCAAGTCGTGTGTATTCCATGTCGATCTTCTGAATTGTAAGTGTGGCTGATTGGCGTCGGTCATGCTTTAGCATAACTCTTCGCAACCAAACTCAAAGCCACGCGGCCCTCGCCACAAATGACAATGCCGAAGCACCGCCTTCGAGCTCTTGCTTTCATCCGTGTTCGATCTGTGTCCATCCGTGGCTAGAAACCTCTTCCGCCTATTCGAACACCCAGCGTTGCTGGCAGCTTACAGTCTCTTTAGAATCCGAATACGCTTCCCGTCCAAGTTCTTGGACGCAGTTTCTCAACGACTCTGACAATTCGTGCTGGACATGTCTTAGTGTGGTGGACCTCGTTAACTTCGTTTCTACGGAGGAGGGTTAAGCATGCTGCGAACTGGTGTCGCGTCTCTAGTCATCTCGGTGATCGGCTCACTCAGGCACGCAATATGGCGTGCGTCGTTGCCGATTCTGTTACCCGCACTTTTGGTCTTTGGATCGTCTTCGATCGCAACCGCCGGCGAAGCCGATCTGGCCATTCCTGATCTACATCAGGGCAAATTCAACATTGCCGGTCAGGTTATTTCTGGCTGGTCATTGCTGTTCTACGGCGCGTTCGTGATTACGGGGACGTTGGGAATCAGCCTCTATTTGCGTGGCCAGGTGAAGAAACTGCCCGCTCATCAGTCGATGCTGAATGTCTCTGAGATCATCTTTCAAACGTGCAAGACGTACCTGTTTCAGCAGGCGAAATTCCTGTTGATGTTATTCGCGCTCATCGGCAGCGCGATGACGTACTACTTTCTGGTGCTCGATGGGAAGCCAGTCACGACGGTGCTGCAAGTTCTGTTGTTCTCGGTCGTGGGAATGGCTGGATCCTATTGGGTGGCCTACTACGGAATTCGAGTCAACACGTACGCGAATTCTCGAACCGCGTTCGCGTCATTACGCGGCCAACCTTGGGATGTCGTCAACATTCCGTTGCAGGCGGGGATGTCGATCGGGTTGTTTCTGATTTCGCTGGAACTGGTGATGATGGTGATCATCCTTTTGTTCGTTCCGCGTGAGATCGTGGGAATCTGCTTCCTGGGTTTTGCCATCGGCGAATCATTGGGGGCCTCGGCCCTGCGAATTGCGGGCGGGATCTTCACGAAGATTGCCGATATTGGCTCGGACCTGATGAAGATCGTTTTCGATGTGAAAGAAGACGACCCGCGCAATCCCGGCGTGATCGCTGACTGCACGGGAGACAACGCAGGTGACTCGGTCGGGCCGACGGCCGATGGCTTTGAAACCTACGGCGTCACCGGGGTGGCTCTGATCAGCTTTATCACGCTGGCTGTGACCGAGAAAACCGCAGGACCTGGCTATACCGATATTCAAGCGAAGCTGATCGTCTGGATCTTTGCGATGCGGTTCCTGATGGACCTCATGTCGGGGGTCTCTTACTTCATCAACCAGGCGATTTCGAAGGCGAAATACACCGGCCTGAAGGAGTTTGATTTCGAAGAGCCGCTGACACGCTTGATCTGGATCGCCGCGATCCTCTGTATCACCACCTCGTACGGGATGAGTTGGCTGTTGATCAGTGATCTGAAGATCGGCGAAACTCCTCTGCCCCAACTCTGGTGGCAATTGGCGACGATCATCGGCTTTGGAACCCTGGCCGCGGTGTTGATTCCCGAGTTCACCAAGGTGTTCACGAGTTCCCACTCCAAGCACGTTCACGAAATCGTGACGGCGTCTCGCGAAGGAGGAGCGTCGTTGACGATCCTTTCTGGCTTGGTCGCGGGCAACTTCAGCGCGTTCTGGATGGGGATGCTGATCGCCGGACTGATGGCAGGCGCGTACTTTGTCAGCCTATTGGGATTGGGAAGCGTGATGGGGCCTCACGCCTCGATCTTTGCCTTTGGTCTCGTGGCGTTCGGTTTCTTGTGCATGGGCCCTGTCACTATCGCAGTCGATAGCTATGGACCTGTCACCGACAACGCTCAGTCCGTTTTCGAGCTCGCGCAGACCGAGCACATCCCTGGCATTAGCGAAGAGATCCAACGCGACTTCGGATTCGTTCCTGATTTTGAAGTTGGCAAGCATTACCTCGAAGCCAATGACGCGGCCGGAAATACCTTTAAGGCAACGGCCAAACCGGTGTTGATCGGAACGGCGGTCGTCGGTGCCACAACGATGATCTTTTCGATCATCCTGCTGCTGGAGAAGGCCGGCATGCTGCACCTGAGCCTCACCGATGCTCCCGTGTTACTCGGCTTTATCTGTGGCGGTTCGGTCATCTTCTGGTTCTGTGGTGCGTCCATGCAGGCGGTCACGACCGGGGCGTACCGAGCGGTCGAATACATCAAGGAGAATATGCGATTGGACAAGAAGGAAGCCGACATCGAAGATTCGAAAATGGTTGTTCAGATCTGCACCGAGTACGCTCAGGCCGGGATGTGGAACATCTTTATCGCTTTGATGACCATCACACTGGCCTTCGCCTTCTTCGATCCGAACTTCTTCGTGGCGTACTTGATCTCGATCGCCGTGTTCGGATTGTTCCAGGCCATCTACATGGCCAACGCAGGGGGGGCCTGGGATAACGCCAAGAAGCTGGTCGAAGTCGATCTCCGTGAGAAAGGAACACCACTCCATTCCGCAACGGTGATCGGCGATACCGTGGGTGACCCCTTCAAAGACACGACGTCGGTCGCGTTGAATCCGATCATCAAGTTCTCGACCTTGTTTGGGCTGCTGGCCGTCGAAATCGCGGTGAAGATCAAAGAGGCGGCTCACGCCGGCAAAGGGACGGACTACACGGCCTACGTCGGCGTCGTGATGCTGGCGATTGCGTTGGTTTTCGTCTGGCGTTCGTTCTATGCCATGCGAATTCCAGCGCGAGACGGGGCACCGAACTCATGAAGTTTGGGTTGCCACGGACCTGGACGTTCAATCGGTGTGCTTCTGCGACATCTGCGGATCAAATTTCTGGTCCGCGGATGACGCAGACTCATCGATTGCAGATGAGACGATGGCCGAACACTGCCTGAGCGTGGTCATCAAAACTCATCGAATTTAGCGGTCGTGTCCCTGTTTGGATTGTGTGCGGCTGCCCGCGCCCGCTACAGTCAGGCCAGTGTTTTTGATCCCCGGCGAATGCCCGTTACGCTGGGACATCGTCGTATGAGCTGTACGGAATGGAATTCGTCATCAAGCGATGTCCGCCAGAGCCCACTGTGGCCAAGGGGTTGCAACGGACCTGGCTCCTGAAGGCCAGCTGCATCTGCGACGAGAACGGCACTGTCATCGGCCGCATCGAGCGTCGCACCTGTGAACAAGGAGCGGTCTGCGGAACCGTCGATGATCTCCTCTGGCAAACAGGCGTCGTTACCGCGATCTTCACTACTCGCATCGGGCCAACGCCAGAATTCTCATTCACCTATGACGATCGCCCGATGAGCGTCCATCCGCTCAACCATTTCATCTGCGAAGAAATCCAAGCTCGCACGGTCCTCTCCTGGTTTCCAGAAGGCCAATGCACGTACTCAGTCGACGACACCGTCGATCCGGTGAGTGCGCTGTTCCTGTACCAGATGCTGGAACGAATCGACGCGGCAATGGAATAACTTCAGCCAGTTAGGGATGAAACGCGGTCTAATCTCGGATTAAGGGGGAGGCCGCAAAATGCGGTCATCGCGCGACGTATTGAGCTTATCGTTTGATTTCGCTAAGCGCCCCTGCATGACTCGAGGAACGGAAAGATGTCTTTCTCTGATAACGAAGTGGCCGAGTTGCCCCTGGATCGTCCATTGACAATTGCTCATCCCGAAGAGAAGACGACCTCAACTCGTTGGAGCGAGCGGGCACTGGATGGTGTGACGTTCTTTTTGGCTGATGTCGCCGATGGACTTGGCCCGTTCCTGGTGATTGATCTGACGAGTCGCCGCGGTTGGAGTTCCAGCGATGCCGGGATCGCCCTGGCGATGATGCTGGTGGGGACTGTTCTCAGCCAGGCGTTTGTCGGAGCGTGGATTGATCGAACTCGCTACAAGCGATTGGCCATCTCCGTTGCCGCGGCAACCGTTGCGATGACGTCCATCGCGTTGTACTACGCGCCAGATCGACTGAGTGTCTACAGTTTGCAATTTATCACCGGCGCAGTGGTGACCGTCCTGCCGCCAGGAATTGCCGCGATCAGCCTAGGACTGGTGGGACGCGATCGTCTGGCAAAACGCGCCGGACGCAACGAAGCGTGCTTTCATGCAGGAAACGTCGTGTCAGCGGGAGTGGCCATTGCCGCCGTGCAGTACGGCGGCGCGAGCGGCGTCTTCTACGGTGTGGCAGCCATGGCAATCGCCAGTGCGATCTCGGCCCAATTGATTCGAGAACGCGATATCGATCACCAGTTGGCGCGCGGAGCAGACGGTCCAGCGGATGAGATGAACATTATGTCCATCCGCGAATTACTCAGTAACAGACATCTGCTTTGGTTCGTGGCGTCCGTCGTCCTGTTTCACTTCGCGAATGCCGCCATGCTTCCGTTGGTTGGACAGAAGGTGGGCCGACTTCACCCCACCGAGGCCCCGAAGTTGATGGCGATCTGCATCATCGTCGCTCAGATCGTGATGGTCCCCGTGGCCTTGCTGGCCAGCCGAGGGGCCATGCACGGTCGACGGTGGGTCTTTCTGATCGGCTTCGCGGTCTTGCCGATTCGCGGAATTCTGTACACGCTCACAGACTCATCGACATTGTTGATCGCGAACCAGATTCTCGACGGCATCGGGGCAGGGATATTCGGTGTGGTGGCGCTACTCGTCATGGCAGACCTGACGCGCGGAACCGGCCGATTCAACTTTGCTCAGGGAATCACTGCCACTGCCATCGGATTGGGAGCCGCCGCCAGCAACTCCATCACCGGAATCATTGTCGACAGGGCGGGATATAACGCGGGGTTTTGGTTCTTGTCGCTTGTCGCGGTGATCGCGCTGGTGACGTTCGCGATGACTGTTCCCGAGGTCAACACAGAAAAGGCGAGTGTGCCAATACAGTGATGAGAACCACGTTCCTTCAGCACAAATTCAGGTTTCAAGCGATCTTGCCACCGAGTAACGTGCTTCTGGAAGGCCACATTCTGATGGCGTATACTCTTTCTGAAGAGAGTCACGCTCGCCGATTCGCCAGGTTCAACAAACTCGGAGCCTTCTGATGGCCGCCTATTCGTTCTGGGGACGATTCTTCGTCTGGAGTTTGTGGGTGTGCTGCGGCAACACACTCTTGGCCACCGATTATTTTTTGACAATCGGAGGCGGCTACAATCCGTCCGGCAACCAAGCATCGCTGGAAGCCAACGTCGTCTTCTTCCAGCAGGTGTTGAAGGAAAAGCATCACGGGGCGATGCATCACGATATCTTTTTCGCAGACGGCGACGATGATAAGGCCGATCTGCAAGTGGTCGCCGAGAAGAAAACGAAGAAAGAGCTGCCCGCCTCAGAGGTGCTCGCCGCCCTCCATCGTCGCCGCGGACCACAACAACTGGAGTATCGCAATCATCGCGTTCCCAATATCTCTGGCTTGCTCGATCCGGCTCTGATTCGGGGGAGTATCGAATCGACTGGTAAGAACGCACGGCCAGGCGATCGCTTGATTGTGTACGTCACCGCTCACGGCAGCCAGGGGCCGAACGAGAAGCCGTTCAACACGACCATCGACTGCTGGAACGAAAAGAAGATCAGCGCCCGCGAATTCACTCGTTGGCTGAACGAACTGCCGTCGACCATGCCCGTCATCATGGTGATGGCTCAATGCTACTGCGGCGGCTTCAGTCACACGATCTTTGAGGACCTGGACGAAGGCAAAGGATTAGCAATTCAGCCGCGGGTCGGCTTCTTCGCTCAACAGTACAACTTGCCCGCGGCGGGTTGTCGGCCCGACATCGAAAACGACGAGGAATTCAGCAGTTATTTCTGGGGAGCCATCGCGGGACGTAGTCGGAATGGCGTCGCTGTGGAAGGAAGCGACATCGATAAGGATAGCGTCGTCTCTTTCGCAGAAGCGTATGCCCACGCCGTCATCGCCGGCAACACGATCGACATCCCGCTAAGAACCTCTGATGTTCTACTAAAGACATACAGCCGCTTGAAGATCGAAGAGGTGCCGTCGGCCTCAACGCAGCTGGTCGACGAGCCATCGCGCGACAAAGAGAGCGATGAATCGACCGATGAGCCAAAACCGGCTCCCAATCCACCCGCCCTGTCGGGAACTTTACAGAGCTTCGTCAATCGCGGCCGTCCGGTTTCAGCGCGGATCGTCACAGAACTCGGCAAGTCCCTGGGATTCTCATTGGAAGATGATGCGACGCGAGTTGTCGCAGGATACGACGAGCATCGTCGCAACCCCCGCAATCAGGGCCGCGGCCAACGGCGACGACCCGGATCAGGACGACGGGAACTTCTGCAGGAAGTGACGGACAAGTGGCCCGAACTGGGGGACGAACGACATTGGGAAGAATCATCGTTGCTGAAGCCCGATAACCAGGAACACTTGCTGAACGAGATTAAAGAGCTGCACAGTTGGAAGGCGTACGAGCAGCGACTGAAACAGGCCGAAGCGAATGGGCAATCCGCACAGCACGAATTGCGCGAAGTCAAATTCCGCCGCCTGATCAATACACTCGAAGCCATCATCCTTGAACAAAACTTGCCACGCATCGCCAAGCCGGAAATCGTCGAGCGGTACCGGCAAATGATCGCTCTGGAAGAATCGGCCTTGGATTCCGCAGGCGGAAAATGACTGACATCACGTTCGCTGAGAATGGCGAGCAGTTGCCAAGTCAACAGAGCAGCACGGTCAGGCTGAGTGTGGTCGCATAATGTCTTCGAGTGTCCTGCATGACACACTGGACATCGCCGCTCCAAGATCGTATTCACGATCGATAAGTCTCGTGACGGTAACCAAGACATTTCCTATTCTAAGCACCTCATGTTTGAACAGAAATCCGAACCGCTGCTCACACGTCCCCAATTTGCCTGGCGTATGGTCAGAAGCATCGGCGTTGCTTCGATCGTTCTGATCTTCTCATTGGCGATCGGCAGCGCAGGGTATCACTACTACTGTGAATTGCCGTGGGTCGATGCGCTGCTGAATGCGTCGATGATCCTGACCGGCATGGGCCCGGTCGAGCAGGTGAAGACCACTTCCGCGAAACTATTCGCCACCGCGTACGCGCTGTATAGCGGTGTCGCGTTCTTGACGATCATGGCGGTGTTACTCGCCCCGGTTGCTCATCGGTTCATGCACCAGTTCAACTTGGAAGAAGAGTCTGATTCGGAGAAGTAGATCCGTAGATTGTGGGGCGTAGGTTATGCTTTAGCATAACGATGGGGTCGAAGGGGTATCGCTACTGCAATGCAGAGTTATGCTGAAGCATAACCTACGAAAACTACGGTCCCTACTACGGTAATCCATGAGGTGACAATATGAACCGCCTAATGCGAATGCTCGTGTGTCTGCTGAGCGTGATCTGCGTTCAATCAACAAAGGCTGCCGACCCCGAACTGGAGAAGCTTAATCCGGTGGATCGCGCCGTAATCCAAAAGTTGCTCGCCATCGATCCAAAACTTCAATGGAGCCGCAGTTCAACAGAAAGAGTGACGTATGTCGGCTTCAGTCGATCGGCAGCGACTACTGAAGCAATTGCTCTGCTACCAAGATTACAATCACTTTCACAATTGGCCCTCCCTGTGCGCGATGCTGAATCCCGTGATCACTCACCCGTGACAATGCAGCCTTTGGCGCAGTGCGGAAGCCTTCGCGAGTTGGATTTGGGAATCGCCAAGCACCACTCCTCCACCGACTGGAAGTCGCTGCCAGTATTGAGACAAGTCACCAAACTGCGCATCTCCGATGATGCTGCAGGTCGAGTTCAAATAGTTGATCGATTCCCAAAGATAACGACTGTCAGTATCACTGCAAACAATCTAGAGAGATTGAATGTTGACCAGTTCCACCAACTCGCCGAACTCGAAGAGTTGACATTGCGGCTGCTGAAATCACCTTGGGATGGTCAAGGTCTTTCCGATCTGAAAGCCTGTACGAAATTGAGAGCATTGGTAATTGGTGGTGAAGGGTTGACTGATGTCGCCTTACGAGAAATCGGCACCCTGACGACTCTGCAAAGTTTAATTTTAATCTCCGGCAAGTTTACTAAAGAAGGTTTTGAAGCACTGACGGATTTGAGCTCCTTTACGTGTACCGAACAGTGGTTCAACGACGACTTGGCGATGGGTGTTAAGCCCGGTTGAAAATGGCGGCGCTTTCCGGGGGAAAATGGCGGCGCGAGGTAAGGGGATATTTACAAGTTGGGGCTCCGGGTGAGCCTGGGAATGGGATCGGCTCGGGGCCTTGGGTGGCTTGAGGAGATACGC